>NZ_JBJKFJ010000001.1:0-769642 GCF_050473265.1 Pseudomonas pichavaramensis | reverse complement strand
AATAAAAAGCCCCGTCATCTCGCGATAACAGGGCTTGATCCACAACAGGACTCAAAGCCCGTCGAGATAGCGCTCCACATCCAACGCCGCCATGCAGCCAGCACCGGCCGAAGTGATCGCCTGACGATAGACCGAATCGGCCACGTCTCCGGCGGCGAATACGCCGGGGATATTGGTTGCGGTGGCATTGCCCTCACGACCGCCGTCGACCACCAGGTAGCCATCCTTCAGCGTCAACTGACCTTCGAAGAGCCTGGTATTGGGCGTATGGCCAATGGCGACGAACAAGCCGTCCACCTTCAGCTCGCGATAGGCCCCGCCGTACTGCTTGAGACGTACACCGGTGACACCGCTGGCATCGCCCAGTACTTCGTCGACTTCAGCATTGAGCTGCAACTCGATCTTGCCCTCGGCAATACGCGCACGCAGTTTGTCCTGCAGGATTTTCTCGGCACGGAAGGTCTCGCGGCGGTGGATCAGCGTCACCTTGCTGGCGATATTGGCCAGATACAGCGCCTCCTCGACGGCGGTATTGCCACCGCCGACTACCGCCACCTCACGACCGCGGTAGAAGAAGCCATCGCAGGTCGCGCACGCCGAAACACCGCGCCCCATGAACGCCTCTTCGCTGGGCAGCCCCAGATAACGTGCACTGGCGCCGGTAGCGATGATCAGCGCGTCGCAACTGTAGGTGGCACTGTCACCCACCAGGGTGAAGGGCTTGCCGGCCAGATCGACGGCGTTGATGTGGTCGAAGACCACCTCCGTCTCGAAGCGCTCGGCATGCTCCTGCATGCGCTGCATCAGGACCGGGCCGGTCAGGCCATGAGGGTCGCCTGGCCAGTTATCCACCTCGGTGGTGGTGGTCAGCTGCCCACCAGCCTGGATGCCCGTGATCAGCAGCGGCTTGAGGTTGGCGCGTGCGGCGTACACGGCGGCGCTGTAGCCGGCGGGTCCCGAGCCCAGGATGATGACGCGGGCGTGACGAACGGCAGACATCTGCAACTCCTTGCCGGCTCGTCGCGCCGGCAGCAATAAAAACGGGACTTTCGAAGCGCTAGGGGAAGGCTTGTAAAGACTGAAAGCCCCGCAAAAAAGAAAGTGGCCTCAGACTATCGGCCAGCTTGCGACGGCGGAAATACCCATCGCCAATCCCTCGGATAGAGAGCGCCTATCGCCCCGGCAACGAGCCAGGTCCTCACTATACTGAGGCGGTAGCGACGAGGACGAAGCCCTGATGAGCCTGCGCAAACGCCTGTTCTCACTCTTTGCGCCGTTGCTGGTAGCGACCCTTCTGATCGTTCAGCTCCTGTCGGACCAACTGCTGCTACGCCGCTTCGACCAGCAGGACCAACAGGCGCTCTGGGATGCAGCCAGCAAGGCACAGCACATCCTGCTCGATCATATCGAGCAGGCTTCACAGCTGCTGCGCAGCTACGGCTGGTGGGACCAGAGTTATGACGTCGCCCTGGCCCGCAGCCCGCTGGACCAGTATCTGCAACAGGATCTCGATGCAGCCGAACTGGAGAACTACGACTTCGACTTCATGGCCATGTTCGACGCCCAAGGCCGCCTGCTGCTCGAGCGTTGGGCTCAGCTGGACACCGACGACCTCCTGCTACTGGGCTCAGCCGAGGCCCAGACCCGCGCCGACCTGCGCAGCGAGCTGTACACGCGCAGCGCGCAGATGGGCATCCTCAGCCCGAATGGCGACCCCGAGTTCACGACCGCCCAGTTCCTGTTGATTCGCGGTGTGCCAGTGCTGCTTTTGAGCAGCGCTATCAGCAACAACGGGGGCGAAGCACCGGCCGCAGGCACCTTTGTCGCCGGGCGTTTCTTCAACCCTTCACGCATGGCAACGCTGGGCCATCAGTTCACCGGCGAAGTCGAATTCCTTCCGGCGCCAGCAGACACAGAAGGCTGGCAGCACGAACATGGCAGCGAGGCACTCAGCGTCAAGATCAGCCCGCGACAGTTGCTGCCGGACAATCGCCAGCGCCTGATACTGCAGCTCGACACTCACCAGCACGCACCGGAACTGGCACTGCGCATTACCACGCAGCGCAGCAGTTACAGCGGCGGACGTGACGCCCTGCACTTCTTCCTGGCAATCAGTTTTTCCATCGTCCTCGGTGCGGCAGTGGCGGTCTATGCTGGCCTCGAATTCTGGCTGCTCAGGCGTCTCGAAGCGCTCAACCGTGAAGTCGACGGTATCGGCGACCAGGACAGACTGCCAAGGCTTACGGACCTGGGCCGCGATGAACTGGGCCAGTTGGGCAGCGCCCTGAATCGTATGCTCGAGCGCCTGGAACAGAGCGAGGAGCGTGACCGTGCCATTCTCGAGTCGATCCAGGATGGCTACTTCGAGGTGGACGAGAACGGCTGCTTCCAGCGGGTCAACAGCGCCATGAGCAAGCTGCTCGGTTACAGCAGCGAGGAACTGCTGGGCAGCCCGTTCACCCGGCTGCTGCTGCGTATCCATATCGCAAAGGCTTTGCAGTATTTCCACAATGCCCGCGACGACATCAGCCTGCGCACCCTCACCACGCCACTGCGCCGCAAGAATCGCAGCCTTGGCGACTTCGAGGCGCGCCTGTCGGTCATTCATGGCAGCGACGGCCAGTTCGCTGGCTATCGTGGCATTCTCCGCGATGTCAGCGCGCAAGCCTCGCAACAGCGCAAGCTGCACACCCTGGCCTACCACGACACGCTGACCGGTCTTGGCAACCGCAAGGCATTTCTCGAGCAGTTGCGCCAGGAGGTTGCCAACGCTCTGAACCAGAGCACCCAGCTGGCGCTGTTCTTCATCGATCTGGACCACTTCAAGCAGGTCAATGACCATTTTGGCCATGATGTCGGCGACGAATTACTGCGAGCCATCGCCCTGCGTCTGCAACACGCACTGCGCCAGCCGGACCGCCTCTACCGCCTTGGTGGCGATGAATTCACCCTGCTGGTTGCCGACACCTGCGTCGAGACCGCGCAGGTCGTCGGCGAACGCCTGATCAGCGCCCTGCAGAAGCCCTTCGAAATCGCCGGCCACTGCATCGACTTCGTCACACCGAGCATCGGCATCGCCCTCTGCCCGGTCAACGGCCAGGATCCGACCACACTGATCAAAGCGGCCGACAGCGCCATGTATCTGGCCAAGCGGCAACGCAACCACATCGTGATGGCGCAGATTGCGCAGAGCGCACCCCAGGAGTGAGCCACTGAACTTTCACCCCCGCACTGAAATCGGTATGGTCGCGCTCATTCATCATTCTGGAGTCTTCCATGCCAGCCGTTCCTGTACTGTCCGGCCCGCAATACCTGCGTGAAGGCCTGAAACTGATTCTGAGCCCCGGCCTGCGCCTGTTCGTGTTGTTACCGCTGGCGGTCAACCTGATCCTGTTCGCCACCATGATTGGCTTCGCCGTGCAGCAGTTCAGCGGCTGGGTCGATACCTTCATGCCCAGCCTGCCGAGCTGGTTGAGCTTTCTGCAGTACATTCTCTGGCCGTTGTTCGTGGTGCTGGTGCTGCTGATGGTGTTCTTCACCTTCACCATGCTGGCCAATATCATCGCCGCGCCGTTCAACGGTTTTCTCGCGGAGAAGGTGGAAGTGGTAGCGCGCGGCAAGGACCACTTCCCCCCCTTCAGCTGGGCTGAGCTGGCCGCGATGGTGCCACGGACCATGGGCCGCGAGATGCGCAAGCTGGGCTACTTCCTGCCCCGCGCCATTGGCCTGCTGATTCTCAGTTTCATCCCGGTGGTGAACCTGATAGCTGCGCCACTGTGGCTGTTGTTCGGTGTCTGGATGATGGCGATCCAGTACATCGACTACCCCGCCGACAACAACAAGATGAGCTGGCAGGACATGCTTGCCTGGTTGCGCGAGAAACGCTGGCAGAGCCTGAGCTTCGGCGGCATCACCTACGCCGCATTGCTGGTGCCGGGGCTGAACATTCTGATGATGCCGGCGGCGGTGGCAGGGGCCACGCTGTTCTGGGTCCGCGAACGCGGCGAGCAGCCACTGGCAGAACGCTGAACCTGGCGAGCGGACTGGCGTGCGCGTGCTAGGGCACGCCCCGCGCGCCTGACACACAAGCGCAACCAAAGCGTCATATCCACTACATGACCTGAGCAGAGACTGCGTGCATGAACGTATCTTCTCTGCACATAGCGCTGATCAGCGAAACCTTCCCGCCGGAAATCAATGGCGTCGCCAACACCCTCGGTCGTCTGGTCGATGGTTTGCGCTGCCGCGGCCATCGCGTACAACTGATACGCCCGCGGCAGGACACCGATCCAGCAGCGGTAGCCGAGGCCGATCTGCTACTTACGCGAGGCTGGCCGCTACCGGGGTATCCAGGCCTGCAATGGGGCCAGTCCTCACTGCACAAGCTGCTGCGCCGCTGGAAGAGGCAGCGCCCGGATGTGCTCTACATCGCCACCGAAGGGCCACTGGGGCTTTCTGCCCTGCGCGCAGCCAGGCGCCTGGCCATTCCGGTTATCAGCGGCTTTCACACCAATTTCCAGCAGTACACCGGCCACTACGGCGTCGGCCTGCTGACCCGGGCGATGACCAACTATCTGCGCTGGTTCCACAACCGCACGCAGATGACTCTGGTGCCGAGCAGCGGGCAAAAGGTCGAGTTGGAACGTCGCGACTTCGAACGACTGGCCCTGCTCGCCCGTGGCGTCGACAGTCAGCTTTTTCACCCCCGCAAGCGCAGTGACGCCCTGCGCGAAAGCTGGGGCCTGGGGCCTGACGACCTGGCCGTACTGCATGTTGGCCGGCTGGCGGCGGAAAAGAACCTGAGCCTGCTGGTGAAGGCCTATCAGGCACTGCAAAAGGCTCAGCCAGAGCGACGTATGCGCCTGATCCTGGTAGGAGATGGCCCGCTACGCGGCAGCCTTCAGGAGCAACTGCCTGACGCCCTGTTCTGCGGCTTGCAGCGTGGCGAGGCGTTAGCCACGCACTACGCTTGCGGCGATCTGTTCCTGTTTCCCAGCCTGTCGGAGACTTTCGGCAACGTCGTGCTCGAGGCACTGGCCTCGAGTCTGGGGGTGGTGGCATTCGACCAGGCCGCCGCTGCCCAGCACATTCACCACGGCCACAACGGCATGCTTGCCCGCCCGGCCGATGAAGCTGGATTCTGCGAAGCCGCCTGTGAACTGCTTGAAGATGGGGAGACTCTCCGTCGCATCCGCCTCAATGCCCGTCGCCACGCCAGTCACCTTGGATGGGACGGCATCGTGACGCAGTTCGAACAACACTTGCGCAGCGTCATGCGGCCAGAACCTCAGGACTGCGAAGTCGCCACAGCGGATGCAATGCGCAGCAAGATGCTCAACAAAGGCGGGTGATCCAGGCAAGCGCATGGCTGCAGGAGCCGCGCCACGAGGGGCGACGCCTGCACCACGAAGCCTGATCAGGTCAGAGTCCGTAGGGTGCGCCGTGCGCACCGGCAACTGCCGAAAAGGGCCACGCGGCGCGCCCTATAATCGGCGCACCTCAGACCAGCGTGGTCAGCGCATCCCGGCTGAACGGCAGGATGTCCTGCTCGCGACCTTCACGCACCTTCAGCGCCCAGTCCGGGTCGACCAGCAGCGCACGGCCTACAGCCACCAGGTCGAACTCCTCCTTGTTCAGGCGCTCGAGCAGGTTCTCGATGCTGGCCGGCGCCGCCACCTTGTCGGTCTTGACCATGAACTGCAGGAACTCGCCATCCAGGCCGACACTGCCGACGGTGATGGTCGGCTTGCCAGTGAGCTGACGCGTCCAACCCGCCAGGTTGAGATCGCTGCCTTCGAACTCAGGCTCCCAGAATCGACGGGTCGAGCAATGGAAGATATCCACGCCGGCCTCGGACAGCGGCTTGAGGAAGGCCTCCAGTGCTTCCGGGGTCTGCACCAGACGTGCGCTGTAGTCCTGCTGCTTCCACTGCGAGAAACGCAGAATGATCGGGAAATTCGGGCCGACCGCCGCGCGCACGGCCTGGATCAGCTCGATGGCGAAACGCGAACGCGCGGCCAGATCACCGCCGTAGCCATCGGTGCGCTGGTTGCTGCCCTCCCAGAAGAACTGGTCGATCAGGTAACCGTGGGCACCGTGGATCTCCACGCCATCCATGCCGATGGCCTTGGCATCACGCGCAGCCTGGGCGAAGGCGGCAATCACTTCGTCGATATCGGCCTGAGTCATGCCGTGCACCACCACCTGGCCGTCCTTGACCTTCTCCATCGGGCCATAGCCGGGCACGCTGGCATCCGGCTCGGTGCCCAGGCGGCGCACGTTACCGACGTGCCAGAGCTGCGGGACGATCTTGCCGCCCTCGGCGTGTACCGCATCGACCACCTGTTTCCAGCCGGCCAGCGCGTCCTCACCGTAGAAACGCGGCACGTTCGGGTAGCCATTGGCAGCCTTATGACCGACGGTGGTGCCTTCGGTGACGATCAGGCCCACACCCGCCGCAGCCCGGCGCCGGTAGTACTCGACGACCTTGGCATTGGGCACACCGCCCGGCGAGAAGGAGCGGGTCATCGGCGCCATGACCACACGGGTCGGCAGCTCCAGGTTACCGAGGCGAAACGGGGCGAACAGGGCTTGAACGGGAGCGCTCATGATCTTTCCTCTGGGATTTGATGGTTAGCAGGCCTGCAGCAAGCGCTCCAGGCGGGTGACGAAAGCGTCCAGCGGCTGCAGACTGCGGCCTACCTTGAGACGCGCCAGCACGCCCTGCCAGGCGTCGCTGATAAAGGTGGCGAGATTGCTGCAGTCCTCATCGACAGGTAGCTCACCGGCTGCCTGCGCTTGTGCCAGGCAATCACGCAGGATATCCACCGAGGCCTGCTGGATAGCAGCAACCTCGGCGCCGATGGCTGGCAGCATCTCGCTCATTTCGAAACTCAGGCTGCCGATGAAGCAGTGATACTGCGGCGTTTCCTGACGGGCGAAATGCGCCAGCAGCTCGCGGTAATAGCCGAGGATGCGCGCACGCGGGCTCAGTGCCGGGTCGTTCAATGCCTGGGCGTAACGCTGCAGACGCGGACGGTAGATAAACGCCAGCGCCTGCAAGGCAAAGTCTTCCTTGCTGGCGAAATAGTGATAGAAGCTGCCCTTAGGGATCCCGGCCGCCTGGACGATCTCCAGCACGCCGGTACCGTGATAGCCGCGACGGGTCATCACCGCCGAGCCTTTGCTCAGGATCAGGTCGCGCTTGTCGAGTCGAATGCTGTTCATGGCGCCGAGCATATGACCGGTCGTCTCGCCCGAAACAGCACTATTGATGATGGTGATTAAGAGCTAGAACAGAGTAATTGGATGAGAAGCCCCTTCCGAAGCCGATACCACGCTCATCGACGGGGCGTGATCCACTCAAATCTGTAGGAGCGGCTTCAGCCGCGAAACGCATCGCGGCTAAAGCCGCTCCTACAGCTCGCTCGGGGCGATCTGGCTGCTATTGGCCGGGCGAGCATAAGGACTGGACGGCACTGTTCTGGTGGACCGCGTGATCTAACCTCAGGCTCAGGGCTGCAGCCAGATCAGCGAAGCGAAGCGCCCGGTGCGGGGGCTGCGCCGATAAGAATAGAAGCGTGGATCGTTATAGGTACACAGCCCGCCGCCGAAGACCGCGTTGACGCCAATTGCCGCCAGACGAATGCGCGCCAACTGGTAGATATCGGCCATGAACTTGCCGGCGTTGACGCTGGGCAGGAATGCACCGGCCGCCTCGTCATGCTGGCGCACGAAGGCCTCACGTACCTCGGCGCCCACTTCGAACGCCGCTGGCCCGATGGCCGGGCCGAGCCACACCAGCAGTTCCTGTGGCGCGATATCCAGCGCCCACACGGCGGCCTCCAGCACGCCGCCGGCCAGGCCGCGCCAGCCGGCATGGGCCGCGGCAACACGGCTACCTGCGCGATCGCAGAACAGCGCCGGCAGGCAATCGGCAGTCATAGCCGTGCAGGCGATACCGGGCGTGGCCGTCCAGTTGCCGTCGGCTTCGATGACCACGGCAGGATCGGCTGGCGCCACGGCGATGCCGTGCACCTGGCGCAGCCAGGCTGGCTGGCAACCGAGCACATCGACCAGATGGGCACGGTTGCTCGCCACAGCAGCCGGGTCGTCATCGACATGATCGCCCAGGTTGAAGGTATCGAACGGCGCCGCGCTGACGCCGCCACTACGGGTGGTGACGCAGCTCCTTACGTTAGCCGGCGCAGGCCAGTCGGGCGTCAGCCAGTCGTGCGCGCTCACCCGACGAAGGCCTCACGATCCTGACGCAGCAGGGTGAGCAGCCAGACCAAGTCATCCGGCAACGGCGACTCCCACTTCATGCGCTTGCCAGTGGCCGGATGATCGAGCTCGAGAAAGCGCGCATGCAGGGCCTGACGCGGGAACTCCTTCAGGCTCTGCACCAGGCTCTGGCTGGCGGCAGGTGGGATACGGAAGCGCCCGGCGTAAACCGGATCGCCCACCAGCGGATAGCCGACGTGGCTCATGTGCACACGAATCTGGTGCGTGCGTCCGGTTTCCAGCTTGACCCGCACATGGGTGTGCGAGCGGTAGCGCTCCAGCACCCGATAGTGGGTAATCGCCGGTTTGCCGCCATCAGTCACCGCCATACGCTGACGCTGGCTGGAACTGCGACCGATAGGCGCATCGATGGTGCCGCCGGCGGTGATCACACCCACGCTGATGCACTCGTAGATACGACTGACGGTGCGCTTCTGCAGTTGTTCGACCAGGTTGGTCTGCGCTTGCAGAGTCTTGGCTACCACCATCAGTCCGGTGGTGTCCTTGTCCAGACGGTGAACGATGCCGGCGCGCGGCACGTTGACGATATCCGGCACGTGGTGCAACAGGGCATTGAGCAGGGTGCCATCGGCGTGCCCGGCGGCCGGGTGGACCACCAATCCAGCCGGTTTGTCGATCACCAGCAGGTGTTCGTCCTCATAGACGATGTTCAGCTCGATGTCCTGCGCCACCCACTCGCCCTGGGCCTCCTGCTCGGCATCGAGCACCAGGTTCGAGCCGGCATGCACGGTGTCACGCGGACGTGCCACGGCGCCATCGACAGTCAGACGTCCTTCCTTGATCCAGGTGGACAGACGCGAACGGGAGTACTCGCCAAACAGCTGCGCAGCCACCTGGTCGAGGCGTTGGCCGCCCTGTTCGAAGGGGACGACGGCCTGGAGTTGGATCAGCTGTTTGTCTATAGAAGTCATGTTCGGCAACGGCGGGAGCCTGGCCTTTGGTTTCGGCGTCAGGCTTGTGGTTAAATACGGCGTCTTTGCCCCAGGGTTTTCCGGGGGCGCTCATCATAACAGGACGGCCCCGCGGCCGTCACAGGGACGCAAGCCGCCATGCAAGTGAAACACCTGCTGCTGATCGCCATCCTCGCCCTTACCGCCGCCTGCTCCTCCAAGCAGCCGGAGGTCGATGAAAACCTCAGCGAGGTGGAGCTGTACCAGCAGGCTCAAGCCGACCTGGACAACCGCAGCTATACCCAGGCCATTTCCAAGCTGAAAGCGTTGGAGTCGCGCTATCCGTTCGGTCGCTACGCCGAACAGGCGCAACTCGAGCTGATCTACGCCTACTACAAGAATGCCGAGCCGGAAGCCGCCAAGTCTTCGGCCGAGCGTTTCATCCGCCTGCACCCGCAACATGCCAACGTCGATTACGCCTACTACCTCAAGGGCCTGGCTTCGTTCGATCAGGACCGCGGCCTGCTGGCGCGCTTCCTGCCGCTGGACATGACCAAGCGTGATCCGGGTGCCGCCCGCGACTCTTACAACGAGTTCGCCCAGCTCACCAGCCGCTATCCGACCAGCCGTTACGCACCGGATGCCAAGCAACGCATGATCTACCTGCGCAACCTGCTGGCGGCCTACGAAGTGCACGTTGCCCACTACTACCTGACCCGTCAGGCCTATGTCGCTGCTGCCAACCGCGGCCGCTACGTCGTGGAAAACTTCCAGGAAACCCCGTCGGTCGGTGACGGCCTGGCGATCATGACCGAGGCCTATCAGCGCCTGTCTCTGGACGACCTGGCCGCTGCCAGCCTGGAAACCCTCAAGCTCAACTACCCGGATCACCCAAGCCTGGAAAGCGGCGAGTTCGTACCGCGCGAGGAAGAAGCCGACAACCGCTCCTGGCTGGCCAAAGCCACCCTCGGCCTGATCGAAACCGACACCCCGCTGCCGCCGGGCGAAACCCGCGCCAGCCAGGATGTGATCCGCCAGTACGAAGAGGCCGAACAGCAGATTCCACGCGAGCTGCAGCAGGACGCCAAGACCGGCGAAACCGAGAAAAAACGCTCGTTCTGGAGCTATCTGACCTTCGGTCTGTTCGACTGACCGCCAGGTCACGCAACAAGGGAGGCCACGGCCTCCCTTTTTATTGCCCGGAAACAACGCACAGGCTGTCACCCAGCCACTGTGCCGATGCCTTCAGCTTGGCTAAACTGCCGCTTTCAAACGAACAAAAGAGCACGACATGGGCCTGTTTCGCCTGCTGTTCTGGATCGCGATCATCTTTGCCGCAATCTGGATCTGGCGCCGCTTCATCAGCAAACCCCGAACGACTCGCACCCGCGAGGATGCCGCGGCGCCAATGGTGCGCTGCGCTCACTGCGGGGTACACATCCCCAAGACCCAGGCCTTGAGCCAGGATCAGCAGTGGTACTGCAGCCAGGCTCACCTCGAACAAGGCTCGCGTACAGGTGACCGCTGATATAGACGTACAGGGCGGCGCCCAGGGGCGGCGCATCCTGCGGCTCTATCATTTCTATCGCCTGATCATCGGCCTGGCGCTGGTGCTGCTCATTTCCAGCAATCTCGATGAGCAGTTGCTGGACGTCGTGCATATCGGTCTGTTTCGTACCGCCAGCTGGATCTATCTGATCCTGAACATCTTCATCGCCGTGCTGGTACAGAAACCCAAGCACCTGGTGCAGTTGTTCAGCCTGGCGCTGGTGGATGTGATCTTCCTCTCCGGCCTGTTCTATGCGGCCGGCGGCACGCCAAGTGGCATCGGCAACCTGCTGGTGGTTGCCGTGGCGATCGCCAACATCCTGCTACGCGGGCGCATCGGCCTGCTGATCGCCGCAATAGCGGCCATCGCACTGATCTACCTGACCTTCTACCTCAGCCTCAGCCGCCCTGCTGCCGTCGCACAGTACGTGCAAGCCGGTGCCCTCGGCGCCCTGTGCTTTGCCGGTGCACTGTTCATCCAGGGCATCACCCGCCGCCTGCAATTGAGCGAGAGCCTGGCCGAACAACGCGCGGCCGACGTCGCCAACCTGGAAGAGCTCAACGAACAGATCATCCAGCGCATGCGCACCGGCATCCTGGTACTGGACACCCAACACCGGGTACTGCTGGCGAACCAGGGCGCGACGAAGCTGCTTGGGCGCGGCGAACTCAGCGGCAAGATCATCGACCCGCACTGCCCCGAACTGCTCAAACGCCTGCAGCAGTGGCTGCACAATCCGACCCTGCGCCCGGACAGTCTGCAGGCACAGGTCGACGGCCCCGTGCTGCAACCCAGCTTCATTTCCCTGCAACGTGGCGATCAGCAGCACACGCTGGTGTTTCTCGACGACATCTCGCAGATCGCGCAGCAGGCACAACAGCTCAAGCTGGCCTCACTCGGCCGCCTGACCGCAGGCATCGCCCACGAGATTCGCAACCCGCTCGGCGCCATCAGCCATGCCGCGCAACTGCTGCAGGAGTCTGAGGATCTGCAGGGGCCTGACCTGCGCCTGACGCAGATCATCCAGGACCACTCCAAACGCATGAACCTGGTGATCGAGAACGTCCTGCAGCTGTCACGTCGACGCCAGGCCGAACCACAGCTGCTCGACCTGAAATACTGGCTGCACCGCTTCGCCAGCGAATTCCGCAGCTCGGCGCCAGCCGACCGGCAGGTTCATCTGGAAACCCAGAGCGGCAGCCTGCAGACACGCATGGACCCGCACCAGCTGACTCAGGTACTGACCAACCTGGTGCAGAACGGGCTGCGCTACAGTGCCCAGCAACACAGGCTTGGTCAGGTCTGGCTACGCCTGTTCCGTGACGAGAAGAGCGATCTGCCGGTACTGGAGGTTCTCGACGACGGCCCTGGCGTGCCCGTTGAGCAGGAGCAACATATCTTCGAGCCCTTCTACACCACCGAAAACAAGGGTACCGGGCTCGGCCTGTATATTTCCCGTGAGCTGTGCCAGAGCAATCAGGCCCGTCTCGACTACAAACCCCGCGAAAGTGGTGGCAGTTGCTTCCGCATCACCTTCGCCCATCCGCGCAAACTGAGCTGACCATGACCCGCCAGAGAGCCCTGATCGTTGACGACGAACCCGATATCCGCGAGCTACTGGAAATCACCCTCGGGCGGATGAAGCTGGACACCCGCAGCGCCCGTAACGTCAAGGAGGCGCGCGAGTGGCTGGCACGTGAGCCCTTCGATCTGTGCCTCACCGACATGCGCCTGCCGGACGGTACTGGTCTCGATCTGGTTCAGCATATCCAGCAGCGTCACCCGCAAGTACCGGTGGCGATGATCACCGCCTACGGCAGCCTGGATACCGCGATCAACGCGCTCAAGGCCGGTGCCTTCGACTTCGTCACCAAGCCGGTGGACCTCGCTCGCCTGCGTGAGCTGGTCGCCGCGGCATTGCGCATTCGCTCTCCCGAAGGTGACGAGGCGCCGGTCGACAGTCGCCTGCTGGGCGACTCTCCACCGATGAAATCGCTACGCAAACAGATCCAGAAGCTCTCCCGCAGCCAGGCGCCGGTGTACATCAGCGGCGAGTCCGGCAGCGGCAAGGAGCTGGTCGCCCGCCTGATTCACGAACAGGGACCACGCGTCGAGCAGCCGTTCGTGCCAGTCAACTGCGGCGCCATCCCTTCCGAACTGATGGAAAGCGAGTTCTTCGGTCACAAGAAAGGCAGCTTCACCGGCGCCATCGAAGACAAACAGGGCCTGTTCCAGGCGGCCAACGGCGGGACCCTGTTCCTCGACGAGGTGGCTGACCTGCCCCTGCCGATGCAGGTCAAACTGCTGCGTGCGATTCAAGAGAAAGCCGTACGCGCCGTCGGCGGACAGCAGGAAGTCGTGGTCGATGTGCGCATTCTTTGCGCCACGCACAAGGACCTTGCCGCCGAAGTCGCGGCCGGCCGCTTCCGTCAGGACCTCTATTACCGCCTCAACGTCATCGAACTGCGCGTACCGTCGCTACGTGAACGCCGTGAAGACATTGCGCAACTGGCCGACGTCATGCTCGCACGCCTGGCCGAAGGCACTGGCCTGGCCGCGGCGAAGCTGCAACCCGATGCCCTGGAAAAACTGAAGAACTATCGTTTCCCCGGCAACGTGCGCGAGCTGGAGAACATGCTGGAACGCGCATATACGCTGTGTGAAGACGATCAGATCAGCCCGGCAGACCTGCGCCTGGCGGACACCAGCGGGCCGGGCAACGACAATGGTGAAACCAGCCTGGCGCAGATCGACAACCTTGAAGACTACCTGGAGGGCATCGAGCGCAAGCTGATCATGCAAGCGCTCGAGGAAACCCGCTGGAACCGCACCGCAGCGGCACAGCGCCTGGGCCTCACCTTCCGCTCGATGCGTTACCGCCTGAAAAAACTCGGCATCGACTGAGCGTCCCCTGAGGCGAAGCATTCGGCACGGCCCGCAACGCGCCAGTGCTTCGCTCTGCGAAGCGCGACTCCCAGCCTAAAGCTGCAGACGCCCCACTGGCGCGTAGGGAGCGGGCTCGATGATCGGCTCACGCCCAAGTATCAGATCGGCCAGCAATTGGCAGGACGCAGGTGCCAGCACCAGGCCGTTGCGGAAATGTCCGCAGTTGAGCCACAGGCCTGGATGCGAAGGCAACTCCCCAATAAAGGGAATGCCCTCCGGCGAGCCCGGTCGCAACCCGGCCCAATGCCCGACGACCTCGGCATCCCTGAGTGCAGGCAGTAACTCCTCTGCAGATGCCTTTAAGCTCCCAAGCGCATCGTCGGTCGGCGTCTTGTCGAAACCGGCATATTCCAACGTGCTGCCAACCAGAATATGCCCGTCGCGCCGCGGGATCGCATAACGCCCCTTGGCCAGCACCATGCTCGGCAGAAAGTCTTCTGCGCACTTGTACAGAATCATCTGGCCCTTTACCGGTTCGACTGGCAATTGCAGACCAAGCGTCTTGAGCAGCTCGCCACTCCAGGCACCGGCGGCCAGCACCACGCGATCAGCACGAATCTCGCCGTCTGCGGTGGTCACTCCGCGTACCTGCCCACCTTCCTGGATAAACCCCGTAACCGGGCACTGTTCGCGCAGCTCCACGTTCGGCATTGCGTCCAGAGCCGCGTGCAACGCCTTGACCAAGCGCGGGTTACGCACGTTAGCTACACCCGGCATATGAATGGCACAACCGAAGCCCTCACCCAGCACCGGAACCTGGCGATACACCTGGTCCATGGCCACTGCATCCAGAGGGCGCCCTTGCCGCCCGGCCCAGGCCAGTGCCTCAGCCTCATCATCCAGATCAAGCCAGTACAAACCGGTGACATGCACTTCGGGGTCGATCCCGGTCTCGTCCAGCAGTCGACGCCCGAACCCCGGATAGTAATCCTGAGACCAGTGCGCCAACGCACTGACCGCAGAGCTGTAGCGCCAGGGATAGAGTGGCGAAACGATACCTCCGCCAGCCCAAGAGGATTCGCGGCCTAGCGAGCTTATTTCCAAAAGGGAGACGGCTCGTCCAGACCTGGCCAAAATCAAGGCAGACAGCAAACCAATTGCACCTCCGCCAACAATCAAGAAACGATCCACACCTACCCCTCTGGAAATATGAATATCAAGGACTTGACACTTCGCTAGCCTGAGCTAAACCAGAAAAGGTCAGGATGACAATGATCAATAGTGCAAAAGAATGCTTGCCATGAATCATCATCAACGTGCTCAAACGTTGCCGGAACTACTCATCACGCTGAGTGTTCTCGCCATATTGCTGGCTTTCGTCACTCCCTCAGTTAGCAGCATGCTACAGAGAAACCGGCACGTGAGCGAAATCAACCAGTTACATAGCAGCATCAACTACGCTCGAGGCATGGCGATTCGTACCGGAACGATGATAAGCATATGCTCTGGAGAGAATACCTGCGTCGACTCCCGCCGCTGGCAGGGCAAACTTTTAATATTCATCGATATCGACGGAAATGGAAGCTTCAATAACAGAGACCTGCTTTTAAAGGTCGTGGATATCGATCCGCGCCACAGTTGGGAGTGGACAAATTTTCGCAGGCGTTCTTACCTGAGCTTTCGCCCAAATGGAATGACCCACAGCCTAAACGGTACGTTTACCCTTTGCGATGGCGATAGCGCGATTCGCGGTATCGTGATCAACATCACAGGCAGGGCCAAATCGAGCGACCAAGCCGATCCACAAAGGTGCGGAGGATAGCCGTTCAGCCCGACGAAGCGACCAAATGTCTCCGTGTGCTTCATCTTGAAAAGAAGCCCTGCAATGCTCTGCTGATCGACAATTCCGGAATCGGTCATGCATTACTCAAGAGCGTTCACCTTGATAGAACTCATGGTTACTCTCGCCGTGCTGGCAGTAGTCATCAGCCTTGCTGCACCCTCATTTAGCAATATGCTGCAGGAGAACCGCCTATCCGCCCTGACTAATGAGCTTCAGGGCGCACTGCAGCTTGCTCGGTCCGAAGCAGTAAAACGTCGTGCGAATGTCGCCATTTGTCGCAGCAATGCCGACCACGACGACTGTGAAAACGGTACGAACTGGGCTGGTGGGTGGTTGATGATGACTGGAAATGACGTTCTCAAGGTTTGGGATCCTGTACAGGGGGTTGTGGTGACAGGACCAAACACCGGAATCATTTTCAGAAGCAACGGTATGACAACCGCAGCGCCGGGCACTGATGAAGATTGGACCGTCACACACTCCAACTGCACCGGCCAACAGAAGCGAACCCTATCTGTAAGTGCAACCGGCAGCACCACCCTAGAAAAAGGCGCCTGCGAATGACCAACAAGCATCCCAGACATCAAAAGGGAGCGACCCTGATAGAGGTCCTTATTGCAGTGGTCGTTTTATCCATCGGATTGCTAGGTCTGGCCGGCCTACAAGTTACAAGCGTCCAGAGTAACCACAGTGCCTATCAGCGCTCACAAGCAACCCTCTTGGCCTATGACTTGGCCGACCGCATGCGGGCTAACCGTACGCAAGCCTTGACCAACGATTACCTGATCGATTACCCAACTTCATCCAGCACTAACTCTGTAACTGGTACACAGGCGGCGAAAGATATAGCCGAATGGCTCAACAACCTCGCGCTCAAACTACCGGAAGGCACCGGCAAAGTAGAGAAAGACGGCTCGATGGTGATAATCCACGTGCGCTGGAACGACAACCGCGGACGCATCGCTAAAAGTGATGCTGCAGCAAGTGATCCAGAAGTGTTTACCTACCGGACGGAAATATGACTCGTACCCTCCCAAACAAACAGTCCGGTCTCTCACTGGTTGAGTTGATGATTGCCATTACTCTCAGCTTGCTACTGATAGCTGGCGTCCTACAAATCTTCCTATCCAGCAAACAAACTTACAGCACGAACAACGCACTTTCTCGCGTCCAAGAAAGCGGCAGATTTGCTATAGATTTCTTGACATATGACATACGCAATGCCGGCTATAAAGGCCAATGCATGGGGGAGCCCAATAATATGTTGGACACCTCAGACGATCTTTTTGACTTGAACGATCCGATAGAAGGTTGGGATAACGAAGCCCCCTCTCACCTCGATGAGCAGAACGTAGTAGAAAACACAGATGTATTACTTCTGAAGCTCGCCACCGGACTGGGAGACTTCGTTGCTGATGGTGGTAACGATACCGGCCAACCTAGAATCGACGTAGACCCAGAACAAAGCGGCACCAACGGGACTGGTATTCCAGCAGGCACCATAACTCTCGTCTCAGACGCACTGGGTTGTGACATATTCCAGAACACCACCGACGACAGTGCCAATGTTCTACAACAGAGCGGAGGCAATGTAACTCCGGGCAATAAAAACCCACCCGGCGGACCAGACAAAGAATACTGGAGCCATAATTACACCGGAGAGATGGAAATATTGACGCTTCAAAATGCAATTTATTATTTGCAAGAGAACAATGGTCGACCACCATCGCTAGCTCGAAAGCGCTTACAGGTCTCTGGCACCACTTCAAATTTCATATCTGAGGAGCTCGTAGACGGGATCCAAGACATGCAAATCACCTACGGCATTGCTGGTATCAACAGACAGGTCACCGATTACATTGATGCTGGCGAAGTAAGCAATTGGGACAATGTGGTCTCAGTTCGTATCGAGCTACTAGTCGTCAGCCCAGATACCAACGTTGTCAGCGAAGATCAGGTTATCGCATTCAATGGTGCTGACGTCACCATAGCAAACCGCCGCCTGGCTCAAGTATTTTCTACCACCATCGGTGTTCGGAACCGCCTGCCATGAACCACATCGCAGTTGTTAGAAAACCAAAGCATCAACGTGGAGCTGTCTTGATCGTCGCATTGATCATGCTTCTCTTACTAACAATCATTGGATTAAGCAGCATGCGCGGCACGTCCTTACAAGAAAACATGGCTAGCAACATGCGTGACAGCAACCTGTCACTACAGGCATCGGAGGCCGCGCTACGCAAAGGTGAAGAAGAAGTAACCTCAAAGTTTCTGGACGGTACACTTAGCAGCCTAGAAACGGCAGACCTTACTGGCAGCTACGATGACTTCCCAGGGACAAGCAAGGACCCGGAGTACACCATTACCCTGCTAGCAAAGATTAGAACCAGTACCGAAGCAGGCGCTCCTATCGATGAAGAAGGAGCCATAGTCCGCGTTGAGTCTGACGGTTACGGCCTCAATGTTAACGACGATAACGCCCCCACATCACAAACACAACTTCGCTCCACCTTTTTGGTCGAGCAATAAGACGCTATTGCCGATCATTTTACCCACGGAGCCCTGTCATGAACTCCAGCCATACCATTTCAAATATAGTAAAAGCCAAAGCCAGCTTCATCATCTCAATGTGCATTGCGTTTGCGGCAACACCTAGCCATGCCGAAATTTCCCAAACACCTCTACTACTAGGGGGCGGCGGCGTGCCAGGAAATCTAGCACTAGTGCCCTCAGTCGAGTATCCAACAGTAATTTCTGTGGCAAATACCGGAAGGTACATACCCGCCAATACATATGTAGGCTACTTCAACTCTGCCAAGTGCTATGTCTACGATCAGACCAATGAATGGTTCGTACCTGACACTAATGCTTCGAACCATACTTGTTCTGGCAATAGACAATGGAGTGGAAACTTCCTCAACTGGGCTGCAACACCAACCATCGATCCATTTCGCAGCGCGCTCACCGGTGGCTATCGAGTTATAGACACAACCGCACAAACAGTTCTACAGAAAGCTCGCCATACGGGTGAAGACACTTTTGGTAATCGCATGACCGATGGCCAAGGCAGAATCGATGCTACAGATATCACTGGAGCCACACCCGTAAAGAGTGACTGGACCAACTTTTACATTCGTCTCCAAGGCATGGGGACAGATATGCTCTTCTCGAACTGGAACGATGGCATAGGAGGCGGAGGTTCGACTGGAGAAAAAACCCAGGAATGGGTTCCCTATACCCCGAATAACTCTGCCCAATGGGACAACAATAGACTACGTACCGCATACACTCCCTCAGGCACCAATCAGGTAAAAAGTGTCTACCGGGTAAGAATACGAGTCAAGGTATGTGATCCGAGCAAAGGCCTAGAAGCCAACTGCGAGCGCTATCCAAATGGGCAGTACAAACCTGTCGGATTGCTTCAGCAAAACTCTGCGACGCTACGCTACAGCGTTTTCGGCTACCTTAACGATGACAATATACGCCGAGACGGCGGGGTATTAAGAGCACAGCAAAAATTTATTGGCCCCGATGCAGCCCGCCCCGAGTGGGACGCAAACACTGGCATCTTCATCCAAAACCCTGAAAACATCACCAGCGCATTGGGAAGAACAATCAGCAACAGCGGCGTAATAAATTATCTTAATAAATTTGGCGAACTCAACACCAATACACACAAATATTACGACCCTGTAAGCGAGCTGTATTATACCGCGATACGCTACTTCAAGAACCAAGGTAATGTTGCAGCGTACACCACTGCTAGCCCGGCTCACAATCCCAACCCAAGTAATTCCACACTGGATCGCTGGCACGACAACTTCCCTGTAATCACCAACTGGAATGATCCCATTCAATATGCTTGCCAGAAAAATGTGCTGCTTGGTATCGGTGACGTCAATACCCACCGAGACAAGAATCTACCCGGAAATACCAATATGTCCGAGGAGCCCGCGAGACCAGCAGAGGTAAGTGCTGACAACACTATTAACGTCGTAACAGCCACCCAAAAAGTTGCACAACTTGAGGGCATTACGATAAACACAGAGTTTACTGGGCGCAACAACTCTGCATACATGGTTGGTCTTGCCTACGATGCAAATACAAAAGACATTCGTCCAGACTTTGCTGGCGACCAGACCGTGTCTACCTACTGGGTCGATGTCCGTGAAGGCGGAACCTTGGCAGGCCGCGCTCGGAATCAGTATTGGCTAGCAGCCAAATATGGTGGTTTTAAGGTACCAGAAGACTTTGGCAACCCATACGAACGCACAGATCCACTTGAAGTGGACTGGTGGAGAACCACCACCGATATGCTCTCTACAAACGACCCACGCCCCGATAATTTTTTCGTCGCCAGTGACGCCACCAATATGGTGGAAAGTTTGAGAAGAGCGTTTGCACAAATTTCAAAGGAAGTTCAAAGCACTACGGCCTCTTTGGCTACCAACTCTACCCGCCTCGAAACAGATACCGCGGTATTTCAGTCTCTCCTAGACAACCGTTATTGGAGTGGCGACCTGTTAGCTCGGCGCGTGAGTAACGATGGCACGGTAGAGGCTGATGAAGCCTGGAAGGCAGCAGCAAAACTCGACAACCAGAGTTCCCGAAACATATTCACTATCACTCCAGCCACCATAGCTGGCTCCTCTGACGAGCTTATAGCCAGCAGCGGTATCAATTTCGACTGGGGTAGTCTTCCCAGCAGCCTGCAAGACTTGCTGACCCGACCAACTGATACCGGCAATATAAACGGCGCTAATAGGTTGTCTTACTTACGTGGTGACCGAACGTTCGAAATCACCACTGACGACCGCACTAAGCCGTTCCGGCAACGCGGCAGTCTTCTGGGCGACATCGTGAACTCTGACCCACAGTTCATCCATAAACAGGACTTTGGCTACTCGCGCTTGAGCTGGAATAATGGCTCAATCGGTTCGGCCTATATCAATTTCCGCTCAGGTAGCAGTTATCAGAACCGCACCCCCATGGTGATCGTGGGCGCCAACGACGGCATGCTGCACGGATTCGACGCGCGCGTCGGCAATAGTTCCGAGACTAATGGCGGCGATGAACTCTTCGCCTATGTGCCCAACAGCGTTTTTAGGAATCTGATTAATCTGACGGATCCTGCTTACTCTCATCGTTATTATGTTGATGGCACACCACGCGTCTCCGACGTTTATATAAACGGCTGGAAGACCATGGTAGTCGGCACTACTGGCGCCGGAGGCAAAAGCGTTTTCGCACTAGACATTACAGATCCCAGCAGCATGAACGCCAGCAAGGTTATGTGGGAGTTCAGCCATCCTGATATGGGTTACACCATGGGACAACCGGCACTGGTCGCCCTTCCTAACGAAAAATTTGGTGTTATCGTCAGCAGCGGGTATCACGATAGCGCACCGACCAATGGAAAACTTTGGATTCTCGATGCAGCTGATGGCAGTATTATTCGCCAAATCACCTTGCCAACTACTGGAAATTTGGGCTCGCCTTTAGCTTCAGACACTAATTTCGATATGGTCGCAGACCGTGTCTATGTAGCAGATACATTAGGAAACCTCTGGAGAATCGATCTCAACGGCAGCAACCCATCCAGCTGGGACACTCCTAACAGCCTAGGAAATAACCCACTTTTTATTGCTAAGGACAGTAGTGGTAACCGTCAAGCAATCACTGCACCACTATCATCAGCATTCAATGATAAGAATGAACATATGGTATTGTTCGGTACTGGTAGTTTCTACCAAATCGGAGATAATGAAATACCGGACGACCCTTCAGTCGATACCTTTTACGGTATCATTGACAGGGGAGCACCTATCGATGGTCGAGGCTCCCTGCTTAAACAAGCAGTAATCAAAGAAGATACTGTAAATGGGAATAATGTCCGTGCGATTACGAATAACGCATTAACTACTGAGACTGGCTGGTATCTTGATCTCGGCTGGCTGGAAGGTACAGGTGCAACTGGCGCCAAAGGCGAGCGGGTTATTGCCAAAGCAACGCTGCGTACCGATCGAGTGATCTTCACCACCATGACACCTTCAGCCGATCCCTGCGCAGCCGGGGGTACGAGCTTTATCATGGCCATGAACCTGTCGAGCGGCTCGCGCTTGAACTATGTCTACTTTGACACAAGCGGCGACGGTAAACTGGATAACGACGATACATTTAGCGCCGGCAATGACAACATTCCGTGGTCAGGTATCTCAGATGATGATGATGGTGTTATCAAAGGCGTGAGCACTCTCTACAAATGGCTGTGCTTTGCCGACTCTAGCGGCGGCACACCTCAATGTATACCTGTTGCAGGATCACAGCGTTTTGGTCGCCACTCATGGCGTGAAGTGAGGAATAACTGATGCTTGGTAAACTTACGGGCAGCTCTAGTCTTGGTCGCAGGACTTCAGGCTTCACTCTGATCGAAGTAATGATTGTGGTGGCAATCATCGGCATCATTGCCGCCATTGCTTACCCGTCTTATCAGGAACACGTCCGCAAAACCAAGCGCGCCGATGCTCAAGCGGCGTTGATGGAGCTCTCGCAGTTCATGGAGAGGTTCTACACAGCCAACGGTAGATATCTGAAATCGGATGATAGTGCGCCAGACCTCCCCTTCGGTGAGGCGCCAAAAGATGGAGGAAATAAGTCTTACGACCTCGCGTTTGCTGAAAATACCCCCACAGCAAATAGCTATATACTTGAGGCAACTCCGAAGGGCTCCATGGCAAGCGATAGCTGCGGAACCTTGACGTTGAGCAATACAGGAGCGAAGGGCCAAGCTGACGGCGCAACACTTGCAGACTGCTGGCGGCGTTAAGATATAAAAAAGGTCGGCTACGCCGACCTTTTTTCATTTCGTCAGAAGGCGCTATAGGGCCTTCACCCTCAACTCCTTCGGCATGGAGAACGTCACATTCTCCGGCCGCCCTTCCAGCTCGCTCTCCTCGCTCGCTCCCCAGGCACGCAGTTGTTCCACCACGCCACGTACCAGCACCTCCGGAGCCGAGGCGCCGGCGGTGATGCCTACACCAGCAACACCGTCAAACCACTCGGACTTCAGGTCTTCGGCGCCGTCGATCAGGTAAGCGGGCGTTCCCATGCGCTCGGCAAGTTCGCGCAGGCGGTTGGAGTTGGAGCTGTTGGGGCTGCCGACCACTAGTAGCACGTCGCACTCGCTGGCCAGCTGTTTGACCGCGTCCTGACGGTTCTGCGTGGCGTAGCAGATGTCGTCCTTGCGCGGGCCGCCGATGGCAGGAAACTTGCCGCGAAGGGCGTCGATCACCTTGCTGGTGTCGTCCATCGACAACGTAGTCTGAGTAACGAACGCTAGGTTCTCCGGATTGCGGACCTCCAATTCGGCGACGTCCGCCTCATCCTCTACCAGGTAGATAGCGCCGCCGTTGCTGGCGTCGTACTGGCCCATGGTGCCCTCGACTTCTGGGTGGCCTTCGTGGCCAATGAGAATGCATTCACGGCCCTCGCGGCTGTAGCGCACCACTTCCATATGTACCTTGGTCACCAGCGGGCAGGTGGCATCGAAGACCTTGAGACCTCGATTGGCAGCCTCGTCACGAACCGCTTTGGATACACCGTGAGCGCTGAAGATGACGATGACGTCGTCCGGCACCTGATCCAGCTCTTCGACGAATACCGCGCCACGAGCACGCAGGTCTTCGACCACGAACTTGTTGTGTACCACTTCATGCCGCACATAGATGGGCGGGCCGAACACTTCCAGGGCGCGGTTGACGATTTCGATGGCGCGGTCGACACCGGCGCAGAAGCCACGGGGATTGGCGAGTTTGATATGCATACAAGGCGTCTCGCGATAAAACGAAGGATCGGCACAAGGTACTTGAGTGATCCCGAAAGTCGCAGCCTGCGCGGAATACGCGCAGGCTGCAAGAAGAGCTCGCGGCTGAAGCCGCTCCTACAGGGTCAGCACGACCGGTTAGAGCGCTTTGACCTCGATGATCTCCACGTCGAACTGCAGCACCTTGCCAGCCAGCGGGTGGTTGAAGTCGATGGTGACCTGAGCGTCGTCGAAGGCTTTGACCACACCCGGTAACTCGGTATTGGCAGCATCATTGAAGATAACCAGCAAGCCTTCGGACAGCTCCATGCCCTCGAACTGACTACGTGGCATGACCTGCACGTTCTGCGGGTTGGGCTGGCCGAAGCCCTGCTCCGGCTGCACCTGCACACTGCGCTTGTCGCCGGCCTTGAAGCCGTACAGCGCCTGCTCGAAGCCCGGCAGCAGGTTGCCGTCGCCGACCTTGAAGGTGGCCGGCTGCTTGTCGAACGTGCTGTCGACGACATCGCCGTTTTCCAGCTTGAGGGCAAAATGCAGGGTGACCTCGCGATCCGGGCCAATGCGTACATCTGTCATTGCGTAGCCTCCTTCGCGGACTTGTCGCTCTTGAACATATCCAGTGCCAACAGGATGGCGCCGAGGGTGATGAAGGTGTCAGCCAGGTTGAACGCCGGGAAAAACCAGCGGCTCTGCCAGTGCACCAGGATGAAGTCGACTACATGGCCGAGCACCACGCGGTCGTACAGGTTACCCAGCGCACCACCCAGGACCATGGCCAGGGCTACGGCCAGCAGTGTTTCATGACGCTTGAGGCGCTTGAGCCAGACCATCAACACACCGCTGACGACGATGGCGATGGCGGCGAAGAACCAGCGCTGCCAGCCATCGGCATCAGCCAGGAAGCTGAATGCCGCACCGGTGTTGTAGGCCAGGGTCCAGTCGAAGTAACCCGGAATGACTTCGATGCGCTGATACATGCTCAAGCCACCTTCGAAGATGTCCTTGGTCAGGCGGTCAACGATGAAGATCAGCAGGCTCAACAGCAGCCAGGGGAGCTTGCCGAGATTGGCAATCATAGGAGGTATTCCTCAGGCATGAAGCAGGCAAAGTGATCTCCCTCTCCCGCTTGCGGGAGAGGGCTGGGAAGAGGGAGCAACCAACGCCCCTCTCCCCCAGCCCCTCTCCCATTTATGGGAGAGGGGAGCAAAAACGCCTCAGGCATGCTTGCGCACCTCGCCGTCACCCTCGATATTGCTCACACAGCGGCTGCACAGCTCCGGGTGCGCAGCGTGGCTGCCGACGTCGGCACGCAGGTGCCAGCAGCGGCCACACTTGGCATGTGCGGATTTGACGATCTTCAGCTTCAGGCCCGGGACCTCGGTAGCTACGGCATCGGCCGGCGCATCGGCCAGAGGTGCAGTAGCGGCGGCCGAGGTGATCAGAGCGAAGCGCAGCTCGTCACCGAGCTTGGCCAGATCGCCACTCAACGCGTCATCACTGAACAGAGTGACTTCCGCCTGCAGGCTGGCGCCGATGGTCTTGCTCGCACGCATGGCCTCCAGCTCCTTGTTGACCGCGCCTTTGACGTCCATCACGCGCTGCCAATATGCCTGATCCAGCTCGAAACCTTCGGGCAGACGGGCCAGGCGCTCGTACCAGGTGGCCAGCATCACCGACTCGGCGCGCTCGCCCGGCAGGAACTGCCAGATTTCCTCGGCGGTGAAGGCCAGGATCGGCGCCACCCAGCGCACCAGCGCCTCGCTGATATGGTACAGCGCGCTCTGGCAGGAGCGACGGGCGACGCTGTCCGGCGCCGTGGTGTACTGGCGGTCCTTGATGATGTCCAGGTAGAAACCGCCCAGCTCCTGCACGCAGAAGTTGTGCACCTTGGAGTAGACGTTCCAGAAGCGGTATTCGCTGTAGGCCTCGGTCAGCTCGTCCTGCAGGCGCGCGGTGGCGTCCACCGCCCAGCGGTCGAGGTCGAGCATCTGCTCGGGCTGCAGCAGGTCCTTGGCCGGGTCGAAGCCGTTGAGGTTGGCCAGCATGAAGCGCGCGGTGTTACGGATACGGCGATAGGCATCGGCGCTGCGCTGCAGGATCTGGTCGGAAACCGCCATCTCGCCGGAGTAGTCGGTCGAGGCGACCCACAGACGCAGGATATCGGCGCCCATGCTGTCGATGACTTTCTGCGGCGCCACCACGTTGCCAAGCGACTTGGACTGCTTGCGGCCCTGCTCGTCGACGGTGAAACCGTGGGTCAGCAGTTCCTTGTACGGCGCATGGCCGTCGATGGCGCAACCGGTCAGCAGCGAGGAATGGAACCAGCCACGGTGCTGGTCGGAACCCTCCAGGTACAGATCGGCCACCGGGCCATCGGCATGCGCCAGCTCTGCGTGGGAGCCACGCAGCACGTGCCAGTGAGTGGTGCCGGAGTCGAACCATACGTCCAGGGTGTCGCGGCTCTTGTCGTACTGGTCGGCCTCGGCGCCCAGCAGCTCGGCGGCGTCGAGCTTGAACCAGGCCTCGATGCCCTCCTGCTCGACGCGCTTGGCCACTTCTTCCATCAGCTCGACGGTACGCGGATGCAGCTCGCCGCTTTCCTTGTGGGTGAAGAACGGAATCGGCACGCCCCAGTTGCGCTGACGCGAGATGCACCAGTCCGGACGACCGGCGATCATGCTGTGCAGACGCGCCTGGCCCCAGGCCGGAACGAATTTGGTTTCTTCGATGGCCGCCAGGGAGCGCTCACGCAGGGTGCCGCCCTCTTTCGGCTGGCTGTCCATGCCGACGAACCACTGCGCGGTGGCGCGATAGATCAGCGGCGTCTTGTGACGCCAGCAGTGCATGTAGCTGTGGCTGATGGTGGCGTGCTTGAGCAGCGCACCGACTTCTTCCAGCTTGGCGACGATGGCCGGGTTGGCCTTCCAGATGAACTGGCCGCCGAACAGCGGCAGCGACTCGGCATACACGCCGTTGCTCTGCACCGGGTTGAGGATGTCGTCGTTGCTCATGCCGTACGCCTTGCAGGTACGGAAGTCGTCCTCGCCGTAGGCGGGCGCGGAGTGGACGATACCGGTACCGGCGCCCAGCTCGACGTACTCGGCCAGGTAGATCGGCGACAGACGCTCATACAGCGGGTGGCGGAAGTTGATCAGCTCCAGCGCGGAGCCCGCGGCGGTGGCGATGACCTGCCCCTCGACGCCGTAGCGCTGCAGGCAGCTCTCGACCATTTCCTCGGCCAGCAGCAGCAGGCGCTCGCCGGTATCAACCAGCGCGTAGGTGAATTCCGGGTGGACGTTGAGCGCCTGGTTGGCCGGAATGGTCCACGGCGTGGTGGTCCAGATGACGATGGCGGCCGGCTTGCTCAGGCTGGCCAGACCGAAGGCGGCGGCCAGCTTGTCGGCATCGGCAACCGGGAAGGCAACGTCGATGGCTTCGGACTTCTTGTCCATGTACTCGACTTCGGCCTCGGCCAGGGCCGAACCGCAATCAAAGCAGAAGTTGACCGGCTTGAGGCCCTTGAACACGAAACCGTTCTTGACCATCTCGGCCAGGGCGCGGATTTCACCGGCCTCATTGGCGAAGTTCATGGTCAGGTACGGGTTGTTCCAGTCGCCCAGCACACCGAGGCGGACGAAACCGGCCTTCTGCTCTTCGATCTGCTCGGCAGCGTAGGCACGGCAGCGCTCGCGGGTCAGGTCGGCCGGCTGGTTCTTGCCGAAGGTGGTCTCCACCTTGTGCTCGATCGGCAGGCCGTGGCAGTCCCAGCCCGGCACGTACGGCGCATCGAAGCCGGCCATGGTCTTGGAGCGGGTGATGATGTCCTTGAGGATCTTGTTCAGCGCATGGCCGATGTGGATGCTGCCGTTGGCATAGGGGGGGCCATCGTGCAGGACGAATTTCGGGCGCGTCTCACCGGCCTTGCGCAGCTTCTCGTACAGACCAATATCAATCCAGCGCTGCAGGGTCTGCGGCTCGCGTTGCGGCAGGCCAGCCTTCATCGGGAAGGGGGTATCGGGCAGGTTCAGCGTGGCTTTGTAATCGGTCATGTCGGGCTCTTCATCAGCGGTTGGCGCTGCCAGTGGTCGCGGGCAGCGGCAATGTCGGCCGCAATGGCCGTCTTCAGTGCCTCGAGCGAGGCGAAACGCTGCTCATCACGCAGCTTGTGGTGGAAAGCCACCGAGAGACGCCGGCCATACAGATCGCCGGCAAAATCCAGAAGGTGCACTTCCAGATGGGCGCTGCCGTCGCCGGCAACGCTGGGGCGCACGCCGATATTGGCGACGCCCGGTTGAATCACGCCATCGATTGCACAGCTCACCAGGTAGACCCCGGTCAGCGGCACCTTGCGCCGCTTGAGCTGAACGTTGGCAGTGGGGGCATTCAGTTGGCGGCCGAGTTTCTGTCCATGCAGGACCCGCCCGGCGATGCGGAATGGACGGCCCAGTAACGCCTCGGCCAGGTCGAAGTCGCCATCGGCCAGCGCCTGGCGTACGCGAGTACTGCTGACCCGGCCACCACGCACCTCGACGGTGGTCGAGGCATCGACACTGAAGCCGTGGCGCAGACCAGCCGCCTTGAGAAACTCGAAGTCACCGGCCCGGTCGCAACCGAAGCGGAAATCGTCGCCGATCTCCAGGTCCTTGACCTTGAGTCCATCGACCAGCACGCGCTGCACGAACTCGGCCGCCGACAACTCACGTAGCCGGCGATTGAAGGCCAGGCATAGCACCATGTCGACGCCTTCGGCAGCCAGCAGGGCGAGCTTGTCGCGCAAGCGGGTCAGGCGCGCCGGTGCGGTATCCGGGCCGAAGAACTCACGCGGTTGCGGCTCGAAGATCACCACACAGCTGGGCACGGCCAATTCCGCGGCGCGCTCGCGCAGGCGCGCCAGAATGGCCTGGTGCCCACGATGAACGCCGTCGAAATTACCGATGGTGACCACACAGCCCCGCGCCTGGGGCTGCAGGTTATGAAGACCTCGAACCAGCTGCATAGCACGCTTCTTGTTCACAAAGTGGCCGATTATACGCACAGCAGGCCATGCACAACAGGCGTCAAAGCGCCCGCCGGGCAAAGTCGCGCGGACGAAATCCCAGCAACAGCAACATGCCGAAGTAGGTGATCAGGCCAGCGACCACCAGCCCCGCAAGGCGCAACAGACGCAACGGCATCTCGCCATCAGCCCAGGCCGGCATGACCTGCAGCAACGCCAGGAGCACCGCGACCATGGCCGCCACGGCCACTACCAGCTTGAGCAGAAACACGCCCCAACCCGGCAATGGCTGGAAGATATCGGCGCGGCGCAGTTGCCAGTAAAGCAAGCCGGCATTGAGGCAGGCGGCCAGGCTGATCGCCAGCGCCAGGCCGGCGTGCGCCAGCGGGCCAACCAGCGCCAGGTTCATCAGTTGGGTGAACACCAGAGTCACCACGGCGATCTTCACCGGCGTCTTGATGTTCTGCTGCGCATAGAAGCCTGGCGCGAGGATCTTCACCAGAATGATGCCGAGCAGACCAATGGAGTAGGCGATCAGCGCCTGCTGGGTCATCAGGGCGTCGGTGGCGGTGAACTTGCCGTACTGGAACAGCGACACGGTCAGCGGTTCGGCCAGCACCGCCAGCGCCAGCGCGCTGGGCAGAACCAGCAGGAAACACAGGCGCAACCCCCAGTCGAGCAGACGCCGGTACTCGTCACGGTCACGACTGGCGTAGGTCTTGGAAAGCGCCGGCAGGAGGATGGTGCCCAGCGCTACGCCCAGCACCCCGGAGGGCAGCTCCATCAGACGATCGGCGTAGTACATCCACGACACCGAACCGGCCACCAGGAACGAGGCGAAGATGGTGTTGATGATCAGCGAGATCTGGCTCACCGAAACGCCGAAGATCGCCGGCCCCATCTGTTTCAGCACACGCCACACGCCGGTATCACGCAGGCTCAGACGCGGCAGCACGAGCATGCCGATCTTTTTCAGGTGCGGCAGTTGCCAGAGCAACTGGGCCAGACCGCCGACCAGTACCGCCCAGCCCAGGGCCATGATCGGCGGGTCGAAATAGGGCGTCAGAAACAGCGCGAAGACGATCATGCTGACGTTGAGCAGTGTCGGCACGAAGGCCGGTACCGAGAAACGGTTCCAGGTATTGAGAATCGCGCCGGCCAGCGAGGAAAGAGAGATCAGCAATATATAAGGAAAGGTTACCCGTAGCAGGTCGACGGTGAGCTCGAAGCGCTCGGCCTCGTCGGCGAACCCCGGCGCCGAGGCCCAGACGA
Source organism: Pseudomonas pichavaramensis (assembly GCF_050473265.1). Classification (NCBI taxonomy): domain Bacteria; kingdom Pseudomonadati; phylum Pseudomonadota; class Gammaproteobacteria; order Pseudomonadales; family Pseudomonadaceae; genus Pseudomonas; species Pseudomonas pichavaramensis. The sequence continues at coordinate 740,080 of NZ_JBJKFJ010000001.1, read as the reverse complement.
TCCAGGGCGCGGCGAGCACGCCGATCGCCGTTACCAGCGCCAGCACCAGCGTCAGCAAGCCGGAGACATAGGCGACGAAGGTGCGCGCGGCCTCCTCCCCCTGCTGCATCTTGTACTCGGCCAGAATCGGCACGAACGCCTGGGAAAATGCCCCTTCGGCAAAGATCCGTCGCAACAGGTTAGGCAGTTTGAACGCCACGACGAAAGCATCCGACGCCACCCCGGCACCAAAGGTACGGGCGATGATGGTGTCACGCACAAAGCCCAGCACGCGGGAAACCATGGTCAGAGAGCTGACGGCAGCCAGGGATTTGAGCAGATTCATGGGGATCAGGGCTTTTCCGGACGGCGGCGAACGTGGACAATCCGCCGCTCGCAAAAGCGTCGAGTGTAGCGAGCCACCGCTGGTCAGGCCAGCAGCGAAAAGCACCCGCGGACTTGACAGCCGATAGTCATGTCGGCATGATTCGCGGCCTTAATTTGTGTAAACCCCCAGTTTTCGAGGAGCTTGACGGTGGCCAACTCACCTTCTGCCAAAAAACGCGCCAAACAGGCTGAGAAGCGCCGTAGCCATAACGCCAGCCTGCGCTCGATGGTCCGTACCTACATCAAGAACGTGGTCAAGGCTATTGCTGCCAAAGATCTCGAGCTTGCCAAGACCGCTTACACCGCAGCCGTTCCGGTCATCGACCGCATGGCTGACAAAGGCATCATCCACAAGAACAAAGCCGCTCGTCACAAGAGCCGCCTGAACGCGCACATCAAGGCGCTGGGCGAAGCTGCTGCCGCCTGATCGCGACAGGTTCTTGAAAAACCGGCCCTAGCGGCCGGTTTTTTATTGCCCGGAATTCATACGCCGCTGCTCATGAAAAATGGCCGGAAGCCATTTTCTACGTTGCTCCGCGACGCCCCACGGGGTGGCCACCACGGATGACAGGCCATAAAAAAGCCCGCACTCCCCGGGAGTGCGGGCTTTCTCATACAAGGCCCTCAGCCGCGCGCGGCCTTGATCACCTCGATATAAGGCTCGGCATTGCGCTGGTCCTGAATCAGCGCAACGAAGTCGTTGCCCTGCGCATCCGTAGCGGCAAGGTCATGGCCAGCCGCCACGAAGAAGCCCACGAAACGCTCGAAGTCATCGACGCGCAGACCACGATACGCCTTGACCAGCTTGTGCAGCGAAGGCGGCGTGGCGTCCGCCGGCTCTACCGCCAGGAACAGCTTGATCGAGTCATCGCTGATTTCTTCGCCAATCACCTGCTTTTTGTCTTTACGCATCGCCCGCTCCCGCCAGCATTACAGAGGGCCGGCAGTTTACCGCCGAGCCAGGCGCGGCTCAACGCGCAGCCGAACAGGCTAACAAGCACAGGGTCAATGCAACACACGACCTAGGTCATACCGCGCCCGACAAGCTGGCTCCTATAATGCGCCAAGCCACCCTGGAGCCAGCATGTCACGTCAATCGTTACCGCTGTTCACCGCCTGGCAGCAAACACTGCGTGCCGGTTACTCATGGAAAACCCTGCGCGGCGATCTGAGCGCTGGGCTGACGGTCGGCATCATCGCCATTCCCCTGGCCATGGCGCTGGCCATCGCGGTGGGCGTGGCGCCACAGCACGGCCTCTATACCGTATTGATCGCCGCGCCACTGATCGCCCTGTGCGGCGGCTCGCGCTTCAATATTTCCGGCCCCACCGCAGCCTTCGTGGTGATTCTGCTGCCGATCACCCAGCAGTACGGCCTGGGCGGACTGTTACTGTGCACCCTGATGGCCGGCGCCATTCTGATCATCCTGGGCTTGCTGCGCGCGGGGCGCCTGATCGAGTTCGTGCCATACCCGGTGACACTGGGTTTTACCGCCGGTATCGGCATCGTCATCGCCATCCTGCAGATCAAGGATATGTTCGGCCTGCACCTGGCCGGCTCACCGCAGCATCTGCTGGAGCAATTGAAGCTGCTGGTGCAGGCACTCCCCAGCCTGCAACCGGGTGACAGCCTGGTTGGCGCAGCAGCCCTGGCAACCCTGCTAATCTGGCCACGCCTGGTACCGAAAATCCCTGCACACCTGGTTGCTCTGGCGCTTGGTGCGCTACTGGCAGTTGTCCTGGAGCGGCTAGGGCTGCCCGTGGCGACACTCGGTGAGCGCTTCAGCTATCAACTCGACGGCGTCGAATACCCCGGCATTCCGCCTTTCCTGCCAGACCTGGCTTTGCCCTGGAACCTACCCGGCGCCGACGGCCAACCTCTGACACTGTCCTTCGAGCTGATCCGCCAACTGCTGGCCCCCGCATTCGCCATCGCCATGCTGGGGGCCATCGAATCACTGCTGTGTGCCGTGGTTGCCGACGGCATGACCGGCAGCAAGCACGATCCCAACGCCGAACTGATCGGCCAGGGGCTGGGCAACCTGGCCGCGCCCTTCTTTGGCGGCATCACGGCCACCGCCGCCATCGCTCGCACTGCGGCCAACGTACGCGCCGGCGCCTTTTCGCCACTGGCTGCCCTGATACATGCCGGCGTGGTACTGGCGGCAATTCTGCTTCTCGCACCACTGTTCAGCTACCTGCCGATGGCCGCGCTGGCGGCATTGCTGCTGATGGTGGCGTGGAACATGAGCGAGCCGCAGCACGTTGTGCATACCCTGCGCATCGCGCCACGCAGCGATGTACTGGTGCTGCTGACCTGCCTGGTGCTGACGGTGCTGTTCGATATGGTGCTGGCCGTGGGCGTCGGCCTGCTGCTGGCCGCCGGGTTGTTCATCAAGCGCATGAGCGAACTGACCGATACCGCTCCGCTTAATCGCCAGCAGCGTCAGGCCTTGCAGGACCTGCCCGAGCACGTGCTGGCGTACGCCATCCGCGGCCCGCTGTTCTTTGGCGCGGCAGAAAAGGCCCTGAGCGTGCTGCGCCGCTTCACGCCCGGCGTGCGCATCGTGATCGTCGACATCAGCGCCGTGCCCTTGCTGGACATGACCGCCCTCGCCGCTCTGGACAATGTTCTGCGCGACTATCGCCAGCAGGGCATTGCGCTGATTCTCAGCGGCCCCACAGCACAGGTGCGCCTGCAACTGCGCCGCGCCGGCATTCACCGGCAAGCCGGGCAGTTGGCATACGTGCACGATCTTCCACAAGCGAGGGAGAAAGCCTTGCGCTGGCTGGACGACACCCCGAAAGAGGTGCTGGCCAGGTAGGGTGCGCCGTGCGCACCGGCGAAAGCACCAGTAAAGCCGGTGCGCGCAGCGCACCTACGCACTACAAAGGCTTACAGCCCCTTGACCGCAAAGATGCCAGCGGCGTTACGCCAGTAGCCCTTGTAATCCATGCCATAGCCGAAGATGTAGCGGTCGATGCACTGCAGGCCGACGTAATTGGCCTTGAGGTCCGGACGCGCCTTGCGGTCGTGTTCCTTATCGATCAGTACGGCAGTGTGCACGGCGCGGGCGCCAGCATGGTGGCAGAAGTCGATGATGGCGCCGAGGGTATGCCCTTCGTCGAGGATGTCGTCGATGATCAGCACGTCACGATCGATGAACGAAATTTCCGGCTTGGCCTTCCAGAACAACTCGCCACCGCTGGTTTCATTGCGGTAGCGAGTGGCGTGCAGGTAGGACGCCTCCAGCGGGAAGTTCAGCTTCGGCAGCAGCTTGCCGGAGAAGATCAAGCCGCCATTCATGACGCAGAACACCACCGGATTGCTTTGCGCGAGCTCGGCATTGATCTGGCTGGCAACCCTGTCGATGGCCGCTTCCACCTGAGCTTCGGTGAACAGGCAGTCGGCTTCCGTCATCACTTGACGGATGTGCGCGAGATCGACGGGCATGGTGGCGTTCTCTCTTGGTCGGGCTGATGAATGACGCCTGCACAGTCTGAAAGCTGATCGAGCCGTCAAATAAAAGCGGGCAAAGGTACAGACCTGTGCGGCACTTGCCAAGCCTCGCCTGACCAGCGTAGCCGATGCATGACGACAAGTGCCGCGACTCGCAAGTCACCCACCACTTGGCACGAGCAATGCTTTAATCTAACGCGATTTTTCCCAGAGCCCGTTGGAGATCCCAGCCCATGCCCACTCGCGAGATCCGCCACCCGCTGATCCGTCACAAGATCGGCCTGATGCGCCGCGCCGATATCAGCACCAAGAATTTCCGTGAGCTGGCCCAGGAAGTGGGCGCCCTGCTGACTTACGAAGCGACCAACGACCTGCCCTTGGAAACCTACGAAATCCAGGGCTGGGCAGGCTCTGTGCAGGTCGAGAAGATTGCCGGCAAGAAGATCACCGTCGTGCCCATCCTGCGTGCCGGCATCGGCATGCTCGATGGCGTGCTCAGTCTGATTCCCGGAGCCAAGGTCAGCGCCGTGGGCGTGGCCCGCAACGAAGAGACCCTGCAGGCCCACACCTACCTGGAGAAGCTCGCGCCAGAGATCGACTCGCGCCTGGCGCTGATCATCGATCCGATGCTGGCCACCGGCGGCTCCATGGTCGCCACCATCGACCTGCTGAAGAAAGCCGGCTGCAAGGACATTCGCGCCATGGTCCTGGTCGCGGCACCAGAAGGCATCGAAGCGGTGGAGAAGGCCCATCCCGACGTGACCATTTTCACCGCGTCGATCGATCAGCGCCTGAACGAACAGGGTTACATCATTCCGGGCCTGGGCGACGCCGGCGACAAGATCTTCGGCACCAAGCAGAAGGACGCCTGACATGTCGCAGACGGAATTCAACGATCCGTTGTGGCGCCAGGGCATCTCCGGCGCGCAGATGCTCTTCGTGGCGTTCGGCGCACTGGTGCTGATGCCGCTGATCACCGGCATGGACCCCAACGTCGCACTGTTCACCGCCGGCATCGGCACCCTGCTGTTCCAGTTGGTGACCAAACGCCAGGTTCCGGTGTTCCTGGCCTCCAGCTTCGCCTTCATCGCGCCGATCCTGGCGGCCAAAGGTGAGTTCGGCCTGCCGGCGGTGACCGGTGGGATCATGGCAGCAGGCGTGGTCTATATCCTGCTTTCGGTACTGGTCAAACTACGCGGCCCGAACTTCATCGACCGCCTGCTGCCGCCGGTGGTGATCGCCCCGGTGATCATCTCCATCGGCCTGGCGCTGTCGCCGGTCGCGGTGAACATGGCCATGGGCAAGGCCGGGGATGGTAGCGTGGAGCTGGTGCCCTACCAGACAGCGATGCTGATCTCGATGCCGGCACTGATCACTACCGTGCTGGTCGCCGTACTCGGCCGCGGCATTTTCCGTCTGGTGCCGATTCTCTCCGGTATCGCCGTGGGCTGCTCGATCGCCGCCGTGCTCGGTGTAATCGACACCAGCGCCGTGAGCCAGGCCGCCTGGATCGCCATGCCCAACTTCATTGCGCCGGAGCTGCACTGGGGTGCCATTCTATACATGGTGCCCGTCGCACTGGCCCCCGCTATCGAGCACATTGGCGGCGTGGTGGCGATCGGCAACGTCACCGGCAAGAATTTCGTGAAGAAGCCCGGTTTGCATCGCACCCTGCTTGGCGATGGCCTGGCCACGTCGGCAGCCGGTCTGTTCGGCGGCCCACCCAACACCACCTATGCCGAAGTCACCGGCGCGGTGATGCTGACCAAGAGCTACAACCCGAAAATCATGACCTGGGCGGCGGTGTTCGCCATCGCCCTGGCCTTCATCGGCAAGTTCGGCGTGGCCCTGCAGAGCATTCCGGTGCCGGTGATGGGTGGCATTCTCTGCCTGCTGTTCGGCTCCATCGCGGTGGTCGGCCTGAACACCCTGATTCGCCATCAGGTCGACCTGTCCGAGGCGCGCAACCTGATCATCGTCTCGGTGACCCTGGTATTCGGCATCGGCGGCATGATCATCGGCGGCCAGGAGTTCGCCCTGTCGGGTATCTCGCTGTGCGCGATCAGCGCGCTGCTGCTCAACCTGGTGCTGCCGGGCGGCGCTGGCTGGCGCAACCGCGACCTCGAGCAGGAGTGAGGTCTAGGTAAAAAGAAAGCCCGCGACCAGGTCGCGGGCTTTTTCGTTGCAGAGCTTGGCGCAGGCACTTACCAGCCGACGCCGAAGCCCAGCGTGTAGCGGGTTTCGTCCAGGTCGCCTTCGGCGCCGCTGACCATGTCCTTCTCGGCTTTCATGTTCAACGAAGCCCACTCGGTGACCTTGTAGCGCAGACCGACCGCAGCATCCAGGCTGTACTCGGCGGCACCACTGAGCGGCCGGCCGACTTCGCCTTCACTGAACAGCTCGACGGTCTTGCCGAGCAGATAACGGTTGTAGTCCCACTTCACGCTCAGTGCGTAGAAACGGTCCTGCTCGCCATTGCTGTAACGGTAGTCGCTGCGGTTGACCAGGGTAGCGACGGAGAAGGCGCCCAGCTCGTCATCCCAGAACTGATAACCAGGGCCGGTACCCAGGGTACGCTGGCGCTCGATTTCCTCGACGCGGTCACGCTTGTATTCGAAGCGCCCCTGCCAGAACAGCTTCTCGGTGAGGAAGCGGTCGAGTGCGTACTCGGTGCTCCAGTTGTCGGTGCTGACCACATCGTCCTTAAGCTCGCGGTTGTAGTCGAGCAACGCATTGTGGCGCCAGCGACCATGGCGGGCCTGGGTCTTGATGTCGACATCGTAGTCGTCGGAGTCGCGCTCACCGCGCTTGTAGTCCAGGCCAAGGTCGATATTGCCCTTCCAGGAGAAGTCCTCCACCAACGGTTTGGGCTTCATGATCTGCTCGATCTGCGCCAAGTCGACGGTCTTCGGCGCCTCGCCATTGGCCAGTGTCACCTTGCCAGGCTCGGCGGCCAACAGCGACTTGGCGCGCTCACCGTCGACCGGCCCGAGTTTGACCAACAGTTCGTGCTCGCTTTCCAGGGTGGCGACCTTCTTCCAATCCAGCGGAATGGAGCCGCCGTAGTCGGTTTGCAGCAGCAGCCTGCTGCCATCGAACACACGGATGGTACCGGTGAGCCGGTCACCATTCTTCAACCAGACGGTATCAGCGAAGGAAGCGGAACTGCACAGAGCGATGCTCAGGCCAAGCAGGGACAATGATGTAGGGCGAGACATAAGTTGGACAACGAGCGTTGGTGGGCGAAGGCCGGGCATTATCCGCAAGCCCGACGCCAGAGCAACAGCTGACCGATACAGATACACAGAGTTCAGCTTTTTCTGTCGGGCGGCGATCTGTCGGGCGGCGATCCGCTGGGCGACATCACCAGCCCACGCCAATGCCGATCAGATAGTGCCGCTCAGAAACCGCCTGCCCCTGCGCACGCAACTGATCCAACTCATACAACAGCGACAGCCGCGCCCACTGGTTGAGGCGGTAGCGCAGGCCGAACTCACTGTCGAGCACATAATCGACCTCATCGATATGCGGAACCTGCAATTCGGCGCTGGCGTAGAACTCCAGTCGCGTGCCCCACAGCAAACGTTTGTAATCCAGCTCCAACGACGTGGTGTTGAACGCCAGGTCGGCGACGTCCGACTCCAGACGCACGCGATTGAACCGGCCGATCAAGTCAAAGCGCCCCAATTCGTTATCCCAGAAGCGGTAACCGGGCCCGGTACCGACCATGCGCTGACGGTCGATCGACTCGAACTCGTCTTCACTTTGCTGCAGGCCTGCCCGCCAGAACCAGTGTTCGGAGAGAAAGCGATCGAGGTCGTACTCCAACTCCCAGTTGTCCTCGACCTTTCGATCATTCTTGGTTTCGCGCTCCAGCTCACCGCTGAGAACGTGACGCCAACGCCCGTGCTCGACACGAGTATTGCCTTTCAACCTCCACTCATCGACGTCGTTCTGGTTGCGTTTCATGTCCAGCTTGGCGTCCAGGTTACCCTCCCAGAGGCGATCCTCCAGTACAGGACGCGGCGGTATCAGGCGCTTGATCTGGGCCAGTGGCAGGGTGTACTCACGCTCACCCTGCACGCGGACCATGCCGCTCCCTGCGGCCGCCAACCTTTCGCTGCGTTCGTTGTCGAAACCGTTACGCTGTACCAACAAGGGCTTGCTCGAGCTCAGCGTCTCGATATCCTTCCAGTCGATGAGCACCTGGCCGGCATAGCGGGTCTTGAGCGCCAGCTTGCCGCCGTCGAGCAGAATGATGTCGCCACTCAAACGGTCACCATTGTTCAACCACACGGTGTCGGCCAAGACCAAAGGCGCCAAGGCAATCAGGAAGCAGGCAAGCAGTACACGCATGATAAGGACGAATCTCATGGGCAAAACGCAACCGCCAGAGTCTGCATGGTCGGGATCACCACCGGCAAGCGCCGAGGCCAGACGCGAAGCGCTGTATCTGGTGCTGGCCCAGATTCCAGAAGGCAAGGTCGTCAGCTATGGCGAACTGGCACAGCTGGCTGGGCTGGGCCGCGCAGCTCGCTGGGTCGGTCGGACACTGAGCCAGTTGCCCGACGGCACCCGCCTGCCCTGGCATCGCGTCATCGCTGCAGGCGGACGTCTGAGCCTGAGCGCCGGCAGCCCATCCGGTGCCGAACAGCGCGCCCGTTTGCGTGCTGAAGGCATCAGTATCCTGAACGAACGTGTGGATATGCGCCGCCACGGCTGGCGCCCGATGGAGCGCAGCAGTTAGAGTGCGCGCTACCAACCTACCCCCGACCCCAGACTCGAGCCTGATGCCACGCAAATCCTGGCGAGAAGCCCTCGCGACCTACGCCAACCCCGCCACGCTGGCGCTACTGCTTCTGGGCTTCGCCGCCGGCCTGCCCTACATGCTGGTGTTCTCGACGCTTTCGGTCTGGCTGCGCGAAGCTGGCGTGGCGCGTGAAACCATCGGTTTCGCCAGCCTGATCGGCCTGGCCTACGCCTTCAAATGGGTGTGGGCGCCCATGCTCGACCAGTGGCGCCTGCCGCTGCTGGGCAAGCTCGGCCGCAGGCGCTCCTGGCTGGTTCTGTCACAGGCACTGGTCGCTGTCGGCCTGGTCGGCATGGCCAATTTCGACCCGCAGACACACCTCTCCTCGTTGATCGCCCTTGCCGTACTGGTGGCGTTCGCCTCGGCCACGCAGGACATTGCAGTCGATGCCTATCGCCTGGAGATTCTTGGCGACGAACATCAGGCAGCATTGGCAGCCGCCTACATGACCGGCTATCGCGTCGCCGCACTGTTGGCCACTGCAGGGGCCTTGTACTTCGCCGAAGGCTTCGGCTCGACAGCCGAGAACTACCAGTTCGGCGCCTGGACCGGCACCTATCTGGTCTTCGGCCTGTTGATGCTGCCAGGCCTGCTCACTTCCATCTGGATGCGCGAACCTCCGGCTCCTGCGCACATTCACGCCGCACCACCCAAGCACGGGTTCTTCCACCAGTTGCTGGCGATCATGGCGGTCATCGTCCTGGCGATATCCGTGCCCACCATGTTCATCCAGTTCTATCAGAGCGACCTGATGGAGATGTTCCAGGGGAACGTCAGTGCCCAGGTGCTGCTCTACAACGACCGCGCATTTCTGCGCGCCATGCTCTACACCACGCTGACCTGCGTCTGCGCTTCGGGGTTGTTCTGGGGCGGCCTGGCGCCGGTACTGAAAACCGCGGCTGCCAAGTACGGCTTCTTTCACCAGCTGCTGTCCGTGCTGCTGCTGATCATTCTGCTGATCTCCGTTCCGGCCATGGTCACTCAGTACTATGAAAGCGACCTGTACCTGATGCTTCAGGGGCAGATCAGTCTGCAGGATCTGCTCTTCTACGATCGCGCGTTCCTGCGTGCCCTGCTCTATACCCTGCTCACCGGTCTGTCGATTTCCAGCCTGTTCTGGGGCGGCATGGCACCGGTGCTGACACCGATCAACGACTTCATCGTGCGCTATCGCTGGCAGGCGCTGCTGCTGCTCAGTCTGATCGCGACTTATCGCCTGTCCGATACAGTGATGGGCGTGATGGCCAACGTCTTCTACATCGATCAGGGTTTTACCAAGGAGCAGATTGCCAGCGTCAGCAAGGTCTTCGGTCTGGTCATGACTCTGCTCGGCGCCGGTGCCGGCGGACTCTTGATCGTCCGTTTCGGCATCATGCCAATCCTGCTGATTGGCGCCGCTGCATCGGCAGCCACCAACCTGCTGTTCATGGCGCTGGTCGGTATGGGCCCGCACCTGAACATGCTGATCGTCACCATCAGCTGCGACAACTTCAGTGCCGGTTTGGCCACCTCGGCTTTCGTCGCCTATTTGTCGAGCCTGACCAACCTGAAGTTTTCCGCAACCCAATATGCCTTGCTGAGCTCCATCATGCTCTTGCTGCCACGCCTGATTGGCGGCTACTCCGGCGTGATGGTGGAAAGCCTGGGATACGCCCAGTTCTTCCTCGCCACAGCCCTGCTGGGCATACCGACGCTGATTCTGATCCTGATTCAGTGGCGGCGTGACAAGCGCCAGCCACAAATCGAAACGCCATCACCCGCTACAGAGCAGGCCTGACAAACAGACAAAAAGAAGCCCCGGATCAACCGGGGCTTCTTTTTGCGAGCCAGCAGCTCACTCGGCCTTGGCCAGGTGCACCACCCGCTGCGGGAAGGGAATGCCAATCCCGGCTTCGGTCAGACGCTCCTTGGCCAGCTCGGTGAATTCGAAAGTAACCGGCCAGAAATCCCCCGTTGCCACCCATACACGCAGCGACAGGTTCACAGCGCTGTCGCCCAGGCCAGTGACGAAAACCACCGGCGCTGGATCCAGATGAATCCGCGGATCCTTGGCAATGTCCAGCAGCACCTCACGCGCACGTTTGATATCACTGGAATAGTCGATGCCCACGGCAATCTCGGCACGCCGGCGCGGCTCGCGCGAGTAGTTGATGATGTGACCATTGGACAGATTACCGTTAGGCACGATCACCACCTTGTTGTCGGCGGTCTTCAGGGTGGTATGGAAAATCTGGATGCTGTCGACGGTACCGGAAACCCCTTGTGCCTCGATCCAGTCACCTGCGCGAAATGGCCGGAACAGCATGATCAACACGCCGCCGGCGAAGTTGGCCAGGCTACCCTGCAAGGCCAGGCCGATAGCCAGGCCCGCAGCACCGATCATGGCGATGAAGGAGGTGGTCTCCACACCAATCATCGAGGCCACGCTGATCAGCAGCAGAATACGCAGCACGATGCTGACCAGGCTGCCGATGAAGCTGCTCAGCGCGCGATCGACTTTACGTGCTTCGAGCAGGCGGCCAATGCTGGCGGTGAGTTTACTGATCAGCCACCAGCCGATCAGCAGAGTGACTACCGCCAAAGCCAGCTTGCCGCTGTACTCCAGCACGACAGGTAGCCAGGCCTCGGACAGCTTGACCAGTTCGTCGACGTTCATCTCCATGGAGTGCTCCTGTTTCCTGTGCATGAAACGAAACCGCCATGGCATGCCATGGCGGTCAAAATGCTATCAACCTAGCCTGCGACGCCTCTGCGCCGCGAAGGTTCAATCGCGGAAGTTGTTGTACTGCAGCGGCATGCCGAACTCATGACTGCGCAGCAAGGCGATGGCCTCCTGCAGATCGTCACGCTTCTTGCCGGTAACCCGTACCTGCTCGCCCTGGATGGCGGCCTGCACCTTGAGCTTGGCATCCTTGATATGCGCGACGATCTTCTTCGCCAGCTCCTTGTCGATGCCTTCACGGAAGGTGACTTCCTGTTTCATCACCTTGCCGGAGGCGTACGGGTCCTTGGTTTCCATGCACTGACAATCGATCTTGCGCTTGATCAGGCTGTTGCGCACGATGTCGAGCATCTGCTCGAGCATGAATTCGGCCTCGGCGGTCAAGGTCAGTGCCTTGTCCTTGCTCTCGATGCTGCACTTGCCACGCAAATCGAAGCGGCGGTCGAGTTCCTTGATGGCGTTATCGACCGCATTGGTCAATTCGTGTTTATCCAGTTCGGACACGACGTCGAACGAAGGCATGAGTAGGCTCCTGATGGACGGCGCGATACTCTTCACGGAGTGAGCGCGCCTGACTTGACGATAACTAAGACGGGCCCATTATAACCAGACTGATCCACGCCGTTTGGCGTCCTTCCTAACTGCCTACGAGTCTGCACCATGCCCAACCCCCATCTCAGCATCCTGGTGGTGGACGACGCCAAGTTCTCCAGCGCCATGATTGGCCGTGCACTAAGCCAGGCCGGTTACCAGGACGTGCGCTTCGCCAGCAGCGCCACGGAGGCTTTGCAGCAACTCGAACAACGCCCGGCCAGCGTGCTCCTGGCGGACTGGCTGATGCCCGAGATAGATGGGCTGGAGCTCACCGCCCGGGTGCGTCAGCTGGATGAGACCGCCGATCACTACACCTACGTCATCCTGCTCACCGGCAAGGAGGGCGAAAACGTACTGGGCGAGGCCTTCGACCGCGGCGTCGATGACTTCATCAGCAAGGCGGCGATGAACGAGCAATTGGTGCCGCGCGTTTACGCAGCAGATCGCCTGTGCAACACCTTGCAACGCCTGCTGCACGAGAACCGCATGCTGACCCAGAACATCGCCAGCCTGGAGCGACGCAATCTGGTCGATCCCCTCACGGGCCTCGGCAACCCCCGCTACCTGCGGCAGAAACTCACCGACAGCCTGCGCCAGGTGGAGTCACGCGGCGGCGCCGTGTGCTATCTGCTGATCGGCCTGCAGGACGCCAGCCAGCTGCGCAGCAAGTACAGCGATCGTTTCTTCAATGAACTGCTGCACGGTGCCGCACGCCGCCTGCAGCAACTGGTCAGGCCGCTGGACGTGCTGACTCGCCTGGACGACAACCACTTCGGCCTGATCACCCTGCTCGAAGACCTGCATGAATGTTCGCCGAGCAGCTTCAAACGCCTGCACGAAGGGCTCAACCTCAAGGCATTCAAGACCAGCGAAGGCTTCATCAGTCTGAAAGCGGGTATCAGCCTGGTCGGGCTTGACGCCAAGGCCCTGCCGATCACCCCCGAAGAGTTGATCGGGCATGCGGAAAAACTCCTGCCCGAATCCTATGCCAGTGGCCGGGTTGCAGCCATGCGCCTGCCTCTGCCGTGACCTGGCATATCCTCGGCGCCGGCAGCCTGGGCAGCCTCTGGGCCACTCGCCTGGCCCGCGTCGGCCTTCCCGTTCGGCTCATCCTGCGCAGCCCGCAACGCCTGGCGGCCTATCGCCAGGCAGGCGGCCTGACCCTGATAGAGGCGGGTCAGAGCAGCCAGTACGCGATCCCGGCAGAGTTGCCGCAGACCGATGCACCGATTCAGCGCTTGTTGCTGGCCTGCAAAGCCTATGACGCAGAAAGCGCGATAGCATCCATTGCCCCACGCCTGGTCGCCGGCGCCGAGCTGCTGTTGCTGCAAAACGGTCTGGGTAGCCAGGACGCCGTGGCCCAGCGCCTACCCGAACAGCGTTGCCTGTTCGTCTCCAGCACCGAGGGGGCGTTTCGTCCGGCCGATTTTCAGGTGGTGTTCGCCGGCCACGGCCACAACTGGTTGGGCGATCCCGCTAATCCCCAAGCGCCAGGCTGGCTCGATGAATTGCAGCGTGCCGACATCACCCATCAATGGAACCCGGATATCCTCGCCCGGCTATGGCGCAAGCTGGCACTGAACTGTGCGATCAACCCGCTCACGGTGCTGCATGACTGCCGCAATGGCGACTTGCGCCAACATCCTGCGGAAGTCGCCACGCTCTGCGCCGAACTGAGCGAACTGTTGCAGCAATGCGGTCAACCAGCGGCGGCTGAGCACCTGCATGAAGAAGTGCTACGGGTGATCGCGGCCACGGCAGCCAACTACTCTTCCATGCATCAGGACGTCGCTCAGAGGCGACGCACCGAGATCAGCTATCTCTTGGGGTATGCCTGCAAGGCAGCGCAGCGTCACCACCTGCAACTGCCTCACCTGCAACATTTGCAGCAGCGATTGCAGACCCATCTCGCCGCGCGCGACCTGCCTCTGGATTAGTCAGGGGCGGCCAGGCGTGGCAATGACCGCCGGGGCGCGCTAACCTGCCGCCTCCATCTGCTACAGCGACTCGACCATGAGACTGCGCCAACGCCTCGACAATCTGCCGGTCGGCCGCAAACTGCTCGTGGCGTTGCTGGTATTGCTCGCCACCGTCCTGCTGATCGCCAACCTGGCCTTCATCAGCGCCGCCTACTGGATCACCCAGGAAAGCATGGCACCGCAAGCGCTGCATACCCTTGGCCGTCTCATCGCCAGCCCGTCCCTGAGCAAGGAAGCGCTGCACTCACCGGCGTCCGCTCAGGCGTTGCTCAAACGCCTGGATGACTACGCACCACTGCGCGCGGCAGTGATCTATGACAGCAACGGCCTCAGCCTAGCGCAGCTGCAGCGCGGCGAGAAACTGCAGCTGCCGCAGGAACTGGGCGCCCTGGAGAACTGGCGCAACACCGCCTTTCGTACCAACCTGCTGGTGGACCTGCCGCATCCCAGCGGACGCCCGGGAGCCCTGCTGCTGGTTGCCTCGAGCGAGCTGCCCGGCGCGTTCTACACCGGCACCCTGACTGCAAGCCTGGTGATTCTGGCTTTCAGCGTGCTGCTCTGGCTGCTGGTGGCCAAGCAAGTCAAACGCCTGGTGACCAAACCGATCCGTCGCCTGGAGGAACTGTCGCGCCAGGTCACCCGCGAAGAGAACTATGCCCTGCGCGCCACACGCGGCAATCAGGACGAGATCGGCAGTCTGGCCGATGCCTTCAACACCATGCTGATGCGTATCGAAGCACGCGAACAACAGCTCAAGCGCGCTCGTGACGATGCCCAGCAGGCCTTCGACCAGGCCCAGAGCCTGGCCGAGGAAACCCGCCATTCCAACCGCAAGCTGGAACTGGAAGTGCAGGTGCGCAGCAAGATAGAGAAGAAGCTCACCGGATTTCAGAACTATCTCAACAGCATCATCGACTCGATGCCGTCGGCGCTGATCGCCCTGGATGACATGCTCTACGTGACCCAGTGGAATCAGGAGGCCAGTGCCCTGTCCGGCACGCGCCTGGAGGAGGCACTGAACCAGCCGGTCTTTCTCGCCTTTGCGCCACTCAAGCCGTTTCTGCAACAGCTCAAGCGCACTGCCGAACAGCACAGGGTGGAGAAGATCGAGCGCGTCACCTGGCCCAAGGACGACGAACCACGCCACTATGCCCTGACCTTCTACCCGCTGATGGGCGGCGCCGGTCGTGGCGTGGTAATCCGTATCGACGACATCACCCAGCGCCTGGCCCTGGAAGAAATGATGGTGCAGTCGGAGAAGATGCTCTCCGTTGGCGGTCTGGCAGCGGGCATGGCGCACGAGATCAACAACCCGCTCGGCGCCATCCTGCATAACGTGCAGAACATCCGTCGGCGCCTCTCCGCCGATCTCGAGAAGAATCTCGAGCAGGCTGAGCAGGCCGGTGTGAGCCTGCAAGCCATCGAGCACTATATGGCCGCCCGTGAGGTGCCACGCTTGCTCGACGGTATCCAGCAAGCCGGCCAGCGCGCTGCCAAGATCGTCAGCCACATGCTCAGTTTCAGCCGCCGCAGCGATCGCCAGCTCGCCCCCTGCGAGCTCCCTGCCTTGATCGATCAGGCGCTGGAGATCGCCGGCAACGACTTCGACCTGGCCGACAGCTTCGACTTCAAGACCCTGCAGATCGTGCGCAACTTCGACCCTCAGTTGGGGCCAGTCGCCTGTACCGCCAACGAACTGGAACAGGTCCTGCTCAACCTGCTGAAGAACGCCGCTCAAGCCATCCACCAACGTGACGACGACAGCGAACCCGGACGTATCACCCTGCGCACCAGACAGGCTGGCCAATGGGCGGAGGTGCAGGTCGAGGACAACGGTGTCGGCATGAAGGAAAGCGTGCGCAAGCGCATCTTCGAGCCCTTTTTCACCACCAAGGAGGTCGGTCAGGGCACCGGACTTGGCCTGGCGGTCTCCTATTTCATCGTCACCAACAACCACAAGGGGCAGATGGAAGTGCACTCCACACCGGGCCAGGGCACCTGTTTCACCCTGCGCCTGCCGCTGGCCAGCCTGCCCGACCATACAGGACACTGAACCATGGGTTTTCGCCTCTCCAAGATCTACACCCGCACCGGTGACAAAGGAGAAACCGGGCTGGCCGATGGCCGCCGGGTCGGCAAGGATCACCCGCGCATCGAAGCGATCGGCGAACTCGACACGCTCAACAGCCAGCTCGGCCTGCTGCTGGCCGAGCTGAACGAGGCAGCGACGACATGGCCCGGCCTGAAGGACGTCAGTGACGTCCTGAGCCTCTGCCAGCATCGCCTGTTCGATCTCGGCGGTGAGCTGGCCATGCCCGAGTATCAGGCGCTACAGCAGGAAGAGATCGAGCGCCTGGAAACGGCCATCGACCGCTGGAACGAGGAAGTGGGCCCACTGGAGAACTTCATCCTGCCCGGCGGTTCACGGCTGGTCGCTCAGGCCCATGTCTGCCGCAGCCTCGCTCGCAACAGCGAACGCCGCTGCCAACACCTCAACGCCGTGGAGCCACTGCGCGCCGAGGGCCTGGCCTACATCAACCGTCTTTCCGACCTGCTGTTCGTCGCTGCCCGCCTGATCGCCAAACGCCAGGACATTGCCGAAGTGCTGTGGCAGGCAGCGGACAAACCGTAGGAGCGAGCTCTGCTCGCGAAGCTTTTGCCCTGGGTTCGCGAGCAGATAGCCAGGCGGCCCCTCGCTCCTCTCAGGGCAATCGCGCCAGGCGTTCAAGGAGCCGAGGATGCCGCCCTACGAGTCTAAAGCCAGAGACCTGGGCGTAGGGTGCGCCGTGCGCACCTGGAATACTGCGATAGCGGCTCGGTGCGCACAGCGCACCCTACTGCGGCCAGAACGCTCGAATACCCGCCACGCCCTGGGCGCCGGTCTGCCAGGCGCGCTCGATATCGACCGGACCGACACCGCCCAGCAGGTATGCCGGTAGATTGAAGCCCGCGAGCAGTTCGCCGGCGGCGTCCCAGCCCAGCGGTTGTGCGTCGGGATGAGTAGCAGTGGCCTGCACCGGCGACAAGGTGACGAAGTCCACCCCCATCTGCGTAGCCAGCGCCAACTCCTCGGCATTGTGGCAGGAAGCAGCCAGCCAGCGCTGCTCCGGGAAAGGCCGGCCACTAGCCGCGTACTTGCGCAATTGCTCCGTGGTCAGGTGCCAGCCCGCAGCGGGAAAATCCCCCAGCCACTCCAGCGGGCCCTTGAGCATCAACTGTGCCTTGCCGGCACACAGCCCCTGCACGTCCAGCGCCAGGTCGCGGTACTGGGGATCGAACATGTTCGGCGCACGCAGTTGAATCAATCGAACGCCCGACTCCAACGCCTTACGTACACCGGCGAACAGCTCTGCGGGCTCCAGGCCATCGGGCGTGATCAGGTAGCGATCCGGCAGGCGCGCGGCGGCAACGATGGGTTTGTTCGCCGCCGGGAAGTCATACTCCAGCAACTGCCGCTCGCTAACCCAAGCCAGCGGCTGGCCCTCGGCGCCATGGGGCTCGCCCTTGAACGCCGCAACTTCCCAGACATCCAGCAGCACCTGCTTGTCCGGGTAATCATGGCGAATCTGGATCAGCGGACGAGTAACCGTAGGACGAATGGCCAACTCCTCCTCCAGCTCACGAGCCAGGGCCGCGCTCACCGCCTCGCCCTCTTCTACCTTGCCACCGGGAAACTCCCACAGCCCGCCCTGGTGCTTGTCCTCGGAGCGCCTGGCGATCAGGATGTGCCCATCGGCGCCCCGAATCACCGCTGCCGCGACATGAACACGCTTCACCGCTTTACCTCCTGCAATGCCGCCTGATACCAGCGCTGAAACGCTGGCCAGCGATAAATGGTTTCGACGTATGCAGCCGCCGCCGTCGGCAGCGCCACACGGTAACTGCGTAAACGCGCGGCGACCGGCGCGTAGAAAGCATCGGCGATGCTGGCAGGACCGAACAGGTAATTACCCTGCGCACCAAAACGCTCGCGGCAACCCGCCCAGATCGCGCAGATACGGTCGATATCGGCCTGGGCATCGTCCGGCAACTCGGCCAACGCCCTGTCGCGCGCCAGGTCCATCGGCAGGTGGCTGCGCAGGGCAACGAAGCCGCTGTGCATCTCCGCACAGACGCTGCGCGCAAGCGCACGAGCCTGGGGCTCCGCAGGCCACAGCTGCGCCTCGGGATAGCACTCGGCCAGGTATTCGGCAATAGCCAGGGAGTCCCATACAGCCCCCTGCTCGGAGACCAATACCGGCACCTTGCCAGTGGGCGAATGGCGCAGCAGCTGCGCTCGGCTATCTGGCTGGTAAAGACGTACCAGCACCTCTTCGCATTCCGCCCCCGCCAGCTCGACCGTCAACGCTGCACGCAGTGACCAGGACGAGTAGTTCTTGTCGCCAATAACCAGTTGCATTGCCATATCGCGTCTCCCGAGCATTCCTTCGTTGAAGTCGCTCGACGTTAAGAGCCCGCCAGCCCAATAGCAAATTCCCGCGCGTCATGGGCTCATGAGGCGCGGGAATAGTGTCCAGCCGGTAGGCGATCAGGTGCGATATTCGGCGTTGATCTTCACGTACTCGTGGGACAGATCGGTGGTCCAGATGGTCTCGCTGCAGGCACCACGACCGAGCTCGATACGAATGGTGATTTCCTCCTGGGCCATCACCGCAGCGCCCTGCTCTTCGGTATAGGTGGTCGCACGGCAGCCCTTGCTGGCGATACACACCTCTCCCAGGAATACATCGATCTTGCTGACATCCAGTTGCGGCACGCCGGCATAACCCACCGCGGCGAGGATGCGCCCCCAGTTCGGGTCGGAGGCGAACAGCGCGGTCTTGATCAGCGGCGAGTGGGCCACGGCATAGGCCACATCCAGGCATTCCTGGTGGGTACCACCACCGTTGACCTGCACGGTGACGAACTTGGTCGCCCCCTCACCATCACGGACGATGGCCTGGGCCACTTCCATGAACACCTCGAATACGGCCTGCTTGAGCTTGCTGAACAGCTCACCGGAAGCCTCGGTGATTTCCGGCACAGCAGCCTGACCAGTCGCGATCAGCATGCAGCAGTCGTTGGTCGAGGTATCGCCGTCGATGGTGATGCGGTTGAACGACTTGTTCGCCGCATCGCGCACCAGATCCTGCAGCACGCCCTGCGCGACCTTGGCGTCGGTTGCGATGTAGCCGAGCATGGTGGCCATGTTCGGGCGGATCATCCCGGCGCCCTTGGAGATGCCGGTCACGGTGACGGTCACGCCGTCGTGCCTGAACTGGCGGCTGGCACCCTTGGGCAGGGTGTCGGTGGTCATGATGCCGGTAGCGGCCGCTTCCCAGTTGTCGGTCTTGAGATCATCGAGGGCAGCCTGCAGAGCGCTCTCGATCTTCTCGACCGGCAGTGGCTCACCGATCACGCCAGTAGAGAATGGCAGCACGGCATTCTCCGTGACACCCACCAGCTCGGCCAGGCGCGCGCAGGCGCGGCGCGCACGGGCCAGGCCATCAGCACCGGTGCCGGCGTTGGCGTTGCCGGTATTGGTCAGCAGGTAACGCACCTCACCGCCCAGACGCTCACGAGTGATCAGCACAGGCGCGGCGCAAAAGGCATTGGTCGTCGTTACACCAGCAATGCGCGAACCCTCGGCGCAGCGCATCACTACCACATCCTTGCGCCCCGGGCGCTTGATACCAGCCGAAGCGATGCCCAACTCGAAACCAGGAACCGGGTGCAGGGTAGACAGCGGGCCAAGACCAACAGCCATGAGATGCGCTCCTTCAAATTACAGGGTGATCGCCAAGGCGACCGGATGAGATGGTAAAACGCCGCGAACGGCAGGGCCGTCGCGGCGTCATCGAGGGCGGCGACAGCATAGCCGAAGCCCTCTCTACTGCAAGCGCCTTGGCAGGCCGTTGAAAAGCGTAGGCGAGGCAGCCAGTGCAAGGCAAAAACAGGCGAAAAAGCGCAGTTTACGTGTTGTAAATGAGCATTTTGAGCCTGTTTTGAACGCAGTAATGGCAACGCAGGTAGTTTTTCAACAGCCTGTTAGCGGCGCACACCTGCCATGCTCAGCCAATCTGACCGTGGCAGTGCTTGTACTTTTTGCCCGAGCCACATGGGCAAGGCTCATTACGCCCGACTTTCTGCTCGCTGCGCACCGGCGCTGCGGCAACCGCGACATCACCCTCTTCGGCGCTACCCTCTTCGCTAGCCAGTGCCGAAGCCTCGGCGTGCTGGAACTGCATGCGCTCAGCCATGGCTTCGGCTTCGCGACGCAGGCGGGCTTCCTCTTCGGCCGGATCTTCGCGGCGCACCTGCACGTGGCAGAGCACGCGGATGGTGTCGCGCTTGATCGACTCCAGCAGCTCCTGGAACAGAGCAAAGGATTCGCGCTTGTACTCCTGCTTCGGGTTCTTCTGCGCATAGCCACGCAGGTGGATACCGTGACGCAGATGGTCCATGGTGGACAGGTGGTCCTTCCACAGGTCGTCGAGCACGCGCAGCAGAATCTGCTTCTCGAAGGTACGCAAGGCTTCGGCGCTGGCCTGGGTTTCCTTCTCGTTATAGGCGGCGAGCAACTCGGCGAGGATGCGCTCGCGCAGGGTTTCTTCGTACAGTTTGTCGTCTTCGTCCAGCCACTGCTGGATCGGCAGCTTGATACCGAAGTCGCTCTGCAGCGTGGACTCCAGCCCCGCCACGTCCCACTGCTCGGGCATGGACTGCGGCGGGATGTGGCCGTTGATGGCAGCGCTCAGCACTTCCTCGCGGAATTCGGCGATGGTGTCACCGACATTCTCCGCAGACAGCAGGCTGTTGCGCATGTGGTAGATCACCTTGCGCTGCTCGTTGGCCACATCATCGAATTCGAGCAGTTGCTTACGCATGTCGAAGTTGCGGCCTTCGACCTTGCGCTGGGCTTTCTCGATCGCGTTGGTAACCATGCGATGCTCGATGGCCTCGCCGGACTGCATGCCCAGGGCCTTCATGAAGTTCTTCACCCGATCAGAGGCGAAGATGCGCATCAGGTTGTCCTCCAGCGACAGGTAGAAGCGGCTCGAGCCCGGGTCACCCTGGCGGCCGGCACGACCACGCAGCTGGTTGTCGATACGCCGCGACTCATGACGCTCCGAGGCGATCACATGCAGACCGCCAGCCTCGATCACTTGCTGGTGACGCTTCTGCCATTCGGCCTTGATCTGCGCGACCTGCTCGTCGGTAGGATTCTCCAGTGCGGCGACTTCCACTTCCCAGTTGCCACCGAGAAGAATGTCGGTACCACGACCGGCCATGTTGGTAGCAATGGTCAGCGCGCCCGGACGACCTGCCTGGGCGATGATCTCGGCTTCCTTGTCGTGGAACTTGGCGTTGAGCACCTTGTGCTCGATGCCTTCCTTGTTCAGCAGCTGACTGACGTACTCGGACGTCTCGATGGTCGCGGTGCCGACCAGGATCGGCCGGCCCTGGGCCTGGCAATCCTTGATATCGGTGATGATCGCCTGGTACTTCTCTTCCTGGGTCAGGTAGACCAGGTCGTTGAAGTCCTTACGCGCAATCGCCTTGTTGGTCGGGATGACCATCACGTCCAGACCGTAGATCTGGCGGAACTCGAAAGCCTCGGTATCAGCGGTACCGGTCATGCCGGACAGCTTGTTGTACAGGCGGAAGTAGTTCTGGAAGGTGGTCGAGGCCAGCGTCTGGCTCTCGGCCTGGATGTTCACGCCTTCCTTGGCCTCGATGGCTTGGTGCAGCCCCTCGGACAGACGACGCCCAGGCATGGTACGACCGGTGTGCTCATCGATCAGGATCACCTGGCCGTTCTGCACGATGTATTCGATGTTGCGGTGGAACAGGGTATGCGCACGCAGGCTGGCATAGACGTGGGTGAGCAGGCCCAGGTTGTGTGCGGAGTAAAGGCTTTCGCCTTCAGCCAGCAGGCCGGCAGCGGTGAGCATCTCCTCGACGTACTGGTGGCCGGCCTCGTTCAACTCGACCTGGCGCGACTTCTCGTCGACCTTGTAGTGACCTTCCTGAGTCACCACACCCTCTTCTTCCTCGATGTGCTGCGTGAGGCGCGGGACCAGCTTGTTGATCTCGATGTACAGCTTGGAGCTGTCTTCGGCCTGACCGGAGATGATCAGCGGGGTACGCGCTTCGTCGATGAGGATCGAGTCGACTTCGTCGATCACAGCGAAATTCAGCTCACGCTGGAATTTGTCTTCCAGGCTGAACGCCATGTTGTCACGCAGGTAGTCGAAACCGAACTCGTTATTGGTGCCGTAGGTGATGTCCGCGGCATAGGCAGCTCGCTTTTCTTCCGGCGGCTGGAACGGCGTTACGATGCCGACACTCAGGCCGAGGAATTCATATAGCGGACGCATCCAGTTGGCGTCGCGACGCGCCAGGTATTCGTTGACCGTAACCACATGCACGCCCTTGCCGGACAGTGCGTTGAGGTAGACCGCCAGAGTACCTACCAGGGTCTTGCCCTCACCGGTACGCATCTCGGCAATCTTGCCTTCGTGCAGGGTCATGCCGCCGATCAACTGGACGTCGAAGTGACGCATACCCATGACCCGCTTGCCGGCCTCACGGGCCACCGCGAAGGCTTCAGGAAGCAGTTGGTCGAGGGTTTCGCCCTTGGCCAGACGGGCCTTGAACTCTTCGGTCTTGCCACGCAGTTGATCATCCGAGAGGGCGATCATCTGCTCTTCAAGGACGTTGACGGACTGCACCGCCTTGAGCATGCGTTTGACTTCACGCTCATTCTTGCTTCCGAAAAGTTTTTTCAACAGAGGCGCAAACATATCGACAGGACTTCCGGCGAATGGATTGAGGTCGGCGCAAATCGCGACCTGGCAGCCAGCATGGCTGCGGGCGAAGGGGGCATTCTACCCGGAAAAGCCGGGGAGGAAAGTGACGTTGTCAGCCCGTTGCTACAGCGTGATGGCGCAGGCCATCGATCCCCGGCCATGCCGAAGGCGCGGCATGGCCCTGTATGTGGGGGCGTTCGCAGACAATTCAAGAGACGGCTGAAAGCGCCTGGCTACTCGGCGCCATTGGCACGAGCGATATACAGCGCGGGGTTGACCTGACGGCCATCCTTGCTCACTTCGAAGTGCACGTGATAGCCGGTGGAACGCCCGGTACTTCCGACCTTGGCGATGGTCTGACCACGCTGCACCAGGTCACCGATCTGCACCGTGTTGCTGCGGTTGTGCGCATAAAGCGTCACGTAACCATCGGCATGACTGATTTCCACCGTGTTGCCATAACCGTTCTTGCGACCGGAGAAGGTCACCACGCCGGCAGCCACGGCCATCACGTCGCTGCCTGACTTGGCGGCAAAGTCGATACCCTTGTGAACGCTCACCCGGCCGGTCAGCGGGTGAACCCGCCGCCCGAATGGCGACGACACATAACCGTGCAGGACCGGGCGACCGGAAAGCGTCTCGGCCTCGCTCAGGCGACGCTCGCCAAGCAGTTGCTCAAGTACTTCGAGTTGTTGCTCACGGCTGTCGACACGCAGCGCCAACTCATCCAGCGCGTTCATGAACGGAGGCGGCGAATAGGCCGAAGCCCCCAGGGCATCCTCGGCGCCGCCCTGCCCCACGCTGAGCGAGAAGTCGAACTCACCTGCGTCCAGCTCGGCCAGCTCAGTAAGGCGCTCGCCCAGAGCG
The DNA here is from genome assembly GCF_050473265.1 of Pseudomonas pichavaramensis. Taxonomy (NCBI): domain Bacteria; kingdom Pseudomonadati; phylum Pseudomonadota; class Gammaproteobacteria; order Pseudomonadales; family Pseudomonadaceae; genus Pseudomonas; species Pseudomonas pichavaramensis. The sequence continues at coordinate 716,491 of NZ_JBJKFJ010000001.1, read as the reverse complement.
TCGAGACGTGTCAGGCGCGCCTGCAATTCCGCCACATGTGCAGCGAACGCGTCGAGCTGACGCTGTGCATCCAGACGCACGGCACCAACCTGTTTACGCTGTTGATCCAATGCCTCGGCCAGCGACGTGTCGACCACCGGTTCGGCGGTCAGCCACTTGGCGCCGAGCGCAGCACCTGCACCCAGACTCACCCCCAGCAGCAGAAACATCGTCAGCAACAACAAGCGCAGATCCAGATTGATCGTCCGCGCCGAGCCGTGACGGCTATTGAGCAAAATGATATGCATGGCTTCCCCTTTCGCGGAGCACAGACTGGCAGCACGCTCTGCTACCATGGTCGCTCTGCAACTTAAGGCCTCCTGCCATGACGTTTCGTCCCTTGCCGGCCCAGGCGCCCGCCACGCTGCTACGCGAAGCCAAGCCCCTGAAAGCGCTGTTCGGTCAGGCCCAACGCCTGACTCACCTGCAGCGTCTTGTTGAAAGCCAGCTACAACCTGCTGCCCGGGAACACTGTCATGTAGCGTCCTGGCGAGACGGCTGTCTGCTATTGATCGTGACCGATGGCCACTGGGCAACACGCCTGCGTTATCAGCAAAGAAGACTGCAACGACAACTGCAGGCACTCGAAGAATTCGCGACCTTAACGAAAATCCTGTTCAAGGTGCAACCTTCGACAGGTCAGAATCGTGGAACCGGTCGCAGCCTTTATCTGTCCAATAGCGCCGCGCAAAACATCAAGGCAAGTGCCGACGGCATCAGCAACCCGAGTCTGAAAGCGGCTCTTGAGCGTCTGGCCAGCCACACGCGCAAGGACGATTAACGACTTTTGCCACTCATCGACCGGCGCAGCGCTGCGACAAAAAGCCCCTGACTTCTTCTTCCGGAAGAAGCTTTCTCATTGTTCGGCAGTCCCTCTGGGATGACACCCATCGACGGCGCACGACAAAAAAAGAGGCCACCCGCAGGTGGCCTCAATTGAAGCTAGGAAGAGAGTTCGATTACACGGCCGCAACCGGGCGCATGTAAGAGATCGGAGCAAGCTTGGCGTCCTCGAAGGTCACCATTTCCCAGGCATCAGTCTGCTCCATCAGGGTACGCAGCAAACGGTTGTTCAGTGCGTGGCCAGACTTGAAGCCCTTGAACTCACCGATCAGGCTATTACCCAGCAGGTACAGGTCGCCGATGGCATCGAGAATCTTGTGTTTGACGAACTCGTCCTCGTAACGCAGGCCGTCTTCGTTGAGCACGCGATATTCATCGACCACGATGGCGTTTTCCACACTGCCGCCGAGCGCCAGGTTCTGCGAACGCAGGAACTCGATGTCACGCATGAAGCCGAAAGTGCGGGCCCGGCTGACTTCCTTGACGAAAGACGTGCTGGAGAAATCCACACTGGCGCTCTGCGTACGATTGCGGAACACGGGATGATCGAAGTCGATCTCGAAGCTCACCTTGAACCCGTCGAACGGCACGAAGGTGGCGCGCTTGTCGCCCTCTTCCACCGTTACTTCGCGCAGGATGCGGATGAACTTCTTCGGCGCTTCCTGCTCCTGCAGGCCAGCGGATTGAATCAGGAATACGAAAGGACCAGCACTACCGTCCATGATCGGCACTTCGGACGCGGAGAGCTCGACGTAGGCGTTATCGATGCCCAGGCCTGCCATGGCCGAAAGCAGATGCTCTACCGTATCCACCTTGACGTCGCCATTGATCAACGTGGTCGACATGGTGGTTTCACCGACATTCCCGGCCGATGCGCGGATTTCCACGACAGGGTCGAGATCGGTGCGACGGAACACGATACCCGTGTCCACCGGTGCCGGCTTCAGGGTCAGGTAAACCTTTTCCCCCGAATGCAGGCCAACGCCGGTGGCACGAATAATGTTCTTCAGGGTGCGTTGTCTGATCATGGCTTGGCCGCTATATCGCTAGTTGCGAACTGTTTTCAACAATGGTCGGAAATAATAGCAGAACCGACCTTTGCTGAACACCAATCACCGTCATAGCCCTGATAAATTCCATTAATCAGCCTGGCGACGCAGGAAAGCCGGAATATCCAGGTAATCGAGATCGTCCTGGGTATTGAGCTTGGCCGCAGTAGCTGCCCCGCTGTGGCTCTGACGCTGCACGGTCGGACGCTCGTAGTCCTTGTAGTTGACCGACTGCTCGCTGCGCGGTTGTTGCCCGGCGGGCTGCTGGGTAACCGGCTGGCTGACGGCGACCTGCACGGTGTTGTCGACCACCTTGACCGGTTTCTCCATGCGTGCACCCAGACCGGTGGCGACCACGGTGACATGTAGCTCGTCGCGCATGTCGGCGTCGATCACGGTACCGACCTTGACGGTAGCCTGCTCGGAAGCGAACTGCTCGATGATGTTACCCACATCGGAGTACTCGCCCAGCGACAGGTCCGGACCGGCAGTGATGTTGACCAGGATGCCGCGCGCGCCCTGCAGGTTGACGTCTTCCAGCAGCGGGTTGCGGATGGCCGCCTCGGTGGCTTCACGGGCGCGGTTCGGGCCGCTGGCGCAGCCAGTACCCATCATCGCCATACCCATTTCGCTCATCACGGTCTTCACGTCGGCGAAGTCGACGTTGATCATGCCCGGACGCTTGATGATGTCGGAGATACCGCGCACGGCACCGGCCAGCACGTCGTCAGCCTTGGCGAAGGCGGACAGCAGGCTGGCATCCTTACCGAGGATGGTCAGCAGCTTCTCGTTGGGGATGGTGATCAGCGAATCGACGCTCTCGGCCAGCGCACGGATGCCCTCGTCGGCGATGACCATGCGCTTCTTGCCTTCGAACGGGAACGGACGAGTGACCACGGCCACGGTCAGGATGCCCAGTTCCTTGGCCACTTCAGCGATCACCGGAGCAGCACCGGTACCGGTACCACCGCCCATGCCAGTGGTGATGAACACCATATCGGTGCCTTGCAGCACTTCAGCGATGCGCTCGCGGTCTTCCAGCGCGGCTTGACGGCCGACTTCCGGGTTGGCGCCAGCGCCCAGGCCCTTGGTCACGCCTGGGCCGAGCTGCAGCACGGTGCGTGCACCAATGTTCTTCAGCGCCTGCGCATCGGTGTTGGCGCAAATGAACTCGACGCCTTCGATGTTGCTGACAGCCATGTGATTGACCGCGTTACCGCCGCCACCACCGACACCGATGACTTTGATCACCGCACTTTGTGGAATGTTGTCTACTAGTTCGAACATGATCCCTCTCCTTCCTTTCTAGTTGTAACGCCTACTGCAAATTTAGAAATTGCCTTGTACCCAGCGCTTGATGCGCTCGAGTACCGGGGTCTTGTTTTCGTCCTGGTAAGGACTGCCCACCGACATGGAAATACCGTCGTGCTGCTTCTGCAGCCCGTACATCAGCAAGCCCACGCCAGTGGAATAAATCGGATTGCGCACCACGTCGGCCATGCCCTTGACGCTGTGCGGCACGCCCAGACGCACGGGCATGTGGAAGATTTCCTCAGCCAGTTCGACCGCACCTTCCATCTTCGCCGTACCACCGGTCATGACGATGCCGGCCGGAATCAGGTCCTCGTAGCCGCTGCGACGCAGCTCGGCCTGAATCAGGGTGAACAGCTCGTCGTAACGCGGTTCGACCACTTCGGCCAGGGACTGGCGCGAGAGGTCACGCGGCGGACGATCACCGACGCTCGGCACCTTGATGGTTTCGCCAGCGCCGGCCAGTTTGGCCAGGGCGCAGGCGTAGCGAATCTTGATTTCCTCGGCATACTGAGTCGGCGTACGCAGGGCCATGGCGATGTCGTTGGTGACCTGGTCGCCGGCAATCGGGATTACCGCGGTGTGGCGGATGGCGCCCTCGGTGAAGATGGCGATGTCGGTAGTGCCACCGCCGATATCCACCAGGCACACGCCCAGCTCCTTCTCGTCCTCGGTCAGCACCGAATACGCCGATGCCAGTTGTTCAAGGATGATGTCGTCGACTTCCAGACCGCAGCGACGCACGCATTTTTCGATGTTCTGCGCAGCGTTCACCGCGCAGGTGACCACATGCACCTTGGCCTCCAGACGCACGCCGGACATGCCCAGCGGTTCGCGCACACCTTCCTGGTTGTCGATCACGTAATCCTGCGCCAGGGTGTGCAGCACGCGCTGGTCGGCGGGAATGGCCACCGCCTGAGCGGCATCCAGTACGCGCTCGATATCGGCGCCGCTGACTTCGCGATCACGGATGGCGACGATGCCGTGGCTGTTCAGGCTGCGGATGTGGTTGCCGGCCACGCCGACGAACGCCGAGTGAATGCGGCAACCGGCCATCAGTTGCGCCTCTTCCACCGCGCGCTGGATCGAGGCCACGGTGGACTCGATGTTGACCACCACGCCCTTTTTCAGCCCGCGCGACGGATGGGTGCCGATACCGACGATTTCCAGCTGGCCGTCGGCCGTCACCTCGCCCACCAGCGCCACCACCTTGGAGGTGCCGATGTCCAGGCCAACGATCATCTTGCCGCTCTGCGCGCTACTCATTTCATCCTGCCTCTTCTCAATTCACTTTCTGCTCGGCCGCAGCCGGCTCCACCGGCTCACGCCAGGCCACGGCCAGGCCGTTGGCATAACGCAGGTCGATGCGCGCGATGTTCGCGCTCTGTTCTTTCAGCTCGCGCTCGTAAATGGCGGCGAACCGACGCATTTTTTCCACCACGTGATCACGCCCCAGCAGAATGTCGATGCGCTGGCCGCTGGCATTCTCGGTCGCCGAGAGGAACCAGCTGCCGCGCTCACGCAACTGCAAGCCGACCACGGTAAAGCCCATCGGACGCAACAACTGGCTGAGCATCTGGTACTGCTGCATCACCTTGGGCTGCGCACGCTTGGGTCCGGACAGCTGTGGCAGATGCTGATAGTTGTCCAGCTCCTGCGGAGCGAAGGCCTGGCCCTGGTTGTTGAGCAGCGCCTCGTCACCCCAGCGGGCAATCGGCAGTTGCTCTTCCAGGCGCACGTCGATCTGATCCGGCCAGACGCGACGCACTTCGGCATGCGCGATCCACGGCATGCGCTCCAGTTCTTCGCGCATGCTGCGCAAGTCAACGCTGAAGAAGCTGCCCTGAATAAAGGGGGCGATGCGACGTTGTACGGCCTGCTGACTGACATAAGCCAGGTCGCCCTGCACGCTGATGCGCGCTATCGGGCGGTCGGCATAGGGCAGCAGGCGCTGCGCGCCTTCATAGGCAGCAAAGCCCAGACCGACCAGCAGCAGCGGCCACAGCACACGACCGAGCCAGCTGAAGTCGGGCTTGGGCAGACGCAGGCGCATTGGCTCCTTGGCCACCAGACGGCTGGCGCCACGCGGCGCGGGCTTACCGCGTTGCGGAGCCCTCAGCGAGTCCTGATGACGCAGAGCGATACTCATCGCTTACCCCCTCGCCTCGACGCTGTCCGCCAGGATCGCCAGCACCAGCTGCTGGAAATCCAGACCGGCTGCGCGCGCGGCCATCGGCACCAGGCTGTGATCGGTCATACCCGGTACGGTATTCACTTCCAGCAGCCAGAACTGGCCACTGGCATCCTGCATCACATCAGCGCGTGCCCAACCCTGAGTGCCTACTGCTTCGCAAGCGCGCGCAGTCAGGTCCTTGAGCTCGGCTTCCTTCTCGGCGGACAGGCCAGAGGGAATGCGGTACTGGGTGTCATCCGCCAGGTACTTGGCGTCGTAGTCATAAAAGGTGTGTGGAGTGCCCAGGCCGATTGGCGGCAGCACTTCGCCACGCAGCACGGCGATGGTGTATTCAGGCCCGGCAATCCACTGCTCGACCAGCACCTGGCTGTCGTAGCGTGCCGCGTCCTGCCAGGCCGCGATCAATGCGGCGGCGCTTTCTACCTTGGCCATGCCGATGCTCGAACCTTCATGGGCCGGCTTGACGATCAGCGGGAAACCCAGCTCGGTCGCGGCAGCTTCGCAGTCGGCCTGCGAGGTCAGCACGGCATGCCGTGGCGTCGGCAGGCCAAGGCTGTGCCAGACCTGCTTGGTGCGCAGTTTGTCCATCGCCAGCGCCGAAGCCAGAATGCCGCTGCCGGTATAAGGGATGCCGGCGCATTCGAGCAGGCCCTGCATGGAGCCATCCTCACCACCACGGCCGTGCAGCACGATGAAGGCACGGTCGATCTTTTCGCTGCTCAGACGCTGCAGGAAATCGTCGCCGACATCGATACCGAAGGCATCCACGCCAGCAGCCTGCAGTGCACCGAGCACGGCATTGCCGGACTTCAGCGAGACTTCACGCTCGGCACTCTTGCCGCCGAACAGCACGGCGACGCGACCGAAAGCCTTGGGGTCGAGGGTGCTGTGCAAACTCATTTCGACTCCCCCACGAACAGCGGGTGCTTGATCATTTGCGGCGCCACCGCACCGATGTCACCGGCGCCCTGGCACAGCAGAATGTCGCCGGCACGCAGCAGCGGCTTGACCAGCGGCGCCAGGTCAACACCACGTTCGACATAGATCGGGTCGAGCTGGCCGCGCTGACGGATGCTGTGGCACAGCTGGCGGCTGTCGGCACCAGGGATGGGTTCTTCGCCGGCCGGGTAAACTTCCACCAGCAGCAGCACGTTGGCCTCACCGAGTACCTGCACGAAATCGTCGTACAGGTCACGGGTGCGGCTGTAGCGGTGCGGCTGATAGACCATCACCAAGCGGCGCTCCGGCCAGCCACCGCGCACGGCCTTGATTACCGCCGCGACTTCACGCGGGTGGTGGCCGTAGTCATCGACCAGCATCACGCTGCCGCCTTCGACCGGCAGCTCACCGTAGACCTGGAAGCGCCGACCGACGCCTTGGAAGCCCGACAGGCCAGCGACGATGGCGGCATCATCGATGCCCTCATCGGTAGCGATGGCTATGGTGGCCAGCGCATTGAGCACATTGTGATTACCCGGCATGTTCACCGACACGTCGAGTGGCTCGCAGTCGGGACGCAGCACGGTGAAATAGGTGCGCATGCCTTCCTGACGCACATTGATCGCGCGCACGTCGGCATCCTCGGCAAAACCGTAGGTCACGGTCGGACGACCGACCTGAGGCAGCAACTCACGCACCACCGGGTCGTCGACGCAGAGCACGGCCAGACCATAGAACGGCAGGTTATGCAGGAACTCGACGAAGGTTTTCTTCAGTTTGTTGAAGTCACCGCCGTAGGTGCTCATATGGTCGGCGTCGATATTGGTGACCACCGACACCATCGGCTGCAGGTGCAGGAAGCTGGCATCGCTCTCGTCCGCCTCGGCGATCAGAAAGCGACTGGAGCCCAACTGCGCGTTGGTGCCTGCAGCATTGAGGCGACCACCGATAACGAAAGTCGGATCAAGGCCGCCAGCGGCAAACACCGAGGCCAGCAGACTGGTGGTGGTTGTCTTGCCATGAGTGCCAGCCACGGCGATACCGTGCCGGTAGCGCATCAGTTCGGCGAGCATCTCGGCACGCGGCACGACCGGAATACGACGTTCCAGAGCAGTGGCGACCTCAGGGTTGGCAGTGTTGATGGCACTGGAGACCACCAGTACGTCGGCCTGCTCGGCATTCTCGGCGGCATGGCCAATGAAGATCTGCGCGCCGAATTTTTCCAGACGCTCAGTGACCGGCGAAGCCTTGAGGTCCGAGCCAGACACTTCGTAGCCAAGGTTCAGCAACACCTCGGCGATACCGCACATGCCCACACCGCCGATGCCGACGAAATGGATGCGACGGATACGGCGCATACGCCGAACCTCGGCCTTGACCGCAGCGGGAGACTTAGCCACGAATCACCTCCTGGCAGATGTCGACCACCGTACGGGTGGCATCGGGCTTGGCCAGGCGACGCGCGGTGGCGCCCATGACGTTTAGTTTTTCCAGGTGCATCAGAACCTCGGTGAGCTGCGCGGCGAGCTTGGCCGCGTCAGTAGCATGTTGCGGAAGAAGGACGGCAGCGCCCTCCTTCGCCAGATATTCGGCATTGCGGCTCTGGTGATCGTCGATTGCATGCGGCAGCGGCACCAGAAACGACGGCAGACCAGCCGCAGCGAGTTCGCTGACGGTCAATGCACCGGCGCGGCAGATCACCAGATCGGCCCAGCCATAAGCCCGTGCCATATCCTTGATGAACGGCGCGACCTCGGCTTCGACCGCAGCATCGCGATAACGCTCCGCAGTGATTTCGGCATGTTGCTTGCCAGCCTGGTGGAACACCTTGGGGCGCACGTCGGCGGGGATTTTTTCTAGAGCAGCCGGCAGCAACTTGTTCAGCGGCTCAGCGCCCAGGCTGCCCCCCAGCACCAGCAACTTCGGCTGACGGCCAGCCAAAGGCTCGCGCGGCGTTTCCAGGAACAGCTCCTCACGCACCGGGTTGCCGGTGGTGCGGCGCTTGTCCGATGCCTTGAAGGTATTCGGGAAGGCCTCGCAGATGCGGCTGGCGATGCGCGACAGCAGGCGGTTGGCGGTACCGGCCACGGCGTTCTGCTCGTGGATGACCAACGGTACGCCGGCCATTCTCGCGGCCACGCCACCAGGCCCGGTCACATAGCCACCCATACCGAGCACGCACACTGGCTGCAACTCACGCACGATACGGCGCGCCTGCAGCAGCGAACGCAGCAGCTGGAACGGTGCCTTGAGCAGCGACAGCTTGCCCTTGCCACGCAGGCCGCTGACATCAATCAGGTGCAGCGGCAGGTTGGCCTGCGGCACCAGCTCGTTCTCGATACCACGCGGCGTGCCCAGCCAGTGCACGCTGTAACCGCGGACCTGGAACTCGCGGGCACAGGCCAGCGCCGGGAACACATGCCCACCGGTGCCGCCCGCCATGATCAGAACATTACCGCGCATGGGCGACCTCCTCGCTCGGCTCGGCGAAATCCTCTTCGCTGAACTCGATGTCCTCGTTGCCCAATACGTTGCGCCGCTCCCATTCGATACGCAGCAGGATCGCCAGACTGACGCAGCAGATCACCAGCGACGAACCGCCATAACTGAGGAACGGCAGGGTCAGCCCCTTGGTTGGCAGCAGGCCGGTGTTCACGCCGATATTGATCAGGAACTGACCGATCCACAGGAACGACAGGCCGTACGCCACATAAGCCGAGAAGAACTGTTTGGCCTTCTCCGCCCACAGGCCGATGTACAGACCGCGCACACAGACGAAGACGAACAGCGCCAGGGTCGCCAGCGAGCCGATCAAACCCAGCTCTTCGGCCAGAACAGAAAATACGAAGTCGGTGTGCGCTTCCGGCAGATAGAACTGCTTCTGGATGCTGTTGCCCAGACCGACGCCGAACCATTCGCCACGACCGAAGGCAATCAGAGCCTGGGTCAGCTGATAACCGGAACCGTACTGGTCGGCCCAGGGATCGGTGAAGGTGATCAGACGCTGCAGGCGGTATTCCTGGGTCTGAACCAGCACGAACACGGCGCCGACGGCCAGCGCCACCATCAACCCGAAGCGCAGCATGCCGACACCACCGAGGAACAGCATGGCCATGGCCGAGCCCATCATCACCACGGTGGCACCGAAGTCCGGCTCCAGCAGCAGCAGACCGGCCATCGGCAACAGCACCACGAATGGCTTGAAGAAGCCCATCCAGCTCTCGCGCACTTCCTCCTGGCGCCGTATCAGATAACCGGCCAGATAGACCACCACGAAGACCTTGGCGATCTCCGACGGCTGTACGTTGAACGCACCGAAACCGATCCAGCGCCGCGCACCATTGACCTCGCGGCCAATCCCTGGGATCAGCACCAGCACCAGCAAGCCGATGGCGGCCAACAGCATCATCCAGCCATAGCGCTGCCAGAAACTCATGGGAATCATCAATACGACACCCGCAGCACCCAAACCGATGGCCAGATAAACCAGGTGGCGAATCATGTGGTACAGCGGGTTGCCGGACATCGCCGCAGCAACTTCCGACGAGGCCGAGGTGATCATCACCAGGCCCAGGCCGAGCAGGCCGAGGCAACCGGCGAGCATCGGAAAATCGACATCGAAACCGCGACCGAGCAGCGGCGAAGGACGAACGCGCAAGAAACTCATCATGCGCTCAGCCCTCCGACTGCCTGGGCGAAAAGGCGCCCGCGTTCTTCGAAGTTCTTGAACATGTCCAGGCTGGCGCAGGCCGGCGACAGCAGTACGGCATCGCCGGCCTCGGCCAGCTCGCTGCAGCGTTGTACCGCTTCCTCGAGGCTGCTAACGCGCAGCTGCGGTGCGGCATCGCCCAGCGCTTCGGCCAGGCGCTCGGCATCACGGCCCAGCAGCACCACGGCTCGGCAGAAGCGTGCGACCGGAGTCTTCAATGCAGAGAAGTCGGCGCCTTTACCATCGCCACCGGCGATCAGCACCAGCTTGCCGGCGATGTCCGCACCCAGGCCTTCGATGGCCGCCAGCGCAGCACCGACGTTGGTGGCCTTGGAGTCGTCGTAGTAGCTCACCCCGGCGCGCTCACCGACCCACTGGCAGCGATGCGCCAGGCCAGCGAACTGGCGCAGAGTGGCGAGCATGGCGTCCATCGGCAAGCCAACGGCATGACCGAGCGCCAGCGCCGCCAGGGCGTTGGACTGGTTGTGCGCGCCGCGGATCTTCAACTCGCCGACCGGCAGCAGCGCCTCAAAACGAAACGCCAGGGACTTCTCGCCATTTTCTTCGAGCAAGCCGAAGCGCTTGAAGTCCGGTTTGCCCAGGCCGAATTCCCAGCAGGTCACCTGATCGGCGATCAGCGGGCGCGACAGGGCGTCGTCACGGTTGATCACCACCTGCCGTGCACCCCGGAAAATCCGGTGCTTGGCCAGGTGATAGGCCGGCAGGCCGCTGTAGCGGTCCATGTGGTCTTCGCTGACGTTCAGGCAGGTGGCCACTTCAGCGTTGAGCTGGTCGGTGGTTTCCAGCTGGAAGCTGGACAGCTCCAGCACATACAGCTCGACATCATCGGCCAGCAGATCCAGCGCCGGCGTACCGAGGTTGCCACCGACGGCCACGCGTTTGCCGGCCGCGGCCGCCATCTCGCCGACCAGGGTAGTCACCGTGCTCTTGGCGTTGGAGCCAGTGATGGCAATGATCGGCGCCTTGGCGTGGCGGGCGAACAGGTCGATGTCACCGGACAGCTTCACTCCGCGCGCAGCCGCTTCGGCCAGCGCCGGCGTAGCCACGGCCAGACCCGGGCTCACGTACAGTTCCGAAGCGCGGCAGAGGAAATCCACATCCAGCTCACCGCAGCGTACTTCGACCTGCGGGTAGTCGCGCTTGAGCGTTTCCAGCTCCGGCGGATTCGCGCGCGTATCCGCCACAGCAAAGCGCACGCCCTGCTGCGCCAGGAAGCGCACCAGGGACATGCCGCTCTTGCCGAGGCCGACAACGATGCGGAATTGGTCGGAAGCGATCAACGACACGCGCAATTACCTCAGTTTCAACGTGGCCAGGCCGATCAGCACGAGAATCACGGTGATGATCCAGAAACGGACGATCACGCGCGGCTCAGGCCAGCCCTTGAGTTCAAAGTGATGATGGATCGGCGCCATGCGGAACACGCGCTTGCCGGTCAGCTTGAAGCTGGCGACCTGGATGATCACCGACAGGGTTTCCATGACGAACACGCCGCCCATGATGAACAGCACGATTTCCTGACGCACGATCACCGCGATTGTGCCCAGGGCGGCGCCCAGCGCCAGCGCGCCGACATCGCCCATGAACACCTGCGCCGGGTAGGTGTTGAACCACAGAAAGCCGAGGCCGGCACCGACCAGGGCGGCGCAGAACACGATCAACTCGCCCGAACCCGGCACGTAGGGAATCAGCAGGTATTCGGCAAAGTTCACGTTGCCCGACAGGTAGCAGAAGATGCCCAGCGCGCCACCGACCATCACCGTCGGCAGAATGGCCAGACCATCGAGGCCGTCAGTCAGGTTGACCGCGTTGCTCGAACCGACGATGACGAAGTAGGTCAGCACCACGAAGCCGATGCCCAACTGGATGCTCACGTCCTTGAGCAGCGGCAGGATCAGGGTGGTCTCCACCGGGTTCTGCGCAGTCATATAAAGGAAGAAAGCCGCGCCGAGGCCGAACACCGACTGCCAGAAGTATTTCCAGCGGCTCGGCAGGCCACGCGAGTTTTTCTCGATCACCTTGCGGTAGTCATCGACCCAGCCGATGGCGCCGAAGGCCAGGGTCACGGCCAGCACCACCCACACGTAACGGTTGGACAGGTCGGCCCAGAGCAGCGTGCTGACGGCAATAGCAGTCAGAATCAGCGCGCCGCCCATGGTTGGCGTGCCCTTCTTCGACAGGTGCGACTGCGGACCATCGTTGCGCACGGCCTGGCCGATCTGACGCACCTGCAGAGTGCGGATCATCCACGGCCCGAGCCACAGCGACAGCGCCAGGGCGGTCAGCACGCCGAGGATGCCGCGCAGGGTCAGGTACTGAAAGACCGCGAAGCCCTTGTGGAACTGTTGCAGGTACTCCGCCAGCAGCAGCAGCATTTAGTGACTCTCCCCAGCTACGCCACACAGCGCTGCCACGACCTTGTCCATGGCTGCGCTGCGTGATCCTTTGATTAGTAGTGTGCTGCCGGCCTGCTCGGCACGAAGCGCTGCGATCAGTTCGACCTGATCGGAAAAATGGCGACCTTTGACACCGAATTCTTCAACCGCATGGCGCATCAGCGGGCCGATGGCATACAGCGCATCGACCTTGCCGGCGGCGTGGCGACCGACGTCGCGATGACCCTGCTCGGCCCACTCACCCAGCTCGCCCATATCTCCAAGCACCAGAACGGTGCGACCGGAGAAGGCGGCGAGTATATCCACCGCCGCGCACATCGACACGGGATTGGCGTTGTAGCTGTCGTCGATCACTCGCACACCGTTGGCCGCGAGTTGCGCAACGGCGCGCCCCTTCACCGGCTGCAGGCTCTGCAAACCGTCGACCATGGCGTTTAGTGAGACACCCAGAGCGTGAGCCGCAGCGCAGGCAGCCAGGGCGTTGGCAACGTTATGCTCGCCCAGCAGGTTGAGCTGAATACGTGCACTGCCAGCCGGGCTGCGCAAGGTGAAGCCCTGACAGCCGCGCTCGTCGCGGGTCAGGTCAGTGCTGTGGAAGTCGGCACGGGTATCGCGCAGCGCGAAGCTGCACACCTGACGACCAGCAGCACGGCGCTGCCAGGTGGCGAAAGCCTTGTCATCCAGATTGAGGACGGCCACACCATCATTGGGCAGCCCCTCGAGAATTTCTCCCTTGGCTTCGACGATCTTTTCCGGACCGCCGAACTCGCCAACATGGGCATTGCCGGCATTGGTGATAATCGCCACCTGCGGCTTGGTCAGGCTGACGGTGTAGGCGATCTCGCCGACATGGTTGGCGCCCAGCTCGATCACCCCGGCGCGATGATCTGGCGCCAGTTCCAGCAAGGTCAGCGGCGCACCAAGATCATTGTTGAGGTTGCCACGAGTGGCCAACACCGCGCCGTCCAGGCCGGCACGCAGGATGGCCGCGAGCATTTCCTTGACGCTGGTCTTGCCACTGGAACCGGTCACAGCCGCCAGCGGGCCGGTAAAGGCCTGGCGATTCATCGCGCCCAGTTGCCCCAGCGCCAGGCGAGTATCGCTGACCAGCAATTGCGGCAGCGGTGCGTCCGTCACTTCGCGTTCGACCAATGCCGCGACCGCGCCCTTGGCGGCGACCTCGGCCAGATAGTCATGGCCGTCAAAGCGCGGCCCGGTCAGCGCCACGAACAACTGACCGGCGGCGATGCTGCGGCTGTCGGTGCCAACGGCGGAGAAAGCGACATCGGTGCCGACCAGCCGTGCATCCAGGTCACCTGCGACTTCGCTGAGCAGCCAGGGCTTAAGCATGGGCTGCCTCCCAGGCCGACAGGGCCTTGCTCGCTTCGCTGAGATCGGAGAACGGCTGACGTACGCCCATGATTTCCTGGTAGTCCTCGTGGCCTTTGCCAGCCAGCACCAGCACATCGGCGGCAGCGGCCTGGGCAATCAGGTTGGCGATGGCATCGCCACGGCCATGAACGAACTGCACCGCTTCCGGCTTAGCGAAACCGACGCGAATATCCTCGATGATCTGCGCCGGATCCTCGGTACGCGGGTTGTCGTCGGTCACCCACACCACGTCTGCCAGACGCTCGGCCACGGCAGCCATCAGCGGGCGTTTGCCGCGATCACGGTCACCGCCACAACCGAACAGGCAGACCAAGCGCCCTTCGACATGCGGGCGCATGGCTTGCAGCACTTTTTCCAGGGCGTCCGGTGTATGCGCGTAATCGACCACAACCAGCGGTTTGTCGCCGCCACCGAGGCGCTGCATACGGCCAGCCGGGCCTTGCAACTGCGGTAAGACCTTGAGAATTTCATCGAGGGCATAGTCCATGCCCAGCAATGCACCGACCACCGCGAGCAGGTTGCTCAGGTTGAAGCGACCCAGCAGGCTGCTACGCAGCACGCCTTCACCACGCGGCGTGACCAGACGTGCGCGCACGCCGTGGTCATCGAACTGTGCTTCGCTGCAATAAAGGTAGGCGGCACTGTCATCGAGGCTGTAGCCGATCAAACGCGACTCATGCGTCTGCGCGGCCAACTCGCGACCGAAGGCATCATCGAGGTTGATCACCCGGCAGCTCAGGTTCGGCCAGCTGAACAGCTTGGCCTTGGCGGCGCCATAAGCCTGCATGCTGCCGTGGTAATCCAGGTGATCACGCGACAGGTTGGTGAACACCGCCACGTCGAACTCCAGCGCTGCGACACGCCCCTGATCCAGACCATGGGAAGAAACCTCCATGGCGACGGCGCGTGCGCCGGCCTGTTTCAGCGCAGCCAGGGTGGCCTGCAGCCCGACCGGATCGGGCGTGGTGTGTTTGCCTTGCTCCAGCGCACCATGGAAGCCGTTACCCAGGGTGCCGACGATGCCGCACGGCTGGCCGAGCAGGTCGAGGGCCTGCGCCAGCAACTGGCTGACACTGGTCTTGCCATTGGTGCCCGTGATGCCGACCAGATGCAGGCCACGGCTCGGCTCACCATAGAAGCGTCCGGCGATGGCCGAAAGCTGGCCAGACAGGCCCCTGACCGGTACCAGCACGGCACTCTCGGCATGCATCTCGGCAGCGCCCTCGGCCTCGTAGGCAACCGCAGCCGCGCCACGGGCGATGGCGTCGACAATATGCACGCGGCCATCCTGCTGGGTGCCCGGCACGGCCAGGAACAGATCGCCCGGGCGCACTCTGCGGCTGTCCAGGGTCAGTTCACGAATCAGTACGCTGCCATCGGCTGCCGGCAACAATTGCGAGAGCGGCATGGGCATCAGTTACGCCCTCCTTGTGCAACGGCAACCGCCTTTTTCTCATCTTCGGCCGGCAGGTTGTCTGGCGCGATGTTCATCAAGCGCAGCGACCCAGCCATTACCCGGCTGAACACAGGTGCGGAGATGAGGCCACCGTAATAGGCGCCCTTGCCAGGTTCATCGATCACCACGACCAAGGCGATACGCGGATCCTGAGCCGGCGCGAATCCGGCGAACAACGAACGGTAGGAGTTGGTCTGGTAGCCCTTGGCACCGGCATTGGTCTTGCGCGCCGTACCACTCTTGCCCGCCACGTGATAGCCGGGCACCTGAGCACGGAAAACACCTCGCGGCGCCTCGATAACCTGCTGCAACATGCCTTGCAGGGTCTTGGCCACGTCGGCCGGCACAACCTGCATCGCGCTGGGTTTCTCGTCCACACGAATCATCGACAGCGGCGTCATGCCACCACCGTTGGCCAGCGCGGCATAGGCGTGCGCCAGCTGTACCGCGGTAACCGAAAGGCCGTAGCCGTAGGACAACGTGGCGGTTTCCGCCTCACGCCATTTGCGATGATTGGGCAGGTTGCCCACGCGCTCACCCGGGAAGCCCAGCCCGGTATCACGACCGAAGCCCAGCTGACTGAACGCCTGATACAGCTGCTCTCCGCCAACATCGAAGGCGACCTTGCTCATGCCCACGTTACTGGAGTTGATCAGAATGCCGGTCAGATCCAGCGCCGGTCCCTGGGTATGGGACACGTCGCGAATGGTGTAACGGCCAATCTGCAGCGTACCGTTGCCGACCTGAACAATATCGCTGGGTTTCCAGCGACCCGTTTCAAGCGCAGCAGCCATCGACAGCGGTTTGATGGTGGAACCGGGCTCGAACACGTCGATCATGGCGCGATTGCGCATGGCCGCGGGGGTCAGGCTACGGCGATTGTTGGGGTTGTAGGTGGGATGGTTGACCATGGCCAACACTTCGCCAGTCTTGACGTCGACCATCACCAGGCTGCCGGCCTTGGCATCGTTCTCCAGCAGCGCATTGCGCAGCTCGCGGTGGGCCAGGTATTGCAGACGCAGGTCGATGGACAGGGCCAGGGCCTTGCCAGCCTTGGCGTTCTGCGCCACCTGCACATCCTTGATCAGTTTGCCGCGACGATCCTTGAGCACCTGACGCTTGCCCGGTACGCCAGCCAGCCAGTCCTCGTAGGCCAGTTCCATGCCTTCACGACCGCGATCGTCAATATCGGTGAAGCCGACCACATGGGCCGCGACTTCGCCGGCCGGGTAGAAACGGCGGAATTCCTCGATGGCATAAACGCCCGGCACCTTGAGATCCAGTACGCTCTGCCCCTTTTCAGGTGTGAGGCCACGCACCAGATACATGAACTCGCGTTCCTTGTTCTGCTCCAGGCGCTTGGTAAAGTCGGCCGAGTCCTGCCCCAGTGCGGCGGCCAACGCAGGCCATTGCTCACGCCCAGCCTGCAACTCCTTGCCGTTGGCCCAGAGCGTGGTCACTGGCGTGCTGACGGCCAGCGGCTCGCCATTACGGTCGGTGATCAAGCCGCGATGCGCAGGAATCGGGATATGACGCACGCTACGCGCATCACCATGCGCCTTGAGGAAGTCGTGATCGAGCACCTGCAGATCGAGCATGCGCCAGGCAATGGCCGCTACCATCAGGGCGAGCAGCGCCAGCACCAGTCGGAAGCGCCAGGGATAGAGTGCGCCTTCGAGACCGATCATGGTCGCACCATACGTACGGCGGCAGGGTCGGGGATGTGCATCTTAAGCTGCTCACTGGCCAACGCCTCGATGCGGTTGTGCGCCGTCCAGGTACTTTGCTCGAGAATCAACCGGCCCCATTCGGCCTGGGCCTTGTCGCGCACACTCAGCTCACCGTACAACTCGTTGAGCAGCAGGCGATTCCAGTGCGCGCTGTACGACACGGCCACGGCAGAAACCAGCACGGCGATGAACAACAGCAGCATCAGGAAGCTGCCGCTGGGCATGGACTTGATGAGCCGGCGGTTCACCGCAACTTCTCCGCAATGCGCATCACCGCGCTGCGCGAGCGCGGGTTGGCCTTGAGCTCTGCCTCACCGGCGTAGACCGGCTTGCCGATCAGCTTGAGGCGCGGCTCGAAGGCCTTCGGAATGATCGGCAGATCGCGCGGCAGCTTGTCTGCCTCGCCCTTGGCCTGGCGCTTCATGAATTGCTTGACGATGCGGTCTTCCAACGAGTGGAAGCTGATCACCACCAGACGACCGCCTACTTCCAGTGCTTCAAGAGCAGCCTCGAGGCCACGCTCCAGATCACCGAGTTCGTTGTTAACGAAGATGCGGATGCCCTGGAATGCGCGCGTCGCCGGATTCTTGCCTTTTTCCCAGGCGGGATTGGCCTCGGTCAGGACTTTCGCCAGATCGGCGGTGCGGGTGAAAGGCTGTTCGGCACGGCGCTGTACGACTGCACGCGCCATACGCCTGGCGAAGCGTTCCTCACCGTAATCTTTCATCACGCGGGCTATTTCGTCTTCGTCCGCCGTGGCGATCCAGTCAGCCGCGCTCAC
This sequence comes from Pseudomonas pichavaramensis, assembly GCF_050473265.1. Classification (NCBI taxonomy): domain Bacteria; kingdom Pseudomonadati; phylum Pseudomonadota; class Gammaproteobacteria; order Pseudomonadales; family Pseudomonadaceae; genus Pseudomonas; species Pseudomonas pichavaramensis. The sequence goes on along the minus strand of NZ_JBJKFJ010000001.1, from coordinate 698,631 downwards.
GCCGGAGTCCGGATTCATGCGCATGTCCAGCGGGCCGTCATTGAGGAAGCTGAAGCCGCGCTCAGGATCGTCCAGTTGCGGCGAGGACACGCCAAGATCCAGCAGGATGCCGCAGACCTTGCCGGAAAGGCCGCGGACAACAGCCTCGTCGCCAAGTTCCGCAAAACTGCGCTGCACAACGACAAAGCGGCCGTCTTCGGCCGCCAGTGCTTCCCCGGTAGCTATTGCCAGGGGATCTTTATCGAATCCCAACAGCCGCCCATCTGGCCCGAGTTTCTGCAGGATCAACCGGCTGTGCCCGCCACGCCCGAACGTGCCATCCATATAGCAACCATCACCGCGCACGGCGAGCCCCTCGACGGCTTCGTCGAGCAGCACGGTGATATGGCGGTAGGCGGTATCGGTCATGGTCACAGGATCAAGTCACGCAAGTCATCGGAAAGAGCACCCGGCTGCTTGATGGCAGCCAGGTCGGCTTCGGCTACGGCATTCCAGGAGTCTTCATCCCAGAGCTGGAACTTGTTCAGCTGGCCAACGAGCATCGCCCGCTTGTCCAACTTGGCGTATTCGCGCAAACGCGGCGGCACCAGGAAGCGGCCACTGGCATCGAGCTCGAGATCGACAGCGTTACCGATCAGCAAACGCTGCAGGCGACGGTTCTCTTCACGAAAGGAAGCCAACTCGCGCAGCTTGTTCTCGATCAGCTCCCACTCGGCCAGGGGATAGACGCAAAGACAGGGATCGACGGCATCGATGGTCACGATAAGCTGGCCACCACAACGCGCAACGAGCTCATCACGATACCGACTCGGCATCGCGAGGCGCCCTTTGGCGTCGAGACTGATGGCGTTTGCTCCGCGAAACACGGCTGCGCTTCCCCTGTAATTAGCTTTCCATGCCCAAAAAAACCCACTTCATGCCACTTCCCACCACTTGCGCACACTATAGGAACGCGCACGCCCCACCGTCAAGGCGCGCCAGAAGGGAAAAATCCTTACAGGACGGAGATTTAGCGAACGAAAGCGAGGGGAAAAGCGATATAGGAAGAGCTATTCGACAGGCAAAACTCAGCCACAGCAGCAAGCTGAAATTCAAACTTAAAGTAATTTCTTAAGAGTAAGACTTTTTCGGCATCAGACGAGCGGGAGCTAGAAGCGCAGCGCGAGGAAGAAAGGAGGAGAGTCGATCTGTAAGCCGGGTTCTGTCGAGGACAGTCATTCCTCTACGGCGTACATCACTGCACGCCTTTAGCAACCTACCCGGTTCCAGCGCGGGCCACGCCAATGGAACCCTATTTGGTCTTGCTCCGAGTGGGGTTTACCTAGCCACGGACTGTTACCAGCCGTGCGGTGCGCTCTTACCGCACCTTTTCACCCTTACCGGCGCCGAAGCACTTAGGCGGTTATTTTCTGCGGCACTTTCCGTAGGCTCACGCCCCCCAGGCGTTACCTGGCACTCCGCCCTATGGAGCCCGGACTTTCCTCCCCCCCGTTTCGCGGAACGAAACAAGGCAGCGACTGTCCGATCGACTCTCCGCCGACAAGGGTACCGACAGGCGCCGCCAAGAACAAGCTCGGCGCTTACCCCTGACGCTGCAAAGCCGCCTGATAAAGCAGATTCTTGCGCACGCCGGTGATCTCCGCCGCCAGCGCTGCCGCGCGCTTGAGCGGCATTTCCGCCAGCAGCAGATCGAGCACTCGCAGCGCTTCAGCACTGACCGCCTCCTCGCCCTCCGGCGCCTGCCAACCTGCCACCAGCACCACGCACTCGCCACGCTGCTGGTTGCTGTCCGCCGCCACCCAATCGCACAACTCGGCCAACGGCAACCCCTTGAGCGTCTCGAAGGTCTTGGTCAGCTCGCGCGCCAGCAGCGCCGGGCGCTCGTCACCGAACACATCGCGCATATCCTGCAGACACTCGAGAATACGGTGCGGCGCCTCGTAGAAGATCAGCGTACGTGGCTCTTCGCGAACCTGCTCGAGGCGCGAGCGGCGTCCCGCTGCCTTGGCCGGCAGAAAGCCTTCAAAGATAAAACGATCCGACGGCAACCCGGCCGCGGAAAGCGCAGCTATCAGCGCACAGGCGCCAGGCACCGGCACTACCGGAAAGCCTGCGGCGCGCACCTGACGAACCAGATGAAAGCCCGGATCGGAAATCAGCGGTGTACCCGCATCGGAGATCAACGCGACATCCTCTCCGGCCTCCAGCCGAGCAAGAAAACGCCCTCCCTGCTCACGCTCATTGTGTTCGTGACAAGCCGCCAGCGGTGTCTGGATACCGAAGTGCTGCATCAGCCTGGCTGAGTGACGCGTGTCTTCGGCGGCGATCAACGCCACTTCGCGCAGAATGCGCAACGCCCGCGCACTGATGTCATCCAGATTGCCAATTGGCGTGGCAACCACATAAAGGCTGCCGGGCTGGACGCTGGTAACGGCGGACTGACTCACGGATAACACCTCGTAAATTGAAAGAGCGCTCATTCTAGCCGCTTACGGCCCAGCGGCATCGCACCATCCTTGGCGCTTGGGTACAATCGCCGCTTGTTTTGCTCAAGTATCAGGATGACCCGATGATCGCTAGTCTGCGCCCTCTTTCCGCCATCTTCCTGGCCGGCATGCTTGCGGCATGCGCCAGCTCGCCCAACAACGGCCTGGGTGAACTGCCACGCACGCCCAAGGCCAGCATTGAGCAGATGCTGCAACAAGCGACCGAGAGCAAGCCCGAACAAGCCGCCCTGCTGCGCCTGTCCGCTGCCGACCAAGCCTATCAGCAGAATGATGTGGCCGGCTCGGCACGCATTCTTGAGCAGATCGACCTGTCCAGCTTGCAACCTGCCCAGCAGATCTTTGCCAGCACCCTGAAGGCAGAGCTGGCAATGGCGCGCAAGCAGCCCAAGAGCGCACTGAAAGCCCTGCAGCACCCCAGCCTCGAGCGCTTGGGCGAACTGCCCGTCGAGCAGCAGACTCGCACCCAACTGGTGCGCGCGCGCGCACTGGAAGCCGATGGCCAAGCTCTGGCAGCCGCTCGCGAGCGCGTATTCATTGCGCCACTGCTGAGCGGTCAGGCGGCGACCGAGAATCATGAGAAAATCTGGGATCTGGTTTCCTCTCTACCAGAGCAGGCTTCCGCAGGCGCCGACGCCGACCTGGCTGGCTGGCTGGAACTGGCCCGCGTGACCAAGGGCGCCGGCACACTCGAACAACAGCAAAGCGCCATCGACCAGTGGGTTGCACAGAACCCGCAGCATCCGGCAGCGACACAGCTCCCGGAAGCCTTGGTCAAGCTACGCGAGCTGGCCAGCCAACCACTGACTCGCATCGCCCTGCTGCTGCCGCAGGAAGGCCAACTGGCCAGCGTGGCCCGCGCCCTGCGCGACGGCTTCCTCGCAGCTCATTACGAGGCACAACAGGCCGGCCAGACCCCACCGGACATCAAGCTTTACGACAGCGCCCGCATCGGTTCGCTGGAGGCCTTCTACCAGCAAGCGCAGGCCGACGGTGTGCAATTGGTGGTCGGCCCCCTGGAGAAGCCACTGGTCAAGCAGCTCAGCGATCGTGAGCAACTGCCGATCACCACCCTGGCACTGAACTACAGCGATGCCGGCCAGGAAGGCCCCGCACAGCTGTTCCAGTTCGGCCTGGCAGCAGAAGACGAAGCACGTGAAGTGTCCCGACGCGCCTGGAGCGACGGCATGCGCCGCGCGGTGGCCCTGGTACCGGCCGGCGAGTGGGGCGACCGCGTTCTGGATGCCTTCCGCCAGAGCTGGCAGGCCCAGGGCGGCACGCTGATCGCCGCCGAACACGTGGATCAGCCCGTCGAGCTGGCACGCCAGATCGCCGACCTGTTCCAGTTGCGCGAGAGCGAAGCCCGCGCCCGCCGCTTGCAAAACACCCTGGGCAGCAGCGTCGACGCACTGCCGGCACGCCGCCAGGACATCGACTTCATCTTCCTCGCCGCGACACCGCAGCAGGCGCAGCAGATCAAGCCGACCCTGGCCTTCCAGTACGCCGGCGACGTACCGGTCTATGCCACGTCCCACCTGTTCACCGGCACGCACAGCCAAGCTCAGTATCAGGACCTGGAAGGCATTCGCTTCTGCGAGACGCCGTGGCTGCTGGATACTCACGCCCCGCTGCGCCAGGAGGTCACCCAGCAATGGCCGCAAGCAGGCGGCAGCCTGGGCCGCCTGTACGCAATGGGCGTGGACGCCTACCGCCTGGCGCCGCGACTGGGCCAGCTCAAGGCACTGCCGGAATCGCGCATTGATGGGCTCTCCGGCTCCCTGAGCCTCAACCAGGCTCAACGCGTAGAACGCCAACTGCCTTGGGCCGAGTTCCGCGGCGGTCAGGTCCAGCGTCTTCCCGAAAGCCTCAATTGAGCGCCCACAACGACCTTGGACGAGCCGCCGAGCAGGCGGCTCGCCAGCATCTGGAACGCAATGGCCTGCGCCTGATCGAAGAGAACTGGAGCTGTCGCCGTGGCGAGCTTGATCTGGTCATGCTCGATGGCGATACAGTAGTATTCGTCGAAGTCCGCGCCCGCCGTCACAGCGCCTGGGGCGGCGCCCTGGAGAGTATCGATGCGCGCAAGCGCGGCAAGCTGGTGATCGCCGCCGAACTCTTCCTCCAGCAACAGTCTCGCTGGGCCCGCCACCCCTGCCGCTTCGACGTGGTCGCCATCAGTACTGAGGGCCCCACTCGCCTCGACTGGATCAAGAACGCTTTCGATGCCTGACAGCCGTACATTCAAGGTTTAACCGATGGACATGCAATCCCGAATCCGCCAGCTCTTCCAAGCCAGCATCGACACCAAGCAACAGGCCATGGAAGTCCTGGCACCTTACATCGAGCACGCCAGCCTGATCATGGTTCAGGCCCTGCTCAATGAAGGAAAGATTCTCTCCTGCGGTAACGGCGGCTCAGCCGGCGATGCCCAGCACTTCTCCTCCGAACTGCTCAACCGCTTCGAACGTGAGCGCCCCAGCCTGCCGGCCGTGGCGCTGACGACCGACAGCTCGACCATCACCTCGATCGCCAACGATTACAGCTACAACGAGATCTTCTCCAAGCAGATTCGCGCCCTAGGCCAACCGGGCGACGTACTGCTGGCGATTTCGACCAGCGGCAACTCAGCGAATGTCATCCAGGCCATTCAAGCTGCCCATGATCGCGAGATGACCGTTGTCGCTCTGACCGGCCGCGATGGTGGCGGCATGGCTTCACTGTTGCTGCCGGAAGATGTGGAAATCCGCGTTCCAGCCAAAGTCACCGCACGCATTCAGGAAGTCCACCTACTGACTATCCACTGCCTGTGCGACCTGATCGACAGTCAACTGTTTGGGAGTGAAGAATGAAGCGTTTCGCCCTGATCCTGGCCACCCTGGCCGTTACCCTGAGCCTGGCAGGCTGCGGCAGCCGCAGCATTGGCAACAAGATCGATGATCAGTTCCTCGGTCCGGACGTTGCCACGAGCATCAGCAACGCCCATGCCGACCTGTCCAGCCCCACCTCGCGGATTATCGTCACGGCTTACAATGGCGTCATTCTGATTGCCGGCCAGACACCGCGCAGCGAACTGAAAGATCTCGCCGCCCAGCGCGCCCGCAACGTCAGGGGCGTGAAGAAGATCTACAACGAGCTGCAGGTTCAGCAGCCCGCCTCGCTGCTCGCGCGCAGCAACGACTCCCTGCTGACCAGCAAGATCAAGACGCAAATGCTGGCTGACAGCAGCGTGCCGAGCACCAAGATCAAGGTCATCACCGAGAACGGTATCGTCTACATGCTCGGCGTGGTCAATCGCAGCGAGGCCAATGCAGCCACCGCCGTTGTGCAGGGCGTATCGGGCGTACAGAAAGTGGTGCGCCTGTTCGAGTACACCAACTAAACGTCAGCACACTCCATGAAAAGGGCGCCCTCGGGCGCCCTTTTCGTTGCTACTTGACCACTTTCAGACTTGGTCGACCGCTCGGACGCGGCGGCTCACCGCCCGACGGACCATCGTCATCCGGCCCCTCCGGGCCACCCGCAACCGGCGGCTCCATGTCGAACACCATGCCTTGCCCGTTTTCCCGCGCATAAATCGCCAGAATGGCGGCAGACGGGATGTAGAGCGTATGCGCCACACCGCCAAAACGCCCCTCGAAGCTGACGGCCTCGTTGTCCATGTGCAAGTGACGTACAGCACTGGGGGAAGCATTCAACACGATCTGTCCGTCACTGGAAAAACCTGGCGGCACCTGCACGCCTGGGAATTCAGCATTGACCAGCAGATGCGGCGTGCAATCGTTGTCGACGATCCACTCGTACAGAGCACGGACCATATAGGGACGACTGGAATTCATGGTTACCCTCCTTCTCAGCGCATTGCGCGCTCGACAGCGGAAAGACTGGCCTGAAAGGCCTCACGGGCGAACTGACGCTCCATATAGTCGAGCAATGGCTTCGCCGGACGCGGCAGCTCGATACCCAGCACCGGCAAACGCCAGAGGATGGGCAGCAGGCAGCAATCCACCAGGCTCAACTCATCGCTTAGAAAGAACGCCTTGTCAGCGAACAGCGGCGAAACCCCGGTCAGGCTCTCGCGCAGCTCCTTGCGTGCCAGCTGGCGCTCGGCCTCCTTGCTGCGCTTGTCGAGAATACGATCGACCAGCGCGCACCAGTCGCGCTGAATACGATGCATCAGCAGACGACTATTGGCCCTTGCCACGGGATAGACAGGCAACAAGGGGGGATGCGGATAACGCTCGTCCAGGTACTCCATCACCACAGACGATTCGTACAGCGCCAAGTCCCTATCAGCCAGGGTAGGCAGAGTACCGTAGGGGTTGAGCTCCGCGAGCTTGGGCGGGCATCGGCCCTGCTCGACATCGATGATCTCGACGCTGACACCTTTCTCGGCGAGCACCAGACGCACGCGATGGGAATAGTGGTCGGCGGGGTCGGAGTAGCAGGTCAACCTATTGGTCACCGCCATGGCGATCCTCCTCGCTTTTTTAGATTTTCCAGAAACACGAAAGAATAGTCAGGGGCAGTTTTGAAACCGCAACAACCAAAGCCTGGCCATAAAGCAAAACGATCCTGAGCAATCCTGGTACCTCGCTGACGACACTCCGAAGAGATGCGCCAGGATAAAACACAAAAACCTGCGCGCCCGTCAGGACGCGCAGGTTCGAGGCGAAGCGGAACGACTTAGTGCACGTCTTTCCAGTACTCGCGCTTGAGCAGGTAGGCGAACACGAAGAAGAACGCCAAGTACAGCAGCACGTAGGTGCCGATGCGCTGGGACTTCAGCTTGACCGGGTTGGCCGAATAAGCCAGGAAGGTCACCAGGTTCTTGATCTTCTCATCGAACTCGGCCTCGCTCAGCGTGCCGGTATTCGGCTCGATGGTCAGCTGATCACAAGCTTCGTGAGTGATCGGCGCACCGGTCAGCGGATCGAACTGCTTCTTGCCATCGGTCACGACCTGAACCTGCTTGCAACCAATGACCTGGTTACCTTGCAGGCCGACCAGGACGTTAGGCATACCGACGTTCGGGAACACCGTATTGTTGGCGCCCAGCGGACGAGTCGGATCCGCGTAGAAGCTGCGCAGGTAGGTATACAGCCAGTCGTTACCACGAACGCGAGCCACCAGAGTCAGGTCGGGCGGAGCCGCACCGAACCAGGCCTTGGCGTCATCAGGCTTCATGCCGATCTTCATGTGGTCACCGATCTTGGCATCGTTGAACACCAGATTTTCCAGCATGATTTCGTGAGGCACGCCGAGGTCGTCGGCAACACGCTCGTAACGCTGATACTTGGCCGAGTGGCAGCCCATGCAGTAGTTGGCGAACGTACGCGCACCGTCCTGCATGGCAGCCTTGTCGGTCAGATCGATGTCGACCTTGTCCAGGTGCACCTCATGACCGCCGGCAGCGAAACCGAGAGCCGGCAATGCAGCGAAAACAAATGCAGCAAATAGCTTTTTCATCAGCCCGTCACCCTTTCCGGAACCGGTTTGGTCTTCTCCATCCTGGTGTAGAACGGCATCAGGATGAAGTACGCGAAGTACAGGATGGTGCACACCTGCGACAGCAGGGTACGACCCGGAGTCGGTGCCAATACACCCAGCACGCCGAGGATGACGAAGGAAATGCAGAACACCAGCAGCCAGATCTTGCTCATCCAGCCCTTGTAGCGCATGGACTTGACCGGGCTACGGTCCAGCCACGGCAGGACGAACAGCACAGCAATCGCAGCACCCATGGCGATTACGCCCAGCAGCTTGTCCGGTACGGCGCGCAGAATCGCGTAGAACGGCGTGAAGTACCAAACCGGAGCGATATGGTCAGGGGTCTTGAACGGGTTGGCCGCCTCGAAGTTCGGTTTCTCGAGGAAGTAACCGCCCATTTCCGGGAAGAAGAACACCACGAAGCAGAACACGAACAGGAAGACCACTACGCCGACGATGTCCTTGACGGTGTAGTACGGGTGGAACGGGATACCGTCGAGCGGAATGCCGTTCTCGTCCTTCTTCTTCTTGATCTCGACGCCATCCGGGTTGTTCGAACCCACTTCGTGCAGCGCCAGAATGTGCAGCACGACGAGGCCGAGCAGCACGATCGGCAGCGCGATCACATGCAGGGCGAAGAAGCGGTTCAGGGTGATGCCGGAGATCAGGTAGTCACCGCGGATCCACTGGGTCAGGTCATCGCCGATTACAGGGATGGCACCGAACAGCGAGATGATCACCTGGGCGCCCCAGTAGGACATCTGACCCCATGGCAGCAGGTAGCCCATGAAGGCCTCGGCCATCAGGCACAGGTAGATCAGCATGCCGAAGATCCACACCAGCTCACGAGGCTTCTGGTAGGAGCCATAAAGCAGGCCGCGGAACATGTGCAGGTATACCACCACGAAGAACGCCGAAGCGCCAGTGGAGTGCAGGTAGCGGATGATCCAGCCGTACTCCACGTCGCGCATGATGTACTCGACGGAAGCGAAGGCCTCTTCGGCGGACGGGGTGAAGCTCATGGTCAGCCAGACACCGGTGAGGATCTGATTGACCAGCACCAGCAGCGCCAGGGAGCCGAAGAAATAGAAGAAGTTGAAGTTCTTCGGTGCGTAGTACTTGGAGAGATGGTCTTCCCACATCTTGGTGGCGGGGAAGCGCGCATCCACCCATTCCATGAATTTGCTCATCAGGCGTTCTCCTGGTCCACACCGATGACGATCACGTCATCCGTCTCGTAGCTGTACGGCGGTACTGGCAGGTTCAACGGAGCCGGCTGAGCCTTGTAGACCCGCCCGGCGAGGTCATAACGAGAACCATGGCAAGGGCAGAAATAACCACCGACCCACTCAGCCCCCAGGTCAGCCGGCGCCACTTCCGGACGGAAGGACGGCGAACAGCCCAGGTGAGTGCAAAGACCTACCAGGACCAGCAGCTCAGGCTTGATCGAGCGAGTTTTCTTGTCCACGTACTCCGGCTGCACGGACGCAGCGGACTCGGGATCAGCGACACTGCCTTCGATCTTGCTCAGATTGGCCAGGATCTCTTCGGTGCGGCGCACGATGAATACCGGTTGACCGCGCCATTCAGCAACCATCTGCTGACCAGCCTCGATCTTGCCGACGTTCACCTTCACCGGTGCACCGGCCGCCTTGGCCTTGGCACTGGGGAACCATGACCCCACAAACGGAGTCGCAGCACCTACCGCTCCTGCTGCACCCACCACGGAAGTGGCTGCAACCAGGAAGCGACGCCGGCCTGCATTCACGCCGTCATTGCTCATTCAGTCGTCTCCCATCAGCTTTGTGGCCTGTTGTTCAGGCCTCTACTAAGTAAAAATCGGGCCGCGCAAAAAATTCGCCAAATGGTAAAGAAAAGCCCCTTTTCTGACAAGGTAATTACCCCCGAAGAGCCAGGCGAAAGCCTTGACAGGCGCGGCTTACGGGCATGCGGCACGTTGTCGCATCACTTTGCCATACCCATAAAAAACGCCCAGCTCCGTAAGGAAACTGGGCGCTTTTGGAAGCGTAGTCGCGATTAACGCTTCGAGTACTGCGGACGCTTACGCGCTTTGCGCAGACCGACTTTCTTACGCTCGACTTCACGGGCATCACGAGTGACGTAACCAGCTTTACGCAGCGGGCTGCGCAGGGTTTCGTCGTACTCGATCAGAGCGCGGGTGATGCCGTGACGGATGGCACCGGCTTGACCGCTGACACCACCACCAGCAACGGTGACGAAGATGTCGAACTTCTCGACAGTCTCGGTCAGCTCCAGCGGCTGACGCACGACCATGCGAGCGGTTTCGCGACCGAAGAAGGTATCCAGGTTGCGATTGTTGATCGAGATGTTACCAGTGCCCGGACGCAGGAAAACGCGCGCGGTTGCGGTCTTGCGACGGCCAGTGCCGTAGTTTTGAGTCGCCGACATAATGAACTATTCCGTTAAATCTTCAGTTCTTGGGGCTGCTGAGCGGTGTGCGGGTGAGCGGCACCCTTGTACACCTTCAGCTTACGATACATGTCGCGACCCAGCGGGTTCTTCGGCAGCATGCCTTTGACCGCGGTCTCGATCACGCGCTCAGGAGCACGAGCGATCAGCTTCTCGAAGTTGATCTCTTTGATGCCGCCCGGGAAACCGGAGTGGGAGTAGTACTTCTTGTCGCTGGCTTTGGCGCCAGTTACACGCACCTGTTCAGCGTTGATCACGACGATGTAGTCGCCGGTATCAACGTGCGGGGTGTACTCAGGCTTGTGCTTGCCACGCAGACGGCTCGCGATTTCGGTGGCCAGACGACCCAGGGTCTGACCAGCAGCATCAACGACGAACCAATCGCGTTTTACTGTTTCCGGTTTAGCAGTAAAAGTTTTCATTCTTTATAGCCTCAGGGGCCGCCCAGCAAAAATAGACGGCGGATCTTACTGGATAGTGCGTACTTTGACAAGTCAAAGGCAGCCGTATACGGACGCTATCGGGGGCTCGGGTCAGCGCGTCCACGATACGGCAAGATTCTTCGGCAGGCGGCGCATCACTTCCACCGCAGAAAGAGGTGCCGGATTATCCTGATTGCGAAAAAAATTTCAACCTGCTTGTATGAGTCTTTTGCCAAAGGAGTACTCCATGGAATACCGCAAGCTAGGCCGAACCGATCTCGATGTCAGCGCACTGTGCCTGGGCACCATGACCTGGGGCGAGCAGAACAGCGAGAGCGAAGGCCATGCCCAGATCGAACGGGCCAAGGCCAGCGGCATCAATTTCATCGATACCGCCGAGATGTACCCAGTACCGCCGCGCGCCGAGACCTACAGCAAGACCGAACAGATCATCGGCAGCTACTTCAAACAGCGCGGCGATCGCGCCGACTGGATTCTGGCCAGCAAGATCGCCGGCCCCGGCAACGGCATCAGCCACATCCGCGACGGCCAGCTGGAGTTCAATCGCCAGCACATCGTGGCCGCACTGGATGCCAGCCTGAAACGCCTGCAGACCGACTGGATCGACTTGTACCAGTTGCACTGGCCAGAGCGTCCGACCAACTTCTTCGGTCAACTCGGCTACAAGCACCAGGACACGGACTTCACGCCACTGCAAGAAACCCTTGAGGTGCTCGACGAGCAGGTCAAAGCCGGCAAGATTCGCCACATCGGCCTGTCCAACGAAACGCCCTGGGGCACCATGAAGTTCCTGCAGTTGGCCGAGAGTCGCGGCCTGCCGCGCGCGGTGTCGATCCAGAATCCCTACAACCTGCTCAACCGCAGTTTCGAAGTAGGCCTGGCGGAAATCGCGATTCGCGAACAGTGCGGGCTGCTGGCCTACTCGCCTCTGGCATTCGGCATGCTCAGCGGCAAGTACGAAGGCGGTGCACGCCCCGAGGGCGCACGCATCAGCCTGTTCAGTCGCTTCACCCGCTACGCCAACCCACAAACGCTGTCAGCCTGTTCACGCTACGTGGCTCTTGCTCGCGAGCATGGTCTCGACCCGGCTCAGATGGCGCTGGCTTTTGTCACCGCACAGCCGTTCGTGACCAGCAATATCATCGGCGCTACCAGCCTGCAGCAACTGGACAGCAACCTGGCCAGCGCCGAGCTGAAGCTCTCCGAAGAAGTGCTGGCGGGCATCGAAGCGATTCACAAGGCGCAACCCAACCCGGCGCCCTGATGGACAGGTCGCCCGGATTTCATCCGGGCGACGCACTGGCACGGATAGTCTTTGCAGGGTGCGCCATGCTCACCAATGACGCTGGCACCGGCATTTCGGTGCGCACAGCGCACCCTATGCAGCCCTATCCTGACGCTTAACCGACTGACATACCCCGTAGCCCGGATGCAATCCGAGGATTGACTGAACCATGCCCCCGGATTTCATCCGGGCTACGGGCGCGGACAAACCGCAGCTTTCGCCCAACCTCCTGGGCTTTTATCGCCTTTTCACAGCAACGAGCGAGCAATGATCTCCTTCATGATCTCGTTGGTCCCGGCATAAATGCGCTGCACCCGTGCATCGGCCCAGGCACGCGCCACCGGGTACTCCCACATGAAACCGTAACCACCGTGCAACTGCACGCACTCGTCGAGCACCTTGCATTGCAGGTCGGTGCCCCAGTACTTGAGCATCGCCGCAGTAGGGACATCGAGCTTGCCCTGCAGATGCAACTCCAGACAGCGATCCACGAACACGCGCCCGACCTGGATCTCCGTGGCCATCTCGGCCAGCTTGAAGCGGGTGTTCTGGAAGTCCGCCACGGCCTTGCCGAACGCCTTGCGCTCGCGGGTGTAATCCAGCGTCCACTGCAGTGCAGCCTCAGCCGAAGCCAGGGCGCCGATGCCAACGGTCAGGCGCTCCTGCGGCAATTCCTGCATCAGGTAGGCGAAGCCCATACCCGGTTGGCCCAGCAGGTTTTCCCTGGGTACGCGCACATCCTGGAAGAACAGCTCCGAAGTGTCCTGCGCCTTCATGCCAACCTTCTCCAGGCGCTTACCCTTGGAAAAACCGGGCGTATTCGCCTCAACCAGGAACAGGCTGGTGCCCTTCGCCCCAGCCTTCGGGTCGGTCTTGGCCACCACGATCACCAGATCGGCCAGCCAGCCATTGGTGATGAACGTCTTCGAGCCATTGATCACATATTCGTCTCCGTCCAGCACGGCGGTGGTCTTCACGCCCTGCAGATCGGAGCCGGCCCCGGGCTCGGTCATGGCGATGGCGGTGACCATCTCGCCGCTCACCAGCTTCGGCAGGTAATGCTGCTTCTGCGCCTCACTGCCGTAATGCAGGATGTACGGCGCGACGATGTCCGAATGCAGCGAAAAACCTATCCCAGTGAGCCCCAGGCGCCCGATCTCCTCGATCACCACGGTGCTGTAGAGGAAGTCGGCTGCCATACCACCGTACTCTTCCGGGATGTGCGAACAAAGCATGCCGGCCTCTCCGGCCTTGTTCCACAGGGCCCGGTCGACATGCCCATCCTTCTCCCATTGCTGATGGAAGGGCACGGCTTCCTGCTCAAGAAACTTGCGTACGCTGTCGCGAAACAATTCATGGTCGGAGCTGAATATCGTTCTGGGGATCATGGCGCTACCTGTATGCGGCAAGGGGGAGCTCGGCCTCGACTTTAGCCAAGCAAACGCTTGCTTACACTGGACACAAGCGCCAAAAAATAAGACGATCCAGCCGCTGCTTGACCACTTAGCCTTGAACAAGAATAAAGAACCATGGTTATTTCCCAGTCGCGCGCGTCCTTGCATCGCGTCAGCATTCTCGCCACCGATGGCGTCTTCGCCTCCACCCTGATGCAGGCCAAGGATTTCTTTCATATGGCTGGCATTCGCTACGCCAAGCAACAGGGGCTTGGCCTGGAGCCGCCGTTCGAGATCCATCTGGTCAGCCCTGACGGGCTACCGGTGAACAGCTTCAGCAAGGTACAGGTGCCCGTGGACGGCGGCCTGGATGCCTGCGACGTGATCATCCTGCCGGCCTTCTGGGATGACTTCGATGCGCTCAGCCGCCGCTACCCGCAGGTACTGCAATGGCTCAGGCGCCAGCATGCCGCCGGCACCGCGATCTGCGGTGAGGCCAGCGGCGTATTCTGGATGGCCGAAGCCGGGCTGCTCGACGGCAAGGAAGCGACCACTTACTGGCGTTTCTTTCGCGAATTCAGCGAGCGCTTCCCCAAGGTTCTGCTCAATCAGGACAAGCATCTGTCCGATGCCGACAATCTGTATTGCGCTGGCGGCGTTACCTCCGCGTGCGATCTCTACATCTACTTGATCGAACGCTATTGCGGTGCGGGGGTCGCCCAAGGTGTGGCGCGCGACATTCTCTATGAAGTGCAACGCAGCTACACACCCGGACGCATCGGTTTCGGCGGACAGAAGCTGCATCAGGACGTCACCGTGCTGCAGATTCAGCACTGGCTGGAAGAGCACTACGCCGACAAGTTTCGCTTCGAGGACGTCGCCCGCGAGCACGGCATGAGCATCCGCAACTTCATGCGCCGCTTTCAGGGCGCCACCGGCGACAAACCCCTGCACTACCTGCAGCGCCTGCGTATCGAAACAGCCAAGAGCCTGCTGTCATCGACGCGCAAGAGCATCAAGACCATCAGCTATGAAGTCGGCTACGACGACGCCAGCTTCTTCGCCCGCCTGTTCCGCCAACACACCGAGCTGTCACCGAACCAGTACCGCCGCCAGTTCCAGCAGAAGGACAAGCAGACCTGAGCAGTGCAGAGCGCCGGCAGATGCGCGCCAGGCAAAAGGCCAGCCCACCCTTGGTTAGGTTGGCGCCCTGCTCAGTCCCCCTATGATCGGACGGTGAACATAACAACAACAGGTTCACCACCATGCGCCGTCTATTGATTGCCCTGCTTGCCGTCTGCAGCCTGAATGCTGTCGCGGCCGACAGCTGGAAACCCTTCCCGCTCGACCAGACTCCTTACGACTACAGCGGCGACAAGCTGCGCCAGGCATGGCCGCAGCTGACGCGCGGCTTCGGTGACTACCCCTTTCCCGACGCCGACTGGGTGATGAGCATGGCCGTCCGGCATCCACAAGCCCTGGAAAGCACCCTGGCAGCTGGCACCGGCTTTACCGGCCAGCCGGAAGAGGCCGAGGCCTATGCGCAGCAGCTGCAGGAGGTCTGGCGCCTGACCTTTCGTGGCGACTTCGCCGAAGCGAAAAAGCAAGGCATGGCACTGGGCGTTGGCGGGCAGGTACCCGCCCTGTTCGCCCAGGTCATCTACGCCATGTTCCTGGTGCCGGATCAGGCCGAGAAACACCGCCTGCTCGAAGAGGTGATCGCCTACACCGACCAGGCTGGCGACCTGGTACAGGCGGATATCGTCGCCCAGTTCGGTCGCACCTACGCCAAGGCACGCCTGGGTGAAGAGCTGTCAGTCCCGGTCGTACTCAAACGCGGCTACACCTCGCAGATTCCAGAAGAGCTGGATGCCCTGTTGGCCAAGCAGCCACAGCAGCCGTTCGCCCTGGCGCTATATGGCGGTTATGAAGCGGGCGTGATCCGCAAGGTCGGTAAACTGGTCGGCAAGATGACCTATGGGGTCAGCGCCGACAAGATGGAAAGCTACTTCAAGCGCAGCTTCCAGGCTCGCGACGACCTGCCCATCGGCCACTACGAATACGCCAACGCACTGGGCTACGTATATGGCGATGACGAGCAAGCCAAGGCCGTCGAACATCTGCGACGAGCAGTGGCGATCAAGCCGATCAGCGCCATGGAAGCGCTCGAGGTAGCCCGCGCGCAGAAACTGCTCGACCAACAGCAGAAGAAACTGGCCAGCCGCTGAGCGATAGGCAGAAATGAAAAAGGCGACCCGCGGGTCGCCTTTTCACCGTTACCGCTCAGGGTCTGTGCGGGCGCGAGAGGAATTCGTGCGACTGCATTTCCAGCAGACGACTCAGCGTGCGCTGGAACTCGAAGCTCAGGCGACCACCGGTGTACAGATCCTTCAGTTCCACTTCTGCGGAAATGATCAGCTTGACGTTGCGATCGTAGAACTCATCCACCAGGTTGATGAAGCGTCGCGCCATGTCTTCCTTGGCCACGCCCATCTGCTCGACGTTGGCCAGGATCACCGCATGGAAGATCTTGCCCAGTTCGATGTAGTCGTTCTGGCTACGCGGGCCATCACACAGCTCGCGAAACTCGAACCAGGCCACGTCCTCGCACACGCGCACAGCGTTGATGGCACGATTCTCGACCATCAGCGCCTCGTTCTCGAGCATGTGCGTGCAATCGGGCAGCAGGCTCTGGAAGCTCTTGCGCAGACTTTCTTCCGACGCTGCCCCCAGCGGGAAGTGGAACAGTTCGGCCTGCTCCAGCGCTCGTAGGCGATAGTCGACACCACTGTCGACGTTGACGATATCGGTGTGCTCCTTGAGCAGAGCGATGGCCGGCAGGAAGCGCGCACGCTGCAGGCCGTCGCGATAGAGACCGTCCGGCACGATGTTGGAGGTCGCCACCAGGCTCACGCCGTTCTTGAACAACTCTTCGAGCAGCGTGGCCAGGATCATCGCATCGGTAATATCGCTGACGAAGAACTCGTCGAAGCAGATCACCCGCGCCTCATCGGCGAAACGCTTGCCGATGATGGTCAGCGGATTCTTCTCGCCCTTGAGGGTTTTCATTTCTTCGTGCACGCGCTTCATGAAGCGGTGGAAGTGCGTACGCATCTTCTGCTCGAAGGGCAGCGCATCGAAGAAGGTATCGACCAGATAGGTCTTGCCGCGCCCTACTCCGCCCCAGAAGTACAAGCCCTTGACCGGCCCCTGCGGCTTCTTGCCGAACAGCTTGCCCAACAATCCGCCTTTGCCCTGCTCGGCAGCGACCAGATCGTCATACAGACGCTGCAGGTGGCGGACGGCGTTTTCCTGGGCCGCATCGTGGAAGAAGTCGGGCCGCTTGAGGTCGGCCTGATAGCGCTCGAGAGGAGTCATGTTCGTTAGCTGCGCAACTAAAACGGGGGCGCCACTTTAAGCGAGCGCCCCGCTGATTGGCAATCGGTCAACGCGCGGCGCAGCGGCAAAACGCCACACGAGCCGACCGACGACTCACTCGGAGGGAGCCAGAGCCTCACGCAGACGGGCAATCGCTGCCTCTACTGCCGCGGTATCGGCAAACTCGGGGCTGCTCGCCACGCTTTCGTCATCCAACCACACGGCAAAAGCAAGGCCGTCGATACGCACATCCAACGCCTCACTGGACTGCAGACGTTTACCCACCATACCGGCGGACTTGCCATCGGCGAAGGATTTCGACAGCAGCAGTTGCTCACCGGCGACATCCAGCAGGCGGAAGCGGAAACTGCCATCGTCGTCACGGAAGCTGACGAAGCGCGCACTCTTGGCCGATTTCTTCTTCTCGCTGCCGCCTGCTTGCACCTGCTCACGGAACGAACGCAGACCGACCGCCTCACGCAGCTCGCCGAGGAACGGCGTGGCGATGCGCCGGGCCTTGGCCGCGCCGGCAAGAAGAATATCTTCCAGATCGGCCGGCTTGGCGATCAATGCGTTGTAGCGCTCACGGGCTTCGCCCAATTCACCCTCGAGCAGTTGATAGAGGCGATTCTTCGCCTCACCCCAGGCCAGGCCGCCTTCCAGCTCAGCCCGGAACTCGGCCTGCTGGCTGGAGGTGGCAAAGGCCTGGTACAGGGTGAACAGGTGCGAGCCGTCGACATCCTTGGGTTCGCCGGGCAGCTTGGAGTCGGTGACGATACGCGCGATCGCCTCCTTGAGCTGCTTGCTGGTGCCGAACAGAGGAATGGTGTTGTCGTAGCTCTTGCTCATCTTGCGACCATCGAGGCCGGGCAATGTGGCCACTTCTTCCTCGATCACCGCCTCGGGCAGGACGAACAGTTCCCTGCCCTTGCCGAACAGGTGGTTGAAGCGCTGACCGATATCACGAGCCATTTCCACGTGCTGAATCTGGTCGCGCCCGACCGGCACCTTCTGCGCATTGAACATGAGAATGTCCGCCGCCATCAGCACCGGGTAGCTGAACAGGCCCATGGTCACGCCAGCGTCGGGGTCTTCGCCCTGCTCGACATTCTTGTCCACCGAGGCCTTGTAGGCATGAGCACGGTTGAGCAGGCCCTTGCCGGCGACGCAGGTAAGCAGCCAGCACAGCTCAGGAATCTCCGGGATGTCGGACTGGCGATAGAAGGTCGCCTTGTTGACGTCCAGGCCCAGCGCCAGCCAGGTCGCCGCAATTTCCAGACGCGAGCGCTGGATACGCGCGGGGTCGTCACACTTGATCAGTGCGTGGTAGTCGGCGAGGAAGTAGAACGAGTCGGCATCGGCGGCGCGGCTGGCGACGATGGCCGGGCGAATGGCGCCAGCGTAGTTGCCCAGGTGCGGCGTGCCGGTGGTGGTGATGCCGGTAAGGATACGGGTGGTCATGGTCGGATTCGCTTTGCTTGAACTATCTCGATGATCGCGCGAGCCGGGGCTGCGCGATGCCTCGAATGCCGGATTGATCTTAGGGTGTGCCGCGCACCAGCCTCTATGGTGCATACGGCACGCCCTACGCCAGGCTCACAGACGCGGCAGAAGGAGTTCCTTCAGCTCGGTCAGCTTGCCATGGAAGAAGTGGCCGCATTCTGCCACTTTCAGCAGTTCGTGGGCACGCCCGAGATTGGCCGACCAGTCGTAGACGACTTGCGGCTCTACCACTTCATCGGCCTCAGGCTGAATCACCACCAGCGGGCACTGGCTCGCAGGGGGCGTATCGCCAGTCAGGCGATGCACCGCTGGTGCCACCATGAACAGCTTGCTCGGCTGCACGCCCTGAGCCTCCAGACGCGCGCCAAGCGCTGCGGCGACGAAACCGCCGAAGGAGAAACCAAGCAGGGTGATGGGCAGGTTCGGGTACTTTTCCCTCAACCAGGCCGCGACGGCCTCGGCATCATCCACCTCACCAGCGCCCATATCGTGGTTTCCAGCACTGGCGCCAACACCGCGGTAGTTGAAACGCAAGGTGTGATAACCACAATCACGCGCAGTGCGCTGCAGAGTGGAAACCACCTTGTTGAGCATGGTGCCGCCCTGCACGGGGTTGGGATGGCAAACCAGGGCAACGCCACGGGCGTCGGGGACTTCGAAAAGAAGGGCTTCGAGCTGGCCCACCGGGCCGGCGATGGAAATGGGGGTTTCGCGACTGAGCAACACTGAACTCCGTGACCCCGCAACGGGTCGACTCGTCTAGCAAACTGCCTGTGTGGCAAATGAACCTGTTCAGCGTCTCGCAAGCTGGCGCAATGCACGGCAAAAACAGGAGAGGACGCGAAGTGTACTGTTGTACATGAGCATTCCGAACCTGTTTTTAACGCGGCAGTGCCGGCGCGCATTAGACTCCGAGCAGATTCTGGTCGTATACAGCACAGGCTCAAGCCGCTAACGTAAAGCAAAGCCGTTTTGAGAGGAAGGACTCGTGGAACAGACAGTTGCAGCCTGGTTGATACCCGCCCTGACCCTGGTGGTCGGCGTCGCCGTGGGTTTTCTGCTCGCCCGCCTTGCGCCCAACGCCGCGCCAAGCCGGACACAACGGCAGATGGATGAAATGCAGGCACGCTTCGAGGCCTACCAGAACGAAGTGGTGACCCACTTCAACACCACCGCCAGCCTGGTGAAGAAACTTACCCAGAGCTACCAGGACGTACAGGAACATCTGTCCGACGGCGCCAATCGCCTGGCCCTGGACGAGCTGACCCGGCAACGCCTGCTGGCCACGCTCAACAGCGCGGAAAGCAGCGAGAAACGTGAGCGCCTCACTCCGCCCAAGAACTACGAAATGCCCAAGGACTATGCGCCGAAAAGCGACGGCCCCGGCATGCTGGACGAGAGCTACGGGTTGAAGAAGTAACCCCGTTAGCCAGAAGCACCGAGCCCCGCCATTGCGGGGCTTTTTATTGGGCGCGATTGCGGGCTACGCGCGCCTACAAAAGACACTCCCCACAAACGACGAGCCCCGCGACTAGGCGGGGCTCGTTGCAATGCACGCGCTTAGATCGCGCCGCGGCTACGCAGCAGATCCAGCACGGCCTTGACACCCTCCTCGACCGACTGCGACTGGGTGTCGATCACCAGGTCGGCATCCAGCGGCACATCGTAAGGGAAGCCCTCACCCGGGATATTGTCGCCACCGGCAGCGTACAAACCCTGCGGGTCACGTTCGGCGCAGATCTGCGGCGAGGCCTGCACGTAGACGGTCAGCGCACGCTCGCGGCCGATCAGCGCCTTCGACTGCTCGCGACCCTCGGCATCCGGAGCGACGAAGGCGGCCAGCGCGATCATCCCGGCCTCGTTGAACTGACGCGCCACATGCGCAGCACGACGCCAGTTCTCGGCACGGCCGGCGCGATCCTGCGGCAGGCCCTTGTTCAGGTCATGACGCAGGTTCTGCCCGTCGAGCACATACACCGCACGGCCCATGTCGAACAGCTTGCGCTCCACGGCGTAAGCCAGGGTGCTCTTGCCGGCGCCGGAGAGGCCGGTGAACAGCACGGTGGCCGGCTGCTGACCGAAGCGCGCAGCACGCTCCTCGGTGGAAACGTGCGCCAGGCGACCATGCTGACCACTGCCGTGGGCAACCGGGTCGGCGATGATCATGCCAGCACCGACAGTGCCGTTGGTCAGGCGGTCGATGACGATGAAGGCGCCGGTGGTGCGGTTGTGTTCATAGCCGTCGAGGGCGATCGCTGCATCCAGCGCCACCTTGACTCGACCGATTTCATTGAGCTTCAACTCGCTGGCCGCGTCCTGCTCGAGTGTATTGACGTCAACCCGGTGCACGATGCTCGGCATGCTGCCCGGCACGTAGCTGGTGGCACGCTTGATGTCGTACTTCTTGCCCGGACGCATCGGCTCTTCGCCCATCCATACCAGCATGGCATCGAAGCTATCGGTCACCTGCGGACGGCTGTCGGCATGCACCAGCATGTCGCCGCGGGAGACGTCGATCTCGTCTTCCAGAGTCAGAGTGATGGCCTGCCCCGGACCGGCCTGCTCCAACTCACCTTCGTAGGTGACGATGGATTTGACCCGGCTGCTCTTGCCCGACGGCAGCGCGACGACTTCGTCGCCCTTGCGTACGATGCCGCTGGCCAGGGTGCCGGCGAAACCACGGAAGTTCAGGTTCGGGCGGTTGACGTACTGCACCGGGAAGCGCAGGTCGTCGAAGTTGCGGTCACCGGACACCTCGACGCTCTCGAGGATTTCCATCAGCGACTGGCCGCTGTACCACGGCGAGCGCTCGGACCTGTTGACCACGTTGTCGCCCTTGAGCGCCGACATCGGCACGAACTCGAGGGTGGTCGGCCGCAGGTTGATCTTCTCGGCGAAGGCTAGGTAATCGGCCTTGATCTGCTCGAAGACGCCCTGATCGAAGTCCTTGAGGTCCATCTTGTTGACGGCGACGACGATGTGCTTGATGCCCAGCAGCGAGGTGATGAAGCTGTGGCGCTTGGTCTGGGTCTGCACGCCGTAGCGGGCGTCGATGAGGATGATCGCCAGGTCACAGGTGGACGCACCGGTGGCCATGTTGCGGGTGTACTGCTCATGGCCGGGGGTATCGGCGATGATGAACTTGCGCTTGGCGGTGGAGAAGTAGCGGTAGGCCACGTCGATGGTGATGCCCTGCTCGCGCTCGGCCTGCAGACCATCGACCAGCAGCGCCAGGTCGACTTCTTCGCCAGTGGTGCCGCTCTTCTTCGAGTCGCGGGTGATGGCTTCCAGATGGTCTTCGTAGATCATCTTGGAGTCGTGCAGCAGACGGCCGATCAGCGTGCTCTTGCCGTCGTCAACGTTACCGCAGGTAAGGAAGCGCAGCAGTTCCTTGCGCTCGTGCTGAGCCAGGTAGGCGTGGATGTCCTGGCTGATCAAATCGGATTGATGACTCATGGTGCGTGATCCTCAGAAATAGCCCTGACGTTTCTTCTCTTCCATCGACCCGGCGGCGTCGTGATCGATCACGCGGCCCTGGCGTTCGGACGTACGGGTCAGGAGCATTTCCTGGATGATGTCGGTCAGGCTTTCGGCCTCGGACTCTACGGCGCCGGTCAGCGGGTAGCAGCCCAGGGTACGGAAGCGCACCTTCTTCTTCTGGATACGCGCCTTCTCCTCGTCGCTGAGGTGCTCGAGGATACGGTCGTCGTCGATCATGATCAGCGTGCCGTTCTTCTCGATCACTTCACGCTCCGCGGCGAAGTACAGCGGCACGATCGGGATCTGTTCCAGATAGATGTATTGCCAGATATCCAGCTCGGTCCAGTTGGACAGCGGGAAGACGCGGATCGACTCGCCCTTCTTGACCTTGCCGTTGTACACGTTCCACAGCTCGGGACGCTGGTTCTTCGGGTCCCAGCGGTGCTTGCTGTCACGGAAGGAATACACGCGCTCCTTGGCGCGCGACTTTTCTTCGTCGCGGCGGGCACCACCGAAGGCGGCGTCGAAGCCGTACTTGTCCAGCGCCTGCTTGAGGCCCTCGGTCTTCATCACGTCGGTGTGCTTGGCACTGCCGTAGGTGAAGGGGTTCATGTCCTGCGCCACACCATCAGGATTGATGTGGGTGATCAGGTCCAGGCCCATTTCGCTGACCATCTTGTCGCGGAAGCGATACATCTCCTGGAATTTCCAGCGGGTATCGACGTGCATTACCGGGAACGGCAACTTGCCTGGGAAAAACGCCTTGCGTGCCAGGTGCAGCATGACGGCGGAGTCTTTACCGATGGAATAGAGCATCACCGGGTTGTCGAATTCGGCGGCCACTTCACGAATGATGTGGATGCTTTCCGCCTCCAGCTGCTTGAGATGGGTCAATTTGTCGAGCATGGCTACTCACGGATTGCTGTATATGGGGCCGGCGGGCCGTGGACGATGGCGAACTCTATCACAGCATCTGCTTATACTCAGGACGCCGGTTAGACCGAAAAGATCTAGTGTTATACCTGCCCGTAAGCGTGACTCAGATCGGATTGGGACAATCGATGAACTGATGATCGAGGGCAAAACGCCGCGCCAGGTAGTCGCCCAGGGCCTGAACACCGTAACGCTCAGTGGCGTGATGACCGGCGGCGATAAAGCTCACGCCATTCTCGCGAGCGCTGTGGAAAGTCTGCTCGGAGGCCTCGCCGGTCAGATACAGATCGACGCCAGCGGCGATCGCTTGGTCGATGTAGCCCTGACCGCCACCGGTGCACCAGCCAACCCGACGTATCAGCCCCTGCCCCTCTACCAACAAGGGTTCGCGGCCAAGCGCTTGCTGCACATGGAGGGCAAAATCAGCAGCGCTCATCGCCTCGGCCAGTGAACCGACCAGGCCAACAGTGCGCGGATTATCCGGCTCCAGCGGCCCCTCGACGACAATGCCCAATTGCCGTGCGAGCTGCACGTTATTGCCGACTTCCGGATGCACATCGAGCGGCAGGTGATAGGCCAGCAGGCTGATATCGTGAGCCAGCAGAGCCTTCAGGCGGCGCTGTTTCATACCGGTGACGCAAGGGTTCTCACCCTTCCAGAAGTAACCGTGATGCACCAGCAGCACGTCTGCCTTGGCCTCGATGGCCGCGTCGATCAGCGCCTGGCTGGCGGTAACGCCACTGACGATACGACTTACCTGCGGACGCCCCTCGACCTGCAGGCCGTTGGGGCAATAGTCACTGATGCGCGAAGCATTGAGGAACGCGTCAGCTTCCTCGACCAGTGTGGAAAGGGCAATGGCCATGAAGATTCCTCTCAAGCTGTTGCGGGCCGCTGCCTTATTGGCGAGCACCTCACTATAATGCGCCACCTTAAGGGCGACCTTTTGCCCTCGCAACCCTCAGGATTGTCTCGATGCCCCAGGCACTGCGTTTTCTCAGTTGGCCCCTGCTGGTCGGTGTGCTGCTCGCACTGCTGCTGATTCAGCAGTACCCGGAATGGGTCGGTTTGCCACGCAAGGAAGTGCAACTGGTGCAGGCGCCCTCCTACAACCGCATGCAGGAAGGCCCCGTTTCCTATGCCGAAGCGGTGGATACCGCATCGCCTGCAGTCGCCAATCTGTACACCACCAAGCTGGTGAGCAAACCGGCTCATCCGCTGTTCGAAGATCCGACCTTCCGCCGCTTCTTCGGTGACAACCTGCCGCGCCAGCAGCGTATGGAGTCGAGCCTGGGTTCGGCGGTGCTGATGAGCAGCGAGGGTTACCTGCTGACCAACAATCACGTGGTCAGCGGCGCCGACCAGATCGTGGTAGCGCTCAAGGATGGCCGCGAGACCCTGGCACGGGTCATCGGCGCCGACCCAGAGACCGACCTGGCGGTGCTCAAGATCGACCTGCCGGACCTGCGCGCGATCACCCTCGGCCGCTCCGACGCGATTCGCATCGGCGATGTCAGCCTGGCCATCGGCAACCCGTTCGGCGTCGGCCAGACCGTGACCATGGGCATCATCAGCGCCACCGGGCGTAACCAGCTTGGCCTCAATACCTACGAGGACTTCATCCAGACCGATGCGGCCATCAACCCAGGCAACTCCGGCGGCGCACTGGTCGACGCACACGGCAACCTAGTGGGCATCAATACTGCGATCTTCTCCAAATCCGGCGGCTCGCAGGGCATCGGTTTCGCCATCCCGGTGAAACTGGCGATGGAAGTGATGCAGGCGATCATCGAGCATGGCCAGGTGATCCGCGGCTATCTGGGTGTCGAGGTACAGCCGCTGACTCCGGAACTGGCCGAGTCCTTTGGCCTGGAAGGACGCCCCGGCATCGTCGTCGCCGGCGTCTATCGTGACGGCCCGGCGCAGAAAGCCGGCCTGCAACCGGGCGACCTGATTCTCAGCATCGATGGCGAACCTGCCGGCGACGGCCGCCGCTCGATGAATCAGGTGGCACGCACCAAACCCGGCGACAAGATAAGCATCGAAGTGCTGCGCAACGGCAAGTCACTGCAGCTGACCGCCGAGATCGGTATTCGACCTCCAGTCAACGGTAACTAAGCAGTACCGCGACTTGCGCCTGTGAATGTTTCTCGACAAGTGATAACGTTACGTTATTACATAAAATGAAATTCACAGGAGCTTCACCTTGCGTACTGCCCACGCCCTGCTTGTCAGCAGCCTGCTCACTCCTTGCGCCTTCGCCAGCGAATCACCGGCAGAGCTGGCCGACAGCATCATCAGCGCCCCCGGCGAACAGGCCGACGGTCCGGTAAAGGGCTACCGAGCGAGTCGCTCGGCCACCGCCACCAAGACCGATACGCCGCTGCGTGAAGTGCCTCAGGCCATCAGTGTGGTCCCGGCCAAGGTGCTGCAGGATCTCGGCAGCGCCAACGTGGAACGGGCGCTGGACTATGCCGGCGGCGTATCCAAGCAGAACAACTTCGGTGGTCTGACCCTGTACGAATACAGCGTGCGCGGGCTGACCACCTCGGAGTTCTACCGCGACGGCTTCAGCGCCAACCGCGGTTATCCCAACAGCCCGGACGCTGCCACCCTGGAGCGCGTGGAAGTGCTCAAGGGCCCGGCCTCCAGCCTGTACGGCCGCGGCGACCCCGGCGGCCTGGTCAACCTGGTCAGCAAGAAGCCGCAGGACGACGAGTTTGCCCGCTTCTCCGCCAGTGCCGGCAGTTGGGATCGCTACCGCAGCACCCTGGATCTCAACGGCGCACTGGATGAGCAGCGCGATCTGCTCGGCCGCCTCAACCTGGTCACGGAAAACAACGGCAGTTTCCGCGATCACGCCAGCAACGAGAAATACCTGGTCGCCCCGAGCCTGAGCTGGCAGCTGAATGCCGACACCCGCCTGCTGATCGAGAGCGAGTTCGTGCGCAACAACAGCGTATTCGACCGCGGCATCAGTCTGCCCCAGGATGGCCGCCGCGCGCCCTCGCGCTCGACCTTCCTCGGCGAGCCGAATGAAGGCCACATCGACAACAACAACGACCTGCTGCAGGTGCGCCTGGAGCACTACCTCAACAACGACTGGCAACTGCGCCTGGCCAGCCACTACAAGCGCGGCCTGCTCAACGGCGCCGCCACCGAACCACGCCGTCTGAGCAGCGCCGACAGCAGCCTGCTGCAACGTCGCTACCGCCAGCGCGACATGGACTGGCACGACAGCATCAGCCAGGCCGAACTGCTTGGCCAGGTGCAGACCGGCAGCATCGAGCACCAGTTGCTGCTCGGCCTGGAGTACGAGAACTACCGCCTGAGCCAGCGCGTGACGTCGAGCAACTCGCCGGACAGCTATGCCGTCAACCCGTACAACCCGGTCTACGGTCAGCCCAAACCGGACGACCGCAATACCGGTACCGACTACACCGAGCGCACCCGCAACTACGCCCTCAACCTGCAGGATCAGCTGCTGCTCAGCGAAAAACTGCGCGGTGTTCTGGGCCTGCGCCTGGACCGCTACGAACAGCAGACGGACAACCAGCGCCCCGGCGGCAGCGAGAGCAGACAGAGCCACAACGAAGTCACCGGCCGCGCCGGCCTGCTCTATCAGCTGACGCCCGCCGTCGGCCTGTTCGGCAACGTCTCCAGCACCTTCAAGCCCAACAGCGGCCTGAGCCGAAGCGACCAGCCCTTCGATCCGGAACAAGGTATCGGTTACGAAGCCGGCACCAAGCTGGAACTGTTCGACGGCCGACTCGACGCCACCCTCGCCGCCTTCCATATCGAGAAGAAGAACGTACTCGGCGTCGACCCGCTCGATCCCAGCTTCAACCGCACCTCGCAGCAGGTCCGCAGCCAAGGCATCGACCTGCAGCTCAGCGGCCAGCTCAGCGATGCCGTGCGGGTGATCGGCAGCTACGCCTATATCGACGCAAAAACCACCAAGGACGATCCCGGCACGCCCAAGGGCAGCCGCCTCAGCGGCGTCGCCAGACACAGCGGCAGCCTGCTGGGAGTCTACGAATTCCAGCAGGGCTGGCTGCACGGCTCGGACCTCGGCGCCGCCGTCAATTACGTCGGCGACCGCTCCGGCAGCCCGACTGACAGCGGCTTCGAGCTGCCCGCCTACACCACCGTCGACTTGCTGGCCCACTACAAGGCCAGCGAGCAGCTGACCTTCGGCGTCAACCTGAACAACGTCTTCGACAAGAAGTACTACGAGCGCGCCTATGACTGGTACTGGGTCATGCCCGGCGAACCACGCAACCTGATGTTCAGCGTCAACCTCAGCCTCTAAGCACTTTTTCAGGGAGAGAATGCATGACAGCTCGCGTTACCCTCGCCGCCCTGCTGGCCGCCAGCTTCATCGCCGCGCAAGCGCAGGCCCACGGCCTGTGGACCGAACAGCGCCGCGGCAATATCGAGACCGTGTACGGCCATGGCGCCGAGGACAATCCGTTCAAGGCCGACAAGATCAGCGGCGCCTGGGCCTATGATACAGCCGGCAAGATGATCCCGGTGACGGTCGAGCGCCTCGCCGATCACGCCCGCCTGCAACCACTGCAGACCCCGGCCGTGCTCGCCGTGGCACTGGACAATGGTGCCTGGTCGAAGACCGCGGACGGCCGCTGGATCAACCAGGGCCGCAGCCAGGTCAGCGACTCCACCGAGTCGCTACACACCTGGAAGTACAGCCTGGCGATCTACCGCAGCGGCGCCCGCCTGCCGGCGCTGAAGCAACTGCAGCTGGTGATCCTGCCGGAGCGTGATCCCCTCGCAGTCGGCGTCGGCAACCCGCTGCCGGTGCGCGTGCTGGTGGACGGCAAGCCGCAGGCCGGGGTCGAACTGATCGGCGACTACCGCAGCGCTCCGCATCAGGTCAGCGCGGTCACCGACAGCGAAGGCCGGGCGCAGGTCACCGTGCGCAACGAAGGGCTGAACATCATCAGCGCCGAAGTCAGCCTGCCGGTCGAGGGCGATGCCGATATCGAAAGCCGCGGCCTGTTCAGCTCGCTGACCTTTGTCGGCGCGCCACACCACGAGTAAACCGCGCGCACAAAAAAGGCCGGTGCCGCTTACGCAGGCACCGGCCTTTTTTACGCCAGCCTTACAGCCCCTGCAGCGCGTCCAGCAGCGCCCGGTTCTGCTCCGGCGTGCCGATGGTGATGCGCAGGAACTGGGCGATGCGCGCCTGCTTGAAGTGACGCACGATCACCCCCTGCTCGCGCAGGCCGCCGGCCAGGGTGGCAGCGTCCTTCTGCGGGTGGCGGGCGAAGACGAAGTTGGCCGCCGACGGCAGCACCTCGAAGCCCAGCCCCTGCAGGCCGGCCACCACCTCGTCGCGGCTGGCGATGACCTGCTGGCAGGTCTGCTCGAAGTAGGCACGATCCTCGAACGCCGCGGCGGCGCCGGCGATGGCCATGCGGTCGAGCGGGTAGGAGTTGAAGCTGTTCTTGATCCGCTCCAGCGCCTCGATCAGGTCCGGGTGGCCCACCGCCAGACCGACCCGCAGGCCGGCCAGCGAGCGCGACTTGGACAGGGTCTGGGTGACCAGCAGGTTGGGGTATTTGTCCACCAGGCTGATCGCCGTCTCGCCACCGAAGTCGATGTAGGCCTCATCCACCAGCACCACCGAATCCGGGCTGTTCTGCAGCAGCTGCTCAACTGCTGCCAGCGGCAGCAGGCGGCCGGTAGGCGCATTGGGGTTGGGGAAGATGATGCCGCCGTTCGGCCGCGCGTAATCCTCGACGCGAATCTGGAACTCATCGTCCAGCGCGATCTGCTCGAAGTCGATGCCGTACAAGCCGCAGTACACCGGATAGAAGCTGTAGCTGATATCCGGGAACAGCAGCGGCGCGTCGTGCTGGAACAGGCCGTGGAAGGCATGCGCCAGCACTTCGTCGGAACCGTTGCCGACAAATACCTGCGCCGGCTGCACACCGTAGTACTCGGCCACCGCCTGCTTCAGGCGCTCGCCGTTGGGGTCCGGATACAGACGCAGATCATCGTTGATCGCGCCCTGCATGGCGGCAATCGCCCTGGGCGACGGGCCGTAGGGGTTCTCGTTGGTGTTGAGCTTGACCAGCTTGCTCAGCTTGGGTTGCTCACCCGGCACGTAAGGCACCAGGTCCTTGACGAAGGGGCTCCAGAATTTGCTCATCTGCCCTTCTCTCCTCGAATACATGACGTGGGCGACGGATATCGCTTCGCTCAACCCGCGAAGCGCGATCCCGTAGGGTGCGCCGTGCGCACCAGAATTTTCACAAGGTGCGCACGGCGCACCCTACCTCACTTGATGCGGTACTCGGCGCTGCGCGCGTGAGCGGTCAGCGACTCGCCACGGGCCAGCACCGAAGCGCTCTTGCCCAGCTCCGAGGCGCCGTCCGGCGAGCAGTAGATGATCGACGAACGCTTCTGGAAGTCGTACACGCCCAGCGGCGAGGAGAAGCGCGCGGTGCCGGAGGTCGGCAGCACGTGGTTCGGCCCGGCGACGTAATCGCCCAGCGCCTCGGCGGTGTAACGGCCCATGAAGATCGCGCCGGCGTGACGAATCTGCGGCAGCCAGGCCTGCGGATCGGCCACCGACAGCTCCAGGTGTTCCGGGGCGATGCGGTTGGCCACGTCGATGGCTTCGGCCATGTCGGCTACCTGAATCAGTGCGCCACGGCCTTCCAGCGAGGTGCGGATGATCTCGGCGCGCTCCATGGTCGGCAGCAGTCTGGCAATGCTCTCGGCCACGCGGTCGAGGAAGGCGGCATCCGGGCTGACCAGGATCGACTGGGCGTCCTCGTCGTGCTCGGCCTGGGAGAACAGGTCCATGGCGATCCAGTCCGGATCGGTCTCACCGTCGCAGACCACGAGGATTTCCGACGGGCCGGCGATCATGTCGATGCCGACCTTGCCGAACACGTGACGCTTGGCAGTGGCCACGTAGATGTTGCCGGGGCCGACGATCTTGTCTACCGGCGGCACGCTCTCGGTGCCGTAGGCCAGCGCGGCGACTGCCTGCGCGCCACCGATGGTGAACACGCGGTCGACGCCGGCCAGGGCGGCGGCGGCCAGCACCAGCTCGTTGAGCTCGCCACGCGGAGTCGGCACCACCATCACCACTTCCGGCACACCAGCGACCTTGGCCGGAATGGCGTTCATCAGCACCGAGGACGGGTAGGAGGCCTTGCCGCCCGGCACATAGAGGCCGGCGCGATCCAGCGGGGTGACCTTCTGACCGAGCACGGTGCCGTCGGCCTCGCGGTAATCCCAGGAGTCCTGCTTCTGTTTTTCGTGGTAGCTGCGCACGCGCTCGGCGGCTACTTCGAGGGCCGCGCGCTGCTCATCGGTGATGCTGGCCAGGGCCTGCTCCAGACGCGCGCGCGGCAGGATCAGGTCAGCCATGGAAGCGACTTCGAGGGCATCGAAGCGCTGGGTGTATTCGACCAGCGCGGCATCGCCACGCTCGCGCACCGCCTGGATGATCTCCAGTACGCGCTGGTTGACGCCGTCATCGGAGACGCTTTCCCAGGCGAGCAGATGATCCAGATGAGCCGCGAAGTCCGGATCGGCAGCATTGAGTCGGCGGATGGCAACGGGAGCGGTCATAGCGAAAGCCTCATCTGAATGGCAATTTCTCGGGCGCCGGTAATGTAGCAAGCCCACCGTGCGGGCACCCGAGAAAAATGGCTATGACACGGATAGGCTGATAGGCACCGCGCCATGAGGGCGCGGTGCGGTCAATCAGCCCTGATGTCGTGCTTCGACGGCCGTACGCAGGGTTTCGATCAGCGCCTGGATGCGCGCGTGCTGCATCTTCATCGAGGCCTTGTTGACGATCAGCCGCGAGCTGATGGTGGCGATAAGTTCTTGTGGTTCGAGACCGTTGGCACGCAGGGTGTTGCCGGTATCGACCACGTCGATGATCTTGTCGGCCAGGCCGACCAGCGGTGCCAGCTCCATGGAGCCGTACAGCTTGATCACTTCGACCTGACGGCCCTGTTCGGCGTAGTAGCGCTTGGCGACATTGACGAACTTGGTGGCCACGCGCAGACGGCCTTTCGGCTCGGCGGCGCCGACCTTGCCGGCGGTCATCAGCTTGCACTGGGCAATCTGCAGGTCCAGCGGCTCGTACAGGCCCTGGCCACCGTACTCCATCAGCACGTCCTTACCGGCCACGCCGAGATCGGCGGCGCCGTGCTCGACGTAGGTCGGCACATCGGTGGCGCGCACGATCAGCAGTTGCACGTCATCCTGAGTGGTGGGGATGATCAGCTTGCGGCTCTTGTCCGGATTCTCGGTCGGCTCGATACCGGCCGCCGCCAGCAGTGGCAGGGTGTCATCGAGGATACGGCCTTTGGACAGGGCGATGGTCAACATGAAACGGTTCCTTTAACGGAAGCGGCCGCCCCGACAGAGGGCGGCCTTACGGCAATGGAGACTCAGCCCGGTACGCGGCGAATCTTGGCACCTAGCAGCTGCAGCTTCTCTTCGATGCACTCGTAACCACGGTCGATGTGGTAGATGCGGTCGATCAGTGTGTCGCCATCGGCAACCAGCGCAGCCAGCACCAGACTGGCCGAGGCGCGCAGGTCGGTGGCCATCACTGGAGCGCCCTTGAGGTGCTCGACCCCGGTGACGATCGCGGTATTGCCTTCGACCTGGATGTTGGCGCCCATGCGCAGCATCTCGTAGACGTGCATGAAGCGGTTTTCGAACACGGTTTCGATCACCGTGCCGGTGCCTTCGGCCACCGCATTGAGGGCAATGAACTGCGCCTGCATGTCAGTGGGGAATGCCGGATAGGGAGCGGTACGCAAGTTGACTGCCTTGGCGCGCTTGCCTTTCATGTCCAGCTCGATCCAGTCGGCGCCGGTGGTGATTTCCGCACCCGCCTCCTGCAGCTTGGCCAGTACCGCTTCGAGCGTGCTCGGATCGGCATCCTTGACCTTGACCCGGCCACCGGTAACGGCTGCAGCCACCAGATAAGTGCCGGTCTCGATACGGTCGGGCATGACGCTGTAACGCGCGCCACCAAGACGCTCCACACCATCGATGGTGATGGTGTCGGTACCGGCGCCCTCGATCTTCGCACCCATGGCGATCAGGCAGTTAGCCAGGTCGACCACTTCCGGCTCGCGGGCGGCGTTTTCCAGCACGCTGCGGCCCTTGGCCAGGGCAGCGGCCATCATGATGTTCTCGGTGCCGGTCACGCTGACGGTATCGAAGAAGAAGTGCGCACCGCGCAGGCCGCCTTCCGGCGCCTTGGCCTTGATATAGCCGCCTTCCACGTCGATCTTCGCGCCCATGGCTTCGAGGCCACGAATGTGCAGGTCGACCGGACGCGAGCCGATGGCACAGCCGCCAGGCAGCGCCACTTCGGCTTCACCGAAACGCGCCACCATCGGCCCGAGCACGAGAATCGAGGCACGCATGGTCTTGACCAGCTCGTACGGCGCAACCAGGGTCTTGATGGTGCGGGCATCGACCTCGACCGCCAGCTTCTCGTCGATCACCGGCTCGATGCCCATGCGACCGAACAACTCGATCATGGTGGTGATGTCGTGCAGATGCGGCAGGTTGCAGATGGTGACAGGAGCGTCGCCCAGCAGGGTTGCGGCAAGAATCGGCAGAGCCGAGTTCTTGGCACCGGAGATGCGGATCTCGCCATCGAGGCGCGCACCGCCGGTAATGATCAGTTTGTCCATAGGAATCTCGTAGCCCGTGGGCTCAGGAACGCGCGGCCCAATCGGCCTTGCTGAAGAATTTCATGGTCACGGCGTGGATGCTGCCATCGGCGATCCAGGCGTTGAGGTGGGCATAGATCTGCTGCTGACGCTTGACCGGGCTGAGAGCGGCCAGCTCGTCGCCGATCAGGTTGAGCTGGAAATTGCAGCCTTCGCCTTCGACTTCCACCTGGGTATTCGGGAGTTTTTCCTCTAGGAGGCTTTTTACTTCTGCAGCCTGCATGCTCGACCTCGACTGACGCATTCGGGCACCTGAGCCCGCGGGTCGGCCATCATACAAAAAAGCCTCCCGCCTGCGAACCCCGCCAGCAGCGCTGCTGACGGAACGATGAGAGGCAATCCTCTATTCCAGCGGCAGCAGCTCCAGCAGCCCGCTGACCTGGGCGATCTGGCGCATGTCCTGCGGCAGCCCGCTGACCGACAACTCGCGCCCGGACGTGCGTGCATCGCGAATGAATGCCAGCAGCAGCGCCAGACCGACGCTGCTGGACTTCTCCACTGCACTGCAATCGAGCGACAGGCGCTTCGCACCGCAGGCCGCGATAAGACGCGCCCCCTGATCACGCAGCATGGGGCCTGTGCTGTAATCGAGCACCCCGGTCAGCTGTAGCTGACCCGGCGCTCGCTCGCTGATACTTGCCTGACTCACGAATCGCCTCGTGCTTCACGGGCTCTGGCCACGGTATCGGCCCAGGTATCGATGACCTTGTCCAGATCGTTGCGATTGTTCTGCATGGACTGGGCGAACTGGTCACGGAACAGCTTGCCAACGTTGATACCGTTGATCACCACGTTGCGCAGTTTCCAGGTGCCATCCTGGGAAACCATGGTGTAGGACAGCGGATAAACCACGCCCTTGCCGTCCCGGATCTCCATACCTACCGAGGTACGTTCGGCATCCTGCTTACCGCTGGCGGGCAGCACGCGAATGTCCTGATTGTCGTATTCGAGCAATGCATTGCCGTAGAACTGCATCAGACTGCGCTTGAAGTTTTCCTGAAAGCGAGTCATCTGCTCGTCAGAAGCCCGGCGCGAATAGCGCACGGTCATTACGCCACGGGAGATGCCGTCAACATCGACAACGGGACCGAGGATGTCGTTGAGCGACTGATAAAAGGCAGCCGGGTCACGAAGATATTGATCCTTGTTGGCCTTGAGGTCCGCCAGCAGGGTATCGGTGGTCTGCTGCACCACCTCATGAGCACTCGGCGCCGCCAGGGCGACCAGAGGCATGGCCGCCAGCAGGGTCAGCAGCAGGTTACGCAAGGTCTTGAGCATCTTGGGAGCCCTCATCAATTGGCTTCGTCTTTATTGACCGAATTGAGCAGAAATTTGCCAATCAGATCTTCCAGCACCAGCGAGGATTGAGTGTCGTGGATGGTGCTGCCGTCTTTGAGCACGTCCTCCTCCCCGCCAACGCTGATACCGATGTACTTCTCGCCAAGCAGACCCGCGGTCAGAATCGATGCCGTGGAGTCCTGAGGCAGGTTATTGACGTCACCATCGAGCTCTAGGGTCACCCGCCCCATGTAACTGTCACGATCCAGGTCGATGGCGGTCACCTTGCCGATACTGACACCCGCCATGGTCACCTTGGCGCGCACGGTCAGGCCGGCAATGTTGTCGAAATACGCATAGACCTTGTAGGTATCGCCCGCCGTCCCGACGCTCAAACCACTGACGCGCAGGGCCAACAGCAAGAGGGCCAGCACACCAGCCATGAGAAACAGGCCGACACCAATCTCCAGCGTGCGGTTTTGCATCAGAAATCTCCAAACATCAAAGCGGTCAAAATGAAATCCAGGCCTAGTACGGCCAACGAGGCATAGACGACGGTACGTGTCGTCGCGCGACTGATCCCCTCGGACGTGGGCTCGCAGTCATACCCCTGGAACACGGCAATCCAGGTCACCACAAAAGCAAAGACGACACTCTTGATCACACCATTGAGCACGTCGTCATAGAACGAAACACTGTTCTGCATGTTGGACCAGAACGACCCCTCGTATACGCCCAGCCAATCGACGGCGACCATGGCACCGCCCCATATGCCGACCACGCTGAAGATCATCGCCAGCAGCGGCATGGAAATGAAACCGGCCCACAGACGCGGCGCGACGATGTACTTGAGCGGATCGACGCCGATCATCTCCAGACTGGACAGCTGCTCGGTGGATTTCATGTTGCCGATCTCGGCCGTCAGCGCCGAACCGGCGCGCCCGGCGAACAGCAACGCCGTCACCACTGGCCCCAGCTCGCGCAACAGGGTCAGCGCGACCATCTGCCCGACCGCCTGCTCGGAGCCGTAGCTGACCAGGATGTTGTAGCCCTGCAGAGCCAGCACCATGCCGATGAAAATGCCGGAGACAACGATAATGGCCAACGACATGACGCCAACGGCGAACAGCTGCTTGATCAGCAACTGCAGCGGCTTGCCGGCACCGCTGCGCCCAAGCAGCGCGCCCAGCAGGAACAACACCGAGCGCCCCAGCGTCGCGACCACGTCGATACCCGCACGACCGAACAGACGCAGCCGCTCGAGCGGTGAAATTCTGCGCATCAACCTCTCCCCAACAGATCTTCGCGGTAGTCCGGCGCTGGATAATGGAAAGGTACCGGCCCATCCGGGATCCCTTTCATGAATTGGCGAATACGTGGATTCTCCGACTCCATCAATTCGGCGGGCGTGCCCTGACCCAATACCTGCGCATCGCCGACCACATAGATGTAGTCGGCGATACTGGCCGTTTCCGCCAGATCGTGGGAGACCACGACGCTGGTAATCCCCAGCGCATCGTTGAGCAGGCGGATCAAGCGCACCAGCACGCCCATGGCAATGGGGTCCTGGCCAACGAACGGCTCGTCGTACAGCAGTATCTGCGGATCCAGCGCGATGGCACGCGCCAGCGCCACGCGGCGCTTCATACCGCCGGAAAGCTCGTCCGGCATCAGCTCCAGAGCGCCACGCAGACCAACGGCCTGCAGCTTCATCAGGACGATGTCACGAATCATCTCTTCGGGCAGCTTGGTGTGCACACGCAACGGGAAGGCGACGTTCTCGAAGACATCGAGATCAGTGAACAGAGCGCCGCTTTGGAACAGCACGCCCATTTGCTTGCGCATGTCGAACAGCTCGTCACGCGACAGTTTCGGCAAGCTGACACCCGAGACACGAACATCGCCAGCCGACGGACGCAACTCGGCGGCGATCAGGCGCAACAGCGTGGTCTTGCCACAACCGGACGGCCCCATGATGCCGGTGACCTTGCCGCGCGGGATGCGGATATCGACGCTGTCGAAGATCGCCCGCGCCCCGCGACTGAAGCTGACGCCCTGCAACTCGATCGCGTACTCGTGCTCGGCGCTCATCTGAACTCCTTGAAAAACGGGCCATCCTGGAGACTCCATCGCCCACCTGTGGGGACACACCTGCAAGATGGCCGAAATGGCCGCGGACTATAGCATTTGCTGCTGTTGCCCCCCAATAGCGGCGCACCTCGGCGTTCAGAATTACGACAGCTTCATTGTTACGCAACATTCAGCAAAGGTGAGCGCTGTAAGCTTTTCCCGTTATAATCCTCGCCTTTTTCGCCCGAAAGCCCTGTGCCGCATGAACCAGTCCCGCGATCTGATTGACTCCGCCCAGCGTACCATTCGCCTCGAAATCGAAGCAGTACAGGACCTTTTGCCCCGAATCGACGCAGATTTCATCAAAGCCTGCGAACTGATTCTGAGCTGCAAGGGCCGCGTGGTCGTGGTTGGCATGGGCAAGTCCGGACATATCGGCAACAAGATCGCCGCCACCCTGGCCAGCACCGGCACAACCGCATTCTTCGTTCACCCGGCTGAAGCCAGCCACGGTGACATGGGCATGATCACCCGCGACGACATCGTTCTGGCCCTGTCTAACTCAGGCTCGACGGCGGAAATCGTCACCCTGCTGCCACTGATCAAACGCCTCGGCATTCGCCTGATCAGCATGACCGGCAACCCGAACTCGCCGCTGGCCAAGGCCGCCGAGGTCAATCTCGACGCACGCGTCTCGCAGGAAGCCTGCCCACTGAACCTGGCACCCACGTCATCGACCACGGCGAGCCTGGTACTGGGCGACGCCCTGGCCATCGCCCTGCTGGAAGCACGCGGCTTCACTGCCGAAGACTTCGCCTTCTCCCACCCCGGCGGCGCCCTCGGCCGTCGCCTGCTGCTGAAGGTCGAGAACGTCATGCACAGAGGCGACGCCCTGCCCCAAGTGAAGCGTGGCACCAGCCTGCGCGACGCACTACTGGAAATGACCCAGAAAGGCCTCGGCATGACCGTGGTATTGGAGAGCGATGGCCGCCTGGCCGGCATCTTCACCGACGGAGACCTGCGCCGCACCCTGGACAAGGGTATCGATGTACGCCAGGCGCTGATCGA
Organism: Pseudomonas pichavaramensis; assembly: GCF_050473265.1. Lineage (NCBI taxonomy): Bacteria > Pseudomonadati > Pseudomonadota > Gammaproteobacteria > Pseudomonadales > Pseudomonadaceae > Pseudomonas > Pseudomonas pichavaramensis. The sequence continues at coordinate 661,608 of NZ_JBJKFJ010000001.1, read as the reverse complement.
CGAGGTGATGACGCCACACGGCAAGACCGCTCGCGCAGAAATGCTCGCTGCAGAGGCTCTGAAAATCATGGAAGACCATAAGATCAATGCCCTGGTAGTCGTCGACGATCAGGACAACCCGGTCGGCGCACTGAACATGCACGACCTGCTGCGCGCGGGGGTGATGTGATGAACGACCTGTTGCAGCGCGCCCGCGCTATCAAACTGGCGATCTTCGACGTCGACGGCGTGCTCACCGACGGCCGCCTGTACTTTCTCGAAGACGGCAGTGAGTTCAAGACCTTCAACACCCTCGACGGTCACGGCATCAAGATGCTGATCAACTCGGGGGTACGTACAGCCATCATCAGCGGACGCAAGACGCCGGTGGTCGAGCGGCGTGCCAACAACCTGGGCATCCAACACCTGTTCCAGGGGCGCGAAGACAAACTGGTGGTTCTTGACGGCCTGCTTGCCGAACTCGGCCTAGAATATGGGCAGGTCGCCTACCTGGGTGACGATTTGCCGGATCTGCCGGTTATTCGTCGCGTTGGCCTGGGCATGGCGGTGGCCAGCGCGGACAGCTTCGTCCGCCAACACGCCCATGGCGTAACCCAGGCTCACGGCGGAGACGGTGCAGCCCGGGAATTCTGCGAACTGATCATGCGTGCCCAAGGCACGCTGGACGCGGCGCAAGCCGCCTACCTGTGAGCAAAGCATGCTGCGCAAAGCCATCAACACACTGATTTTCGCCCTGATTGCCGTCGTCGTGGCTGCACTCGGCTACTGGAACATTGCCCCGGAGAACGCCCAGCGCTCTCAGCCGGCCAACAACGACAACGTCGTTGACTTTTACGTGGTCGGCGCACGCACGGTGCAATACCAGGATGACGGGAAACTGCATTACCGCATGACCGCCGACAAGCTCGAGCACGTCAAGAGCACCGACATCACTTTGATCGACACCCCGAAGCTGGACCTTTACCGCGGCACCGAACTGCCGTGGAAAGTCACCAGCCAACGTGCCGAGGTATCGCCCGGCGGCACCGAGGTAGAACTGATCGATGACGTGCGCATCGCCCGCACCGATGCAAAGAACCGCCCGACCATCATCACCAGCAGCCGCATGACCGTTATCCCCGATAAGGAATATGCGCAGACAGAGCAAGCCGTTAGAATCGTCGCGGCCAATGGGGTGACCACGGCACAAGGAATGAAAGCGTACTTGAATGACAGCAGGATGATCCTGCAGTCCAACGTAAGAGGCCAGCATGAGGTTCGTTAACACCCTCCCCCTGATTCTCAGCCTCGGCGCCGCATTGGGAAGCGCGGCTGCCTGGGCACTGCCATCGGATCGTGACCAACCGATCCGCATCCAGGCCGATACCGCCGAGCTGGATGACAAGCAGGGTGTCGCCGTTTATCGCGGCGACGTAATCATCACTCAGGGCACCCTGAAGATTACCGGCGACACCGTCACCATCACCCAGACGGCCAGCGGCGATATCGACGTATTCACGTCCGTCGGCGACCTCGCCTACTACGAGCAGAAGCCAGCCGTGGACAAGGACATCGTCAAGGCCTACGGCAAGACCATCCAGTACTTCGCCAGCAACGAACGCATCGTGCTGATCGACCAGGCCAAGGTGATTCAGGAAGGCAATACCTTCGAAGGCGAGAAAATCGTCTATGACACCCGCCGCCAGATTGTCAACGCTGGCCGTGCCACGGGCAACAATGTCAGCACACCGCGCCCGCGCATCGACATGGTCATCCAACCGAAGAACAAACCCGCAGATCAGGCACCGCAGTAATGGCCATTCTCAAAGCCCAACACCTGGCCAAAAGCTACAAGAGTCGCCAGGTCGTTCGCGACGTCAGCATGAGCATCGAAAGCGGACAAATCGTCGGCCTGCTCGGCCCCAACGGCGCCGGCAAGACCACCTGCTTCTACATGATCGTCGGCCTGGTGCGCGCCGATCAGGGTCGCGTGCTGATCGATGATGTCGACGTCAGCCATCAGCCCATGCATGGCCGCGCCCGCGCCGGCATTGGCTATCTGCCGCAGGAAGCCTCGATTTTCCGCAAGCTGTCGGTGGCCGACAACATCATGGCCATTCTCGAGACCCGCAAGGATCTGGATCGCGCCGGACGCCAGGCCGAGCTGGAAAGCCTGCTGCAGGAATTTCATATTCACCACATCGCCGACAGCCTCGGCATGAGCCTGTCTGGCGGCGAACGCCGGCGAGTGGAAATTGCCCGCGCCCTGGCCACCAATCCCAAGTTCATCCTGCTCGATGAGCCGTTTGCCGGTGTCGACCCGATCTCGGTGGGCGATATCAAACAGATCATTCACCACCTCAAGACCAAGGGCATTGGCATCCTGATCACCGATCACAACGTGCGCGAAACCCTGGATATCTGCGAAACCGCCTACATCGTCAATGACGGGCAACTGATCGCCGAAGGTAATGCCGAAACCATTCTGGCCAACCAGACGGTCAAGGAAGTCTACCTGGGGCATGAATTCCGCCTGTAAGGCGCAATATTTCACACCGGAAATATTGCAACCCCTAGGCAAAAACCAGAAATTCAGGCATATAATTTGCTTCCTGGCGGCGCTTCGGCGCCCTGATGTGGAAGGCGTAACTCGCCGGTAAATTAAGGTCTGCAATGAAACCATCGCTAGTCCTCAAGATGGGCCAGCAGCTGACGATGACACCGCAGCTGCAACAGGCTATCCGCCTCCTCCAACTGTCGACCCTGGATCTGCAACAGGAAATCCAGGAGGCATTGGAGTCCAATCCCATGCTCGAGCGCCAGGAAGATGGCGACGACTTCGATAACAGCGACCCGATGGCCGACGGTGCAGAAAGCGCCACCCCCGCCCCCAGCAAAGAAGAGAGCTACCAGGAAACCACTCCGACCGTTGACAACCTGGACGACGGCGAATGGTCGGAACGCATTCCCAACGAGCTCCCTGTCGACACGGCCTGGGAAGACGTATACCAGACCAGTGCCAGCAGCCTGCCGAGCAACGACGATGACGAGTGGGACTTCACCACCCGTACATCCAGCGGCGAGAGCCTGCAGAGTCATCTGCTCTGGCAACTGAACCTGGCCCCCATGTCGGACAAGGACCGGCTGATCGCCGCCACCCTGATCGACTGCATCAACAACGACGGCTACCTCGAAGAAACCCTCGAAGAAGTCACCGAGTCATTCGACCCCGAGCTGGATATCGAACTCGACGAAGTCGAGGTCGTCCTGCATCGCATCCAACAGTTCGAACCGGCCGGTATTGGCGCGCGCGACCTGCGTGAGTGCCTGCTGCTGCAATTGCGTCAGCTACCTGCCAGCACACCTTGGCTGATCGAAACCCAGCGTGTAGTCGGTGATTTCCTCGAAGTGCTCGGCAGCCGCGACTACGCGCAACTGATGCGTCGCACCAAGCTCAAGGAAGACGAACTGCGTCAGGTCATCGACCTGATCCAGCGCCTCAACCCACGTCCCGGTTCGCAGATCGAGTCCAGCGAGCCCGAATACGTGGTACCGGACGTCATCGTGCGCAAGCACAACGACCGCTGGCTGGTTGAGCTCAACCAGGAGGCCATGCCGCGCCTGCGCGTCAACCCGCAGTATGCCGGCTTCGTCAAGCGCGCCGACTCCAGCGCCGACAACACCTTCATGCGCAATCAGTTGCAGGAAGCGCGCTGGTTCATCAAGAGCCTGCAGAGCCGCAACGAGACGCTCATGAAGGTGGCCACGCAGATCGTCGAGCACCAGCGCGGCTTCCTCGACTATGGCGACGAAGCGATGAAACCGCTGGTACTGCATGACATCGCCGAAGCTGTGGGCATGCACGAATCGACCATCTCGCGTGTCACCACTCAGAAGTTCATGCACACCCCGCGCGGCATTTACGAGCTGAAATACTTCTTCTCCAGCCATGTCAGCACCTCCGAAGGTGGCGAATGCTCGTCCACCGCGATCCGCGCCATCATCAAGAAACTGGTTGCCGCAGAAAACGCGAAAAAGCCGTTGAGCGACAGCAAGATCGCTGGTTTACTGGAGGCACAAGGCATCCAAGTCGCCCGTCGGACGGTCGCCAAGTATCGCGAGTCCCTCGGTATAGCGCCCTCCAGTGAGCGCAAGCGACTGATGTAGGCCAATTGGAGGCCTGGGCCTCCAAGCCAAAGTGTTCCGGTGGCGGGTCGAGCGAGACCCGTCTCTTACACAAGGCAACAAGGAGAAAGCGGTATGCAAGTCAACATCAGTGGACATCAGCTGGATGTGACCGACGCCCTGCGTGACTATATCGGCGAGAAACTGGGCCGACTGGAACGCCACTTCGACAAGATCACCAACGTACAGGTGACGATGGAGGTCGAAAAACTCAAGCAGAAAATCGAGGCTACTCTGCACGTCGCAGGCGGCGAAGTCGTCGCCAACGCTGAACATCAGGACATGTACGCGGCCATCGATCTCTTGGCCGACAAACTCGACCGTCAACTCATCAAGCACAAGGAAAAGCAGCTCGAACGCCTGCAAGGCGCCACAGCCCGCTGACATTCCCCATCCATGATCCGACTTGAAAACATCCTGACCCCCGGCCGTTCCCTGGTGAACGTGCCGGGCGGCAGCAAGAAGCGCGTGCTCGAACAGATCGCCAACCTGGTAGCCCGCGATCTTCCCGACCTGGACGCACAGGACATTTTCGAAAGCCTCATTGCCCGCGAGAAACTCGGTTCAACCGGTTTCGGCAACGGCATCGCCATTCCTCACTGCCGCCTGGCCGGCTGCAGTGAACCCATCAGCGCTGTCCTGCACCTGGAAGCAGCCGTTGATTTCGACGCCATCGACGGCGCACCGGTCGACCTGCTGTTCGTACTGCTGGTACCGGAAGCCGCCACCGATGCTCACCTCGAACTACTACGCCAGATCGCCAGCATGTTGGATCGCAACGACGTTCGTGAACGCCTGCGCCAAGCAGCAAGCGGCGAAGACCTTTACCAAGTGGTAGTGGACATTCAGAGCGGTCAATAAGCATGCGCCTGATCATCGTCAGCGGTCGTTCGGGCTCGGGCAAAAGCACCGCCCTCGGTGTTCTTGAAGATAACGGTTTCTACTGCATCGATAACCTGCCAGCGGGCCTTCTGCCTGATCTGGCTGAACGCTTTCTGCCGCACAGTGACATGCTGTTGCCGCAAGTCGCCGTTTCCATCGATGCGCGCAACCTGCTGAGCCAGCTCAAACGCTTTCCGGAACTCCTCGACGAAGTGCGCAAGCGCAACATCCGCTGCGACGTGCTCTATCTGGATGCCGAAGACGACACGCTGCTCAAGCGTTTCTCGGAAACCCGTCGCCGCCACCCGCTGACCAACGACAACCGCTCCTTGGCCGAGGCAATCGCCTATGAAAGCCAGCTGTTGTCCCCGATCACCGACCGTGCCGATCTGAAGATCGACACCACACGCCTGAACCTTTACCAGTTACGCGATACCCTGAAGCTGCGCCTGCTTGGCCAGGAACAGAGCGGAACGGCTTTTCTGGTCGAATCCTTCGGTTTCAAACGCGGCATGCCAGTGGATGCGGACCTGGTATTCGATGTGCGGTGCCTGCCCAACCCATATTGGAAACCCGAGCTCCGTGACTATTCCGGGCTTGAACAACCCGTGATCGACTACCTCCGCGCGCAACCGGAAGTAGAAGAAATGTATCAGGACACCCTCGCCTATCTGGACAAGTGGCTGCCGCGCTTCGCGGCCAGCAACCGCGCCTATGTCACCGTTGCCATCGGTTGCACCGGAGGCCATCACCGTTCGGTGTATCTGGCCAATCGCCTGAGCCAGGCGCTGAAAGAAAAACTGAAGAACGTCCAGGTGCGTCACCGCGACCTCAGCTAAGGAGCATTGCCGCGATGCCAGCACGCAACATCGTCATCATCAACAAACTCGGTCTGCATGCACGCGCAGCGGCCAAGTTCGTCGGCGTCGCTACGACTTATCCCTGTCAGGTTCGCATCGGACGTAGTCCCGAGAGTCTGGTAGACGGCAAGAGCATCATGGCCGTCATGATGCTCGCCGCCGGGAAGGGAACCGAGGTGCACCTGCTCACCGAAGGCGACGATGACCAGCAAGCCATGGATGCACTGGTCGGTCTTATCGAGAACTACTTCGAGGAAGGCGAGTAAGCCACCGCGCTCTGCCCGGTTTTCCTCCGGGCCACGCGCCACTGCAGCACCCTGGTTTCATCGAGCCTAAGCCAAGGCCGTATCCAGCAGCATCATCAGGCAGAAACCTGCCGCCAGAGCCAGACTGGCTTCACTGGCACGCCCCTGACGCTGGGACTCGGGAACGACCTCGTGGATCACTGCCAGCAGCATGGCTCCTGCTGCCAACGCCAGCCCCCATGGCAGCAGCGTATGCGATACACCCACCACCCAGGCACAAAGCACCGCGAACAGCGGCTCGACCAGGCCCGATGCGGCTCCGAGAAGCACTGAAACCCCGCGCCCCATGCCCGCACTCGCCAGCACCAACGCGACGATCAATCCTTCGGGCACATCCTGCAGCGCGATACCGATCGCCAGACCTTCGGCACCACTCACGCCAGCGCCAGCAGCGACACCGACAGCCATACCCTCAGGGATGTTGTGCAAGACGATAGCGATGATGAACAACAGCAGACCATGCGTAAGGCCTTCCTGTCGTTGATCCACCAGCGCGCTTGTCTGCCAGCGCGCCAGCACTCGTCCCAAGCCCAACAAGGAAGCAGCCCCTACCAGCAAACCAATACCGACCAGGCTCCCGGCACTCCATGGCGTGAATCCCTGCTCGCCAGCAATGTCGAGTGCTGGCACCAGCAGAGAGAACACCGCTGCCGCCAGCATCACGCCGCCACCAAAGCCAAGCAGCCTGGCCCGCCAATGATCGGACAGATCATTCATGAAAAGTACCGGCAACGCTCCCACGGCCGTTCCCGTAGCACAGAGCAACCCACCCTGTAGCGCTCGCAGCAATCGCGGCTCGACAGCCTGGTCGACCAACGCAGCCGTTTGAATGAACAGCAACAGGCCTCCGCAGAGCAGAATTGCCCCGCCTATCAGATAACGAAAAAACCGGCCATCGAGGCCGGGCAAGGAAGTCCGCAAGGTTCGCATCCTGTTCGCAGTCCGTCCGTTCAACTCAAGGCCTGTCGATATCGGCGCGCCACTTCGTTCCAGTCAACGACCTTGTAAAAGGCGCCGATATACTCCGGCCGTCGGTTCTGGTAGCGCAGATAGTAGGCATGCTCCCACACGTCCAGCCCCAGAATTGGCGTATTGCCATGCATCAGCGGGCTGTCCTGATTGGCGCTGCTTTCCACCAGCAGACGCTTGTCCGGCGTCACGCTGAGCCAGGCCCAGCCACTGCCGAAGCGGCTCAGTGCCGCTTTGGTGAATGCATCTTTGAACGCCTCGAAACCATCTAGTTCGGCCTCGATCGCCCGCGCCAGATCGCCATCGGGCAGGCCACCGCCATTTGGCGACATGATGGTCCAGAACAAGCTGTGATTGGCGTGCCCGCCACCCTGGTTGATGACTGCACCCTGCAGGTTCTGAGGGAGCTCCTTCACCTGGCGCAGCAGGTCTTCGATCGCCACCTCGGCGAAAGGCGTGCCCTCCAGGGCAGCATTGAGGTTATTGATATAGGTCTGATGATGCTTGCTGTAGTGAATCTCCATGGTTTGCGCATCGATATGAGGCTCCAGGGCATCGTAGGCGTAGGCCAGGGGAGGCAGGCTATGGGGCATGAGTAGTTCTCCTTCAGTGATAGGAACGGCGCTGGCTAACCTGTTCTGCGGTCCGGCTGGACGCACCCAACAGGCGCTCGGTGCGCGGGAAAGCGCCGTGCTCGGCAATGAACTGCAGCAGTTCGATGTAAGTACGGCGGCTGTGGTGCAGGGCGATATCCCGCAACGCCTGAGGCTGCTCGATATCGCTGATGGTCTGCAGCAGCCGTTCGTGGCTGACGCAGAGGTTTTCCGCAGCCTTCTCCGGCTGGCCGAGGGTCAGGTGCAGATCGGCCAGGTTGTGGTGGGAAATGACGAAGGCGGCCACCGCCAGGTTGTGATCGGGCCAGCGCCCGAACAGCACCTGCGCCTCGGCCAGCGCACGCAGATAGAGCTCGCGCGCCTGCACCCAGTCGCCGTCGCTGAAGCAGCGGTTACCCGCCTCGATGGTTTCTTGCCAGTGCTCCATTGCCACCTCCCGGCTACTCGCCTGTCGTTACAGTCCGCCTTCGGTGAGTTTTTCCGGATCGAGCAGGCGCTCCAGTTGCTGGCGACTCAGATCGGTGTTTTCCAGCGCCACCTCGATGATCGGGCGCTGCTCGCGATAGGCCTGCTTGGCGATTTCCGCCGCCTTGAGGTAGCCGATCAGGGGATTCAGCGCGGTGACCAGAATCGGATTGCGTTCCAGCGCCTCGCGCAGCTTCGGCTCATTGACCTTGAAGCTACTGATGGCGCGGTCGGCCAGCAGGCGACTGGCATTGCTCAACAGCTGCAGGCTCGACAGCAGGTTGTCGGCCACCAGCGGCAGCATCACGTTGAGTTCGAAGTTGCCGGACTGCCCGGCGATGGCGATCGCCGCGTCGTTGCCGATCACCTGCGCGGCGACCATCGCGGTGGCCTCAGGGATCACCGGATTGACCTTGCCGGGCATGATCGAAGAACCCGGCTGCAGCGCCTCCAGCTCGATCTCGGCGAGACCGGCCAGCGGCCCGGAGTTCATCCAGCGCAGGTCGTTGGCGATCTTCATCAGCGACACGGCTACCGTTTTCAGCTGGCCAGAGACCGCCACGGCGGTGTCCTGCGAGCCGATCAGGGCAAAGAAGTTGCTGCCCGTGGTGAAGCTGATGCCACTCAGCGCGCTGAGCTCCTGGCAGAACTGCTCGGCGAAACGCGGATGAGCATTGACCCCGGTGCCCACCGCCGTACCGCCCTGCGCCAGCGCCTGCAGCGCCGGCTGCAGATGGCGCAGGTGTTCGATGTTGGCCTGGATCTGCTGCGCCCAGCCGTCGAGCACCTGACTCATGCGCACCGGCATGGCGTCCATCAGGTGGGTGCGGCCGGTCTTCACGTAGGGATGCACTTCCAGCGACTTCTCGCATAGCGCCCGCAGCAGATGGCCCAGCGCCGGCAGCAGGCGCTCGTGCAGTTCGATGGCGGCGCTGACATGAATCGTCGTGGGGATGATGTCGTTGCTGCTCTGCCCGCAGTTGACGTGATCGTTGGCGCTCACCGTGTCGCCGAGCAGGCGGCTGGCCAGGGTGGCGATCACCTCGTTGGCGTTCATGTTGGAGCTGGTGCCGGAGCCGGTCTGGAACACGTCCACCGGGAAATGCGCCATGCACTCCCCTTCGAGCAGTTGCTGGCAGGCACTGACGATGGCATCGCCCATGGCCGCATCGAGCTGCTGCAGCTCGACGTTGGCCCGCGCCGCCGCCGCCTTGGCGAGGATCAGCGCGCGCACGAAGGGCTCCGGCATGCGCCGCCCGGAGATCGGGAAGTTGTTCACCGCGCGCTGCGTCTGGGCGCCATACAGCGCGGCGGCAGGCACAGCCAGCTCGCCCATGCTGTCGCGTTCGATACGGGTGCCATCCATCATCTCAGCCATGGAATTGTCCTTGTGCCGGTTCGTCATAGGAAATCGAAGGTGCCAGGTGCAGACGCGCCAGGCGGTTGCGCAGGCTGTCCAGGCGCTGCAGGCGCTCGCGGCTGCTGGCCAGTTGCTGCAGGGCGTAAAGCGGCCGCCACAGGCGGTCGAGGCACTGGCTGCGCCAATGCAGGGGCAGTGCCGGATCGGCGGCAGTGTCGAGCAGCAGCTCGGCTACCTGGCGCCACATCTGCCAGCGGTCAAGGCCGCCGCGGGCGGCAATCTGCCGGCCATGCGCCTCGTGCAGGTCGAACTGGCGCGGATCATCGGGCAGCAGCGCGCAACGAATGCGCAGGGCCTGCGCCTGCCAGCATTCAAGACAGTGTCTGAGTTGGGGGTTGTCCATACGGGTCCACTCCAGATTTCGTAATGATATTTATTCCCATTATCAGGAATTAATCAACACGTAATCCGTGTGGACTTGTGCGCGTCAGCTCACCTGACGCGCACACAAGACAGCCGGCCTTGCGCCGGCCGTGGCTCAGTTGCCGGCGACGGTCATGCGCTCGATCAGCACCGAACCGGTGCAGATGTTGCTGCGCTTTTCCAGGTCGCTGCCGACGGCAACGATCTGCCGGAACATGTCGCGCAGGTTGCCGGCGATGGTCACTTCCTGCACCGCAAACTGGATCTCGCCGTTTTCCACCCAGTAACCGGCGGCGCCTCGCGAGTAATCGCCGGTGACGAGGTTGAGGCCGTGGCCCATCAACTCGGTGACCAGCAGGCCACGGCCCATGCGCTTGAGCAGCGCCGCCTGGTTTTCGTCGCCGTGGCTGACGAACAGGTTGTGCACACCGCCGGCGTTGGCCGTGCTGGGCAGGCCCAGCTTGCGCCCGGAGTAGGTGCCGAGCACGTAGGAGACCAACTCACCCTTCTCCACGAAAGGCTTGGCATAGGTGGCCAGACCGTCGCCGTCGAAGGCAGCGCTGCCCAGCGCGCGTGGCAGGTGCGGACGCTCGTCGAGGCTCAGCCACTCGGGGAACAGTTTCTGCCCCAGCGCGCCTTCGAGGAACGACGAGTGACGGTACAGGTTGCCGCCGGAGATCGCCGCCAGCAGGTGGCCGAACAGGCCACCGGCCAGCTCCGCGGAGAACAGCACCGGCACTTCGCAGGTCGGCACCGGCCGCGCACCGAGGCGGCTGACTGCACGCTGCGCGGCGCGTTGGCCGATGGCCACGGCGTCATCGAGCAGTTCGTCCTGACGATTGACGTCGTACCAGTAATCGCGCTGCATCTGCCCGGCCTCTTCGGCGATCATCACGCAACTGAGGCTGTGCCGGGTGCTGGCGTAACCGCCGATGAACCCATGGCTGTTACCGTACACACGGCAGCCCTGATGGGTATTGAGGCTGGTGCCATCGGCATTTTTGATCCGCGAGTCGGCGGCAAAGGCCGCGGCCTCGCAGGCCAGCGCGCGCTCCACCGCCTGCTCAGGGCTGATCGCCCAGGGGTGATAGAGATCCAGCTGCGGCAGCTCGCGGGCCATCAGCGCGGCATCAGCGAGGCCGGCACAATCGTCCTCGCTGGCATGCCCGGCAATCGCCAGCGCCGCAGCCACGGTTTCGCGGATGGCTGCCGCGCCGGTGGCCGAGGTACTCGCCGAGCCCTTGCGCTGGCCGACATACAGGGTGATGCCGAAGCCCTGGTCGCGGTTGAATTCGACGGTTTCTACTTCGCCCTGGCGCACCGTGGTGGACAGCCCCTGGCCGGCCGACACGGCTACTTCACAGGCACTGGCGCCCTGGCGGGCCGCTTCGGCGAGAATCGCCTCGACCTGCTCCTGCAGGGCGGGCAGGGCCTGCGGCCCGATCAGTTCTACTTCGCTCATAACCACTCCTGATCCTCATGTCGCAGACGACAGTCTGCCTGCGGTCGACCACCCGCGCTGGGGCCGGCGGTCACGGTTGCTGCTATCATGGCGGCGTTTCCCTCTGGACCCGCCCCATGTCTGAATCCTTCGACGACTTCTCGCTCGAGAAGAGCAAATCCCAAGTCAAACGCGAGCTGCATGCCCTGCAGGACCTCGGCGAGCGCCTGACCACGCTCAAGCCCGACCTGCTGGCCAAACTGCCGCTGACCGATGCTCTGCGCCGTGCTCTGGCCGAAGCGCCGAAGCACACCGCCAACGCCGCGCGCAAACGCCACATCCAGTTCATCGGCAAGCTGATGCGTGAACAGGATGTCGAGGCGATCCTCGCCCTGATCGACCAAGTCGATACCTCCACCCGCGAGTACAACGAGCGCTTCCACGCCCTCGAACGCTGGCGCGACCGCCTGATCGCCGAGGGCGACGCGGCGCTGGAGGGCTTCGTCGAGCTCTACCCGGAGGCCGACCGCCAGCACCTGCGCGGGCTGATCCGTCATGCCCAGCACGAACTGGCGCGCAACAAGCCGCCAGCCGCCGCGCGCAAGGTGTTCAAATACATCCGCGAGCTGGACGAGATCCAGCGCGGCCTGCGCTAACAGGCCGCTGAAAAACTACCTGCGTTGGCAATACTGCGTTAAAAACAGCCTCAAAATGCTCATTTACAGCACGTAAACTGCGCTTTTTCGGCTGTTTTTGCGGGGCCGCCATCGGCCTTGTCTTGCCTGCCTCGCCTACGTTTTTCAACGGCCTGCCAGACATCGCCGCACCGGCGCGCTTCACGCGCCGGTGCCGCCTACGGTGATGGCATCGATCTTCAGCGTCGGCTGACCGACGCCCACCGGCACCGACTGACCGTCCTTGCCGCAGGTGCCGACACCGCTGTCCAGGGCCAGGTCGTTGCCGACCATCGACACCCGGCTCATCGCCTCCGGACCATTGCCGATCATCGTCGCGCCCTTGACCGGGGCGGTGATCCTGCCGTCCTCTATCAGATAGGCCTCGCTGGTGGAGAAGACGAACTTGCCGCTGGTGATATCCACCTGGCCGCCGCCAAGGTTGGCGCAGTACAGGCCCTTCTTCACCGAGCGGATGATTTCTTCCGGATCGCTCTCGCCGGCCAGCATGTAGGTGTTGGTCATGCGCGGCATCGGCAGGTGCGCGTAGGACTCGCGACGGCCGTTGCCGGTGGCGGCCACGCCCATCAGGCGGGCATTGAGCTTGTCCTGCATGTAGCCCTTGAGCACGCCGTTTTCGATCAGCGTGGTGCACTGGGTCGGCGTGCCTTCGTCATCGACACTGAGCGAGCCGCGGCGCTCGGCCAGGGTGCCGTCGTCGACGATGGTGCACAGGCTCGATGCCACTTTCTCGCCCATACGGCCGCTGTAGGCGGAACTGCCCTTGCGGTTGAAGTCGCCTTCCAGGCCGTGGCCGACCGCTTCGTGCAGCAGCACCCCGGACCAGCCGGCGCCCATCACCACCGGCAGGGTGCCGGCTGGCGCCGGTTGCGCTTCGAGGTTGACCAAGGCCTGGCGCAGCGCCTCGCGGGCATAGCCCATGGCGCGGTCTTCGGCGAGAAAGTAGCGATAGTCGGTACGCCCGCCGCCGCCATGACCACCGCGCTCGCGGCGGCCGTTCTGCTCGACGATGACGCTGACATTGAAGCGCACCAGCGGCCGCACATCGGCGCACAGGCTGCCGTCATGGGCGGCGACCAGCACCTGATCCCAGACCCCGGCCAGGCTCACCGTGACCTGCTTGATGCGCGGATCCAGCGCGCGGGTGGCGCGGTCGATACGCTGCAGCAACTCGACCTTCTCGGCGCGGCCGAGCACATCCAGCGGGTTGTCGGCGCTGTACAACGCGGTCACGTGCGGCGTGACGAAGGCCCGCACGCGGCCTTCCTGACCGGCGCGGGAAATCGACCGGGCAGCACGTGCCGCCTGGCTCAGGGCCTCGCGGGTGATGGCGTTGCTGTAGGCGAAACCGGTCTTCTCGCCGGACTGGGCGCGCACGCCAACACCCTGATCGAGGTTGAAGCTGCCTTCCTTGACGATGCCGTCTTCGAGCACCCAGCTTTCGGAAATCTGGCTCTGGAAGTACAGGTCGGCAGCATCGATGCCCGGGCCGGCGACTTCGCCGAGCACGCCGGACAGGCTATCGAGCGTGAGGTTACCGGGGGCGAGCAGCTGCTCGCTGACGGATTGCAACAGGCTATTCATGGTCACTCCACAGCAATCGGACGCGGCTGGTCCGATGAGAAAAGTCGGCGGTGCTGCTGCACCGGCATGCGTTGGCGAATGGCCGCCTGTTCGGCGCCATCGCGCGAGGCCAGCAAAGCCGCCTCGCCCTGATCCTGTTCGGCCAGTACGGCGCCCCAGGGATCGATAATGGCCGAGTGGCCAAATGTCCAGCGTGGCCCGGGATGCTCACCGCCCTGCCCCGCTGCCAGGATGTAGCACTGCGTTTCGATCGCGCGGGCACGGGTCAGCACCTGCCAGTGTGCCGCGCCCGTCAGGGCCGTGAATGCTGCCGGCACGCTGATCAACTCGGCCCCGGCTTCACGCAACACCCCAAACAGCTCGGGGAAGCGCAGGTCGTAGCACACGCTCATACCCAGGCGACCGACCGGCGTATCCGCGACCACGATGCGCTCACCATGGGAAAAGTCGTCGGACTCACGATAACGGCCACGGTTGTCGGCCACGTCAACGTCAAACAGATGCAACTTGTCATATCGGGCGACTCGCTCGCCCTGGTCATCGATCAGCAGCGAGCAGGCGCGAGGTTTACCCTTGGCATCGTCATCCGGCGGTAACGGCAGCGTACCGGCCACGATCCATAACCTGAGGTCGCGAGCGGTCTGTTTCAACCACGGCAGGATCGGTCCCTCGCCTTCCACCTCGGCACGACCAATGGCGGCCAGGTCACGCCGCCCCATCGCCGCAAAGTTTTCCGGCAATACGGCCAGGCGCGCACCAGCTTGCGCGGCACGCTCCAGCAGATCACCTGCCTGGGCGAGATTGGCCTGCACATCAGCCTGGCTGACCATCTGTATCACTGCGAGATTCATGGGAACGCTCGTTGCCTGTCACCGTGACAGGGTACGCCAAGGCAGAGCTTCATTGCGGTTTCTCGAAGGGTTTGTCGAAACTGAGCTTGGGATCCTGCAACGGCCCGCTTATGTCGTACTGCACGCTGGCAAAGCGCGCCACCTTATCGCCCAATAATCTGTCGGCGACGAACAAGGCACCGCCGATGGCCGGCGCGCCGACGATCAGTGCAGCCAGTGGCAGGTTGTTGGTCAGTGGCAGCGTCACCAGCAGCTTGGCGTCGATACGCTCATTGCGCATATCCAGATTGCCATTGATTTCCAGATTGCTCGAAGGGCCGACCAGGGTGATCGGCTCCTGGGTGACGAATAGACCATCGCTCGCCTGCAAGTTGCCCTTGACCCGGTCATAACTGAGCCCCTTGCCCAGCAGGTCGGAGAAATCCAGACGCAGACGCCGCCCGATCGAGTTGAAATTGAGCAAGCCGAACACGCGCAATGCCTGCGCCGAACCTTGCACCTCGACGAACTGACCGTTACGCAATGACGGATCCAGATTGCCGGAGAAGCGTTTCAGCGAGAACCACGCCGGTGACCCCGGCCAATTGCCATCGGCATCCAGCCGGAAGCGCTCGCTGGTCACGCTTGGAGCGAAATCCCAGGCCTGCAGGACCTTGCTCAGATCCTCGCCCTGCAGACGCCCCTTGTACCAGCTGCGAACATTGCCCGGCGTACCGCGCCAGCCCCCGCTGCCACCGATCTTCAAGCCCTGCAGATCGAGATCGAGATCATCGAAACGCACGCCCTGCTCTTCAGGCCGCACCTTCAGCGACCAGGCACCGAGCACCTTGTCGCCACGCTCTACCCGTTCGATATTGATGTCCAGCGCAGGAATCTGCCGCGGATCGACGTCCGCCAGCGGATCGGGAGCATCGATGGCCTGCGTTGCTTCGGGGTTGGGCGCCGGCAGCCGTACGCGCTGCAAATCGATACGAATCGGCACACCTTCAGCATCGGCCAGCAAGACTCGGCCAGCGGCCAGCTCGCTGTCGAGCTGCAACGCCCAGGCCTGCCCTGCTCGCTCAAGCCCGACACGCAACTGTTCGACTTCCTGGCCGAAACCGCTGAAGCGGCCGATATCCAGTTGCGCGCTCTTGAACAGGCGCTGGCTCTCGGCATCCACCTTGACCGGATGACTCGTGGCGAGTTGCTTCCAGGCATCGAGATCCAGCTCTGCCAGTCGTCCGCGCACCCGCAATCCCTGACTGGTAGGCAAGCGTGCCGGCTCACCGCCAAGCACCAGTTCGCCACGGCCATCCGCGAGCGCCCCCGCTGGCGCCGCCAAAGCCAGGCTGGCAAGCCCCTTGTAGTCAGCCCAATAGCGCCGTTCTGCACCCGACAAAGTCATGCGCCAGTCGGCGTAGGCTTCCTGCTCCGCCGTCTTGCCGAATGGCTCGGGCAGAGCGACGGTCACACCACGCAGGTTGGAGTCGACACGCAGCTGGCTGTCGTCGCCGTCCAGGTTCAGGCGTAGGCGATAAGGCAGCAATCCACTCACGGGAAGCTTCTGTGGCCCGCCCAGCCACTGGCTGAGCGTTTCCACCTGGACCTGCCCACGCAGGTCGAACGCTGTTCTGGCCTTGCCGCGCGCGCCCTCGGCGATGATCTTGCCGCGCACCTGACGGCCGAACACCTCGGCACGCACATCCGGCGCACTCAATCCCGCAGCGCTGTTGAAACGAAAGGCGCCCTGTACCTTGCTCAGCTGCAAATCGGGATTGGGTAGTTTGAGACTGGCGCCTTCGGTGGCGAAGTCCACCACCACGCCCGGCGCATCGCCCTTGTGCAGTGGGATATCCAGCTGCAGGCGGCCTGCCAGCGGCCCCTCGCCCTGCCAGCCAGCGAAAATCTCCTGCGTGCCCAGCGGCGCTTCCTGCAGCAGCTTGATCGCATCGCCCAGGCTGCTCTGTACATCGCCGTTGAGGTACAGGTGTGGTGCCTTGCCATCATGCAGCAGGGGGATATTGGCCGTAACGTCCGTGACCTGGCTGTCGAGCAAACGCCCCTGTTGCAGGCGTACACGCACGGCATCGTCCTCGATCAGCACCTCGCCAACGCCCTCGCGCAGCGACGGCCAGCCCGGCTGGAAGGCCAGCTCGGCGTCTTTGACCTTGAAGAACAGACTGAGGCTGCGAGCGCCCAGCGGCGCGCCCTTTTTCAGCGAACCCTGATACTGGAAGTAGCCTTCCTCGACATGACCAGCGCGTATCGCCGTCTTCAGCCAATGACTCAACTCCGGGCTCATGCCCGGCGCGCGGGTCGGCAGGTATTTCTCGGTGTAGGCGGCATCACCATCACGCATGCCGACACGCAGATCCATGTAACTCTCGGCTTCCGGATCGCGCATCAGGCGAATCAGCATATCGCCGGCGATCTGACCTTCTTCGCCATCCACCCGCATGTAGGGACTGGCCAGACTCAGACCAGCGTCGCTCCACTGCCATTGCAGTCGGGCCTGGGCATGGCGATAACGCCATGGCTGCGGAAACAGGTGATCCAGATGCAGCGCGAAATCATCGCTGTCGAGGCGCAGCTCCCCCTGGAACAGGTTGCCACTGATACTGCCACTGACGTTCTCCGCCGCCGGAGCACCGTGATAGGCCGAGAACCCAATGCGCTCCAGGTTGGCGGCGAAGCGCAAGCGCTCGGCCCCTTCGGTCTGTGGCGCATAATCGAGCGTCAGGTTGCTCACCACACCCACCGGAGCCACGGCCCGCAATGCCTCTTTCACAGCGTCGGGCATCGGCGCCAGGGCCTGCACCAGCGGCGCCCAGGCCGCCAGATCAAGGCGGTCGGCGGCCAGTGCCCAATGCTGGACGGCCTCGGCATGGCTCTGCGCAAGCGTCATATGCAGCTCACCGATGCGCTGCTCGCCATGCGTCAGTGCCAGTGAGTCGACCTGCGCCTGCATGCCGTCCTCGCCTTGCTGAAAAAACGCATTGAACGCCAGATCATCGAGACTGACGTCTTCACGCTCGGCATAACCACCGACCACCTGCGGCGCGTGCAGGCGCAGCGCGCCCTTCTGCGGAACCAGCCCCCGCGCATCGAGCCAGAGCTCGCCACCGGCCTGCAGGCGGGCCAGACGCCAGTCGCCAAGCAGGCCCTTCGGCAACCAGCTTGCCCAGTCACTCTGCGGCAAACTCAGATAGAGCTGCGATTGCACCTCACGCCAGTTGCTCGGCTGCATGCGTGTACGCAGACGCAGCGCTACCGGCTGACCATCCGGTAACAGCAGACGACCATCGAGACGCTGCGTGTTGCTGCCATAACGCAGGCTCAGATTGACGTAGCTGAGCAGCACCGGTTCCTGCCCCTGAGGCTGCAGCACAACGCGGCTGTCGAACAGGCCGATGCGATGCACCATCTGCAACTGCCTCAGTATCTGCTCGACGTCCAGCTTGCGCTCGCTGCGCTGTGGCCAGCCCTGCAAATGCCAGGCGCCCTCGGCACTCTGCTGCAAATTCAGTTGCAGGCCGTCGAACTGCAGGTGAGCGACGCGCGGCTGACGTGCCAGCAGGCTGCCCGCAACATCCGGCACCAGTTGCACGCGCTCCAGGCTCAGCCCCTCGCCCTCAGCGCCCAGACGAACATCCTGCGCCACCAGCACCGGCGAGAAGCCCTGCCAGCGCCCTTCCAGGCGGCCAATTCGCACCGGCACACCCAACTGAGCAGAGGCACGGTCCTCCAGCTCCAGGCGATACTCGGCGACCATCGGCACCAGCTCGCGCCCCAGGCTAACGTATAAAGCGGCCAATACCAGCAGCGCGGCACAGATGCCCAGGCCCCAGCGCAGCAAGGCCGTGAACAGGCGTGCCAGCCGATTCACTTCAGCATTCCCGGTGCTCAGAGCAGCACCACATCGTACTGTTCCTGGGAGTACATGCTTTCCACCTGGAACTTGATGGTGCGCCCGATGAAGGCTTCCAGATCGGCGACGTTGCCCGACTCTTCATCGAGCAGGCGGTCGACCACCTTCTGGTTGGCCAGCACACGGTAGCTTTCTGCCTGATAGGCACGCGCCTCACGCAGAATCTCGCGGAAGATCTCGTAGCAGATGGTCTCCGGCGTTTTCAGCTTGCCGCGCCCCTGGCACGCGCTGCACGGCTCGCAGAGGATCTGCTCGAGGCTCTCGCGGGTGCGCTTGCGGGTCATCTGCACCAGGCCCAGCTCGGTGATGCCGATGATGTTGGTCTTGGCGTGATCACGCTCGAGCTGCTTCTCCAGGGTGCGCAGCACCTGGCGCTGATGCTCTTCGTCCTCCATGTCGATGAAGTCGATGATGATGATCCCGCCCATGTTGCGCAGACGCATCTGCCGGGCGATGGCGGTGGCCGCTTCGAGATTGGTCTTGAAGATGGTCTCTTCGAGGGTACGGTGACCGACGAAGGCGCCTGTGTTGACGTCGATGGTGGTCATCGCTTCGGCCGGATCGACCACCAGATAGCCGCCGGACTTCAGCGGCACCTTGCGCTCCAAGGCACGCTGAATTTCGTCCTCGACACCGTACAGGTCGAATATCGGCCGCTCCCCGGGATAGTGTTCGAGGCGATCGGCGATCTCCGGCATCAGCTCGGCGACGAACTGAGTGATCTTCTGGAACGTCTCGCGCGAGTCCACGCGGATCTTCTCGGTACGTGGACTGACCAGATCACGCAGGGTGCGCAGCGCCAGGGACAGGTCCTCGTAGATCACCACCGGCGCCTTGGCGTTCTGGATCTGCGCACCGATCTGATCCCAAAGCCGGCGCAGGTAGCGAATATCGATGAGAATCTCGTCGGCACCGGCACCTTCTGCTGCCGTGCGCAAGATGAAACCGCCCGCTTCCTCGATGCCCTCGGCGGCCACGCAGTCGGCTACCACCTGCTTGAGACGCTCGCGTTCGGCTTCGTCCTCGATCTTCAGGGAAATACCGACATGACTGGTACGCGGCATGTACACCAGATAACGCGAGGGAATCGACAGTTGCGTGGTCAGGCGCGCGCCCTTGCTGCCGATGGGGTCCTTGGTGACCTGCACCACCAGACTCTGGCCTTCATGCACCAAAGCGCTGATCGGCTCGATCGCCGAGCCCTCGCGGGTGGAAATCTCCGAGGCATGAATGAACGCCGCGCGCTCCAGGCCAATGTCGACGAAGGCCGCCTGCATGCCCGGCAGCACGCGTACCACCTTGCCTTTGTAGATGTTGCCGACGATGCCGCGCTTTTGCGTGCGTTCGACATGCACTTCCTGCAGCACGCCGTTTTCCACCACGGCCACACGCGATTCCATCGGCGTGATGTTGATCAGAATCTCTTCGCTCATGCATCCATCCTGGTGATCATGCCGGTCGGACCCAAACGCCGCCCGCGGACTCAAGCTTTCGTCTGGGACTGCCAACAGGCAATCCCGAACTGGCCAAGCATTTCGGCAGTTTCGCACAATGGCAACCCCACCACCGCCGAATAGCTGCCCTCCAGCCGGCTGACGAACACCGCCGCCAGGCCCTGAATACCATAACTTCCAGCCTTGTCGCAGGGCTCGCCGCTGGCCCAGTAGGCTGCGATCTCCGCCTCGCTGAGCGCACGGAAACTCACTTCGCTGCTCACCACTTTCGATATCTCACGCCCGGCACCGACCACTGCCACAGCGGTCATGACCTGGTGACTGCGACCGGACAGGCTCAGCAGCATGTCACGCGAGTCGGCGAAGTCTGCCGGCTTGCCGAGAATCCGCCCATCGAGCACAACGGCCGTGTCTGCACCCAGCACCACGGCGTCGGCAGGCTCACCCAGAGCACGCAGCCCGGCTCGCGCCTTTTCCAGAGCCAGGCGCTCTACATAGACTGCAGCAGGCTCGCCCGGCAACGGGCTTTCATCTATCGAGGCAATTTGCGTGACACAAGGCACAGCGATCTGCGCCAGCAGTTCACGCCGACGAGGTGAAGCGGAGGCCAGAAACAGCTCGGCCATGCGGGTATCTCCGTTGACGAACCGCGACCAGCTGCAAAGCGGGTCGCGTTCAGTTGACGTTGAGGCGCAGGTGCAGACCACGCAGGATGGCGCAGATCCACGGCCACAGCAGCGCACTGACCAGCGCCGGCAGGATGAAGGCAAGCGTGGGCGGACGGCTACCGGTCAGGGCATTGAGCCACAGCTGTACCAGCTGAGCCAGACCGAAGACGACCATCAACACCATGCTCTGCTGCCACATGGGGAACATGCGCAGGCGCTGGTGCAGGCTCAGCACCAGAAAGGTGATCAATGTCAGGATCAGGGCATTCTGCCCAAGCAAGGTGCCGAACAGCACGTCCTGCGCCAAACCCAGAATCCATGCGGTGGTCATGCCGACGCGCTGCGGCAGGGCCAACACCCAGTAGGTCAGCACCAGCGCGACCCACAGCGGACGACCGATCTGCATGAACTCGGGCAGCGGTGAAACACTGAGCAACAAACCCAGCGCGAGGCTGAACCAGATCACCCAGCCATTACGACCCACCATCAGTTCGCCTCCTGTACGGCAGCATCCGCAGCCGGCGCATGTTCTGCCGGGGCTGGCTCAGCCTGCTCACGCGCCTGTTCAGCCTGGCGATCCGCAGCTTCCTGCGCTTCAGCAGAGTCATTGGCGCGCTGCTCCGGCGTACGCCGATCAGAAAACACCAGCAGCAGGTAGCGGCTGCGATTGAGCGCTGCGGTCGGTACCGCACGGACGATGGCAAACGGCTGACCGGAGTCGTGGACCACTTCCTTGACCGTGGCCACCGGGTAACCGGCCGGAAAACGCTGGCCCATGCCGGAACTGACCAGCAGATCGCCTTCCTTGATGTCCGCGGTATCAGCGACGTGGCGCAGCTCGAGACGCTCGGGGTTACCGGTGCCCACGGCGATGGCGCGCAGGCCATTGCGATTGACCTGCACCGGGATGCTATGGGTGTTGTCGGTGAGCAGCAGCACCCGCGAGGTATAGGGCATGATCTCGACCACCTGCCCCATCAGACCACGGGCATCGAGTACCGGCTGACCAAGGAACACCCCGTCCTTCTCACCTTTGTCGATCAGGATGCGGTGGGTGTAGGGGTTCGGGTCGACACCGATCAGTTCACTGACCAGCACCTCGTCGTCCACCAGCGCTGCGGAGTTGAGCAACTCGCGCAGACGCACGTTCTGCTCGGTTAGGGCCGCCAGTTTCTGCAGGCGACGCTGCAGCAGCAGCGCCTCGGCCTGAAGTTTCTCGTTCTCGGCCATCAGCTCGCTACGTGAGGAAATCTGCTGGGTCGCGCCGTCCCAGGCGCGCACTGGCAAATCTGCCATCCAGTAGAACGGTGTCAACACCAGGCCCATCTGACTGCGCAGCGGCTTGAGCGCCTCGAAACGCGCATCCACGACCATCAGTGCGGCCGATAGCACGGCCAGCACCAACAGGCGCATGCCCAGCGAAGGACCTTTGGCGAAGAGCGGCTTAATGACCGGCTCCTTGTGCGCCACGAGGGCGGAAAGCGCGCGAATTCATGCGAGATGCAAACAGTTCTGGCTAAGGTTGGGGCGAGTGTACTGCAATGCTCGAATATGCGCGTGCCGCCCGTAGGCGGCACGACAGCAAGCCAAGCGAGGAGCGCTTACTCGGTGGAGAGCAGGTCCATGGCATGGCGGTCCATCATTTCCAGCGCCTTGCCGCCGCCGCGAGCGACGCAGGTCAGCGGGTCTTCGGCGACGATCACCGGCAGGCCGGTTTCCTGGCTCAGCAGTTTGTCGAGGTCGCGCAGTAGCGCACCACCACCGGTCAGTACCAGACCACGCTCGGCGATGTCCGAAGCCAGCTCGGGCGGCGACTGCTCCAGCGCGCTCTTGACCGCCTGGACGATGGTCGCCAGGGATTCCTGCAGCGCTTCGAGCACTTCATTGGAGTTGAGAGTGAAGCTGCGCGGCACGCCTTCGGCCAGGTTGCGGCCGCGTACGTCGACTTCACGGATCTCGCCACCCGGGTAGGCGGTGCCGATTTCCTGCTTGATGCGCTCGGCGGTGCCTTCACCAATCAGCGAGCCGTAGTTGCGGCGCACGTAGGTGATGATGGCTTCGTCGAAACGGTCGCCACCGACGCGGACGGACTCGGCGTAAACCACACCGTTGAGGGAGATCAGCGCGATCTCGGTGGTACCACCGCCGATGTCGACAACCATCGAACCGCGGGCTTCTTCCACCGGCAGGCCGGCACCGATGGCGGCGGCCATCGGCTCTTCGATCAGGAACACTTCACGGGCACCGGCGCCCAGCGCGGATTCACGGATGGCACGGCGCTCGACCTGAGTCGATTTGCACGGTACGCAGATCAGCACGCGCGGCGACGGCTGCAGGAAGCTGTTTTCGTGCACCTTGTTGATGAAGTACTGCAGCATCTTCTCGCAGACGCTGAAATCGGCGATCACGCCATCCTTCATCGGGCGGATGGCGGAGATGTTACCGGGCGTACGGCCGAGCATGCGCTTGGCCTCGGTACCGACGGCGACGACGCTCTTCTGGTTGCCGTGGGTGCGGATGGCGACCACGGACGGTTCATTCAGGACAATACCGCGCTCGCGCACATAAATAAGGGTATTGGCAGTTCCCAGGTCGATGGACAGATCGCTGGAAAACATGCCACGCAGTTTCTTGAACATTAGGAAGTGACCCTAGGCAACGCGTGGGTAAAAGATCGAACGCGGAAAACGCGCAGGTAAAAAGTGCGGCAAACTCTATCAACGGCAGGGATTTTGAGCAAGGCGGCAATATGGTAGATTGCCTGTTTTTCCGGGCCTTGTAGCTGCACATAGCGGCCTTTGACCGCTGGCTCGTGACATCCGTTCCCTGCAGCCAACGCCGCATGGCCGAGCTCAGCAATTTGTAGACACCCGCCAACTCCCACTTCCCCTGGAGACTCCCCGATGGCGCTTGAACGCTCCGAGGTGGAAAAGATCGCCCACCTGGCCCGCCTGGGCCTGAATGAAGGCGATATTCCGCAAACCACCGAGACCCTGAACAACATCCTCGGCCTGATCGACCAGATGCAGGCGGTCGACACCCAGGGCATCGAGCCCCTGGCTCACCCGCTGGAAGCCACGCAGCGCCTGCGCGCCGACGTCGCCACCGAAAGCAACCAGCGCGACGCCTACCAGGCCGTTGCACCGGCTGTGGAAAGCGGTCTGTACCTCGTGCCGAAAGTCATCGAATAAAGGAAAGGGCTGACATGCATCAACTGACCCTGGCCGAGATCGCCAAGGGCCTCGAGGCCAAGCAATTCTCCGCCGAAGAACTGACCCGCAGTCTGCTGGCGCGCATCGAACAACTCGATCCGCAGCTCAACAGCTTCATCACCGTTACCCCCGAGCAGGCCGTCGCCCAGGCCCAGGCCGCCGACGCCCGTCGCGCCGCTGGCGAGAACGGCGCCCTGCTCGGCGCGCCGATCGCGCACAAGGACCTGTTCTGCACCGAAGGCGTGCTGACCACCTGCGCCTCGAAGATCCTCCAGGGCTTCAAAGCGCCGTACAACGCCACCGTGGTCGAGAAACTGGCCGCCGCCGGCACTGTGACCCTCGGCAAGCTGAACATGGACGAATTCGCCATGGGTTCGGCCAACGAATCCAGCCACTACGGCGCGGTGAAGAACCCCTGGGACACCAACCGTGTACCGGGCGGTTCCTCGGGTGGTTCGGCTGCGGCAGTGGCCGCGCGCCTGCTGCCGGCTGCCACCGGCACCGACACCGGCGGTTCGATCCGCCAGCCGGCGGCGCTGACCAACCTCACCGGGATCAAGCCGACCTACGGCCGCGTCTCGCGCTGGGGCATGATTGCCTACGCCTCCAGCCTCGATCAGGGCGGCCCGCTGGCCCGCACCGCCGAGGACTGCGCGCTGCTGCTCGGCGCCATGGCCGGTTTCGATGCCAAGGATTCCACCTCGGTCGAGCAGCCGGTGGACGACTACCTGGCCGCCCTCGCCCAGCCGCTGGCCGGCCTGCGTATCGGCCTGCCGAAGGAATACTTCGGCGCCGGCCTCGACGCCCGTATCGGCGAGAAGGTGCTGGCCGTGGTCGAAGAGCTGAAGAAGCTCGGCGCCACCGTCAAGGACATCAGCCTGCCCAACCTGCAGCACGCGATCCCGGCCTACTACGTGATCGCCCCGGCCGAGGCCAGCTCCAACCTGTCGCGCTTCGACGGCGTGCGCTTCGGCTACCGCTGCGAGAACCCGGTCAACCTCGAAGACCTGTACAAGCGTTCGCGCGGCGAAGGATTCGGTGCGGAAGTCAAACGGCGCATCATGGTCGGTACCTACGCGCTGTCGGCCGGCTACTACGACGCCTACTACATCAAGGCGCAGCAGATCCGCCGCCTGATCAAGAACGACTTCGTCGCCGCCTTCAATGACGTCGATGTGATCCTCGGCCCGACCACGCCGAACCTGGCGTGGAAACTCGGCGAAAAAGGCGGCGACCCGGTGTCGGCCTACCTCGAGGACATCTACACCATCACCGCCAACCTCGCCGGCATCCCCGGCCTTTCGATGCCAGCCGGCTTCGTCGATGGCCTGCCGGTGGGCGTGCAGCTGCTCGGCAACTACTTCCAGGAAGGCCGTCTGCTCAACATCGCCCACCAGTACCAGCAGGTCACTGACTGGCACACCCAAGCACCGACTGGTTTCTGAGGAATAGACAGATGCAATGGGAAACCGTGATCGGGCTGGAAATCCACGCCCAGCTCAGCACCCAATCGAAGATCTTCTCGGCCAGCGCCACCACCTTCGGCGCCGAGCCCAACACCCAGGCCAGCCTGGTTGACCTCGGCATGCCCGGCACCCTGCCGGTGCTCAATGCCGAAGCGGTGCGCATGGCCTGCATGTTCGGCCTGGCGATCGACGCTGAGATCGGCGAGCGCAACGTCTTCGCGCGCAAGAACTACTTCTACCCGGACCTGCCCAAGGGCTACCAGACCAGCCAGATGGATCACCCCATCGTCGGCAAGGGCCACCTGGACATCACCCTCGAAGACGGCACCGTCAAGCGCATCGGCATCACCCGCGCGCACCTGGAAGAAGACGCCGGCAAGAGCCTGCACGAAGACTTCCACGGCATGAGCGGCATCGACCTCAACCGTGCCGGTACGCCGCTGCTGGAAATCGTCTCCGAGCCGGACATCCGTTCGGCCAAGGAAGCGGTCGCCTACGTCAAGTCGATTCACGCCCTGGTGCGCTACCTCGGCATCTGCGACGGCAACATGGCCGAAGGCTCGCTGCGTTGCGACTGCAACGTGTCGGTACGCCCGAAAGGCCAGGAAGCCTTCGGCACCCGCGCCGAGATCAAGAACGTCAACTCGTTCCGCTTCATCGAAAAAGCCATCAACCACGAGATTCAGCGGCAGATCGAGCTGATCGAGGACGGTGGCAAGGTGGTGCAGGAAACCCGCCTGTACGACCCGAACAAGGACGAGACGCGCTCCATGCGCGGCAAGGAAGAAGCCAACGACTACCGTTACTTCCCCTGCCCGGACCTGCTGCCGGTGGTCATCGAACGCAGCTTCCTCAACGACCTGCATGGCCAGCTGCCGGAACTGCCGGTGCAGAAGCGCGAGCGCTTCGAGAGCCAGTTCGGCCTGTCCGCCTACGACGCCAGCGTGCTGAGCGCCAGCCGCGAGCTGGCCGACTACTTCGAAGCGGCCTGCCAGACCTGCTCCGATGCCAAGCTGTCGGCCAACTGGGTGATGGGCGAGCTGTCCAGCCTGCTGAATAAAGAAGGTCTGGAAATCGAACAGTCGCCGGTTTCCGCCGCGCAATTGGGCGGCATGATCCTGCGCATCAAGGACAACACCATCAGCGGCAAGATCGCCAAGATGGTCTTCGAAGCCCTGGCCGCCGGTGAAGGCACCACGGCCGACGAGGTGATCGAGAAGAAGGGCCTCAAGCAGGTCACCGACTCCGGCGCCATCGAGGCGATGCTCGACGAAGTGCTGGCGGCCAACGCTGAGCAGCTCGAACAGTACCGCGCGGCAGATGAAGCCAAGCGCGGCAAGATGTTCGGCTTCTTCGTCGGCCAGGCCATGAAGGCCTCCAAGGGCAAGGCCAACCCGGGCCAAGTGAACCAACTGCTGAAGAAAAAGCTCGAAGGCTGAGCCTCGACCCACCGAAACGACGCCGGGCTTGCCCGGCGTCTTTCTATCTGGAGACACCGCGATGATGACCCGTAGCCCGGATGCAATCCGCGAAACCGCTACGTCCCGGATTGCATCCGGGCTACAGACCTGCGCCTTGCTCGGCGCACTGGCCCTGCTTGGCGGCTGTTCGACCTTCGGCGGCGGTGGCAGCAGCGAAACCGGCAAGGCCTCTTATTACGCCCAGGCGCACCATGGCAAGCGCACTGCCAGCGGCGAACGTTTCGATCAGAACGCCCTGACCGCCGCACATCGCACCCTGCCGTTCGGCACCCGGGTACGGGTCACCAACCTGAACAATGAACGTAGCGTCGTATTGCGCATCAATGATCGTGGCCCCTTCGTTCGCGGCCGCGTGATCGACGTTTCACGTGCTGCAGCCGAGCGCCTGGACATGCTACGTGCAGGCGTGGTGCCGGTTCGGATCGAGCCGTTGGACTGACCAACAATTGGCAACAAATACCTTTCCTTGCCTCTGGCAGTCATCAACGCCATCGCTACACTAGCCGCACTTTTTCCGGAGCTTTACTGCAATGACCCTGATGACCTTTGTCTACCTGATCGCCGGCCTGGTGTTGCTGGTCGCCGGCGCAGAAGTGCTGGTACGCGGCGCCGCCAAACTGGCCGCACAGTTTGGCATTCCACCGCTGGTGATCGGCCTGACCGTGGTGGCCTTTGGCACCAGCGCCCCGGAAACTGCAGTCAGCGTGCAATCGGCGTTCAACGGTAGCGGCGACCTGGCCATCGGCAACGTGATCGGCAGCAACATCGCCAACGTCCTGCTGATACTCGGCGTCACCGCATTGGTGGCACCGCTGATCGTCTCGCGCCAGCTGATCCGCCTCGACGTGCCGATCATGATCGGCGCCAGCCTGGTGGTCTACGGCCTGGGTTGGGATGGCGAACTGAGCCGCCTGGACGGCGCCCTGCTGTTCGCCGGCGTACTGACCTATACCGCGTTCCTGATCTACAGCAGCCGCAAGGACAAAGGTAGCGATGACGACGAGTTCGCCAAGGAGTTCGGCCTCGACGAGCCAGCCAAACCTTACGCCTGGGCGGTGAACCTCGGCTTGCTGATCGCCGGTCTGGTGCTGCTGGTCGGCGGCTCCAACCTGCTGGTCGAAGGCGCCGTGCAACTGGCGCGCGCCCTCGGTCTGTCGGAACTGGTAATCGGCCTGACCGTGATCGCCATCGGCACCTCGCTGCCGGAGCTGGCCACCTCGATCATCGCCGCCTTCAAGGGCGAGCGCGACATCGCCGTGGGCAACATCGTTGGCAGCAACATCTTCAACCTGCTGTGCGTACTGGGCCTGGCCTCGCTGGTCTCGCCAAACGCCATTCCGGTGGCCGCCAATGCGCTGGCCTTCGACTTCCCGGTCATGATCGCTGTGGCCATCGCCTGCCTGCCGATCTTCTTCAGCGGCTACCGCATCAATCGTTGGGAAGGTCTGCTGTTCGTTGCCTATTACGTGGCCTACACCCTGTATCTGGTGTTGTTCGCCACCGGCCGCCCCATAGCCGATAGTTTTGGTGATGCGATGATCGGCTACGCCCTGCCGCTGACCGCCATCACGCTGGCAATCATCGGTGCACGTGCCTGGCACAAGCAACGCGGCCAGGAGATCTGAACATGAGCGAACACCACGAGCGTGGCCTGCAGGTACGCCGCGAAGTCATGGGCGAAGCGATCGTCGACCAGGCCCTGAGCGATGCTCCCGAGTTCAGCCAGCCCATGCAGGCGTTCATCAACGAGCATGCCTGGGGCGGTGTTTGGACACGCAGCGGTTTGCCGCGTGCGACCCGCAGCCTGATCACCCTAGCGGCACTTACCGCCCTCAAGTGCCCGCACGAACTAAAGGGGCACGTGCGCGGCGCGCTGAACAACGGTTGTACCGTTGAAGAAATTCGCGAAACCCTGCTGCATTGTGCGGTATATGCCGGAGCACCGGCGTGCATGGAAGCCTTTCGCGCCGCCCAGGAAGTGATCGACGAATATCAGCGCAACAGCTGAAATGCCCCGCGCCTGCCGCCCTCACGGTCGGCGCGCCTGATTCGTCCTCAGATCCAGCCGCCCCATTGCAACAGCAGCAGACCGACATTGGTGGTAACGACCGCCGCCAGTGTGGTGATGACGATGATGGCCGCTGCCAGCTCATGATTGGCGCCAACCGCGCGGGCCATGACGAAACTGGCCGCCGCCGTCGGGCTGGCGAAGTACAGAAAGAGGATCGCCAGATCCGCTCCGCGGAAACCGCAAAGCCATGCGCCCAGCGTGCTCAGCAAGGGCAACCAGACCATTTTCATCAACCCCGAGCCTATTGCAGTGCCGCTGCTGCGCTGCAAGGAAGCCAGGCTCAGAGTGCCGCCAATGCAGATCAGTGCCAGCGGCAGAGTCATCTGCGCGAAGTACTCTGCCGAGGTCAGCAACCACTGCGGCAGCGGTATTTTCCAGTAGGCGAAGGGCACCGCCAGCAGCACGCCGATGATCATCGGATTGGTGACGATACTGCGCGCAATGGCCTTGGGCCCGGTCTTCGCGCCAGGGCTGTAAATGGCCAGAACCATCGCAGACAGCGCGTTGTAACAGAGGATCACCAGCGCAGCGAGCACGGAGCCGAGCGACAGGCCGTAGTCGCCATACATGCTGGTGGCCAGTGCCAACCCGACGATACCGTTGTTACCGCGGAAGGCGCCCTGGGTGTAGACGCCGCGATCGACGAAGGGCACACGCCAGACAGCCCAGCCCCAGGCCAGGAAGAACGCGCCCACTGTGGCGATCACGTAGTAGGTGAGCAGTTCCGGCTGCATGGCAGCATTGAGGTCGGCCTTGACCACGCCAAGAAATAGCAAGGTCGGCATGGTGCCGCGAAACACCAGACTCGAAGCGGTATCGATAAAGCCGCCGTCGATCCAGCGCACGCGCTTGAGCACCACACCGAGGAACAGCATGGCGAATACGGGCGCAGTAATGGCGAGGGTTTGTGCAGCGACGGCGAGCATGGACCACCAGCAAGGTTGTCTGACGACCTATGTTAGCTGGCTAAGCATCCAACGGCTACGGGCAATCGCCTGTGTTTCGGACGCCCCCGTAGCCCGGAGGCAATCCGGGACACTCCGCACCAGCTGTCCCGGGTTGCAGCCGGGCTAGACAGAGCTCAGCGGCGTACCGGACGCTTCTGCAGCTTGCGCTGCAGAGTACGGCGGTGCATGCCCAACGCCCGCGCGGTCGCGGAGATGTTGCCCTCGTGCTCGGCCAGTACGCGCTGGATGTGTTCCCACTGCAGGCGGTCCACCGACATCGGGTTTTCCGGCACCAGACTGTCCAGGTCGGCATGCTCGGAGAGCAATGCGGTCAGCACATCATCGGCGTCGGCCGGCTTGCACAGGTAGTTGGCAGCGCCGCGCTTGATCGCCTCCACGGCGGTGGCGATGCTCGAGTATCCGGTGAGAATCACCACGCGCATCTCGGCATCGAGTTCCAGCAGCTTGGGCAGCAGCACCAGACCGGAGTCGCCTTCCATTTTCAGATCGACCACCGCGTAGTCAGGCAGGTCTTCCTTGGCCAGCGCCAGGCCCTCTTCGGCGCTGGAGGCAGTGGACACACGCAGACCACGGCGGCTCATGGCGCGCGCCATGACTCGGGTGAACGTCGGGTCATCGTCGACCAGCAGCAGATGGGGATGCTCTTCACCTTCGAACAGGGTTTCTTCGCTCATGCTGGGTTTTCCTAGTCAGGCCACGCCATAGGCGCGCGGCAACTTCAATTCGGTAAGGGTGCCGCCCTCTTCATGGTTATACAACTTAACCGTACCACCAGCACGGGTCACGCTGGCCTGACTGAGAAACAGACCGAGACCGAAACCCTTGCCCTTGGTGGTGAAGAACGGCCGTCCCAGCTGTTCGGCGATGGCCAACGGTACACCGGCACCATGGTCGCGAATGCTCAGACGCAGCCATTGGTGATCCCAGTCCAGACGAATGTCGAGCTTGTCCGGGCAGGCATCGGCAGCATTGTTCAGCAGGTTGAGCAGCGCCTGGGTAAGGTCGGCCGGCGGCATGAGTCGCGGCGGCGTGCCACGGCCCAGGCATTGATAGCGATAGCTGGCCTCAGGGCGCATCAGATGCCAGCGATTGAGAGTGGTCTCCAGCCATTCGACGCTGGACTGCTCCACCACAGCCTGGCGTCGGTCGTTCTCGGCGGCGCGCACCAGTTGCTGCAGGGTGTACTTGCAGAGTTTCACCTGCTCCTGCAGCAGCGCCAGATCGTCCTGCAGAGCCGGTTTGTCGCGGTGTTCCTGCCGCAGCTCCTTGAGCAGCACACTCATGGTGGCCAACGGCGTGCCCAGTTCATGGGCGGCGCCGGCGGCCTGGGTGGCCACCGCCAGCAGTTGCTGATCACGCAGCCCTTCTTCGCGACGTTCGGCGCGCAATTCGTCCTGACGACGCAGTTCCTCGGCCATCTTGGCGACGAAAAAGGTAATAAGCGCCGCAGCCAGGGCAAAACTCAGCCACATGCCATAGACCAGCAGGCTCTCGCGCGCCGCCGGCAGCTCCAGCGGGTGCGTCCACACCAGCAGCAGGGTGTAGCCGGCCAACGCCAGCCCGGACAGCACGATGGTGAACAGCCACGGCAGAGTGGCGGCAGCAATGGTCAGCGGCACCAGGTAATAGGAGACGAAGGGATTGGTCGAACCGCCCGAGTAATACAGCAGCACGCTGTGGATGATCAGATCACAACCAAGCTGTACCGCGTACTCGACCTCGGTCACCGGCCAGGGGCCACGCAGGCGCAGAGCCGTTCCCAGACACAGCAGCAGGGAAATGCCGAGCGTGACCGATAACTGCAACCAGGGCAGCGGTAGTATTCCCGACTTGTAGGCGAGGCCCACGGAACCGGCCTGAGCGGCGAGCACGAGAATACGAATGAGGGTCAGGCGCCAGAGATTCTGGCGACTGGCGGACAGTAACTGCACAGGTTCGAGCATGGCGACTCCAGTCAATGGACGCGAGTATAACCAAGCCTGGCGCGGCCTTCCGCCGCTGCGGCAACCGGACGCAGACCTTTTCCCCGCCCTCACCCACATCGGAAAAATATGCACCGGATTTAACCCGAACAGTCATTTGCCTTCGTCTACCCTCGGGAAACGGCCATAAAGGCCATCGAAAAAGGAACGCCATAATGCTCAGCATGCCCCGTATCGCCTCTGTCATCGCTCTGACCATCGCCAGCCTGGCCAGCACCGGCCTGCTGGCTGACGAAGCACGCTATAACCAGATTGCTCTGCGCGCGGAGGTGAATCAGGAGGTTGCCCATGACCTGATGCACGTCACCCTGTACACCGAGTCGCAAAATGCCGACCCGGCCAAACTGGCGGCTGAAATCACCAACACCCTGAACAAGACCCTGGAGCAGGTACGCCAGGTACGTGGCGTTTCAGTGAAACTGGGCAGCCGTCACAGCTACCCGGTCTACGACGACAAGGGCCAGAAAATCACGGCTTGGCGCGAACGCGCCGAAGTGCGCATGGAAAGCGCCGACTTCGCCCGCCTGTCGTCCCTGACCGGCGAACTGCTGCAATCGATGAAAATGGGTGGCATGGACTTCAGCATTGCCACCGACACCCGCAAGACTCGCGAAGATGCCATGCTCAAGGACGCAGTAAACGCCTTCAAGGCCCGTGCCCAATTGGCTACCGAAGCGCTCGGCGGCAAAGGCTACAAGCTGGTCAGCCTGAGCCTGAACACCGGTGGGTTCCAGCCGCCAGTGGCCATGCGTGGCTTCGAGGCCAAGAGCATGTCGATGATGGACGCGGCAGCCACGCCGCAAATCGAAGCTGGCACCAGCCAGGTCACGGTCAGTGCCGATGGCGTCATCGAAGTGCAGATGCCCTGACCCAAGCCCCGCGACAATGCAGCGCCGTTATCGCCAGATAACGGCGTTTCGCCATCTTTTCCCCGCAAAATTTCATAAATGCGACAGCAAGTTACACCGCTGTAGCGCTAACCATTTTCCGCCCGCCATAGCTCTTGCCTCAGGCACAAGGCCTGCATAGTTTGCCAGGAGGCCCCCACAAGGGACTCCTCAAAAACAAGCAAAACAACGATGAGGTCATGATGCGCAAGAACGCCGTTATCCAGGCTTTGCTTACCGCTGGGCTGATCGCCAGCGCCCCCCTCGCCAGTGCCGCCAACCTGGTGTTCTGCTCCGAAGGCAGCCCCGCCGGATTCGACCCGGGCCTGTACACCACCGGTACCGATTTCGACGCAGCAGCGGAGACCATCTTCAACCGTCTGACCCAGTTCGAGCGGGGCGGCACCAAGGTCACCCCTGGTCTGGCCGAAAGCTGGACGGTCTCCGATGACGGCCTGACCTACACCTTCAAACTACGCCCGGGGGTGAAGTTCCACACCACCGACTACTTCAAGCCCAGCCGCGAATTCAACGCCGATGACGTGCTGTTCACCTTCGAACGCATGCTCGACAAGGACCACCCCTTCCGCAAGGCGTACCCCACCGAGTTCCCCTACTTCACCGACATGGGCATGGACAGCAACATCGCCAAGCTGGAGAAGCTCGATGACCTGACCGTGCGTTTCACCCTCAATCAGGTGGACGCAGCGTTCGTGCAGAACCTGGCAATGAGCTTCGCCTCGATCCAGTCCGCCGAATACGCTGATAAGTTGCTCAAGGCCGGCAAGGCCGCCGATATCAACCAGAAGCCCATCGGCACCGGCCCCTTCGTGTTCAGCCGTTACCAGAAGGATGCGGTGATCCGTTACAAGGGCAACAAGGACTACTGGAAACCCGATGACGTGAAGATCGACAACCTGATCTTCGCCATCAACACCGACGCCTCGGTGCGCATGCAGAAACTCAAGGCCGGGGAGTGCCATGTCACCCTGTTCCCGCGCCCGGCAGACATCGAGTCGCTGCAGCAGGACAGCAACCTGCAGATGCCAGAACAGGCCGGTTTCAACGTCGGCTATATCGCCTACAACGTCACCCACCCGCCATTCGACAAGCTGGAAGTGCGCCAGGCTCTGGACATGGCGGTGAACAAGCAGGCCATTCTCGATGCGGTGTATCAGAAGGCCGGACAACTGGCCGTCAATGGCATGCCACCCACCCAATGGTCGTACAACGAGGACATCAAGGATCCGGCCTTCGACCCGGAGAAAGCCAAGGAGCTGCTCAAGGCCGCCGGCGTCAAGGAAGGCACCGAGATCACCCTCTGGGCCATGCCCGTGCAGCGCCCGTACAACCCCAACGCCAAGCAGATCGCCGAAATGCTGCAGGCCGACTGGGCCAAGATCGGCATCAAGGCACGCATCGTCAGCTACGAGTGGGGCGAGTATCTCAAGCGGGCCAAGGCCGGTGAACATGACGCCATGCTGATTGGCTGGAGCGGCGACAACGGTGACCCGGACAACTGGCTGGGCACGCTCTATGGTTGCGACGCGGTCGACGGCAACAACTTCTCCAAGTGGTGCTTCGAGGACTATGACAAGCTGGTCAAGGCCGCCAAACGCACCACCGACGTGGCCGAGCGTACCGAGCTGTACAAACAGGCGCAGGTGATCCTCAAGCGCGAAGTGCCGATCACGCCGCTGGCACACTCCACCGTGTACCAACCGATGCGCAAGGAAGTCCACGACTTTCGCATCAGCCCGTTCGCCCTCAACTCCTTCTATGGTGTAAGCATCGACAAGTGATGCACACGGCGCCCGCGAGGGCGCCGTTTCAAGGAGTGTTCATGTTATCCGCGCCCATGCTCCGTGGCGGCCTGTTGTTGGCCGCTCTGTTAGGTACGCACGTCCAGGCGGCAGATAGCCTGGTGGTATGCACCGAAGCCAGCCCGGAAGGTTTCGATATCGTCCAGTACACCGCAGCGACCACGGCCGATGCCACGGCAGAAACCCTGTTCGAGCGCCTGGTGGCTTTCGCCCCTGGCAGCACCGAGATCGTTCCTGCCCTGGCGCAGAGTTGGCAGATCAGCGACGACGGTCTGAGCTACACCTTCACCCTGCGTCAGGGGGTGAAGTTTCACGCCAACCGGGCGTTCACGCCGACTCGCGAGCTCAACGCCGATGACGTGCTGTGGAGCTTCCAGCGCCAGCTCGACCCAGCGCATCCCTGGCACAAATTGTCATTGCGCGGCTTCCCTTATGCCGAGGCCATGGGCCTGGCAGACCTGATCGAACGCATGGAAAAGCTCGATGAGCACCGTGTGCGCTTCGTCCTCAAGCATCCGGAGTCGCCGTTCCTGGCCAATCTGGCCATGGGGTTCGCCTCCATCTATTCGGCCGAGTACGCCGACCAACTGCTCGCCACGAACACCGCCGAACGCCTGAATCAGGCGCCCATCGGCACCGGCCCCTTTATCTTCGAACGCTATGCCAAGGACGCTCAGGTGCGTTTTAGCGGCAACCCCGACTACTGGGGCGGTGCACCGAGCATCGAGCGCCTGGTGCTGGCCATCACACCCGAACCCAATGTCCGCCAGCAGCGCCTCAAGGCCGGCGACTGCCAGATCGCGCTCTATCCCCGGCCGGTGGACATCCCCGCGCTGAAGGCCGACGCCAAGCTGCAGGTGCTGGAGCTCGATTCGCTGCTCACCGCCTATATCGGCATCAACACCCGTCACCCTCCGCTGGACGATGTACGCGTGCGTCAGGCGTTGAACCTGGCATTCGACAAGGCTGCCTACATCCGTGCGCAATATGGCGAGGGCAACGCCACACCAGCGGTGGCACCCTATCCGAATACGTTGTGGGGACATGATGCGCAGTTACAGGACTGGCCGCATGACGTCGAGCGCGCACGCCAACTGCTCGGTGAAACCGGGCGCAAGAGCGGCTTCAAGCTGTCGATCTGGACGCGTCCGGGCGGTGGCCCGACCAACCCCAACCCCGGTATCGGTGCACAGATGCTGCAGGCCGACCTGGCCAGGCTGGGTATCGCCAGCGACATCCGCGTATTCGAATGGGGCGAGCTGATCAAACGCGCGAAGAACGGCGAGCACGATCTGGTATTCATGGGCTGGGCTGGCGACAACGGTGACCCGGACAATTTCCTCACCCCCAATCTGTCCTGCGCAGCCGCCGAGAGTGGCGAGAACCAGGCCGGCTGGTGCAACGAGCAGTTCGATGATTTGATTCGTCAGGCCCGCCGAGAGTCTGAGCAGGAAAAGCGCGCCGCGCTGTATCGTCAGGCGCTGGCGATCTTCCATGAGCAGGCGCCATGGATTCCCCTGGCCCACCCGAAACAGTTCGTCGCGCTACGCAAGGGCGTCGAAGGTTTCGTGCTCAGCCCGCTGGGCTCGAACAATTTCGCCAGGGTGAAGGTGCCGTGAGCCCTAGACGTCCGTTTTTTGTGGGAGGGGCTTGCACCCGTCCAGCAGACCGCCCCGGATTGCATCCGCGCGCCACAATGCCTAAAACAACGCCGGGCCACGCAGTCCGACAGCCGCATCCCGTTATGGAGTAGAACCGCCTGATGTTGTCATTCATCGCCAGACGCCTGGGGCTGCTGATCCCCACTTTTTTCGGCGTCACCCTGCTGACCTTCGCCCTGATCCGCCTGATTCCCGGCGATCCGGTTGAAGTGATGATGGGCGAACGCCGGGTCGATCCGGAAATGCACGCCCAGGCCATGGAACGCCTGGGCCTGAACAAACCGCTCTACGCCCAATACTTCGACTATATCGGCCAGCTTGCCCAGGGCAATCTGGGCGAGTCATTGCGCTCGCGAGAGAGCGTGTGGCGCGAGTTTCTCACCCTGTTCCCGGCTACTGTCGAACTGGCGCTGGCGGCCCTGCTGTTCGCCGGCACGCTGGGTGTGATCGCTGGCGTGGTTGCCGCGTTGAAACGCGGCTCGCTGTTCGACCATGGCGTGATGGGCATCTCCCTGACCGGCTACTCCATGCCGATTTTCTGGTGGGGCCTGCTGCTGATCATGTTCTTCTCCGTCGGCCTGGGCTGGACGCCGGTTTCCGGGCGTATCGACCTGCTCTACGACATTCCTCCGGTCACCGGATTCATGCTGATCGACAGCCTGCTGGCCGATGAGGACGGCGCCTTTCTCGATGCCCTGCATCACCTGATCCTGCCCGCCATCGTGCTCGGCACCATACCGCTGGCGGTGATTGCACGCATGACGCGCTCGGCCATGCTCGAAGTGCTGCGCGAAGACTACATCCGCACCGCCAGGGCCAAAGGCCTTTCGCCGACACGCGTGGTGTTCGTCCACGGCCTGCGCAATGCGCTGATTCCCGTGCTGACCGTGTTCGGCCTGCAGATCGGCAGCCTGCTGGCCGGCGCGGTGCTCACCGAAACCATCTTTTCCTGGCCGGGCATCGGCAAGTGGCTGATCGAGGCCATCGGCGCCCGCGACTACCCGGTGGTGCAGAATGGCATCCTGCTGATCGCCTGCCTGGTGATCCTGGTCAACTTCACCGTGGATGTCCTGTATGGCCTGGCCAACCCACGTATTCGCCATCAGAAGTAAGGAAGGCGCCATGTATGAACACAGTGTTTGCCCAGGATGGATGACGCTCTTTTCATCCTCCATGAAACGCCTGCGGTGGACCGGTGAAGCGTCTTCCACCCTGCGTGAGGTGCGCCCATGACGACCTCCACCACACTCGATCAGAGCCTGCTTTACCCGTCACCGCTGAAGGAATTCTGGCAGGCCTTCTGCCACAACAAAGGCGCGCTCGGTGGCCTGGCGTTCATGCTGCTGGTGGTGTTCTGCGCCCTGTTCGCCCCCTGGATCGCCCCGCACGACCCCAGCGAGCAGTACCGCGACTTTCTGCTCACCCCACCGCTGTGGCTGGAGGGCGGTCAATGGCAGTTCCTCCTCGGCACCGACGAACTGGGACGCGACCTGCTCTCGCGCCTGATTCATGGCGCCCGCCTGTCGCTGCTAATCGGCCTGGCGTCGGTGGTACTGTCGCTGATTCCCGGTATTCTCCTGGGCCTGGCCGCTGGTTTTTTCCCGCGCCTGCTCGGCCCCGGCATCATGCGTCTGATGGATATCATGCTGGCGCTGCCGTCACTGCTGCTGGCGGTGGCCATCGTCGCCATCCTCGGCCCCGGGCTGATCAACACCATCTTCGCCATCGCCATCGTCTCGCTGCCGTCTTATGTACGCCTGACCCGCGCAGCGGTAATGGGCGAACTGAACCGCGACTATGTCACCGCCGCGCAACTGGCCGGCGCCAGCCTGCCACGACTGATGTTCGTCACCGTGCTGCCCAACTGCATGGCGCCGCTGATCGTGCAGGCCACCCTGAGCTTTTCCTCGGCGATTCTCGACGCCGCCGCGCTGGGCTTTCTCGGCCTTGGCGTGCAACCGCCCACGCCCGAGTGGGGCACCATGCTGGCCTCGGCGCGCGACTACATCGAGCGCGCCTGGTGGGTGGTCACCCTGCCCGGCCTGGCCATTCTGCTCAGCGTGCTGGCGATCAACCTGATGGGCGACGGCCTGCGCGATGCGCTCGACCCGAAACTGAAGAATGCGATCTGAGGAGGCCCGCATGCACAACGCAATTTCGGTGCTCACGGCGCACCCTACCTCGCCCCGTAGCCACGTAGCCCGGATGCAATCCGGGAACGCCCATCGCAGGATGCGCCATGCGCACCATCGCAAACTGGAGCACTCGCGATGAGCCTGTTGGACATCCACAACCTTTCCGTACGCTTCGGCGCGGGCGATGCCGTGCCGGTAGTCGATGGTCTCGACCTGTCTGTGGACAAGGGTGAAGTGCTGGCCATCGTCGGCGAGTCCGGTTCAGGCAAATCGGTAACCATGATGGCGCTGATGGGCCTGATCGACGCGCCTGGCATCGTCCACGCCGATTGCATGCAGTTCGATGGCACCGACATGCTGCGCCTGAAGGGACGCCAGCGCAGAAGCATCGTCGGCAAGGACCTGGCCATGGTCTTTCAGGACCCGATGACGGCCCTCAACCCCAGCTATACCGTGGGTTTCCAGATCGAAGAAGTGCTGCGCCAGCACCTCGGGCTCAAGGGCAAGGCCGCCCGTGCGCGCGCTCTGCAACTGCTCGAACGGGTCGAGATACCTGGTGCAGCCAGCCGTCTGGATGCCTACCCGCACCAGCTTTCCGGTGGCATGAGTCAACGCGTGGCAATCGCCATGGCCATCGCCGCCGAACCCAAGCTACTGATCGCCGACGAACCGACTACAGCGCTGGACGTGACCATCCAGGCGCAGATCATGGAGCTGTTGCTCGACCTGCAGCGCGACCAGGGCATGGCCCTGGTACTGATCACCCACGACCTGGCGGTGGTCGCCGAAACCGCTCAGCGTGTCTGCGTGATGTATGCCGGTCAGGCAGTAGAGCTGGGGCGCATCCCGACCCTGTTCGATGCCCCCAGCCATCCCTACACCGAAGCGTTGCTCAAAGCGATTCCGGAGCACAGCGCAGGCGCCAACCGCCTGGCCACGCTGCCAGGCATCGTGCCCGGTCGCTACGACCGCCCGCAGGGCTGCCTGCTGTCCCCACGCTGCCCTTACGTGCAGGAGCGTTGCCGCCAGCAACGTCCGACGCTGGACGCGCACGCCCATGGCGCCGCGCGCTGCTTCTTTCCCCTGGAGGTGGCCTGATGAGCACCGTACTGCAAGCCCATGAGCTGACCCGTCACTACAGCGTCTCGCGCGGCCTATTCAAGCCGGCCGCGACCGTTCAGGCGCTCAACGGCGTATCGTTCGAACTGCAGGCCGGCAAGACCCTGGCGGTGGTGGGGGAGTCCGGCTGTGGCAAGTCCACCCTGGCCCGCGCCCTGACCCTGATCGAGGAGCCCAGCTCGGGTACCCTGCAGATCGCCGGCCGCGCCGTAAGCGGAGCCAGCAGCGACGAGCGCAAGCAACTGCGCCGCGACGTGCAGATGGTGTTCCAGAATCCCTACGCCTCGCTCAACCCGAGGCAGAAGATCGGCGATCAACTGGCCGAGCCGCTGCTGATCAATACCCGCCTGGATCGCAGCGAACGCCGCGAGCGGGTGCAGGCGATGATGCAGCAGGTGGGCCTGCGCCCCGAGCATTACCAGCGCTTCCCGCACATGTTCTCCGGCGGTCAGCGTCAACGCATCGCCCTGGCCCGCGCCATGATGCTGCAACCCAAGGTGCTGGTGGCGGACGAACCGACCTCGGCGCTGGATGTGTCGATCCAGGCCCAGGTGCTCAATCTGTTCATGGATCTGCAGGAGCAGTTCGCAACCGGCTACGTGTTCATCTCACACAACCTCGCCGTGGTGCGCCATGTGGCCGACGACGTGCTGGTGATGTACCTCGGTCGCCCAGTGGAGATGGGCCCGGCCGCAGCGCTCTATGAGCGCCCGCTGCATCCGTACACGCGTGCGCTGCTGTCGGCGACGCCGGCCATTCATCCCGATCCTGACAAACTCCGGGTGAAGATCAGCGGCGAGTTGCCCAACCCGCTCGCCCCGCCATCCGGCTGCGCCTTTCACCAGCGCTGCCCGCACGCCGATGAGCGCTGCCGGAGCGAACGCCCCGAGCTGCGTCTGATCGATGC
Organism: Pseudomonas pichavaramensis; assembly: GCF_050473265.1. Lineage (NCBI taxonomy): Bacteria > Pseudomonadati > Pseudomonadota > Gammaproteobacteria > Pseudomonadales > Pseudomonadaceae > Pseudomonas > Pseudomonas pichavaramensis. The sequence goes on along the minus strand of NZ_JBJKFJ010000001.1, from coordinate 621,251 downwards.
GCGGCAGGTCGCCTGCCATCATGTCGAGCGTATCGCCGACTGAGGACGATGTGCCTCAGGCCGCTGGTGGCAGGGTCAGCTCGATGCTTTCTGCCAGTGAGTCTTCCAGACGCTGCAGTTCGACCTCCACCGCCAACGCATCGTCGGCCAGCGACTCGGCGATGCGCAGAAACGCTGGTGTCGCCTCGACGAAGGCCAGGACCACCATAGGGTCGAAACGCGTGCCACTGGCCTCGCTGACCTGCGCCACGGCCTGCTCCTGGCTCACCCGGGGCAGGTACGGATGCTGGCAGGTCAGCTCCTCGAAGTAACCGATCAACGCCATCAGGCGGGCGGAAAGGGGAATCTGCTCGCCATGCAACCCCTGCGGGTAGCCCTTGCCATCCCAGCGCTCGTGCTGCCCGTAGACGATGTCCTTGGCATCGGAGAGAAAGCCGGTGCTGCTACCCAGCCTGCGCTCGGCGCGCAGCAATGCATCGCGCCCGGCCAGCACGCCCTCCCTGAGCAAACGCAGATCGCCCTCCTCCGGCTCGCTGTGGCTGAGCAGTATGCGGTCTGGCAGGGTCATGCGGTCGATGACGTGAAGCATGGCCGACTTGCCCAACTGGGCGATTCGCTCTTCGTTCAACTCGTCCGACAAGGCTGGCTGCTGCCGTGAGACCGCAGCAGCCAGGCAAATCATGTAGCGCTCGATACGCTCCAGACGGCGGCTTCGCGGGTTGTCGCGCATCACCGCAACACGCGCCATGGCCTCGATGGTCACATCCTGCAGCTTCTGGATGTCGCGCGTGCGCCGCTTGACCTCGAGTTCGAGATACTCGCTCTTGTCGCGCAGGTAATCGGTGGCAGCCTTGAGCTGCAGCTGCGCCTTGACCCGCGCCAGAACGATAGGCGGGCTGACCGGTTTGGTGATGTAGTCGGCGGCGCCAAGATCGAAACCCATCTGCTCATCGATGGCATCGCGCTTGGCCGTCACCAGAATCAAGGGTATGTGGCGGGTCTGCGGCTCGCGCTTGAACTGGCGACAGAGCGCGTAATCATCTTGCCAACCCAGCAGGACCAGATCCGGTTGCGGCTGCTCGCAAGCGGCACTCAGCGCCTCCTCACTGCCAACCAGCCTCACCTGATAGCGATCGACCAGCAACGCAGCGAGCCGCTCGCGTACGTCCTGCGCATCGTCCACTATCAGAATCAGTTCCTGTTCCGGCCTATCGAGCATCCCACGCATGGCGACCTCCGCTGGCACCTGCCTACCGATCATTAAAGGCGCAGAAGCGCATTTGCGCTCGCGTCCTCCTGCAACTGACCTGCGCATCGGTTTGAAAGTGCAATCCGCATTGGCAGCGCAGCGCTTGCCGCCGACAATCGGCATCACGTAGGCCACCAAAAGGGCACCGATCATGCTCACCCCGGAACGTTGCTGGCAGGCAATCTGCGAGCGCGATGCAAGTGTCGACGGACACTTCGTGTTCGCCGTACGCAGTACCGGCATCTATTGCCGGCCCAGTTGCCCGGCCAGACGGCCGCGAAAAGACAACGTCAGCTTCCATAGCGATGCGAGCGCTGCCGAAGCTGCAGGTTTTCGTCCCTGCAAACGCTGCTCGCCGCAGGGCCAGAGCCCGGCGCAGCATCTCGACACACTGGTCGCGGCAGCCTGCCAGCTACTGCGCGGTGAACAACGGCTGACACTGCCCCAGCTGGCGGCGCAGATCGGCTTGTCACCCTCGCACCTGGCCCGTGCATTCAAGGCGCGTACCGGCATGACCCCACACGCCTGGGCGGACGCCGAGCGACGTCGACGTCTGGATACCCAGCTCGCGCAATCGGACAGCGTGCTAGATGCCGCACTGGCCGCGGGTTACTCCGGCACCCGCGCACTTTACGCCAAGCCACAAGGCATGAGCCCGGGCCAGCGCCGCCTGCGCGGGGCCGGTGAACAATTGCGCTACAGCATCGCAGCCTGCCCGCTTGGCCTGGTACTGCTGGCGACCAGCGACAAGGGCCTCTGCGCCCTGCTGTTCGGCGACGAACCGGCAGCGCTGCTCGAAGAACTGCAACACCGCTTCGCCGCCGCTCGGCTGGAGGAGGATAGAGACGGCTTGCACGACTGGCTGCAGCAGGTGCTGGGGCAGCTACAGGAACCGGAACGGGCCGCCCACCTACCGCTGGATATTCGCGGCACGGCCTTCCAGCAGCGTGTCTGGCAGGCGCTGCAAAGCATTCCCAGCGGCGAGACGCGCAGCTACGCCGAGCTGGCCGGAGACGTGCACAGCCACCCGCGCGCGGTGGCACGTGCCTGCGCCAGCAACGCCATCGGCCTGCTGCTGCCCTGTCATCGCGTGGTTGCCAGCGACGGCAGCCTCGGTGGCTATCGCTGGGGGTTGCAGCGCAAGCAACAGTTGCTGGAGCGGGAAAGCCAGGAGCCATAGCCTAATCGCCCCAACGCACCGAACCTGTAGGAGCGGCGCCCCGCTGCGAATCTGTAAGACGCGAACTGGAACAGCTTCGCCCCGAGGCAGGGCTCCTACGAAAAGCCGCCTTGAGAGCCTTATCTCATCGGCATCAGGATAGGCACTGCAGTCCGGCTTATATCCAGGTTCCGCGGTGTCTGCTGGGTCACGAAATGGCCCTAAGCCCTTAAATTCACCCGGCAAAACCTTGCTGGTATGATGCGCGGCTTTTGCACAATCGGGCATTTTTCCGGTCAGTTCGGACGGATGTGCTTTGCTTTGAGCAGACCAATTTCGGTGCACTTGCGCCTTGGGGACCCCAACCATGCTGGAAAGACTGTTTCAACTCAAAGCCCACAACACCACGGTGCGTACCGAGGTGCTGGCGGGCATCACCACCTTCCTGACCATGGCCTACATCCTCTTCGTCAACCCCAACATGCTGGCCGAGACCGGCATGGACCATGGCGCAGTGTTCGTCGCCACCTGCCTAGCCGCGGCCATCGGCTCGCTGGTGATGGGGCTTGCGGCCAACTACCCGATCGCCCTGGCGCCGGGCATGGGCCTCAACGCCTTCTTCACCTACACCGTGGTGATGACCATGGGCTACAGCTGGCAGACCGCCCTGGGCGCCGTGTTCCTCTCCGGTGCGATCTTCTTCCTGCTGTCGATCTTCAAGATCCGCGAGTGGATCATCAACAGCATCCCGCTGGCCCTGCGCGCCGGCATCGCCGCGGGTATCGGTCTGTTCCTGGCGATCATCGCGCTGAAGAACGCCGGCATCGTGGTCGATCATCCGGCTACCCTGGTCGGTCTCGGCGACATGAGCAGCGGCGGCGCGTTGCTGGCCTGCCTCGGCTTCTTCGTTATCGCCGCACTGGCCTACCGCAAGATCACCGGCGCCGTGATGATCGGCATCCTGATGGTCACCGCGCTGTCGATTCTCCTCGGCCTGTCCGAGCTGCCCGGCGTGGTCTCGATGCCGCCGTCGCTGATGCCGACCCTGCTACAACTGGATATCGCCGGCGCCCTGGATATCGGCCTGATCAGCGTGATCTTCGCCTTCCTCTTCGTTGACCTGTTCGACACCTCCGGCACCCTGGTCGGCGTGGCGCAGAAAGCCGACCTGCTGGACAAGGACGGCAAGATGCCGCGCCTGGGCCGCGCCCTGCTGGCCGACAGCACCGCGACCATGGCCGGCGCCGCGCTAGGCACCAGCACTACCACCAGCTACATCGAATCCGCAGCTGGTATCAGCGCCGGCGGGCGCACCGGCCTGACCGCCTGCGTGGTCGCCGCGCTGTTCCTGCTCAGCCTGTTCTTCGCCCCGCTTGCTGGCTCCGTGCCGGCCTACGCCACCGCGCCGGCGCTGCTGTTCGTCGCCGTGCTGATGATGAGCAGCCTGGCGCAGATCGACTGGGACGACCTGACCGTCGCCGCGCCGGTGGTGATTGCCGCCCTGGCCATGCCGCTGACCTTCTCCATCGCCAACGGCATCGCCTTCGGCTTCATCGCCTGGACCGTCATCAAACTGCTGGCCGGCCGTGCCCGCGAGCTGAACGCGGCGATGTGGGTGCTCTCGGCCCTGTTCATCATCAAACTGGCCTACTTCGCCTGATCAGCACGCGTGATGCGATCATTCCCACGCTCCGCGTGGGAATGCCTCCCAGGACGCTCCGCCTCCCACGCCACCAATGATCGACGACAACGGCACGCCAGCAGCGGAATCGCTACAATGGCGCCCCGTTTTTCTGCCCGCATGAGTGACCGATGAGCCGCCCCGCATTCGACCCTGCCACCTACGACGCCCAACTCGCCGAGAAGAAGGCCCGCCTGGTCGAACTGTTGGCCCCCTTCGCCGCGTCCGAGCCGCAGGTGTTCGACTCGCCGCGCGAGCATTACCGTATGCGTGCCGAGTTCCGCCTGTGGCGTGAAGATGGCCAGCGCCATTACGCCATGTTCGCACCCGGCGACAAACACACACCGATCCTGCTCGACAACTTCCCCATCGCCAGCCTGCGCATCAACGAACTGATGCCTAAGCTGCGCGCCGCCTGGCAGGCCAGCGAAGCGCTGTCGTTCAAGCTGTTCCAGGTGGAATTTCTCACCACCCTGGCCGGCGATGCGCTGATCACCCTGGCCTACCACCGCCCGCTGGACGAGGCCTGGCAAGCCGAGGCGGAAAAACTGGCGGCTGCGCTCAACGTCAGCCTGGTTGGCCGCTCGCGCGGTCAGCGCCTGGTGATCGGCCGCGATTACGTCGAGGAAGAACTGAGCGTGGCCGGCCGCGTGTTCCGCTACCGCCAGCCGGAAGGCGCCTTCACCCAGCCCAATGGCAAGGTCTGCGAGAAAATGCTTGGCTGGGCCTATGACGTGCTCGGCGAGCGCAACGACGACCTGCTGGAGCTGTACTGCGGTAACGGCAACTTCACCCTGCCGCTGGCCACCCGCGTACGCAAGGCGCTGGCCACCGAGATCAGCAAGACTTCGGTGAACGCCGCACTGGCCAACCTGGCCGACAACGCCGTCGACAACGTCGAACTGGTACGCCTGTCCGCCGAGGAACTGACCCAGGCGCTGAACGAGGTACGACCGTTCCGTCGCCTGGCTGGTGTCGACCTGAAAAGCTATGACTTCGGTAGCGTCTTCGTCGACCCGCCGCGCGCCGGCATGGACCCGGACACCTGCGAACTGACTCGCCGCTTCGAACGTATCCTGTACATCTCCTGCAACCCGGAGACCCTGGCGGCCAACATCGCCCAGTTGCACGACACGCACAAGGTCAGCCGCTGCGCCCTGTTCGACCAGTTCCCCTACACCCACCACATGGAAGCGGGTGTACTGCTGGAGCGTCGCTGAGCCGGTACGCCTCCGTAGCCCGAATAGGCGCCTCCTGTCGCGACCCATGGTCGCAATGACTTGGGCGCCAGCCACGCCAGCGCTATGCTGAGCGCTCGATTTCCTGGGAACCCTGCCATGCGCCGTTCACTGCTCGCCCTCTGTCTCCTCACGGGTCTGGCCCAAGCCAGCGAACCACTGACCATCGACGTCCACCGTGATGCCAACTGTGGTTGCTGCAAGGCCTGGATCAGCCACTTGCAGGACAATGGTTTTACCGTCAACGACCATGTCGAGCAGGACATGAGTGCGGTCAAGCAGCGCCTCGGTGTGCCGCCGCGCCTGGCTTCATGCCACACCGGCGTGATTGACGGCAAGTTTATCGAAGGTCATGTTCCGGCTGCTGACATTCTCAAGCTGCGTGAGCGGCCTGACCTGATCGGCGCAGCCGTACCCGGTATGCCCATGGGCTCACCCGGCATGGAATACGGCGACCGGGTCGACGCCTATCAGGTCATCGGCCTGGACCGCGAACGCAAAGACCAGTTGCTGAGCGACTACCCCGCCAACTGAATCAGGCGCCAACGCAGCTACACTGCAGCGATCAGTCATCAGGGAGTGCCGCCATGCGTTGGCAGAAGGGCAGACGCAGTGACAATGTAGTGGACGCACGCGGCCGTTCCGGCCGGCGCGTGGGTGGCGGCCTGAGCCTGGCCGGAGTAGCGGTAATCGTCATCGTCGGCCTGCTGATGGGACAGGACCCGCTGCAGATTCTCGGCCAGATTGCCGGCCAGGCCACCCAGCCGCAGGTCACCCAGCAACAAGACACGCCCCCGGCCGGCGATGAACAGAGCGAATTCGTTCGCGCCATCCTTGGCGACACCGAGGACACCTGGCGCGAGCTGTTCCAGCAGGCCGGCCAGCAGTATCGCGACCCGCAACTGGTGCTGTTCTCCGGCGGCGTCAACTCGGCCTGCGGCTTCGCCAGTTCGGCGGTTGGCCCCTTCTATTGTCCCGGCGACAAGCGCGTGTATCTGGATATGGCGTTCTTCCGTGAGATGGAACAACGCTTCTCCGCTGCGGGGGATTTTGCTCAGGCTTACGTGATTGCCCACGAGGTCGGCCATCACGTACAGACCTTGCTCGGCGTGTCGGCGAAGGTCAATGCGGCGCGCCAGCGCGGTGAGCGGGTCGAAGGCGACGGTGGCCTGCTGGTACGCCAGGAGCTGCAGGCAGACTGCCTGGCAGGCGTCTGGGCGCATCACGCGCAACGCCGGCATGACTGGCTGGAGGCCGGCGACCTGGAAGAGGCCCTGAACGCGGCCAGCGCCATCGGCGATGATCGCCTGCAGAAGCAGGCGCGCGGTCAGGTGGTGCCCGACGCCTTTACCCACGGCACCTCACAGCAACGCGTACGCTGGTTCAGCACCGGCTTCGAAACCGGCCTGCCGGGGCGCTGTGACACCTTCAAGGCGGCGCGCCTCTAGCCGCTGCCACCCTCAAATCACGAAGCGCCGGCTCCACCAGGCAAATGCACTGGCTGCACCTGCGCATAGCGCGATCACCAGCGCCATCGGCACAGCCGAACCATCATGCAGGAAACCCACCAGCGCCGAGGCACTGGCCGCCACGGTGAACTGCATGCTACCCAGCAGACCTGATGCGCTGCCGGCATGACGCCCCTGCCCGGCCATGGCACAAGCCGTGGCGTTGGGCAGCACGCAACCGAGGCTGGCGACACAGATGAACAGCGGGATCATCAGTGGCCAGAGGTTTTCCGGTCGCCACCATGCCAGCACCAGCAGGCACAGGGCACTGATCAGATACACCTGCACCACGCGGCGCAACCACAGCGCCGGGCCACCGGCGCGCACCAGACGCGCATTGATCTGCGCCACGATCACGAACCCGGCCGCATTACTGCCGAACAGCCAGCCGTAATGCTCGGCCGGTACACCGTAAAGTTCGATGAAAACGAAAGGTGAACCGGCGATATAGGCGAACATTCCGGCCATCGCCACACCGCCAGCCAGGCTGTAACCCATGAAAGGCGCATTGCTCAGCAGCGCCCGATATTGCGTAAAGGCACCACTCAATGGCGCCGGCTGCAGATTCTGCGGCCGCGTCTCCGGTAGCCACAGCAGTACGGCAAACAGGCATAGCCCCGCGAAAATCGCCAAGCTGTGGAAAATCCACGGCCAGCCCAGGGTATCGAGCAGCAAGCCACCGCCCAATGGTGCGAGTATGGGCGCCAGCCCCATGACCAGCACCAGCTGCGAGAAAACCTTGGCCGACGCCATTGGATCGCAGAGGTCGCGCACCACCGCACGGGTGATGACCATGCCGGCACAACCACCCAGTGCCTGGACGAACCGTGCGCCAACCAGCCACTCCAGCGTCGGCGCCAGGGCACAGCCCAGCGAGGCCAGGGCGAACAGCGTGACGCCGACCAACAGAGGCATGCGGCGCCCATAGCGGTCGCACAATGGCCCGTAAAACAGCTGGCCAATGGCGATGCCGATGAAGTAAGCCGCCAGCGACAACTGAATATGTTCGACATCGGTAGCGAACTGCTGCGCCAGCGTGGGGAAGCTTGGCAGGTAGAAATCGATAGCCAGAGGGCCAAAGGCACTCAAGGCACCGAGAATCAGGAGGGTTCTCAGGTTCATGAAAAATCCGGGCTTTTGTTAGCCGGCTAATCATCTCATCGCGCATATGGATGACGAAAGCCCTGTACCTGCCATCCAAGGTTGCCGATGCGACGATCATCGTGCATCACCAGCAATCCAGGCAAAGCCGTTAAACTGGGCAGCATCAGCTCAGCACCAATCAGCCGGACCACCATGCGTAGAACCAAAGAAGATGCGGAGAAAACCCGTTGCGCCATCCTCGCCGCCGCCGAACATCTGTTCCTCGAGCGCGGGGTCGCACATACCAGCCTGGACCAGATCGCCAAGCAGGCCGGTGTAACGCGCGGCGCGGTCTACTGGCACTTCCAGAACAAGGCGCACCTGTTCCACGAGATGCTCAACCAAGTACGTCTGCCGCTGGAGCCGCTGGCCCAGCAACTGGCCGAGGTAGATGGCCTCTCGTCCCTGCAGTTGCTGCGTGACCTGTGCATCGAGGCCATGGCCAATCTGGTGCTGGATGAACAGCGCCGGCGCATCCTCACCGTACTGCTGCGCCGCTGCGAGTTCACCGAAGACCTGCGCGAAGCCGAGGAGCGCCACGAGGCCTTCGTCAATCAGTTCATCGCCCTTTGCGAGCAACAATTCGCCCTGCCCAGCGTTCAACCTCTGCTGCAGCCTGGCATCACGCCGCGCCTGGCATCACGCGCGCTGCACGCCATGCTGGTCGGTCTGTTCAGCGACTGGTTGCGCGACCCGAACCTGTTCGATGCCCAAACCGACACACCGGCGATGATCGACAGCTGTTTCCGCGGCCTGCTGCTGCGCTGGCCGTAACGCTACTGCGCGATAACCTCATACCCCTCATCGCGGATCGCAGCCGCGACCTGCTCAGCCGTCAGGCCTGCTTCTACCCGGACCAAGCCTGCGGCGAGGTCGACATCCACCCACGCCCCCTGCTCCAGCGCCTGAATGGCATGTGTGATGGCCTTGACGCAATGACCGCAGGACATTCCACTAACCTTGAACTGCTGCATCTGCTGACTCCTTGATCCAATGAGCGATGGGTGTAGTCTCGACCTTGCCACAGTGGCAAGGTCAAGCTCTTGCTGCATGTCATCCAGACCGATACGGAGAAAAGGACTCTCGCCATGCGCCTGCCCACTCTGCTACTCAGCCTGCTGCTAGGGCCTTCGGCTCTTGCCGAGCCACTCGCACCGCTGCCATCGAGCGCCCAGGGAGAAGGTTATGCCGTGCTGATCGTTTCACGCGAACGCCTGGAGGTTGCCACCACCTGCGAAGTGGCGCTGTACCTGCACGACCAGATGGCGGCGCGCCTGCACCAGGGCCAGTCGGTGTCCTTCAACCTGCCGCCGGGCAAAGTCTCGCTGCGGCTGGGCCTGACAGGCACCGGCCCCTGCCAGGATGGCATCACCCAACTGAGTGCGGAGTCGCTGGAACTTTACGCCGGCGAGGTGCGCCGCTACCGCATCGCCATGGGCAACGACGGCCTGCGACTGCATGCCGCGCCCGCATTGAACTGAAGGCTTGACCTTACCATGGGGTCAAGGTTGATCCTGTAGCCATCGAGCTACAGGGAGCACGCGCATGACCACCTTCGACCTGCCAATTCAGGGCATGACCTGCGCCAGTTGCGCCGGCCGTGTCGAACGCGCCTTGCGCAAACTGCCAGAAGTTGCCAACGCCAGCGTCAACCTGGCCAGCGAACATGCACGCATCGAAGCGCCGGCTGGCAGCCTGAATCAGCTGATCAATGCCATCGAAGGCGCAGGCTATGCCGTGCCCAGTCACGCGCTGGAGCTCGGTATCGAAGGCATGACCTGCGCCAGCTGTGTCGGCCGCATCGAGCGCGCACTCGGCAAGCTACCGGGCGTGACCCGAGTTGCGGTCAACCTGGCTGACGAGAAAGCGCGTTTGCAAGTGCTTGCCGGCTTCGATCCGCAGCAGGCGCTGCAGGCCGTTGCCGCAGCGGGATACCAGGCGAACGTGATCGATGACGACACCCCCGTCGACGCCGGTGCAGCCCGCCTGCGCCGCGAGCGACTGACGTTGCTGGCGGCCATTGTCCTGACCCTGCCACTGGTACTGCCGATGCTGGTCGAGCCCTTCGGCCTGCACTGGATGTTGCCGCCATGGCTGCAGTTCCTGATCGCCACGCCCGTGCAATTCATCTTCGGCGCACGCTTCTACCGCGCCGCCTGGCAGGCGCTCAAGGCCGGTGCCGGCAACATGGACCAACTGGTCGCCATCGGCACCAGCGCCGGTTACGGCCTGAGCCTGTACCAGTGGGCCGTGACCCCGGCTGGGCAGATGCCGCACCTGTACTTCGAAGCCTCGGCGGTGATCATCAGCCTGATCCTGCTCGGCAAATACCTGGAGAGCCGCGCCAAACGCCAGACCGCCAGCGCCATCCGCGCCCTGCAGGCGCTGCGCCCGGACCACGCCGTGCGCCTGGTCGATGGCCGCGAAGAGCAAGTCAGCATCGATGCGCTGGCTCTCGGCGATCAGGTGCTGGTCCGACCCGGTGAACGCTTCCCGGTGGATGGCCAGGTGCTGGAAGGCAGCAGCCACGCCGACGAAGCCCTGATCAGCGGCGAGAGCCTGCCGGTAGCCAAGCAGCCAGGTGACAAAGTGACTGCCGGCGCCATCAACGGCGAAGGGCGCCTGCTGGTGGAAACCACTGCACTCGGGGCGGAAACTGTACTGGCGCGCATCATTCGCCTGGTCGAGGACGCCCAGGCGGCCAAGGCACCGATCCAGAAACTGGTGGACAAGGTCAGCCAGATATTCGTCCCCGCCGTGCTGCTGATCGCCCTGGCGACACTGCTGGGCTGGCTACTGTTCGGCGCCAGCGTCGAACAGGCCCTGCTCAACGCCGTGGCTGTACTGGTGATTGCCTGCCCCTGCGCGCTCGGCCTGGCTACCCCAACGGCAATCATGGCCGGTACCGGTGTTGCCGCCCGTCACGGTATCCTGATCAAGGACGCCGAGGCGCTGGAGGTGGCGCATGCTGTGCAGCACATTGCCTTCGACAAGACCGGCACCCTTACCGAAGGCAAACCTCGCATCATCCATATTGGCCTGGCCGAAGCCAGCGAAGAGGAACTGCTGCGCCTGGCTGGCGGCCTGCAGCAGGGTAGCGAACACCCACTGGCCAAGGCCGTGCTGGAACGCTGCGGCGAGCAACAGATCGCCCTGCCCGTTCTGAGCGACAGCCGAGCGCTGGCCGGTCGCGGCATTGCCGGCACGCTCGAAGATCGCCAGTTGCAGTTGGGCAGCAGCCGCCTGCTGGAGGAACAGCGACTGCAGGCCGGCATCCTAAGCGAATCAGCCCGCGCCTGGGAGGCTGAAGGACGCACGCTGTCCTGGCTGATCGAAACCGGCGAAACGCCACGTCTGCTCGGCCTGCTGGCCTTTGGCGACCAGCTCAAGGACGGCGCCGCACAAGCCATTGCCGCACTGCGCGAACAAGGCATCACCAGCCACCTGATCAGCGGCGACAACCAGGGCAGCGTCGCTGCAGTGGCCAGCACGCTGGGCATCGACCAGCCGCATGCCCAGGTACTGCCCGCGGACAAGGCGCGCCTGATCGATGAACTGCGCCAGCAAGGCACCGTGGCCATGGTCGGCGATGGCATCAACGACGCACCGGCACTGGCCGCTGCTGATGTCGGCATCGCCATGGGCGGTGGCACCGATGCGGCCATGCACGCAGCCGGCATCACCCTGATGCGCGGCGACCCGCGCCTGGTGCCGGCCGCACTGGAGATCAGCCGACGCACCTACGCGAAGATCCGCCAGAACCTGTTCTGGGCCTTCATCTACAACCTCATCGGCATTCCCCTGGCTGCCGCAGGGCTACTCAACCCAATGTTCGCCGGCGCCGCCATGGCCCTGTCCAGCGTCAGCGTGGTGAGCAATGCCCTGCTACTCAGCCGCTGGAGACCCAAGGCATGAATATCGGCCAGGCTGCCAAACACACCGGCCTCAGCGCCAAGATGATTCGCTATTACGAGTCCATCGACCTGTTGCCCCACGCCGGGCGCTCGCAGAGTGGCTACCGCCAGTACAGCACGGACGACCTGCACCGCCTGGCCTTTATCAAACGCGCTCGGGACCTGGGGTTTTCCCTGGAAGAAGTCGGCCGACTGCTGGCGTTGTGGCAGGACAAGCAGCGCGCCAGCGCCGATGTGAAGGCGCTGGCCGAAGAGCATATCGCCACACTGTCGCGCAAGATCGCCGAGATGACGGCCTTACGCGACACGCTGATGCAGTTGGCGGATAGCTGCCAAGGCAACGACCGCCCGGACTGCCCGATATTGAAGGGGATCGAGGAGGGCGTGAGCTGCGGCGCATCGAAATGCGCGCACGGAGGCAGTATGTAGCCGGATGAAATCCGGGGGAGGTTGCAAAAACCGCCCCGGATTTCATCCGGGCTAAGGCAAGGCGCAGTCCCCCGATAACCGCAGCTCAACGCATCCAGGGCGGTGTCGGCTCGCTGTCCTTGGGCTCGTCTTCGGCGTTGCGCAACGCCTGCTTCTTCGCCTCTTCGGCCAGGGCCGCCTTGATCTCGCGCATCACCGCGTCGATGTCGGCAGCGTCGTCAGGCTCGGCGAACTCTCCCGTCAACTGCGTGTGCGGCTGCAACTTGCCAGCCTCGTATAGCGCCCACATTTCCTTGGCGTACTTGGTGTACCTGAGCTCCGGGGCGAACTGGCCGAAGTACTCGGCCATGTTGCGCACGTCGCGCTCGAGCATGCTGAAGGCATGGTTGTTGGCCGCCGCATCCACCGCCTGGGGCAGGTCGATGATCACCGGCCCGTCAGGGCCGAGCAGCACGTTGAATTCGGAAAGGTCGCCATGCACCAGGCCAGCGCAGAGCATCTTGACGATCTCCTGGATCATGAAGGCGTGAAACTCACGCGCGTCATCCGGGTGCAGATCGACGTCATTGAGCCGTGGCGCGACATCACCTTCACCGTCGTCCACCAGCTCCATCAGCAACACGCCATCGAGAAAGTCGTAGGGCTTGGGCACGCGAACTCCGGCATTGGCCAGGCGGAACAGCGCGGAAACCTCGGCGTTCTGCCAGGCCTGCTCCTGCTCCTTGCGCCCATACTTGCTGCCCTTGGCCATCGCCCGCGCCTGGCGACTGCCACGCACCTTGCGTCCCTCCTGATACTCGGAGGCCTGGCGAAAACTGCGTTTATTGGCTTCCTTGTAGACCTTGGCGCAGCGTAGCTCGTCGCCGCAACGCACCACATAGACCGCCGCCTCCTTACCACTCATCAGTGGTCGCAGCACCTCGTCCACCAGGCCGTCCTCGACCAGGGGTTCAATACGTTTGGGCGTCTTCATCGGAGTGAATCACGGGTCCTTTGTGGCCGGTAATTGGATTGCTGGCCCATCCTCGCACAGCCGAGAACCTGTTCAAAGGCTCACGAGCCAGAGCCAGGCAAGGCTTAATCGGGTGAAAAAGCCGAGTTCACGTGTTGTAAATGGGCATGACTCACTTCGCTCGCCCTCCGGGCCGCGCTGAAGCACGTTAGCCGCAAGCGGCTTGCTGAGCCCTATTTCAACGCAGCAAGGCCAGCACGCAGCAAGCCTTAAACCGGTTCCGATGCCGATAGTCGTTCGTCATGCATTGGCCAGATGGCGTCTCAGCGCCTCGATGGCATAACGCACCTTGGCCGGTTGGGCGTCGCGACGTGGCGTGACGATATACAGGCCCACCGGCTCCAGTTGCCAATCAGGCAGCAAGGGCAGCAACTCGCCACTGGCTAACAGCCCACGGACTTCGGCCTCGGGTTGCAGCGATACGCCCATACCGGCCAGGGTGAACTGACGTGCAGCGAGGATATTGTTGCAGGTAACGCGACTCTCCAAACGCAGCCGCTGCTGAAGTCCGCCAGGACCGTGCAGGGACAGGTGCTGAATCCGCTCCAGGTGCATACCGATCCAGTCCAACTTGAGCAGTTGCTGCGGATCGCCAGGCCAGCCGGCGCGGGCCAGGTAGGCCGGCGCCGCACATAACAGCATGCGCCACTGAGCGACGTGGCGGGCGACCAGGCTGGAGTCTTCCTGGCGCCCAACACGAACGGCCAGGTCGATGCGCGACTCGACCAGGTCGATATGTTCATCCTGATAGAACAGCGTGAGGCTAAGGCCGGGATGGGCACTGAGCAGCGGTGCCAGCGCCTCGCACAACAGCGGCCCGGAAAAACCAATCGGCGCGGCGATGCGCAGCTCACCCACGGGCGCATCGCGCTGCTCGGCCAGACGTTGCTCGGCCTGCTGCGCCAGCTCGACGATCTGCTTGCAGCTGTCGTAGAACGATGCCCCCGCTTCGGTCAGGGTCAACTTGCGCGTAGTGCGGTGCAGCAGCGTGACCCCGGTAGCCTCCTCCAGCCGTCGCACCTGCTGGCTGACGGCCGATGCCGACATTCCCAGGACGTCTCCTGCGCCAACCATCGAGCCCTTTTCCACCACCGTAGCGAACAGAGCCATCCGCTTGAGCTGCTCCATTGTGAAGCTCCGCTTAAGTATCCAAGTTCATGAAGCCACTTTTTCCGGCGTTTATCCAGCAGCGATCATGTGTTCACCGTCACCACTTGAGATTTAACTCATGAAGATTGCCCTGATCGGCGCCACTGGCTATGTCGGCGCTCCCTTGCTGCAAGAAGCCTTGAATCGTGGCCACCAGGTCACGGCACTGGTGCGTCATCCGGAAAAACTGAGCGCCCACGCTCAGCTGACCGCCCTACAGACTGATGTGCACGATGCCTCTGCCCTCGCCGAGCAGTTGCGCGGACACGACATCGTGATCAGCGCCTTCAACCCCGGCTGGGGCGTGGCAGATATTCGTCAGCAGTTCATTGCCGGCAGCCGCGCCATCATCGCCGCAAGCAAGCAGGCTGGAGTCAAACGTCTGCTGGTAGTCGGCGGCGCTGGCAGCCTGTACGTAGCGCCAGGCTTGCAACTGATCGACACCCCGGACTTCCCTGACGCGTACAAGGAAGGCGCCGAAGGCGCACGTCAGGCACTGGACATGCTGCGCAGCGAGCAAGAGCTGGAGTGGACCTTTGTCTCCCCCGCCGCCCTGCTCGTTCCCGGCCCGCGAACCGGCAAGTTCCGTCTGGGCAATGACGAGTTGCTGATGAACGGTGCAGAACCCGGCAGCATCTCCGTCGCCGACCTGGCCGTGGCCTTGATCGACGAAGCCCAACAGCCACAACATGTCCGCCAGCGTTTCACCCTGGCGTACTGAGCCACCCCGACAGACTGAACCGACAGAGATGGCGCGCAGCGCGCGCCCTACCAGGAGCATGCATGAACTCATTGACCAGCAGCGCATTCGTCACCACCGACACGCCCGCCCGCTATATCAGCCGACTGTGCAAACACTTCGCACACAAGATCCCGGTCAGCTTCGACGAGCAGCAGGGGCGTATTGAATTCACTGCAGGCCTGGCCACCCTGCAAGCAGAAGAACAGGGACTGCGCCTGCAAGTGGAAAGCGCCAACAACGACGACCTGCAGCGCCTGCAGGGCGTTGTGGCCAGCCACTTCGAGCGTTTCGCCTGGCAGGAAGAACTGACGCTGGACTGGCAGCCCCGCTAAGTCAGTCAGAGCGCATCGAGCTGAGCGCGCAGACGACGTAACACGGCCAGCGACTCGGGATTGTCACCGTGCACGCAGAGGCTGTCGGCGCGCAGCAGCAGCGGCTTGCCATCAATATCGGCAAAAGCCACACCGCGGGCAATCGCTGTTCCCTGGGCAAGAATACGCTCAGGGTCCTGATGCACAGCGCCACTCAGGCGCCGCGGCGCAAGCTGGCCGTCGGAGAGGTAGGTTCGATCGGCGAAGGCTTCGAACATCAGCGGCACATCC
The DNA here is from genome assembly GCF_050473265.1 of Pseudomonas pichavaramensis. Taxonomy (NCBI): domain Bacteria; kingdom Pseudomonadati; phylum Pseudomonadota; class Gammaproteobacteria; order Pseudomonadales; family Pseudomonadaceae; genus Pseudomonas; species Pseudomonas pichavaramensis. Next base: position 605,425 of record NZ_JBJKFJ010000001.1, on the reverse strand, counting down.
GCCTCATCCGCCAGCCTCAACTCCCGGGCGTTATCGGCCAGCGCCAGCACCATCAGCGGTAGTCCCTGACGATAACTGGCGCAGGCATCGAGAACCGCCATCAGCAGCGCGTCGTTCAACACCAGATCGTTATACAGCGCACCATGAGGTTTGACGTAAGCCAACTGGCTGCCGGCTGCGCGGCAGAACGCATCCAACGCACCGATCTGATACAGCACCTGCGCTCGGACTTCCTCGGGCGAGCATTGCAGATGGCGCCGTCCGAAACCCTGCAGGTCAGGATACGAAGGGTGTGCACCGACACTCACACCATGCTCCACAGCCAGTGCAACGCTGCGCGCCATGATCAGCGGGTCACCCGCGTGAAAGCCACAGGCCAGGTTGGCCTGATCGATCAAGGGCATGGCCAGCGCATCGTCACCCATGCGCCAGGCACCGAAGCCCTCACCCATGTCGCAGTTGAGCAGAATTCGATTCATAGCGGCAGCTTAAGACGCGGCGCAAACCTCTGCAAAGAAAGGTTTCACTTGAGAAATAATCGCACTTACAAAATTTACACTCCGTTGTAAGCCAGAGCCTACGGCCATTACAGGCAACCAGGACGGTCAATGGCAATAGGCGCAATTGAACCTTATATGCAAATCACTATCATCCCGGCCGTCAGAGCGTCCCACGCTCGTTTCACTTCGCCAGGAGTAGCTCGATGTCCGCCGTCAATTCCCGTACCGCCTTGGCCAGTGCCATCGCTCTGGTTACCAGCCTTGGGGTTCATGCCGATGAACCCATTGCCCTCGGCGACGTGGTGGTCAGTGCCGCCGGTTTCGAGCAGAAAGTCACCGATGCCCCGGCCAGCATCAGTGTGATCGGCCGCGAAGAGCTGCAGCAGAAACGTTACAACAACCTGGCGCAAGCGCTGGAAGACGTGGAAGGCATCGACGTGCGTCAAGGGACCGGAAAAACTGGCGGTCTGAACATCAGCATCCGCGGTATGCCCAGCGACTACACCCTGATCCTCATCGACGGCCGCCGGCAAAACACCGCCGGTAACGTCACCCCCAATGGCTTCAACGAGACCTCCACCAGCTTCATGCCGCCGATGTCGGCCATCGAGCGCATCGAGGTGATCCGCGGCCCGATGTCGACACTGTATGGTTCCGACGCAATGGGAGGCGTGGTCAATATCATCACTCGCAAGGTGGCCAAGGAATGGGGGGCAAGTGTGACTCAGGACTATACCTTCCAGGAAAACAGCGATTACGGTGAAACCCGCAATACCAGCCTCTATGCCAGTGGTCCCCTGGTTGACGGCCTATTGGGCCTGGCTGTGCGCGGTAGCTTGTACGACCGAGGAGAGTCGGACCTGCAATTCGATAACGACGGCGCAGTCAGCAGGCGAGGCGCCTCTCCGGTAGAAGGCAGTAACACGACATTCGGAACGCGCCTGAGCTTCACCCCGAACTCAGATCACGACTTCGTTTTCGACTTCGAGCGTGGCCGCCAAGTCTATGAAAATGATGACTGCCAACTCGGCAATCTGGACGGCAAGAACGGCGGTAGTGCGACTGACGGGTGCACCACGGATGCACCACTGCGCGCCAACGGCTACAAGGATGAACTGCGCTTCGAACGAGATCAGTTCGCTCTGAGCCATACCGGGCGCTTCAGCTTCGGCACGCTAGAAAGCAGCATCACCCATAACACCACGGAGACCTTTGGCCGAACCATACCCGGGACCCCAATCGGTAACGCATACACAGGCTTTCCCTCGATCATCATCGGCGATGACCGCAAGCTGAAATCAACCGATTTGGTGGTAGACAGCAAACTGGTAGCTCCCATCGGCGACGCTCACATTGCAACGGTCGGTGCACAGTGGTGGGACGCAAAGGTAGCTGACAGCATTGCCGATGAAGATTTCCAACAAACCTCTTGGGCTCTGTTCTTAGAGGACGAATGGCGCCTCCGCGATGACTTGGCTCTGACGTTGGGAGCACGCTATGAGGATCACGAAGCATTCGGTGGCCACGTCAGCCCGCGTGCTTATCTGGTGTGGAATACCAGCGACACCTGGACACTCAAAGGCGGTGTAAGCCGTGGCTATAAAACTCCGTCGCTCAATCAGCTACACGACGGAATTAACGGCGTAACCGGCCAGGGTTCAACCATTACCATTGGCAGCCCAGACCTAGATCCCGAAATAACCACCAACACCGAAATCGGTGCTTACTACGACAACCTCTCGGGCTTCAATGCGAACGTCACCCTGTTCCACAACAAGTTCAAGGACAAGATCGACAGCGGTACGCCCATCGCTAACTGCTTTTACACAGCCAGCCCCAATCAACCTGGCTGTGTGAGCTACGGTTCGGGCTTCACTCAGGAAAACTTCGCGCAAAGCATCAATATCGGTGAGGCGGTTACCCAAGGCATGGAAATCGCCGGCCGCTGGGAGTTTGCCCCCGCTTGGGCCCTGTCTGTTAATTACACCTATACCGACAGCGAACAAAAGAGCGGCGAAAACAAAGGTGAGCCTTTGACCAATACACCGGAGCACATGGCCCATGCCCGCATCAGTTGGACTGCTAATGACCGACTGACTCTCTGGTTCAAAGGCGAGTATCGCGGCGAAAGAGCACGTTTCACGGATCGCTACGAAAATCTAACAGCCGCCAACCAAGCGCTCTTGGATGCAGCCGGAGACTTGAAGGCATATGAAGTCTTTCACCTTGGAGGCTCCTTCAAGGCCTCTGAAAATCTGACCCTCAACGCTACCATCTACAACCTGTTCGATAAGGACTTCACCAGCGGTAGCTACTACACCACCAATACGGGAACCCAGGGTTGGGCATCGGATTACACTCAGATTGCACAGTCCACTAGCGGCACTCTGGAAGAAGGCCGTCGCCTGTGGGTCTCGGCGATCTTCGAATTCTGATCGCGGGCTGAAATGCAAAAGCCGCCACCCCGCAAGGGCTGGCGGCTTTTCTTGCCTGCAGAAACAACAACGCCCACACAAGGTGGGCGTTGTCGGCGCAGCGGCAGTCTTACAGGTAGTAGGACTTCAGCGGCGGGAAGCCATTGAACTCAACGGCGCTGTAGCTGGTGGTGTAGGCACCGGTGGACAGCCAGTACAGGCGGTCGCCGCTGGCCAGGTTCAGCGGCAGGCCGTACTTGTAGTGCTCGTACATGATGTCGGCGCTGTCGCAGGTCGGGCCCGCGATGACGACCTCTTCCATCTCGCCCTTCTTCTCGGTCCAGATCGGGAACTTGATGGACTCGTCCATGGTTTCGATCAAGCCGCTGAACTTGCCCACGTCGGCGTAGACCCAACGCTCCACGGCGGTACGCGATTTACGCGCAACCAGTACCACTTCGGAGACCAGCACACCGGCGTTGGCGATCAGCGAACGACCCGGCTCGAGAATGATTTCCGGCAGTTCGTCACCGAAGTCTTCCTTGAGGAAGCGGGTGATTTCCTCGGCGTAGGTTTCCAGGTCGTTGGTGCGCTGGATGTAGTTGGCCGGGAAACCGCCACCCATGTTGATCATCTGCAGGGTGATGCCGTCTTCTTCTTTCAGGCGCTCGAAGATCACCTTGACCTTGGCGATAGCGGCGTCCCACACGTCGATATCACGCTGCTGCGAACCGACGTGGAAGGAGATACCGTACGGTACCAGGCCCAGCTGCTTGGCCAGGATCAGCAGATCCAGGGCCATGTCCGGCTGGCAGCCGAACTTGCGGCTCAGCGGCCAGTCGGCGCTGGTCGAGCCTTCGGTGAGAATGCGCACGTAGACCTTGGAGCCCGGCGCAGCCTTGGCGATGTTGCGCAGGTCGGCCTCAGAGTCGGTGGCGAACAGGCGCACGCCCTTCTCATAGAAGTAGCGAACATCACGCGCTTTCTTGATCGTGTTGCCGTAGCTGATGCGTTCCGGGCCGACGCCGGCGCTCATGACCTTGTCCAGCTCGTAGATCGAGGCGATGTCGAAGTTCGAGCCCTTGTCACGCAGCAGCTCGATGATCTCGATTGCCGGGTTGGCCTTGACCGCGTAGTAGGTCTTGGCGAACGGGAAGCAGTTGCCCAGTTGATCGTAGGCGTCGGCGATGATCTGCCGGTCGATCACCACGAACGGGGTTTCGTGCTGGTCGGCAAATGCCTTCATGCGCTGGAAAGTGGCGGGTGCGTAGTAGTCTTCGACCTTGATCGACATGCTAGGACTCCATTGGCTAAACCGGGAATACATGGATTCGGGCAGCAGAACCGGCAACAGGTTCCGCCACGTGTAGGGGGTGGCCGCGTGCGACGCGAGCCTGAACGCCTGACAGTTTCCCCACTTTGGTTCGCCTACTTCCCAAGGCATGTCGCCGAGCATCACTGATCGCGGTGGGCCACCAGCGATCTCTCGTCGTCAGTACTTGAGCCGGATGGATCGTTTCCAGCATGGACGTTCGGGCGCGGACTTTAAGACCATGTGCCCCTCAGATCAACCGGAAATTCTTTCTAATTTCAGCACGTTCCGGATATCACACAAAACGTCCTGAAATGCTGAACAGGCGCGGCTTTCAGCCAGTTTAGCGCAGCTGTATTTCAGTGCCATTGCAACACTAGGTCATCCACCTGCGCGAAGCCCTGCAGATGCCGGCGCAACACCTCCTGCAATTCGTCCAGCTCCTTCGCGCTGGGCGCATTGCAGCGCAGATGCAGGTGCGCGTCGTCTGCGTGCAGCATGCACTCGCCGATGGAGAAACGCAGTTGCCCTTCTCGATCGCCGTAGCTCGCTTCGATCTTGTGCGCGAAGTGCTTGCACAGGCGGGTGAGCAGGCGCGGCGCCTGGGTACAGGGGAAAGCACTATGGCTGGTCGGCATGAGGCATGGGTTCCTTGATCAGTGGACGGTCAGCCAGCACCAGCGGCTGGCCGAGAGAGCAGTGTTCGAGGCGCGCCTCGATGCCGTATGCGCGGCGCAGCCAGGCGGTATCGAGCACGTCCCGAGCCGGACCGAAGCGATAGGCCCCATCCGGTGCGAGCAACAGCAGGTGACTGCAGAAACGCAGCGCCAGATTGAGGTCATGACAGGCCACCAGGGCGATGCTGCGCTCAGTACGGCAGCGCTCGGCGACACAATCGAGTACGCGCAGTTGCCAGTGCAGATCGAGCGCGCTGGTCGGTTCGTCGAGCAGTAACAGCTGCGGCTCACCGACCAGCGCCTGAGCCAGCCCCAGCAGTTGCCGCTGTCCACCGGACAGGCGATCCATGCGCTGCAGGGCCAGATGTTCGATGCCCAGGCGCTGCAGGACATCTTCCACACGACTCGACAGCCTGCTGGCCGGCAAACCGGGGCAACGTGCCCGCGCCGCCGCCAGCAAACTCTCATAGGCCAGCAATGACACCGCCTGCGGCAGCTGCTGTGGCAGGTAAGCCACCTGCACCTGTTGCCGCCAGGGCGGGACCCCGCTGAGCAGTGCCTCGTTCAGACGGGCTCGCCCCTGACACGACTGCAAGCCTGCGATGGCGCGTAGCAGCGAGGACTTGCCCACCCCGTTAGGACCGAGCACACCCACCAGACTGCCAGCCTCGATTGCTGGCAGGGTCAGTTCCTGCAATACCGTACGCGCGCCGTAGCTCAGACTCAGCGCTTCGATCAGCAGGCTCATGCGTGACGCCCTCGCGCCAGAATCAGCGCAATGAACAGCGGCACCCCAACCACGGCGGTGACCAGGCCTACCGGCAGAATCACCCCAGGCAGCAACGCGCGACTGGCCAGTGACGCCAACGACAGCAGCAAGGCTCCGGCCAACGCGCTGCCGGGCAGATAGAAACGGTGGTCCTCGCCCAGCAGCAGGCGCGCCACATGTGGACCGACCAGGCCGATGAAGCCGACCTCACCGACGAAGGCGGTGGCCACACCGGTCAGCAGGCTGACTCGCAGCAGCACGAAGGTGCGCAGGCGACCGACACGTATGCCCAGGCTGCGTGCCTGTTCTTCGCCGCCACGCAGACTGGTCATCGCCCACGCCTGACGCAGCGCGAGGGACAGGCAGACGACAAGTACCAGCGTCACCAGCGCAACGCGCTGCAGATCGGCGCGCGCCAGACTGCCCAGCGTCCAGAACACGATCTGCTGCAGCGCGTCGGCATCGGCGATGAACTGCAGCAAACCAACCAGCGCGTTCAGTCCGAACAACAGGGCGATGCCGAACAACACCAGAGTGTGCAGTGCCTCGCCCAACATACGTGCCACCAGCAGCAACAGCAGGCAGGAGAGAAATGCGCAGGCGAACGCCGCCAACGGCAACAGCAGATCGGCGCCAAGCCCGGCAAGATTGGGCCGCAGCAGGATCACCAGCGCCGCGCCCAGGGTAGCCGCCGCACCAACCCCCAAGGTGAATGGGCTGGCCAACGGGTTGTTCAATGCCGTCTGCATTTCGGCGCCGGCCAGGCCCAGACTGGCGCCGACCACCACGGCCATCAGCGCGTAGGGCACGCGAATATCCAGGATGATCACCGCCTGCGCCGGGTCCAGAGCTCCGGGTTGCAACAGGCCATGCAGCACGTCCCACCAACCCAGGCCAGCCGGTCCGGTAGCCAGGTCGGCGATGAAGGTGGTCAGCAGCGCCGCCGCCAATACCGCCAGGCAGGCCCAACGGCGCCAGAGCGTTCGACGGTAGGCGCGAGCGAGCGCTTGTGTGGCCTGACTATTCACAGGCTGATCCAGTACTGACCGTTCAGCACGACCGGCTGGAACTCGCCGTAAAAGTGCTCGAGCGTGCGCTGCGGGTCGAGATCGACGAATGCTTCGGGGTATAGCCACTTGGCGAAGACCTGCACCGCGACCACGTTGAACGGGCTGTTGTAGAAGCCGTGCCAGATCGCGTGCGCCCTGCCCTCGCGTACCGCTGCCAGATGCTGCAAACCGCCACGGCCGACCAGGCGCTGCAGGGAAGCCCGTGCCGCATCGGCCGCCACGCCAGGCCCAAGTGCGATATAGGGCGCGTCCTCCGCCAGGCTGTCGGCCGAACCCACCGCACTGGCGATATACAGCTCGGGCGGCTGGCTGAGGAGCAGTTCCAGGCTCAGAACGCCAGCATGCCCCGGCAAGCGCTCCCTGGCGATGTTGTCGCCACCCGCTGCGACCAACAGATCGGCGAGCATGCCTCGCGCCATGCTTTCACAGCAGCCATCGCCAAGGCCGGCGCGGCTATGCAGAAACACCAGCGGTCGTTGCTGTTGAGGCAGATGCCCACGCACCGCGGCCAGCGCTTCGGCATGTGCCGCGTTGAACGCCTCGGCACGTGCCTCGCGGCCCAGGGCCTGACCGAGCAGACTCATGCTCCGCGGCGTGCCGGTCAGCGGCTGCTCACGGAAATCGACGAACAGCACGGCCACACCGGCGCGCTGCAGCTGTTCGATCAGCCGGCCCTGAGTACTGCCCGGGCCATGCCCGGACAGGCTGAAGATTGCCAGATCGGGGCGTAGCGTCAGCACCTGCTCCAGGCTGAAGGTATCGGCCGCGCCCTGGCCAATGCGCGGCACCTTGGCCAGATCGGGAAAGGCCTGCTGATATTGCCGCGCGCTACCGGGGTCGACCAGCGCCAGATCCGCCGGCATTCCGACCAGGCGGTCCAGCAACTGCTCACCTTCGAGGATGGCTAACACCGGCAGCAGACGCCCCTCGCCCAGCACGATGCGCTCGACCTTGTCGGGCACCTCAACCTCGCGCCCGGCCAGATCGGTCAGCATCTTCGCGTGCACCGGGGCCAGCATCGCCAGCCCCAGCAAGCCCCCCAGAGCCCACCGACGCATCAGATACGCCATGCCACCCCCAGGCGCAGCTCACGACCCGGCTCGTAGGAACCGCGGACGATGTCGTAGCCGGGGATGTGGGTGAAATCCTCGTTGCTGGCATGATCCAGGTACTGCTTATCCAGCAGGTTCTTCAGGGTCAGGGTAAAGGTCAGTTGCTCGGGCAACGCCTGCCACTCGGCATACAGATCGTGCACGCCGTAACCCGGTTTGGAGATATCGCCATCGGCGGTATGCAGCGAATCGATACCGCGCACGAAGCGCCCCTGCCAGCCGAGGGTCAGGTTATCGCTGGCCCGATAGTCGGCGAAGGTCGTCCAGGTATTGCCCAGGCTGTTGCCCAGCCCATTGTGCTCGTAGGCATTGAGCCGCCGACCATCCAGGCGGGCCAGGTTGCGGTGAAAACTCAGGCCGAGGCTGAGCTGCTGCCAGTGATAGGCACTCTGCAGCAGCACGCCTTTGCTTTTCAGGTCACCCAGATTGCGGTACAGACTGGTCAGTTCGGGGGTGTAGGAAATGGCATCGCGGATACGCGTGACGTAGCCCTTGGCCATGAACTCCAGGCCGCCGTTGCGGTAGTCGAAACCGATCTCCTCGGTGCGCGCCTTCTCCGCTTTCAGGTCCGGATCGTTGCCGGCCACGTCGAGCTTGAAGGCATCGCGCACCTGCGGACCACGCAGTGCCTGAGAATGCCCGGCGAATACCGTCAGTTCGGGCGTGAGCTGATAGCGCAGGCTCAGGTTGGGGCTGAAGCCCTTTTCCTTGAACGTCTGATCGTCGCGATCGTCCAGCTCGTAGCGGTCATAGCGCAGGCCGGCATTGAGCAACAGCCGCGAAGTGATCTGATAGGCATCCTGCACGTAAAAGCCGAGCACCTCGCCGTTCTCACTGTCCAGCTCGCGATCGTCTTGCGGGCCGAGGGTGGTACGGTCATCGCGGTAGTCCAGGCCGTAAGTCAGCTTGTGCGAGGCGAAACGACTGGTATTACGCAGGTCGAAACCGCTGCTGCGGGTATCGCCGAAGTACAGCCCGAAACGGCCGTCCTGCTGCAGTTCGTTGGTGGTGTGAAAGGTCGTCAGCTCAAGATCGAACAAGTCGTTGTTCAGCGGCTGCCAGGCATAGTTGAGCGTCCAGGTCTCCCGCTCGGTCTGCAGGGGATAGGCCGCGTTGCGCGGCGCCAGCACCATCCACTGCGGACGCTGCGGGCGCTCCCCTTCATCGAGACGGCGCTCGTAGCTCAAGCGCAGGGTCTGCGCCTCGTCGAGTTTGCCGACCAGTTTGGCGTAACCGAATTTCTGCCGCGAACCGGTGCCGAGCACGTCGTCGTTGCGGCCGTCCTCGTAGTCGTTCTGATCCTGATAGCTGGTCATGGCCAGCGCCGACCAGTTGTCATTGAAACGGCCGAACACACTGGCGCTGGCCTTGTAGCCCTCACCGGTGCTGAAGTAACCGGTCTTGAGCAGCGCACCGAGCCCTTCACCTTCACGCAGCAGGTCGTCAGGGTCCTTGGTCACGAAACGGATCGCACCACCGAGCGCGCCCGGCCCGGCGGTGGCATCGCCGGTGCCGGCCTGCACCTCGGCACGCTTGAGCAGTTCCGGCTCGATGCTGATGCGGCCAGTGTGGTGGAAGGTCTGCCCCGGCTGGCTGGCGCCGTCGATAGTGATGTTCAGCAACGTATCTTCGAAGCCGCGCAGGTACAGCTTCTGCGCCGCCGTTGAGCCACCGGCCACGGCGACTTCCGGGTTGGACTCGAACACTTCCTGCAGGTCATTGGCCTGGTAGCGCTGCAGCTGCTCGGCTTCGACGCTCTCGCTGCGATCCAGCGCCGCCGCCGTGATTTCCTGCGCATCGAGTTCCAGCAGTGAGTCGGCTGCCTGGGCCTGGGCGGCCAGCAGGCCGCTGAAAGTCATGGCCCCAAGCAGGCTCAGGCGATATGGGCATTGCAGCATGGTCGTTCCTCCCCGGAAGAAATGTGAATACTTCGCATTTGCGAATTTTCATCACAACCCTCTGAGCAGGGAATCACTTTTACAACTGTTACACCGCCGTGCGTGGCAGCCGTATCGCCATGCGCAACCCGCCTTGCGCTCGATTGCTCGCAGCAATGGCGCCTCCCGTTGCCTTGATCTGACGCTGCGCCAGTGCCAAGCCAAGGCCGTAGCCGGCCCGCTCGCTGCCGCCGCGGAAGAACGGCTGAAAAATGCGCTCCAGCCATTGTTCGGCTACACCGGGCCCCTGATCGGCGACACACAGCAACCAGTCATCTGCATCCTGGCTCAGGCTGACCTCCACCTGCCCGCCCTTGGGCGTATGGTCGAGCGCATTGCGCACCACATTTTCGATGGCCTGGCCCAGTGCCCGGCTGCTGCTGCCATGCAGCGGTGCACTATCGGGAAGATCGCAGACGACCTGCCGGTCCGCGTACTCGAAGCGGGCGTCGTCGACGATACTGTCGATCAGCTCGGACAGATCCAGACTCTCGTCACGCAGTTCGGGACGTTCATTCTCCAGCCAGCTGAGGGTCAGGGCATCCTCGACGAGGCGACGCATCCCGGCGCAGTCCTCGCGGATACGCTCAAGCAACTGCCGGTGCCCGCCATCCTGTTCGGCCAGGCTCACCGCCATCTCGATACGAGTGAGCGGCGTGCGCAACTCGTGAGACATGTCCGCCAAACGCTGACGCTGGTCGATGATCAGTTGCCCGGTACGTGCAGCCATGGCGTCGAAGGTATCGGCCAGGCGCGCCAGCTCGTCATTGCGCGAGCCCAGCAGCGAACGCACGCGCACATCCAGACGGCCATCGCTGAACTGCCGGGTCGCCTGCTCAAGACGCCCCAAGGGCTGCATCAGGTGGCGGTAGAGCACCAGACAGACAATCAGCATCAGTACCAACGGCACCACCAGCTGCAGCATCAGCTTGGCATAGTGCCAATTGAGGCCGGGGCGCATACGCTGCGGAAGGATGATCAAAAAGTGCGTCTTACCGTCGGCGAACGGCAGATCCATGATGGGGTTTTCCTGAAAGTACAGGTGGATCTTCCAACTCACGTCGCGCCCCAGGCCGAAGCCTTCGTAGAAGCGCTCGGTCAGCACACTGCCGGCCAACGGTCGCACGTCCGACTCGACCACCGCAGCCCAGGTCTGCTCCTGTTGCTGCAAGGTCACCAGCCAGCGCGCCAGCGCCTGGTGATCGCCGGCCAGAAACATCGCCTCGGCCTGCTCACCATAGTGACGCAGCGTGCGCTGGTGCTCGGCGTCGATGAAGCTCATGCGCTCCTCGGTTTGCCAGGCGACGCGGGCGATGATCCAGAACAGCAGCACGCTGCCAAGGCCGATGACCAGGCACAGCTTCCAGAACAGGCGATGATTCATGTGAAGGCGTAACCGCGACCGTGCACCGTCTGCAGGCGGTCGGCGCCGAGGCCGGCATCGACCAGACGCCGACGAATACGGCTGACGTGCATATCCAGACTGCGGTCGTACTGGCTGTATTCGCGCTCCAGCGCCAGGCGATAGAGATAAGGCTTGCTCAGCGCCTCGCCCCGATGGCTGACCAGTAGCCAGAGCAGACGGAACTGTAACGGCGTCAGCGCCAGATCACAGTCGCCGACTCGCGCCTGCTGAACATGTCGATCGAGATGCAGTTCATCGACCTGCAAGCGTTGCAACTGGCCGCCACGCACCTCCTGCGGGCGACTGCGACGCAACACGGCGTCAATGCGCAGTTGCAGCTCGGTGATGTTGAAAGGCTTGGGCAGGTAGTCATCGGCGCCATGCCGCAGACCACGAATGCGCTCCTCCTCAGCGCCACAGGCCGTGAGCATGATCACCGGCGTCTGCTGTTGCTCACGCAAACGACGCAGCACGGAGAAGCCATTGACGTCCGGCAGCATGACATCCAGCAGCAGCAGGTCCGGCTGTTCGCTCAGGGCCAGATCGAGCCCCATTTCCCCCAGATGACTGGTCGAGGTGGCGTACCCCTGCCCCTGCAACAACTCGCCCAGTTGCGACGCGAGCGTGCGGTCGTCTTCAACTATAAGGATGCGAGCCAGACTGGCAGTCATAGGGATTACCCAAGCCGATTAAGGCGAATGATTCTCATATATAAGAATCACTTCGGCAACTCTACCCTGCAAATTGCGCTGCGCACGTCGTTATCTGGTTGAACCATTGCTAGCGAACACCACAGATTGCTCCGATCAATACACGTCGCGCCGGTAACGGCCATCCTCGATCAACTGCTGCACGCCCTCGTCACCGATCAACTCGCGCAGCACCGCATCGACACCACCGGCCATGCCCTCAAGGCTGCCGCACACGTAGATCGCAGCCCCCTCGCTCAGCCAGGCACGCAGGCGCTCGCTATGCTCACGCAGCAGATCCTGCACATAGCGTTTCTGCTCCTGATCACGGGAAAACGCCAGGTCGAGGCGCTGCAGGTCGCCAGTAGCCAGGGCGGCCTGCAGCTCGTCGCCACAGAAGAAGTCCTGCGCCCGGTTGCGCTCGCCAAACAGCAGCCAGTTACGTGTCTGCCCAGCCAGAGCTCTGGCCCGCAGCAGCGAGCGCAGCCCCGCCAGACCGGTGCCATTGCCGATAAGAATCAGCGGACGGTCGTCATCTGGCAGATGGAAACCACTGTTGCGTCGCACCCGAGCGAGCACAGGCGCAGTCTCGGGCAGGTACTCCGTCAGCCAGCCAGAACCCAGGCCAAGACTGCCGTCGACCTGCACGGCCTGGCGCACGATCAGTTCCAGCACGCCATCGGCCGCTACCGAAGCGATGGAATACTCACGCGCGCCGAGCGGCGCCAGCGCCTCGACCAGCGCCTGTGCGTGCAGGCCAACCAGATGGGCGAAGCTTTCCGGCAACTGACGCTCACTCAGCGCCTCGGCGAGCGTCATGGCCTGTTCATCGATGATGACCTCGGCCTGCTCATCAAGACCATAGCGCTGCAGCCAGTGCAAAACGCGGGCCTGTGGCTGGCGCGGCAAAATCTCGAGAATGTCGCCCGCCTGCCAACTGCTGGATGCCGGCGGTTGCAAAGCGAGGCGGTAGACCGCAGCCCCCTGGCTGGCAGGGTTGAGCAACGTGCGCTGCTGCAGGGTCCAGCTCTGCCAGGGAGCCTGCTCGAAAGTCAGCGGCGCGGTACCGGTCAGCTCACCGAGCTGCTGCTGCCAGCGTTGCAGTGCTGCCGGGTCATCACCGTCGACCTCGATGCTGTCGAACAACGGCTGCGCGCCCTGACGCCCCAGCCAGTCGCCGACACGGCGAGCAAAACCGCAGAAATGCTGGTATTGCCGGTCACCTAGCGCCAGCACGGCGTAACTGAGCTGTTGCAGCGGCAGGCTGCTGCCGAGCAGTTTGCGCTCGAACCCCAGCGCAGTATCCGGCGCCTCGCCATCACCGAAGGTGCTGACCACGAACAACGCCTTCTGCGCCTGACTCAGGCTGGCGGCGTCGATGCGCGACAACGGTTCCACTCGCACCGGGATACCGGCGGCCTGCAGTTGCCCTGCACTCTGCCAGGCCAGTTGCTCGGCGTAGCCGCTCTGACTGGCGAAACCGACCAGCCATCCCTCGCTGCCAGCACTGTCGTTAACCGCGCCACGCGCAGCCTGAGCGGCGCGCTTCTTGCGACGACGGTCCAGATACAGCAACCAGCCGGTGATGAAGAACAGCGGCATGGCAGCCGACGCCAGCATCATCAGGATGCGCCCAGGCATGCCGAAATACTCACCGACATGCAGGGCATAGATGCTGGCCAGCAATTGCGCCTTGAAGCTCTTGTCGGCATAGCGCTCATGGCGGCTGACTTCGCCGGTCTTGGTATCGATCTGCAACTGATTGAAGGCACGGACGTGCTCGGCATCGTCGAGTATGTAGAACACCGTCGCCGGCTGCCCGGCAACCGGCGGCAGACGCAGATTCCAGCCGACCATATGCGGGCCAGCTGCCTCACGGAGGCCCTGCCACAGCGCAACATAATCCACCTCCGGTGCGGGTCCGGAAGGCTGCCCGCGTCCACCAGGACCACCGCGCCCCTCGCCACGCGGCTGACTCTTCTCGTCGGAGAGCAATTGCGTCAGCCCCTGACGGTACCAGTCATAGGACCAGTACAACGCCGTCAGACTGGCGCACAAATAGAACAGCAGCGCCCAGGTACCGGCCACCGCATGCAGATCCCAGTTGAAGCCGCGACCTTTCTTCTTCCAGTCCAGGGTCAGCCAGGTACGCCAGCTGAGCGCCTGCCGCGGCCAGCGCAGGTAAATACCGGAGAGGCAAAAGAAGATCAGCGCAACGGTACTGGCAGCAGTGATCTGCTTGCCCACCTGCCCCATGGCCAGGAAGCGGTGCAGTTGCAGCATCAGGCCGAAGAATTGCTGCCCGAGCGGATTTTCGAGCACCTGCCCGGTATAGGGGTCGAAAGTGACCCTGGGACCTCGACGCTCGCCCGGAGGCGGAGCCAGGAAGGCCATGCCCGGGCCATCGTGACGGCTATCGACCCACAGACCGCTGACACGATCGCCGGTCGCAGCCTCGATTTTCGCCACCAGTTCCACTGGCGCCAGCGGGCCACTCTCAAGCTTCTCGATCTGCCAGCGATCCGCGTTCAGCGCACGCAGTATCTCGCCCTCGAAGCTGTACAGCGCGCCGGTCAACCCGACGATGGCAAGCACCAGGCCGGCAGTGATGCCAAGAAACCAGTGCAGTTGGAATAGGACTTTCTTGAACACGTCGATCACTCTTGCATCACGATTGAGAATGCCACCCTGGCAAACGAGATGCGATTCTATTTGAGAGAGGTTTTCAAGGAATAGGCTTTACATCGAATTTACTCAGCCCCGGACGCAGAAAATCCCCGGCACGGAAAACCGCACCGGGGATCAGCGTCACAGCATCAGAAACTGTAATCGGCAGTCAGAATCGCCGCACGACCATCGCCCGGAGTCGCCCAGCCGTTGTTGCGGATGCGGGTCAGGTACTGCTTGTCGAACAGGTTGTTGACGTTCAGACGCAGGTTCAGGTTGCGGTTGACCTTGTAGCCCAGCATCGCCCGGTGCACGGTGTAGCCGGCAGCAGTCGGAGCGCCGTCGGCGCTGGCCAGGTACTGCTTGCTCTGGGTGGTCAGGCCGTAACCGATCTGCAGGTTGTAGGGCAGATCGTAGGTGGTCCAGATGCTCGCCGCATGCTTGGGCGTGTAAGTCAGCGGCTTGCCTTTCTGCGCATCGACACCGGTGCTCTGACGGGTGTAGTCGCTCACGCTCTGCAGCACTTCGGTGTGCAGGTAGGTGTAGTTGGCGAAGACCTTCCAGCGGTCGCTGATCGCCCCCATCATGCCCAACGCCACACCATCGACACGCGCCTGACCGTCGAGCGCCTGCTCGCCGGAGAGGTTGCTCGGGTCATTGCTGGCGACCTTGTAGTTGGTGCGGTCGTTGCGGAATACCGCTGCGGTGAGCGACAGGCGCTCGTCGAGCAGATCCCACTTGGTACCGATCTCGTAGCTGACGGATTTTTCCGGATCGGCGTCGC
The DNA here is from genome assembly GCF_050473265.1 of Pseudomonas pichavaramensis. Lineage (NCBI taxonomy): Bacteria > Pseudomonadati > Pseudomonadota > Gammaproteobacteria > Pseudomonadales > Pseudomonadaceae > Pseudomonas > Pseudomonas pichavaramensis. The sequence continues at coordinate 590,089 of NZ_JBJKFJ010000001.1, read as the reverse complement.
AGTTGTTGCTGCTCGGGTTACTACCACGCCCGGCACTGAAGCAGCTGCCGTTGACCGTGGCCTGCGAAGCGGTCTGGCTGTTGCCATAGGCCACGTAGATGCTGCCGTGCTCGGCTGGCTTGTAGACCAGGCCCAGACGGTACGACACCAGGTCGTCACTGTTGTGATAACGAGGGTTGCGCGTCACTGCGCCAGTTTGGGCGTTGATCGCATTGGTCGCCGAGCTACCCTCGTTGCGCTCGTAGCGTACGCCGCCATTGAGTTCCCATTGTTCGTTGAACTTGAGGGTATCGAAGGCATACACGGCGCGGTTGTTCAATTCGCCGTCGATCTTCGCCGTCTTGATGAAGTTCACCGGCCCGTTCCAATGCGAATCGGGGTTGCTGATGCTGACTGGCGGCGGGGTAACCGTGGTGCCGGTCGAGTCATAGCGCCAGTTGCCGGTGCCGGCCTCGTATTCTTCACGGCTCAGGGCGAAACCAGTGACCAGGGTATGGTCGATGAAGCCCGTCGCGAAGCGGCTGGTCAGATCAGTCTGGTTGGTGAAGATGCGGTTTTCGGTATCGCGGGCATTACCCAGCGAGCCGCCACTGGGCTGGAAGAAGCCCGGCGCCAGACCGCCAGTACAGGCCGTGCCATCTGGACGCACGCCGCTGGCCAGACAGGCAGTCGACGCCCCTTCCGGACCAGACACCCAGGTCTCCTGACGCACGCGCGCCACCCGGCTGAAATTACGCAGCGACAGTGCATCGTTGAAGTCGTGCTCCAGCTTGAGGCTGAAGGCATCGGTGGTGATTTCCTGCTTGTTGACGTTGCGATAACCGTAGTAGTTATCCCAATCCGCGCCCTGCATGATCTTGCCGTCGTAGATCGGCACGCCGAATTGCGGCAGGTTGTCGTCTTCCTGGTGTTCGAAGGCAGCAGTCACGCGGGTCGCCGTGCCCAGACCGAAGGCGATCGACGGGGCGATGCCCCAGCGCTCGTAGTCTTCGTGATCGCGGCCCGGCGCATCGTTGCCGTGAGCCATCAGGTTCAGGCGAAACGCCGTGGTGTCGTTGAGCTTGTGGTTGCTGTCGAGGGTGATGCGCTTGTAGCTGTCGGTGCCGACACCGGCACTGACGGTGTTGAAGTCACGCAACTGCGGGCTCTTGGTCACCAGGTTGATGGTGCCGCCCACCGAGCCGCCGCCGGAATACACCGAGCTGGCGCCATTGACCACCTCCACCTGCTCCAGGTTGAACGGGTCGGTACGGCTGTACTGAGCACTGTCGCGCACGCCGTCGACCTGGATGTCGTTGTTGGCGGAGAAACCACGCAGGTTGATGCTGTCGCCATAACCGCCACCGCCCTCACCGGCGCCGAAGGTGATGCCCGGCACGGTGCTGAGAATGTCACGCATGGTCAGCAGGTTCTGATCTTCGATCACCTGCTTGGGCACCACGGTGATGGTCTGCGGAATGTCACGCAGCGGCTCGGTGTACTTCGGCGACGCCGGAGCATCGGACTGGTAGTCGTCGGCTTCGGCAGTACCCGTGACTGACACGCTCTCCAGCTCGACCTGAGAGGTCTTCTTCGTATCCGCCTCGGCAGCGACCACGGCAGTGCCGTGGGAGACGATGGCTAAACCGATGGCAGAAACCAGCAGCGATTTTTGTGGCAGCGCAGCAGGCAGTGTTTGCTCGTTTTTATGCATTGGCGTGTGCTCAGTGAAAAGGCGGGCGAATCTTATTTGCAACAAATTGTATTTTTCAATACAAATGCGAATAATTAGCAAACATTTTCGCAAACACATCAAAAAACTTCGTTTTCAGCACCGCCAAAGAACGGCAAGAAAAGCGAAGATGAGCCCTGATAACGCCTGGATAGCTCCATGATTCTTCACATTCCTCAGCTTTTCTCCCGCGACGAAGTCCTCAACATCCGCCAGGCGCTGGAAGCCACCGAGTGGATGGATGGCAAGGCCACCGCCGGTTATCAGTCGGCCAAGGCCAAAAACAACCTGCAGCTGGCCGACGACAACCCGCTGGCCATCGAGCTGCGCGAGGCCATCGTCCAGCGCCTGCAGCACAACGCTCTGTTCATGTCGGCGGCGCTGCCGCGCAAGATCTTCCCGCCGCTGTTCAATTGCTACCGCACCGGCGATGCCTTCGGTTATCACATCGACAACGCGGTGCGTGCCGTGCGCGAGACTGGCGAGCGGGTGCGCACCGACCTGTCCTCGACGCTGTTCTTCAACGATCCGGACGACTACGACGGCGGCGAGCTGGTGATCCAGGACACCTACGGCACCCGCGAGATCAAACTGCCGGCCGGCGACCTGCTGCTCTACCCGGCCACCAGCCTGCACCGCGTACAACCGGTGACCCGCGGCATGCGCCTGGCCTCGTTCTTCTGGACCCAGAGCCTGGTGCGTGAGGACAGCCAGCGCGCCCTGCTGTTCGACATGGATGTGGCGATCCAGACTCTTACCCGCGACGTGCCCGACCACCCTTCGCTGATCCAGCTCACCGGCACCTACCACAACCTGCTGCGGCGCTGGGTGGACGTATGAGTGCAGACAACCCTCGCGCGACCGCCAGCCAATTGATCGCGGCCTCCGGCCGCGGTGAAAGTGATGCCCAGGTGATGCTCGGGCAGATTCTGCTCGAGGGTTATGGCATCGCCCGCGATGCCAAACTGGCCTTTACCTGGTTCGGTATTGCCGCACGCCAGGGTCACGGCATGGCCCTGAACATGCTCGGCCGCTGCCTGGAACACGGCTGGGGTTGTCCGGTCGATCTGCCATCTGCCATCCAGCACTATCAACGCGCCGCGCAACTGGGACTGGACTGGGCCATGTACAACCTGGCCAACCTGCTCGCCACCGGCCGAGGTGTCGCACAGGATCACGCCGCAGCCTTGACGCTGTACCGACGCGCCGCCGAGTTGGGCCATGGCAAGTCGATGAATCTGCTCGGCCGCTATCTCGACGAAGGCGTGCTCGCCGCGCCGGACCGCGAGGCCGCGCTGCAATGGTTCCAGCGTTCGGCGCAGGCCGGGGATTTTCGCGGGCAGTTCAGCTACGCCCAGCGTCTGCTCGAACGAGGCCAGACTGAAGAGGCCCGCCACTGGCTGCAGCAGGCGCTGGCCGGCGGCAACCTCAACTTCCTGCGTGCCGCTCGTGGCCGCGTGCTGGCGATGCCGGGCTTTGCCGATCTGGGCATTGCCTACTACCAGCGTGCGGCCGAGCTGGGTGATGACGATGACCGGATCGCACTGACAGCCGTGATGCCCTGACGCGAGTGCCAGGCGGCCACCGCGCCGGCACTTTTTGCCGGTATAATCGCGGCTTTTTTCGACAGCTCGACCGATCGTCGACAGGACCTCTCCGCCATGACCACCCAGGCCGCCGAAGTCGCCAAGCGCCGTACTTTCGCCATCATCTCCCACCCGGACGCCGGTAAGACCACCATCACCGAGAAGCTGCTGCTGATGGGCAAGGCCATCGAGGTGGCCGGGACCGTGAAGTCGCGTAAATCCGACCGCCACGCCACCTCCGACTGGATGGAGATGGAGAAGCAGCGCGGCATCTCCATCACCACCTCGGTGATGCAGTTCCCCTACCGCGAGCACATGATCAACCTGCTCGACACCCCCGGCCACGAAGACTTCTCCGAAGACACCTACCGCACCCTGACGGCAGTGGACTCGGCGCTGATGGTGCTCGACGGCGGTAAGGGTGTAGAGCCGCGCACCATCGCCCTGATGGACGTGTGCCGCCTGCGCGACACGCCCATCGTCAGCTTCATCAACAAACTCGACCGCGACATCCGCGACCCGATCGAACTGCTCGACGAGATCGAGGCGGTGCTCAACATCAAGGCCGCGCCGATCACCTGGCCGATCGGCTGCTATCGCGACTTCAAGGGCGTCTACCACCTGACCGGCGACTACATCATCGTCTACACCCCCGGTCACGGCCACGAGCGCACCGAAGCCAAGATCATCCAGAACCTCGACTCCGACGAGGCGCGCGCGCACCTCGGCGACATGTACGAGCGCTTCGTCGAAGAGCTGGAGCTGGTCCAGGGCGCCTGCCATGAGTTCGACCCCGAGGCCTTCCTCAAGGGCGCCATGACCCCGGTGTTCTTCGGTACCGCACTGGGCAACTTCGGTGTCGACCACGTGCTCGACGCCGTCGTCGACTGGGCGCCGCGCCCGCTGGCGCGCGTGGCCAACGAGCGCAGCGTGGAGCCGACCGAAGAGAAATTCTCCGGCTTCGTGTTCAAGATCCAGGCGAACATGGACCCGAAACATAGGGACAGGATTGCCTTTATGCGCATCTGCTCGGGCAAGTACACCCAGGGCATGAAGATGCGCCACGCGCGCCTGGGCAAGGACGTGCGCGTCGGCGACGCGCTGACCTTCTTCTCCAGCGAGCGTGAGCACCTGGAAGAAGCCTACGCCGGCGACATCATCGGCCTGCACAACCACGGCACCATCCAGATCGGCGACACCTTCACCGAAGGCGAAAACCTCGGCTTCACCGGCATCCCCCACTTCGCCCCGGAACTGTTCCGCCGCGTGCGCCTGAAAGACCCGCTGAAATCCAAGCAGCTGCGTCAGGGTCTGCAGGAACTGGCCGAAGAAGGCGCCACCCAGGTGTTCTTCCCCGAGCGCAACAACGACATCATCCTCGGCGCGGTCGGTGTGCTGCAGTTCGACGTGGTCGCCAGCCGCCTGAAAGAGGAATACAAGGTGGAATGCGCCTACGAGGCGATCAACGTCTGGTCGGCGCGCTGGATCGAATGCAGCGACGAGAAGAAGCTCAAGGAATTCAAGGACAAGGCCCATGAGAACCTCGCCGTTGACGGTGGCGGCCACCTCACCTACCTGGCGCCGACCCGAGTCAACCTGAGCCTGATGGAAGAGCGCTGGCCGGACGTGAAATTCCGCGCCACCCGCGAGCATCACTGACAACGAACAAGGCCCGCTCTGCGGGCCTTGTCGATCTACTCCTCTTCCTCCAGCGTCCAAGCGACCAGCGAGTCGCCCAGTTTGGTGCCGAACGAGCCATGCCCGCCGGCCATCACCACCACGTACTGCTTGCCGGTCTTTTCCGAGACATAGCTGATCGGGGTTGCCTGGCCGCCTGCCGGCAACCTGTCCTTCCACAGCTCCTCGCCGGTGCGCATGTCGTAGGCGCGCAGGTAGTAATCCAGCGTGCCGCTGAGAAAGCCCAGGCCACTGGCGGTGATCAACGGACCACCTAGGTTCGGCACACCGACGGTCAGGGGAATACCCAGTGGCGCGCTGTCGCGGCTGGTGCCGTTCTTGTGCTGCCAGACCTTCTCCATGCTGCGCAGATCGACCGCCGTGACGTAACCCCATGGCGGCGCCTGACATGGCAGCCCCAGCGGTGACAGGAACGGTTCCAGGCTGACCATATAAGGTGCGCCGTGGTTGGGTTGCAGGCCTACCTCGCTGCCGCCCTGACCGGCTTCGCGGACATCCTCACGCCGGACCAGACGCGAGACAAATGCCAGGTAATTGGGCGCGCCGAACAGGATCTGCCGCTGCGGATCGACCGCTACCGAGGGCCAGTTGAACACCCCTACATTGCCCGGATAGATCAGCGAGCCCTGCTCCGAGGGCGGCGTGAAGTCGCCCTCGTACCGCAGGCGGTGAAACTGGATGCGGCAGATCAACTGGTCGAACGGCGTACCGCCCCACATGTCGCGCTCATGCAACGGCTCGTCTGGCGCGTAGGTAAGCGTGGAAACCGGCTGGGTCGGTGCGGCGAAGTCACCCTCCACCGTTCCCTGCGGCACCTGTCGCTGGTTGACCGGCACGATGGGCTCGCCATTGCGCCGATCCAGCACGTACAAGTCGCCGCGCTTGGTCGGCTGGATGATCGCCGGCACCGGCCCGTCAGGGCCTTCGACATCCACCAGGGTGGGCTGCGATGGCAGGTCGCGATCCCACAGGTCATGGTTGACCGTGCGAAACTCCCAGCGTACCTGCCCGGTAGCCAGATCCAGCGCCACCAGCGCCGCGGTGAAACGCTCGGCCTCGGGACTACGCTGCACCGCCCACTGATCGGGCGTCTGGTTGCCCATGGGGATGTACACCAGCCCCAGCGCCTCGTCCGCCGTGGCGATGGTCCAGGAGTTCGGCGTGCTGCGCACGTAGGTCTCGCCGGCTGGCAACGGCTCGGTGGCATCAGGACGGCCAGGATCGAAGTTCCACACCAGCTCGCCCGTTCGCACATCGTAGGCGCGGATGACGCCGCCCGGCGAATCCACCGAACCGTTATCGGTGATCGAACCGCCGACGATGACCAGTTTCTCGGTCACCACCGGTGGCGAGGTCGGCAGGTAAACGCCCAGCGCATCGTCGCCCAGTCCCACCTTGAGGTCGACCATACCGCCCTCGCCGAAGTCCTCACAGGGCTTACCGTCATGCAGGTCGAGCGCGTAAAGGGTGGCATCGTTGGTGGGCAGGAAAAGCCGCTGTGTACAACGCGGCGGCGCCTGCGGCGGGACCTCGGGCAGCGCGTCATCACGTACCGCGATCAGCGGGCCGGCGTAGGCAGCGGCATCGTGAAAGGCCAGGCCGCGGCAGGTCATGTGCTGGTAATACTCGGCCTGACGGTTGATTGCCGGGTCGAAGCGCCAGCGCTCCTCACCGGTATCGGCGTCCACGGCGATGGCGATGCTGTGCGGCGTGCAGATGAACAGGTTGTCGCCGATCTTCAGCGGCGTCACCTGATTGGTGATCTCGCCGGGGTCGCCCTCGCCGGGCAGGTCGCCGGTGTGAAACTCCCAGGCCTTCTTCAGCTTGCCGACATTGGCCGGGGTGATCTGCTCGGCGCTGGCGTAGCGATCGCCACGCGCTGAACCGCCATAGGCCCGCCATTCGTTGGCCCAACGGTTGGGCGCCGCGGTAGCAGTTGCCATGCGCGGTTCATCGAGATGACCGGGTAGACGATGGTAGTCCTGCGTCAGCGAATAAACCGCCATACCCGCGCCCAGCAGCAGGCCGATTCCCAGCACCCCGCTGGCACCGTCACGCCAGGGCTGCCCGGGAGCGATATGCCGGTTGATCCATGGCAGCAGCAGCCAGAGGCCGAGCACGCACCACAGATCGATGCGCGGCGCCATCTGCCACCAGTCGAAGCGCACTTCATGAATCGTCCAGGCCAGGCTTGCCAATAGCACCGCCGCATAGAGCCACAGCGCCGCGCGCAGACGACGATGAATAAGTACGCCTACCAACAGCAAACCGAGGCCGGCCAGCAGGTAATACCAGGATCCGCCCAACCAAAGCAGATAGGCGCCGCCCAGCGCCATTAATGTACCCAGCGCGGCAGTCACCCAGGCGGTCAAGACCACGCGCAGAGGCTGCGCCGCGTAACGCTCTGTCATCCTTCTCATCCCCAGCCTTCGCCCCTCATGCATCGGGGCCATGAACTGTGGATACGAGGCCGACCGCAGAGTTCAGGGTTTCTTGCCAAAGAGCTTTCCGCAACGTGCTACCCGCTTTGCGGAAATACCGGTTTCTACCGGATCAACAATCGCCCATGCTGATACGCACAGGACAACAGGGTGACCGCCGGCTCGGCCAGCAGCCTCTCGACAATAACCGGCTCCAGCTCGGTACGAATCCGACGCGCCAAGGCGCGGGCGCCGAAACGGATATCGTGATCGCGGCACAACCAGGCACGAGCGTCTGCCGCCACCTGCAGCGAGCGTCCCTGGCGCCCCAGGCGCTGATTGAGCTTGTCCAGTTCGATCTCCAGCAAGGCGTCCAGCCAGCGTTCGTCGACCCGTTCGAACACCAGGATGCGGTCGATACGGTTGAGCCATTCCGGCTCGAAGCGCTCGTGTAGCACCTGCTCCAGCAACGCCGCCTCACCTTGTGGGGCCAGGCCCAGCCAGCGCCGCCAGCCACGACTGAAGCGCTCACGGTAGCGCTGCGCCTGCTGCGCCCCGGCATTGCTGGTCATGAAGATCAGGCTGTTGCGAAAGTCCAGGGTGCGGCTGCCGGCGGTCAGGGTCAGCCGGCCATGCTCGAGAATGCCGAGCAGGCTGCGCAGCACCTCCGGGCTGGCCTTCTCCAGCTCGTCGAACAGCACGATACCGGGTCGCCCGAAACTGCCGGCGATGGCTTCGCCATCGAACAGCGTGGTGCCCTCCTTGCTGCCGACGTATCCCGGTGGCGCGCCGGTCAGCGCCGCAGCGTAATGCTCCTGGGCCAGGGTGTGCATGTCGATGCGGCACATCGCGTCGGCGCGGCCGTGAATGGCCTGGGCCAGCAGGCGCACGATCTCGGTCTTGCCGACACCGGTCGGGCCCATGAACAGGTTGACCGTCAGCGGTCGCTCACGCTCACCGATATCGACCTTGATTACCTTGAGCATGGCCTCGACCTGCGCCAGTACGGCGTCCTGGCCAACGATACGTGAGCGCAGCAGGGCCATTACGGTTGCGGGGTCGAACAGGAAGCGTGATTGCAGACGCGCAACGCCCTGATCCTCCAGACGCTCGCGATTGCTGTCGACCAGGTCGTTAACGAATGGCATGCCAGGGTTCCTAATGACGAAGCGCCTCCGTAGGGTGCGCCGTGCGCACCGGTATAAGTGGCAGCGTTGCTGCAATCGGTGCGCACAGCGCACCCTACAAGAGCACGCCCATGCACAGCGGCTCAGGCCATGCGTTCGTTGCCCGGATGCGGCAACTCGCCCACCGGACAGTCGGCCACGCCGACGGTCGAACGGGTCATCTTCTCCACGTCTTCCTGGGCCTTCTGCGCATCCAGCACCCAGGTGCGGTAGAACTCGAACGGGCAGTCGGCCACGCCCTTGTCGCCATCGCCGGAGTTGTAGACGCCGGTGTAGCCACGGTGCAACAGCTTGAACAGGTGGTTCTGCGACTGGTCATTGGCCCGAGCATCACGGATCTGCGACACCGACAGCTGGGCGTACTGGATGCCCATTTCCTCTTCACCGCACTCGCCCAGCGTGCGGCCGTCGAAACCGATCAGCGCCGAGTGGCCGAAGTAGCTGTACACACCGTCGAAGCCGGCAGCATTGGCCACCGCCACGTAGCAGTTGTTGGCCCAGGCCATGGTCTTGGCCATCAGCACCTGCTGATCCTTGGCCGGATACATGTAGCCCTGGCAACGGACGATCAGCTCGGCGCCCTTCATCGCGCAGTCGCGCCAGATTTCCGGGTAGTTGCCGTCATCGCAGATGATCAGGCTGATCTTCATGCCCTTGGGGCCTTCTGAGACATAGGTGCGGTCGCCTGGATACCAACCCTCGATGGGGCACCAGGGAATGCACTTGCGGTACTTCTGCACGATCTCGCCCTGGTCGTTGATCAGAACGAGGGTGTTGTAGGGCGCCTTGTGCGGGTGTTCTTCATGCCGCTCGCCGGTGAGCGAGAAGATGCCCCAGGTCTTCGCCTCGCGGCAGGCGGCGGAGAAGATCGCAGTTTCCTCGCCGGGAATGGTCGCGGCGGTGGCCATCATCTCGTCCTTGTCGTACATGATGCCCATGGTGCTGTACTCGGGAAACACCACCAGATCCATACCGGGCAGACCGAGCTTCATGCCCTTGATCATCTCGGCGATCTTACGCGCGTTGTCGAGCACCTCGGCCTTGCTGTGCAGACGCGGCATCTTGTAATTGACGACGGCGACGCCGACGGTATCTGGGCTGCTGGAAATATCGCCGTGGCGCATGGAAAACCTCCGTTTGCGATGTATTTCGTAGGAGCGGCTTTAGCCGCGATCTCATACAAAAGCTTCGCGGCTAAAGCGCAATGCCGCCCAGCCGCTCCTACAGTGAAAGCTGCGAACTGGATTCCCGCCTTCGCGGGAATGACGGCGAAAACCCACGTCATCCCCGCGCAGGCGGGGACCCAATGAACAGCCTCAGTGGCTGATCATCCACGGCCGAGCCGATGGGCTGGCCTTGAGGCCGTGAGGGTTGGCCTTGGTGCGTTCGACCGGTTTGCTCGGGCCGCAACAACTGCAGCCAGCCGGGTGCTTGCGGTTGGCCTTGTACTCTTCCAAGCTTTGCGGCGCGTGGGCACTGCGCTCGTTGGTTTCATGGGCGCGGCGCTGGCTGCCGGCCATGCTGGTCAGGCCCGGCGCGCTGAGAATCACCCGCTCGCTCGGTGTTTCGCAGTAGGGGCAGGCGCAGGCGGCGTCACGCTCGGCCATCGGCCGTAGCACGGTGAAATCGCCACAACTCGGGCAGTCGTATTCGTAGATGGGCATGGCAATACCTCGATAAATTCGGTGCGCACGGCGCACCCTACGGTGGCCGTGCGCGCGAGCATCACTTGTCGTAGGCGATGGGCATGTCGATGCTGCCGTCGAGGAACTTGGTCGGACCGCTCGCACCGGGGTTGATATCGAACTCGAAGATGTCGGTGGGCAACCACAGCGTGGCGCAGGCGTTGGGGATGTCGACCACGCCGCTGATGTGCCCCTGGACCGGCGCGGAACCGAGCAACGAGTAGCCCTGGGCCGGCGAGTAGCCGAACTTGGTCAGGTAATTGATGGCGTTCATGCACGCCTGCTTGTAGGCCAGGTTGACGTCGAGGTAGTGCTGCTTGCCGTCGTCATCCACCGAGATACCTTCGAAGATCAGGTAGTTGTTGTAGGTGGGTACGATCGGGCTGGGCTTGAAGATCGGATTCTTGATGCCGTACTTGGCCATGCCGCCCTTGATCAGCTCGACCTTCATATGCACCCAGCCTGCCATTTCAATGGCGCCGCAGAAGGTGATCTCGCCATCGCCCTGGCTGAAGTGCAGGTCACCGACCGACAGGCCGGCGCCGTCGACATACACCGGGAAGAAGATCTTCGAGCCACGCGACAGGTCCTTGATGTCGCAGTTGCCGCCATGTTCGCGCGGCGGCACGGTGCGCGCGCCAGTGGCCGCTGCCATGTCGCGGGCAGAGCCGGTGAGCTTGCCCATGTGCGCGGTGGAGGCGAACGGCGGGTTGGCCAACGGCGGCACACGGGTCGGGTTGGTGTCGATCAGCGCCTGCTCACGCTTGTTCCAGTCGGCGAGCATCTTGTGGTCCGGCAGGCAGCCGATCAATCCGGGATGGATCAACCCAGCGAAACGCACGCCGGGGATGTGCCGGCTCTTGGTGAACATGCCTTCGAAGTCCCAGATCGACTTCTGTGCGGACGGGAAGTAGTCGGTGAGGAAACCGCCACCGTTGTTCTTCGAGAAGAAGCCGTTGAACCCCCACATCGACTCAGCCTTGGCACCGATATCGAGCAGTTCGACGATCAGCAGGTCACCCGGCTCGGCGCCCTTCACACCCACCGGCCCGGACAGGTAATGCACGGTGGACAGATCGACGTCACGCACGTCGCTGGCATCGTCGTCATTCTTGATCGCGCCACCGGTCCAGTCGTAGGTTTCGAGGATGAAGTCGTCACCCGGCTTGACCCAGCAGGCCATGGGAATGTCCGGGTGCCAGCGGTTGTGCACCTGTTCGTTATCGGTAGCAGCCTGGTTGATGTCGACCTTGATCAGGGTATCGGTCATGACAAAGCTCCATAGGACCTGTGAGAAATGCCGGCCTGTGTGTGCCGGGTACGGAGCCAGTCTCAAGGGCGCGGAGATTTCGGCAAATACGTTGGATGACGTATGCCGGGAAGGCAGACAGAACGGGGCCTGCAGGCATTTTTCGCGGACGCGAAAAAGCGGCCACTGCATGGAGAACACAGCGGCCGTAAAGCGGGAAAATTGTGTAGCCCGGATGCAATCCGGGGACAGATCGAACCTCTGCCCCGGATTGCATCCGGGCTACAAGAGCGGGCCGTCACACCGACAGATAACGGCTGATGCTCGCCTCGTCGACCTTGTCGCGACTCTCTTCGACCACGAACTTGCCCTTCTCGATGACCAGGAAGCGGTCGGCGATTTCCATGGTGAACGACAGCACCTGCTCGGAGACGACGATGGTCAGGTCGCGCATGTTGCGAATCTCTTTCAGGCTGCGGGCGATGTCCTTGATGATCGAGGGCTGGATACCCTCGGTCGGCTCATCGAGCAGCAACACCTTGGGATTGGTCGCCAATGCACGGGCGATGGCCAGCTGTTGCTGCTGGCCACCGGACAGGTTGCCGCCCTTGCGATGACGCATGTCATGCAGCACCGGGAACAGCGAGTAGAGATCATCCGGCACCTTGCCACCGGCGGATGCCGGCAAGCCGGTCTGAATATTCTCCAGCACGGTCATGCTGGGAAAAATCATCCGCCCCTGCGGCACGTAGGCAATGCCACTCTCCACCCGCTGGTGGGTTTCCAGCTTGGAAACGTCCTTGCCGTCCACATGAATCTGCCCGCCCCATTGCGGCAGGATGCCCATCAGGCTCTTGAACAAGGTGGTCTTGCCCATGCCGTTGCGGCCCATCACCGCGACGATTTCCTTCTTCGCCACATCAAGGTTGAGTTCGTGCAGGATCTGGCTCTGGCCGTAGCCGGAGGCGAGGTTGCTGATCTGGAACATGCTTGTCACTCCAACAATAGGCGGTGCGCATAGCGCACCCTACGGTCTGATACCCGGGTGTAGGGTGCGCCGCGCGCACCGTTGCGTAGCCATGACCGTCAATGCCCCAGATACACCTCGATCACCTTGGGGTTGCTCTGCACCGCCTCCATGCTGCCCTCGGCCAGCACCTTGCCCTGGTGCAGCACGGTGACGCGGTGGGCGATGCTCTTGACGAACTCCATGTCGTGCTCGATGACCAGCACCGAGCGCCCCTGGCTGATGCGGTTGAGCAGCTCGGCGGTGGCCACGCGCTCGGATACGCTCATGCCAGCGACCGGCTCGTCGAGCATCAACAGTTGCGGGTCCTGCATCAGCAGCATGCCGATCTCCAGCCACTGCTTCTGCCCATGTGAAAGCAGGTCAGCCTGGCGATGCAGGTGTTCGCCAAGCATGATCTCCTGCGCCACCTGCTCGACCCGCTCGATGACGGCCTGCGTACGCTTGAAGAACAGCGCGCCGAATACCTTGCGCCCGGCCGGGTAGGACATCTCCAGATTCTCGAACACCGTCAGGTTCTCGTAGATCGACGGGTTCTGGAACTTGCGCCCGACGCCGGCGCGGACGATGTCGTACTCGCGCATCTTGGTCAGCTCGCGTCCGTCGAAATCGATGCTGCCGGTGGTGGCGCGGGTCTTGCCGCAGATCAGATCAAGCACCGTGGTCTTGCCCGCCCCATTGGGGCCGATCACCACATGCACCTCATTGCGGTCGACGTAGAGGTTGAGATCGTTGACCGCCTTGAAGCCGTCGAAGGACACGGTCAGCCCCTCGATGGCCAGTACCGGCTTGGCGGCCTGGAAGCCTGCTGGGCTGTTCATGGCGTGGTCTCCAGTTCAGGGGCGGGGCGTTTGCTCGGTGCAGCCTCGACAGCGGGCGCTGCAGCGGTGGCCAGCACCTTGGGTTTGCTCCGCAGACGCGCCAGCCAGCGTTTGCCATGGCTTTCCCACAGGCCGGCAAGGCCATTGGGGAAATACATCACCACGACGATGAACAGCCCGCCCATCAGGTACAGCCACAGCTCGGGAAAGCTCTCGGAGAAGTAGGTCTTGCCGAAGTTGACCAGCAACGCACCGTACACCGCACCGAGCAGCGACAGGCGCCCACCGACGGCGGCGAAGATGACCATCTCGATCGACGGCACGATGCCGACGAAACTCGGTGACATGAAGCCCACCTGCAAGGTGAACATCGCCCCGCCGATGCCGGCGAAGGCGGCACCCACGCAGAACACGAAGACCTTGAAACTGGCCACGTCATAACCGGAGAAACGCACCCGTTCTTCCTTGTCACGCATCGCCAGCAGCAGCCGGCCAAGCTTGGAGGCGACGATGAAACGCGCGATCAGAATGCAGCCAAGCAGCAGCACCGCACTGACGAAATAGAGGATCAGCTTGGCTTCGTCCGTGCGGATGTCCCAGCCCTTGAGCGTGCGCAGGTCGGTAATGCCGTTGACCCCACCCGTCAGGCCCTGCTGGCCGATGATCAGCACCGTGAGAATCAGTGCGATGGCCTGGGTGACGATGGAGAAATACACGTCGCCGACACGCCGCTTGAACATCGCCAGACCAATCACCAGCGCCAGCAGCACCGGCACCGCCACCACGGCGAGTAGGGTGAAACCCAGGCTGTGGAACGGTTCCCAGAGCAGTGGCAACTCGGTGATCTGGTTCCAGTCCATGAAGTCCGGAATACCGGGCGTGGACTGGATCTTGGTGCTCTCCGGGTCGGATGCCTCGAGCTTGAGGAACATCGCCATGCAGTAGCCACCGAGGCCGAAGAAGATGCCCTGGCCCAGGCTCAAGATGCCGCCATAGCCCCAGCACAGCACCAGGCCAACGGCGACGAAGGCGTAGGTCAGGTACTTGCCCACCATGTTCAGGCGAAAGGCATCGAGCGCCAGCGGGAACACCACCAGGATCAGCGCGGCGAGCAACGCCAGACCGATGGCGCCCTGCTTGCCGCCGAGTAGTTTGTCGAGTGTCGGATTCATCAGTAGCCCTCCGTGCATTCAAAAAGTCGCTTTGAACCGTACCGAGCAGCTCCAGCGGCAAGAAGCCCGGAGCGCAGTGACGAAGGCGTACACGCAGTACGTCGAGGAAACGAGCACCGCGCGACGCCGCAGATGGAGCGCGCAGTAGGTTGAAAGTGACTTTTCATTTGCGCACCTTGTTCGAGAACAGTCCCTGCGGGCGCAGCATCAGGATCAGCACCACGGCGGACAGGGTCAGAACCTTGGCCATCGAGCCACTGGTGAAGAACTCCAGGATCGATTGCGCCTGGGCGATGCTGAATGCCGAGGCGATGGTACCGAGCAGGCTGGAAGCGCCACCGAAGACCACCACCAGGAAGGTGTCGACGATGTACAGCGAGCCTGCCGTCGGCCCGGTCGAACCGATGGTGGTGAAGGCCGCGCCAGCCACGCCGGCCACGCCGCAACCGAGGGCGAAGGTCATACGGTCGACGCGCTTGGTGTTGATCCCGACGGAGCGCGCCATCACCCGGTTCTGTACCGTGGCACGCACCTGCAGCCCCCAGCGCGAGCGATAGAGCATGAGGAACAAAGTGGCCGTCAGGACGATGGTCAGGCCCATGACGAACAGGCCATTACGCGGGATGTCGATGGTTTCGGTCGGGTTCCACGAGCCCATCAGCCACTCCGGCAGGGTCGCGCTGACTTCCCGCGCGCCGAACAGCGAGCGAAAGCCCTGCTGCATCACCAGCGACAGCCCCCAGGTGGCCAGCAGCGTATCCAGCGGTCGCTGGTAGAGCTTGCTGATCATCGCCCACTCCACCAGCCAGCCAATGGCCCCGGCGATGAAGAACGAGAGGATGATCGCAAGGAAAAAGTAGTAAGGCCCGAAGGCCGGCGCGTATTGCTCGGTGAGGGTCGAGACCACGAAGGTGGTGTAAGCGCCGATGGTGAGGAACTCACCATGCGCCATGTTGATCACCCCCATCTGGCCGAAGATGATCGCCAGCCCCAGCGCCATCAGCAGGAGAACGCAGAACACGGACAAGCCGTTGAACCCCTGCATGGCCGCGATGGCGCCGAATTCCGATAGCCATTCCATGTCGATGGTCTCCAGTAGAGAACGGTGGAAAGCCCTGTAGGAGCCGGCTTGTCAGCGATCCATTCATCGCCAGCAAGCCAGCTCCCACACGAGGGTTTGCTTACTGGTAGCCTTCCGGGAAGGGGTTAGGCTCGATCAGGTCGGACTCATAGACCACCTTGAACTGGCCGTCCTTCTGCACTTCACCGATGCGCGTCTTGCTCCACAGGTGATGGTTGTCGTGCACCTTGACGTAGCCTTCCGGCGCAGTGGTCAGCTCGATGCCAGGCGAGGCAGCCACCACCTTGTCGACGTCGAAGCTGCCGGCCTTCTCGACGGCGGCTTTCCACAGCCAGGGGCCGAGGTAGGCTGCCTGGGTCACGTCACCGATCACCGCATCCTTGCCGAACTTGGCCTTGAAGGCCTCGACGAAGGCGGCGTTGTTCGGGTTGTCCAGACTCTGGAAGTACTTCATCGAAGCGTAGAAACCTTCCATGTTCTCGCCGCCGATGCCGAGCAGCTCGTCCTCGGTGACGGACAGGGTCAGCAGGTTCTGTTTGGCCGAGGTCACACCGGCCGCCTTCATCTGCTTGTAGAACGCCACGTTGGAACCACCGACCACGGCAGCGAAGACTACGTCAGGCTTTTTCAGCTTGATCTTGTTGATCAGCGAGCCGAACTGGGTGTTGCCCAGCGGGTAGTACTCCTCGCCGACCACCTTGCCGCCGAGTACGTTCTCGATGTGCTTGCGCGCGATCTTCATCGAGGTGCGCGGCCAGATATAGTCCGAGCCGATCAGGTAGAAGCTCTTGGCGCCCTTCTCCTTGGCCACCCAGTCCAGGCCCGCAAGAATCTGCTGGGTCGCTTCCTGGCCGGTGTAGATGACGTTCTTCGACTGCTCCAGGCCCTCGTAGAAGGTCGGGTAGTAGAGCAGGCCGTTCTCTTTCTCGAAGACCGGCAAGACGGCCTTGCGCGAGGCCGAAGTCCAGCAGCCGAATACGGCCGCAACCTTGTCGCCGACCAGCAACTTGCGCGCTTTCTCGGCGAAGGTCGGCCAGTCGGAAGCCCCATCTTCCTGAATGACCTTGATCTGCCGGCCGAGAATGCCGCCACTGGCGTTGATCTGCTCGATCGCCAGACGCTCGGCCTGAATCGAGCCGGTTTCGGAGATGGCCATGGTGCCGGTAGCCGAGTGCAGCTGACCGACGATCACCTCGGTATCGGTCACAGCCAAGCCGGTGGTATTCACCTCGGCACTGGCCATGTGGCTGAACAGGCTGGCGGCCAGCAGCGAGAGCGCTGCGGCCCCCGTCGCCAGCCGGCGGGGTAGAAATCGAAGCGGTTGAGAATCCATGGTCGTGCTCCTGTGCTGGTTATTCGTACCGGCCCACCACGCCGGCTTCGCAGCAAGGATGCGTGCCTCCCCCCTAGGCGGGTATACGCAGCATGACGTAACGGCATACGTCATCTGACGTACAGCCCCATGCGCCAGCCTGGTGCAAGCTGGATGCAGAAAAAGCACGCAGACAGAAGCTCGCGCGCGCGTAGAGGCCTCACCGAGCCGGGGCATGGAAGTTGCACTTTCTACGCACCGTAGGAGCCCGCTTGCGGGCGATCAGCATTGCCTGATCAGGGCGGATCGCCGGCAAGCCGGCTCCTACAGGGACATGCGACAGGGACGATCTATCAGATAACGCCAGCAGGACACCGCCCGTGCAGCCAACCGGCACCCAGCGCATCATCAAGATCCGCCGCGACTACAACACCTGGGTCGCCGACGAGACCATGGAGGACTACGCCCTGCGCTTCACGCCCAGGTCGTTCCGCAAGTGGTCCGAGCTGCGCATCGCCAACACCGCGCTGGGCGCCCTGTCGTTCCTGGCCCTGGAAGCCATCGGCGGCGCCCTGGCCCTGTCCTACGGTTTCACCAACACCCTCTGGGCCGTACTCGCGGTCGCGCTGGTGATCTTCCTCACCGGCCTGCCCATCAGCTACTACGCGGCCCGCTACGGCGTCGACATGGACCTGCTGACCCGCGGCGCCGGCTTCGGTTACATCGGCTCGACCATCACCTCGCTGATCTACGCCAGCTTCACCTTCCTGTTCTTCGCTCTGGAAGCCGCCATCATGGCCCTGGCCCTGGAGCTTTACTTCAACATTCCCCTGGCGCTGGCCTATGTCATCTGCTCGATCATCGTCATCCCGCTGGTGGCCTATGGCGTAACGCTGATCAGCCGCCTGCAGATGTGGAGCCAGCCGCTATGGCTGCTCCTGCTGTTTCTGCCCTATGTCTTCGTCATCGCCAAGAATCCCGATGCACTGACGGACTGGACCAGCTTTGCCGGACGCGAGGGCGAGCCTGGCAGCTTCAACCTGCTGCACTTCGGCGCCGCCTGCACCGTGGCCCTGGCACTGGTGACGCAGATTGGCGAACAGGTCGACTACCTGCGCTTTCTGCCGGAAAAGACCCGCGCCAACCGCACGCGCTGGTGGGCTGCCCTGATTCTTGCCGGCCCGGGCTGGATCATCCCCGGCGCGCTGAAGATGCTCGCCGGCGCCTTCCTCGCGTTTCTCGCCCTGCAGCATGAAATCCCCATGGAACGGGCGGCCGAGCCGACACAGATGTACCTGGTGGCCTTCAACTACGTGTTCGCCTCACCGCAATGGGCGTTGGCCGCCATGGTGCTGTTCGTCATCGTCAGTCAGGTGAAGATCAACCTGACCAATGCATACGCCGGCTCGCTGGCCTGGTCGAACTTCTTCGCCCGCATCACCCACAGCCATCCCGGTCGCGTGGTCTGGCTGGTGTTCAACGTGGCCATCGCCCTGATGCTGATGGAGCTGGGCGTGTTCGAGGCGATCGAGGAAGTGCTCGGCCTCTATGCCAACATTGCCATCGCCTGGATCGGCGCGCTGGTTGCCGACCTGGTGGTGAACAAGCCGCTGGGCCTGTCGCCGAAATACATCGAGTTCAAGCGCGCGCACCTGTACGACATCAACCCGGTGGGGGTTGGTGCCATGCTGATGGCCTCGCTGCTCTCGGTCGTGGCGCACGCAGGCCTGTTCGGCGCACTGGCGCAGGCTGCATCACCCGTGGTGGCACTGGGTTCGGCCTTTCTCCTGGCGCCGCTGCTGGCCTGGCTGACCGGGGGTCGCTACTACATTGCCCGCGAACGTCAGCCGCAGTTGCTCTACCCCTATACCGAAGCCGGTCAGGTGCAATGCTGCCTGTGCAACAACCGCTTCGAGGAACCAGACACCGCAATGTGTCCGGCCTACGGTGCACCCATCTGCTCGCTGTGCTGCTCTCTCGACGCGCGCTGCGATGACCGCTGCAAGCCGCGCGCACGCCTGGCCGACCAGGTCGACGACTTCGTCAGCTGGGTATTCCCGCGCGCTTCGATCCCGCGTCTGCACAGCCGCCTGGCCCAATACCTTGGCCTGCTCGGCCTGCTGGTGCTGATGCTGTTCGCCGCCCTGGCGCTGATCTACAGTCAGGTTTCGCTGAGCCTGCTGACCCAGGAAGCAGAAGTTCGCCAGACGATGTTCCAGGCCTTCCTCAAGGCCTTTCTCACCCTCTCGCTATTCGCCGCCATGCTGGCCTGGTGGCTGGTATTGACTCGCGAAAGCCGCCGCGTCGCTCAGGAGGAATCGGATCGCCAAACCCTCCTGCTGATGCAGGAAATCGAGGCGCACCGCAAGACCGACGAAGCCCTGCAGCAGGCCAAGGAAGCCGCCGAGTCGGCCAATGCAGCGAAGAGCCGCTACGTGACCGGCCTGTCCCATGAACTGCGTACGCCACTCAACAGCATCCTCGGCTACACCCAGATTCTGCAGCGTGACGCGAGCATGCCCACACAGCATCAGGATGCCCTGGGCACCATCTTCCGCAGCGGCTCGCATCTGCTGTCACTGATTGACGGGCTGCTCGACGTGGCCAAGATCGAAGCCGGCAAGCTGCATCTGGAACTGGCCGAGATTCCCTTCCCCGAATTCATCGATCAACTCGAACGCATGTTCACCCCGCAGGCGGCGGAAAAAGGTTTGCGCTTTCGCCTCGAATGCATCGGCCGCATGCCCGCCGTGGTACGCGGCGACGAAAAGCGCGTGCGGCAGATTCTGATCAACCTGCTGGGCAACGCCGTACGCTTCACCGACCACGGCGAGGTTTGCCTGCGTGTCGGCTACATGCGCGAGACCGCGACCTTCGAAATCATCGACACCGGCGCAGGCATCGCCCCCGAACAGATCGAGCGCATCTTCCAGCCGTTCGAGCGCGGCGACCTGATGCGCCAGGACAACGGCGTAGGCCTGGGCCTGACCATCACCCGCATGCTCACGGCGCTGATGGGGGGCGAGCTGTCGGTCGACAGCGAACCGGGCCGGGGCACACGCTTCCAGGTGCGCCTGTTCCTCTCCGAGGTGCGCGTGCCGCAGGCGGTGGTGCATGTGGAGCACGACATCATCGGCTACCAGGGCGAACGACGCCTGATCCTGGTGGTGGACGATCACCTGGAACACCGCCGCGTGCTGGCTGGCATGCTCGAACCGCTGGGCTTCGAGGTGATCCAGGCGGCCAGTGGCCATGAGGCCATTCGCCAGGTCGCGCTGCACAACCCGGCACTGATTCTCATGGACCTGTCCATGCCGCAGATGGATGGCTGGGAAACCAGTCGCCTGATCCGCCGTAACACCCGCTGCCAGGCGCCGATCATCGTGATCTCCGCCAACGCCTTCACCGATGACCGCGAGCGCAGCGTCGCCGCAGCCTGCGACGACTACCTGGCCAAGCCGGTGTACACCCCGGAGCTGCTCGACCGCATCCACCAGCACCTGGGTCTGACCTGGCTGCACCGCACTCAGGACAGCCCGTCCACACCCGAAGTACAGGCACTGCCCTGCCATGAAGACCTGTGCGCACTGCGCGAACTGGGCGCCATGGGCTACGTGCGCGGCATTCAGGAATGCCTCGACGCCATCGATCAGCGCGACCCGGCCAGCGCCAGTTTCACCGCGCAACTGCGCGTGCTGGTGAAGAATTTCCAGCTAGACGAATTCAACCGACACCTGAAGGAGGCCGACCATGAATGCGCCGTTCCGCCAGCCTGAGTCGCAATTCCCCAGCGCGGACGCGCAGGAGCGCGGCATCATCCTGATCGTCGACGATACGCCGGATAATCTCGCGCTGCTCTCCGATGCGCTCGACGACGCCGGCTACATGGTGCTGGTAGCGCTGGACGGCTCCAGCGCGCTCGGACGCATTCAACGCCGGCGGCCGGATCTGATCCTGCTCGATGCGATGATGCCGGGGCTCGACGGCTTCGAGACCTGCCGACGGATCAAGGCAGACCCGGGCAGCGCCGATATCCCCGTGCTGTTCATGACGGCCCTGACCGACAGCGAGCATGTGGTGCGGGGCTTCGAAGCAGGTGGCATCGACTACGTGACCAAGCCGATCAACCCCGACGAAGTGCTCGCCCGGGTCGCCTCGCACCTGCGCACCGCGCGCGTTCTGCAGGCTGCACGCGCCGCGTCCAAACCGGTCGACCTGAGCCTGGACAATGCGCCGGCACACGCCCACCTTTGCGCTCGTTTCCAGCTCACCGAACGCGAGGTGGAGGTGCTGCGCTGGGTCGCGTGCGGCAAGACCAACCGTGACATCGGCGACATCCTCGGCCTCAGCCCGCGCACGGTGAACAAGCATCTGGAACACGTCTACGTGAAGCTCGGCGTGGAAACCCGAACGGCAGCAGCCTCGGTGGCACTGGCGGCGATGAGCGAACGCGCATGAGCCACGAACCCGCATATATCGTCATGCTCCAGGGCCAGCCACCGCGTAGCCCGGATTCAATCCGGGAGCGATGTGCAGGTGAGTCCCGGATTTTATTTGGACTACGGCTCTGCCCCCGTAGGAGCTGGCTTGCCAGCGATCATTACTGACGAAAAAGCATCGCCGGCAAGCCGGCTCCTACGAAGAACACACGGCATTACAATTGGCTTAGAGTTGCAGCAATGCACCTGTCTTCGGAGCCAACATGCCCCATCCCAACCTCGTCATCCTCACCGGTGCCGGCATCTCCGCCGAGAGCGGCATCCGCACCTTTCGCGCCAGCGACGGCCTGTGGGAGGAGCATCGCATCGAAGACGTGGCGACGCCCGAAGGCTTCGCCCGCGACCCGGCCCTGGTGCAGCGCTTCTACGACATGCGCCGCGCCCAGTTACGTGACCCGGCCATCGCGCCGAATGCCGGGCACCTGGCACTGGCCGAGCTGGAAGCAGCCTGGCAGGGCGATTTCCTGCTGGTCACGCAGAACGTCGACAACCTGCACGAGCGCGCCGGTTCCAAACGCCTGCTGCACATGCACGGTGAATTGCAGTCGATGCTTTGCAGCAACAGCCAGCAGCGCTTCGTACTGGAAGACGATATGCCCGTCAGCCAGGCCTGCGCCTGCTGCGGTCTGACTGGCACGCTGCGCCCGGATATCGTCTGGTTCGGCGAAATGCCCTATCAGATGGAGCGCATCTATGACGCACTCGAGCAGTGCGAACTGTTCGTCAGCATTGGCACCTCGGGTCACGTCTACCCGGCCGCCGGCTTCGTCGAACAGGCCCGGCAAGCTGGCGCCCATACCCTGGAGATCAATCTGGAGCCCAGCCAGGGCCATTCTCTGTTTGCCGAGAAACGCTATGGCCCGGCCACCGAGCAACTGCCGCGCTGGGTGGCGGAACTGTTAGCCGGCTGAGAGAGAACGTAGGGCGGGTGAAACCCGCCAATACGCAAATGACTGGCCGACTATGCCTTCCAACCCGTAGGAGCGGCTTCAGCCGCGAAAGCTGTTCGCGGCTGAAGCGGAATGCCGCCCAACCGCTCCTACAAAGAGCCCAACGCCAGGCAGTTCCCTCTTAGCCGGCAGCGTCCTGAACAGGCGCCACAGCCTCAGCTGGCACCTGCGGCTCCGGGCTGAATACCCCATTGCTCCAGGCGTAATACCCGGCGCCCAATACCACCAGCAGCAGGATCCATGGCCAGACCGAAGGCTTGTTGGCATAAGGATCACGCAGTGCGCGGTCACTGCCCTTGGGCAACTCGGCCATCTGCGTCAATGCCGTGCCGAACGGAATACTGATGCGCGCCTTGGCATTTACCGCCCAGCCATTGGCATCGAGAATCGGCCCCAGGCTGCGACGGTGCAGTTTGAACCAGGCCAGCAGCATGGCCGGACCGGAAATGGCCAGCAGCACGCCCAACAGCAGCAACGGCACCTGCCACCAGGCCAACGACAGAATGCCGGTGATCACGGCAGCCAATGCCGTGCCCAGCGCACCAACCGCCAGACCGATAGCCGCGAAGATACCAGCGAACTTGGCGATATCGAACGCAGGCGCGGGCGCTGCAGCCCCCGCGCCTCCTGTCTCGCCAACCTTGGTCGCGGTCTTGTTGACCATCTCGGCGTCACGGCTGGCGGCCAGTTTCTGCACCTGATCGGAAACCAGCTTGGAGATGCGCCGGTAGGGCGACCAGAAGGCTTCACGGATGCTGATGGCGCTCTGCACCACCTTGACCACCTTGGCGTCCCAGTCGTTGCCGTCACGGTCGTAGAACAGACCGTGACGGCCGGCCTGCAGATCGCCCTCGCTACCAGCGGTGACCGCCACCACGATATTCAGCGCCTCCTTGCCACGCACCGGCTCACCGCGGCGCGTGCAGGCGCAGTAAAGCAGGAAGCAATCGCTGGCCGCGGCGATCTTGGCATGCGCCTCGATGTTGTCGACCTCCACCACCAGATCGCAGCTCTTGCCATCGATGTACAGCGTGCCGGCCTGGAACACGGCCTTGTCCTGGCGTGCGTAGAAGCTCTGGAACGAAACGAAATTGCGCAGCAGCTTGACCAGTCCGTGGCGCAGGCGAATCAGCTTGTCCAGTTCGACCAGGCCATCCGCCGCCTCGGCTACGGTCTTGTCTTTCTCGACCAGCGCCAGCAAGCGAACCTCGGCGTCCTGCTCCACCAGTTCGAGAATGCGCCCACGTGTCAGCACCTCGGCGATCGCCACCTTGGGCGTCTCGGCCTGCCAGGCCAGGTAATTGCCGCAGAGCGCGACCAGGTGCTGCCATTGCTCGCGCGACAGGCTCTGCAGTTCACCGTAGACGGGCACCACCACACGCTGGCGGAAATCGTCGATGGCGCCCTGCCAGGCCGGGTTGAGGCCCTTGTCCAGCGGCAACTGGTCGCCATGCTGCACGGCGGCCAGAGGCAGCCCGGAAACCTCGGAGGCATCGGCCAGTGACAACGAGGCCAGACGCACAAGCTCGGCCTCCTGAGCATTCATCAGCGCGGCAGCACGCGGATCGAACTCGGCCATGGCCACGCGGGTGAAGTAATCGTCGATCTTGCCGCGCACAGCGCTCAGCGCCTCGACCGCGGCGACCGTGCCCTCACCGAAGGCATCCAGACCCTGCTCCGCCGCCCGCGCATGCCAGGCGTGCAGTTGACGCGCCTGGGCAAAGAAATCGCTGATCTGCCCGGCACTGATCGCCGCCTCGCCACTGCGGTCGGTCTGCGCGCCCAGGCTGGCGATGATGTCGGCGATGGCCGTCTTCAGTTCGGCGTCATCGGTCAACGTCGCCGGCACCAGGCCATCACCGTTGGGTTCGTGCGGCGGGAACAGCAATGCCAGATTGGCCGTGTCGGCCGGCGCCAGACTGTCGCTACTGGAGCGCCCGAGCACGCCCAGCAAACGTTGCGCAGCCAGGCGCAGACGTGCACCGACGGCGTCATCGGTGAGCGAGGCAAGCTGCAGCGGGCCGTCCTCGAACAGCACGGCAGGATCGACCAGGCGCGCCAGCGTCCAGTCCACCACCTCGAGGATTTCCGGAGCGCGGATACGACCGTCCTTGTTCAGGTCGATGTAGTCGAGCATGCGCCGATCCAGCTCCAGGTTGTTCACCGGGCAGGCCAGGCTGGCCCAGAGTTTCTGATCCAGGCCACGCAGTGCGGCGAGATCCGCCGGCGTTTCCAGTTGCACCTGATCGAAGCCGCCGGCACGGAAGAAGCGCCAGCGATGCGCAATAGCTTGAGTCATCTACAGAAGATCCTTTCTTTGGAGAGCGACAACATCTTGTATATGTTTGCCACCGCATAAGGCAAACGGGAAATGTGTCGACGGTAGTTATAGCCCGTAACCTGGTCTATCCGCCTTATCAACCACGGCCCTGAATCTTGCGCAGCACAGGCTCGCACTGGCTCGGCTCATCACCGGAGCTAGGTGCCACCAATGCCAACAATCCAGCCGCCGGTGCAACCGCGACGCCAAGCGCGACCAACCCGACACCGCGTAGCGCCAGTGGCGTCGCCTGCACCCCCGGCGCCGGCTCCTTGAACGTGCCGCGTACATACAGCGGCGAACGCAGGGAGAAGATGCGAAAGCCCTTGGTCGCCGGCGTGATGGTGAAATCCAGCCGCTCGCTGGCGAAGTTGGCACTGCCATCGACCTTGATCACCGCGTTGTCGGTATCGACGACGAACAGCCGCGTGCTCATGAGCCCCTGCCTGATGCCCAGATCGGCCGCTGCACAATGAATCTGCACCTCTTCATCACCAAACAGGCGCCCGACCAGGTAGTTGCCGACATTCAGCCCGGCGATTTCCATCAGTCCGCGGCTGACCGCTCCGTCGTTGATCAGCATCTTCAGCTCGCCATCGGCACTGCCCAGCAAGGCTGCCACGGAGTTGCCGCGCCCACTGATACGAGCGTCGCCGTTCAGCTCACCGAGGCTGGTCTGCATGGGCGCGAAAGTGGGAAACAGCTGCTTGAGTTTGAGACTGCGCGCCTGCAGGCGAACCTGCCCCTGCAAGGGCGTGACGGCACCGTTGAGGCGCAGTTGCGAATCGAGCGCTCCGCCGGCCATACCGAACCGCAACGGCTCCAGACTGAGCACGCCGTCATTGAGCACGACATGGGTGTCCAGGTCGGTGATGGGCAACTGCTCGCTGTGCACGATGCGCTTGCCGACAAAGCGCACATCGGCATCCATGGCGCGCCAGCGCTCGGTACGAAACTCCGATACGGGCAACACCTTGTTGACCGGCTGCTCGTCCTTCTCGCCGCGCTCGCGCTTGTCGCTGCTGGAGTCGGCACCGATCAGTGGCGCCAGGTCGCTGAACAACAGCTGCTCCGACGTCAGTTGGCCGGACAGCTTCGGCCTTGGCTCGCGCGCGACGAAGGTCAGATCACCATGAATATCGCTGTCACCGATACGGCCGTTGAAGCCCAGATAGCGAAACAGCGCGCCGCCAGCATCATGCAACTCAGCCTGCAGGCGGCCGTCGGTGCTGTAGGGCGGAGTGTCCGGCAGGGTCACGCCAGTCAGCGGGTAGAGATGACCGAGGCTGGTGCCGGAGAGGCGCAACCTGAGATCCAGGGCGCCCAGATTCTGTGGGTCCGTCAGGCTACCAGCGAGGACGATCCGTGTTGTACCGATACGCAGATCGGCCTGCAAAGGAAAAGGCTGCGATGCATCGTGCAACGCCAGCAGGCCGCCGACCTTGCCTTCACCCGCTACCGGCTGACCACGGAAACGACCCTTGGCCTGCCAGGCGAACGCGTAATCCTGCGCCCCTGCACGCTGCTCGGCGACAGCCTTGCCGACAACCTCGGCAAAGGCAATGGGTTCGCCCAGCGGCTCGATGAACAGCTCCAGAACCGAGCCGCTGATCTTGTCATCCAACCTCACCTGTCCTTGGTCGAAGGCGATGGTGCCGATGTCCAGCGTCCACGGGCTCGGTTGACCGGCGGACTCGTCACCCAGGTCGAATACCCAGTTGGCCCGACCATCGTCCAGGCGCTGCAGGTCGGCAACCGGCGCACCCAGTTCGATGCTCGGGATGCTCAGGGTTTTCCACAGCAGCGGCAATGGCGCCAGGCGGAAACGCACGCTGTCGAGGCTGACGAAGGCGTCGCCCTGCGCCCACTCAGGGTTGCCCAGGCGCAAGCGTTCGGCGGCGAAGTGCGGCCAGGGCAGCCAGGCACTCAGCCCCGTTTCGCCGGGCTCGCGCTGCCAGACCACACGCAGGTCGCCCTCGATGGCGAACGGTCGGTTCAGCGCCGCCGACACCTGTTCGTTGATCAGCGGGCGAGCCCGGTTCCAGTCGAACAGCGCCAGAAACAGCATCAGCGCTGCCACCAGCAGCAGAAAAACCGCCACGAACCACGCGAATCCTTTACCTATGCGCTGCACCTATTGTCCTCCGTCACCCAGACGCGTCACGGCCAACGCACCCGTTCCTTTCCTGTTCGACTGGAAAAATCAGCCAATGCTCCATGGCGCTGGCATGGCCGGAAAAAATGGGGGAACCTGAGCCAGTCCATGACAGCCTGGAAGCACGCCTGACGATGCGCCTGATCGATACCCATACCCATCTGGATTTTCCTGACTTCGACGCGGACCGCGATGCGCTGCTGGCCCGCAGTCAGGCGCTGGGGGTCCAGCGAATCGTGGTACTCGGCGTGTATCAGGCCAACTGGCAGCGCCTGTGGCAACTGGTGGAAAGCCAGCAGGGCCTGTACGCCGCGTTCGGCCTGCACCCGGTCTACCTCGATGAGCACCGCCCCGAGCACCTTGGCGAGTTGCGTGACTGGCTGAGCCGCACAGCAGGCCACCCAAAACTTTGCGCCATCGGCGAGTTCGGCCTGGACTATTATCTGGAACAACTGGATCGAGAACAGCAACAGGCGCTGTTCGAGGCACAGCTCAAACTGGCCGCCGAGTTCGAGCTCCCCGTGCTATTGCATGTACGCCGCGCCCATGCCGCCACCATCGCCACCCTCAAGCGTTTTCGCCTGGCACGCGGCGGCATCATCCATGCCTTTGCCGGCAGCGCCGAAGAGGCCCGCGAGTACATCAAACTGGGGTTCCGCCTTGGCCTCGGCGGCGCCGCAACCTGGCCACAGGCCAATCGCCTGCGCAAAGTGGTAGCGGGGCTGCCGCTGGAGGCCATCGTGCTGGAGACCGACGCACCGGATATGGCGCCGGCCATGCACCCCAACCAGCGCAACAGCCCGGAATACCTCGTGGATATCTGCAGCGAACTGGCAGCGCTACGCGGCATCAGCCCCGACGAGCTGGCCGCCGCCAGCAGCCGCAATGCCGAAGAGCTATTCGGCTGGGCCTAGATTGCTCTGCCGGCTGAGTTTTTCGTAGAAGCCCCGCCCTGGAGCGAATGTTCCGAACCGCGTCGCCCGGATTCGCGGCGAGGCGCCGCTCCTACAGATCTAGGCGCCATGTGCACTCTGACGGTCCCGGTATATCCGCTCCCCGTTACTCCCGCCCAGGCGGGAGCGACAACGGGAGCGGACCTATCACTCACACCCGGAATGCGCTGATCAACTGTTTGAGTCGGGTGACCAGTTCGCTCAGCTCGCGACTGGCCTGCTCGGTCTGGCTGGCACCGGCGGCTGTGCGTTCACCGGCATGATTGATTTCGACGATGTTCTGATCGATATCGTGGGCCACCGCTGTTTGCTGCTCGGCAGCGGCAGCGATCTGCTGATTTTGATCGACGATCATGCCAACTGCGCCGAGGATGTTCTCCAGCGCCTGCTGCACCTTGGCTGACTCGCTGACGGTGCCGTCGGCCATCTGGTGGCTGGCATTCATCGCCTTCACCGCCGCGCCAACACCGCCCTGCAGCCGGGCGATCATGGTTTCGATCTCTTCGGTGGACTGCTGGGTGCGTTTGGCCAGGTTACGCACCTCATCGGCGACCACCGCGAAACCACGGCCCTGCTCACCGGCACGCGCAGCCTCGATGGCGGCATTGAGCGCCAGCAGATTGGTCTGTTCGGCGATGCCCTTGATCACGTCCAGTACCTGACTGATGGCCGCGCTGTCGCTGGCCAACTGATCGATGACCACAACCGACTGGTCGATTTCACCGGCCAGACGCTGAATCGCCCCAACCTGCGACTCGACCAGCGCTCGACCGCTGACCGTTTCCTGATTGACGCTCTGCGCACTCTCCACGGCTGCCGCGGCGCTGCGCGCCACCTCCTGAGCCGTGGCCGACATCTGATTCATTGCCGTGGCGACCTGTTCGATCTGCGCGCGCTGCCCGGCAACGGCCTGATTGCTCTCGCCCGATACCAGCTCGACACGATCCGCCTGACCACCCACTTCGCCCACCGTATGGCCAACCCGCTCGATCAGGTCGTGAATACGCAGCACGGTCTGATTGAATACCTGGCCCAATTCGCCCAGCTCGTCCCGGCTCTGCGCCTGGAAGGTGACGGTCATGTCCCCGGCCGCGACCTTGTCCATGACCTGGCCCAGATTCTTCAGGGTCGAGCGTGTGGAAACGTAGAAGCCGCTGTAGAGATAGACGATCAGCAGGAACACCACCACCAGCGCGACCACCAGCAGCACCATCTGCGCGCGATTATCGGTAAGACGCTCGCTCAGCTGGGTGTCGAGGACGGCCAGCAGGCCATCGTTGAAGGCGTAGGTTTTGGCCATCTGCTGGCTGATCTGCTCATAGAACTGCGCCCAGGGCGTGTCCAGGCTGTCGGCGATGATCACCTGGTCCTCGAACAGCACACTGCTGTCCTTCAGACTCTGACGGCTGGCCTCGGCCAGACCGCCCAGGCCGTTCTGCGCCGCGACGTTGCCAGCCAACGCCTCCTGCAGGTTCAGGCCGTACTCGGCGTGCAACTTCTCCAGTTGCAGCAGAAGATCATCGAACTTGGTGCTGGCCGCCGAGTTGAGAAACCCCTGCCCCAGCGAGTAGGCGCCGATGGCGCGGCCCTGGCTCAGCACATTGGTGATCTGTGGGGTGACGTTGGTGATCAGCTCGGTAATCTGCCGGACCTGGCGCTGCGGATCCTGGCTGAGGCCGGCCTGGCTGGCCACCAGTTTGATGAACACCTGGGACGACCCCAGCAGTTTCTCGACGATGACCGTTTTGCTCTGCAGCGACGTCTCGCTCTCGGCACTCTTGAGATCGGCCAGCAGTTCGTCACGTTTGCTGATGAATTCGGCTGCCTGCTCCGCATCCTGCGTCACTGGCTCCAGGCCTTGCACACCAGCGGCCAAGGTCTGCTCCAGTTGATCGATGCGCCCCTCGAGATCGCCCGCCTGACCGGACTGGCCAATCATCGAGTTGATCTGTACCAGATCATTCAGGCTTTCCAGGTCACGCCGCAGCTGCAGACTGCTGCCCAGGAGTTCCAGGCTCTGCAGCGCATTCTGGGTGCCGACGAACTGTCGATAGGAGTCACGCACCAGATAGAAATTGGTGACCAGCATGGGCAGGAAAAACAGGACACTGATCAGGCTGAACTTCATGCCGAAGCTGAGGCGATTCATCAGCGCGATGGCCGGATACAACACGGTCTTCACTAGACGTCTCCAGTTGCCATTTATTGTTATTGGTATCGCTTGGACAGCGGCAAAGCCTCTCACGGGCTGACGACGGCGTCCTGTGCAGCCCGACCTGCGGCGCGCGAATCGACACGGCGAATACAGGCAGATAAATGTGACAAACATCACCAAACAGGCAGGGTGCGCCCCCGTTATACCTCTTATCGACACCCTGCTTTGTAACTTAAGGTTAAACCAGCGCCCGCTGTGCACTGTAGCAGCGCCGCCCCGGGGCGAATCTCTCAAGAGCGCGTCGTACGGATTCGCAGCGGGGCGCCGCGCCTGCAAAATGTGGAAGCACGACGCGTCGAGAGCTCCCGTCAGAAGAGCAGTACCCACACCGCGTAACCGGCGTACCAGACAACAGCGGCACGAATCAGCAGTTGCCACAGCTGGTCCAGCGTATCAACACCTTCCTCGCCCATCACTGGAGCCGGCATCTCCCCAGCCGCGCGCCCCGCCTTGATCACCAACTGCGCCGCAGAAATGTCCCAACTGAGCAACTCATGCAGCAGGGCACGACTGACCGCGACGAAATTGCCCACCAGGGCGAAACTGGACGCCAGCACCCGCGCCGGCAACCAGTCGAAGGCATGGCGCAGTTGCACTGCACGTTCGCGCAGTGCGGCTTGCTCGGCATGCTCGGTGGTCAGCGCCAGCAGGCGATAGGCCAGCGCCGCCATAGGGCCAAGCAGCAGATACCAGAAGATCACCGCAAAGAAGCTCTGATAGGCCTGCCACAACAGATGCCCCTGAACCTGCTGCAGCAACTGCGGGCCCTCCTCCGGCTGCAGCGCCAGATCTCGCTCGGCCACGTGATAAGCGGCCTGCCCGTCACCCCGCCGCCAGGCATCACGGAAAGGCCCCAGAGCGGCCAGCAGATCGCCCCGCCCCAGGCTGTAGATCAACACCAGCAGATGAACCGGCAACGCCAGCCAGCCATAAGCCAGTGGCTTTAGCAGCAACAACACCAACCCCAACGCCAGCACGGGCAGCAGCACCAGAACGCCCAGGCACAACCACGGAGCCTGCTGCCAAGTGCCTGTTTGCATACGCTGCAGCTGCGCGAGCCATGGGCCGTCCTGCTGGATTCGCAGACGCCAGGCGGAAAACTTCTCGACCCATAGCACCAGCAGAATGACCAGAAAACTCATCGCTACTTCTCCTCAATCCTTCAGTGTGGTGTACAGACGTGGCCAGTCGAATGCCGGACCTGGGTCAGTCTTGCGGCCCGGCGCAATATCGCAGTGGCCGCAGATGCGTTCGGTCGAGATTGCCGGATAGGCATCGAGCAACTGCCGCGTCAGCTCAGCCAGTCGCTCGTACTGGGCGTCGGTATAGGGCTGTTCATCAGTCCCCTCCAGCTCCACACCTAGCGAAAAATCATTGCAGTTGTCGCGGCCATCGAACCAGGAAACACCCGCATGCCAGGCACGCTCGAGACAGGAGACGAACTGGGTCAGCGCGCCATCACGCTCGATGAAAAAGTGCGCAGAAACCTGCAAGGAAGCGATTTCAGCGAAGAAAGGATGTTCATCGACCGGCAGCCGATTCTGGAAGAACGCCTGAACCCGGCCAGTGCCGAACTGCCCTGGTGGCAAGCTGATGTTGTGCACCACCAACAGGGAAATCTCACCATCAGGGCGGATGTTGAAGTTTGGCGAGGGGCAGTGATGAATGCCCTGAAACCAGCCGGTTGAGGGGTCGAGCTGCATGTGACACTCCTGAGCGAACCACCACTCTAGAGCAGCCAACCGCAGCGGCCAATAGCGCGACCGCAACAGGATGTGCAAAGGCGGGAAAATCGGGGATTACAACTTGCGAGAGCCTGGCGGCGAATCGCTCAAAAGCTTCGCCCCGGGGCGGGGCTCCTACGCGAGACAGTCCGTCGCTGGCCTGACCAACATCGAGACGCAAAACCCTGTAGGAGCGGCGCCCCGCCGCGAACCGCTCTCAGAGGAGCTGCTACAGCTATCGGGAACGCTACGCCCCCAGGAGTCAGGCGTTCTTCAGCTTGCGCAGGTTGCCAATCACCGACTCCAGCGCCCGATCGAACAGCAGTGCATCATCGAGCAGGCGAACGGCGTTGCGACGAAACTCCACAGCCAGCGAGTTACGGCTCTTCTCCAGCACCTTCATACCGGTACGGTTGACGAACACGTACTTGCCGGTAGGTTTGATGATGGCCGCCAGCTTGCAACGCAGCTTGTGCTCCTCATCTTCCTGAATCTCGACCCAACTGCCGACACGCAACCCGTCTACCTGATGCAGCGCCTCGTCATCGTCCGGCAGGACCACGTCAGGCTCTTGCGGGCGGCTCTGGCCCGGAGCCAGCAAGATGATCTCTTCCACCACCTCAACCATGGCCGGAGCATCCTCGACCACAGCCTCCCCGGTAGGCAGCTCAAGAAGTGGCAGTTCTACCCCTGCTTCATCTACATCGGTACGGGCCTCGATTGCGGGCTCCGCTTCAATCTCGGAAGCGCGCTTGAAGCGCTGGAAGGCCTGCACATGCAGGACCTCCAGCTGGCTGAAGAACTCGCTGGTGGAGAATGGATCGAACGCTGCGCTGGTCATGCCCTCACGCAGCGCCTTGAGCAGACCCGGTACCAGCTCCAGCAAGCGCAGGCGCGCCTCCGGATCCTCGTGCGGGGCGACACTCCAGACCAGATCGTCCATGGTTTGCAGCGCGTCCTGCCACTCCTGCGACTCCACGCCATGCTTGAGGCAAGTGAGCATCAGCACCTTGCTCCAGGCCTCCTGCAACAGCCGCACCACTACCTCGGGCAGGGTCTTGCCCAGCAGGCGCTCGTTGAGTGCCTGCTCGACCTGGCGACGAGCCAGCTCGGCCTTGGCACTGCCCTCCTCGGCATCACGGGTACGCTGCTCTAGCAATTCACTGCGGCGCCGCTCATCACCGGTAAAGGCCATGAACTCAGCCAGCAGCTCGGAGAAGATCGCAGGATCATCGACGAAATCGTTGAGCAGGCGCTGCACCACCTGTTCGATCTTCTGATACAGGCTGTCGCGCTGCGCGTCATCTTGGTCAACCCAACCCAGCGCGGCAGAAGCGATCTCGTTGAGCAAGCGACGAGCCGGATGGCTGCCACGGCTGAAGAAGGTCTTGTCCAGCACCGCCACCTTGAGCATGGGAATCTGCAGGCGGCCGATCAGTGCCTTGAGCGAATCCGGCAGGGTGCGGTCGTCGAGAATGAACTCGAAGAGCATCGACACTAGGTTGATCACGTCCTCGTCGACCTCGCCCACCACACGCGCCTTGCCACTCTTGGCACTGGCGCGTTCGAGCAGTTGCTCGAGCTGGTCACGCAGATCGAAATCCTGCACGTCTATCTGCGCAGGCGTGCGCTGCTGCATGTGGGAAAGCAGACGCATCAGATCATTGCTGGTAATCGGCAGCGCATCAGCCGCCTGAGCTCGACGCGGCATCGCCGTACCGCGTACCTGATACAGCAGATCCTGCAGCGCACCGAAGACCTCCTGCACGCCCTGATCGGCACCTTCGAGCAGAGGCATACCCTCCTCGGCGGAGGATTGGGCATAACTGGAAGTTGCCGGACGCTGCTGCTGACGACGCGGCGGGGCAGATTTCAGTTCAGGTAGCACACCGGCACTGACCAGCGCCTGGTTGGCCTCGGCATACAGCTGATCGCAACCGCCCAACACGTATTTTTCGAACAGTTTGAGGATGATCAGCTTGACCTTGATCTCCACGCCCAGACCGCTGCAGGCATCGAGAAAGTATTCGCTGAGTAGAGTAGGACCGAGCGGGTTGCTCTTGTCATCGAGCTTCTTGCTGATCACCGCGTTGAGACGGGTTGTGAGATGCCCCAGCGCAGCCGCATCACGACTCATCACCTTGGCCACCATGGCGTCCAGCGCCACGGTTTCTTCCAGTTCATCGTTCTGTACCAGGCTCAAACTGTCGAACGAGACCGAATCCAGCGCGGGCTGCGGCTTGCCGATCTCGTATTGATTGAGATTGGCGAAAGACTCGAACACCTTCTGCAGGAAGCCGCGCTCGATGGTCTTGCGCTTCAGGCGCAGATCACGCATCGCCTCGAAGAAAGCGTTCTGCTCGGCATTGCTGGTCGCTCGATCAGCCATCTCGAAGAGGGTATCGTCGGCGTTGTCGAACAGGCTCTGCAGATTCTGCTTGAGCTGTTGCGCAGCTTTATCACGCACCTGAATCAGCGCCACGGGCAGTCTTCCTACCGGCGAAGTTGGCGATTGCTCTGCGGTGGCCTTGTTGAGGTGCACCACATTCGCGTCGGTCTTCATTCTAGTCTCCCGCAGACTGCCCGAACCCGGGCTTCCTGGTCTGCACAGCGTCAACCGAGCGTCGTCCGTAACGTCAAAGGCCTGGCGTCAATAATGAAAAAAGTAAAGGCATTATAGGGAGGCTGCGCGCCATACCAAGCCCAATTTTTTCCACAGACATGATCCAGGTCACAGATAGCAGCGCGCCACCTACGGACGGTAGCCAATAGAGGATAGCCATGAAGGTTACAGCCTACGCCTGACAGCCGCGTGACGCTCTACCGGCGGTCGGGCCGCATGACCACCTGCCTGAGCCGCCCTACGGCGACGCCGTTTGAATATATCGTCGCAAATAAGCCAAAACCCGCACGCTGTAGCTCAACGCCTTCCTGCCTCTATAATCGCCCCTCGCCTAAACCGGAGCCGACCATGCCCAACCTGACCCTCGCCGACCTCAGCAGCGAAATTGAAGCCAATGTCCGCCGCGCCCTGGCAGAAGACATCGGCAGCGGTGACATCACTGCCCAGCTGATTCCGGCAGAGCGTCTGGCCAGCGCCCGCGTGATCACCCGTGAGGACGCGACCATCTGCGGCACTGCCTGGGTCGATACGGTCTTTCGCCAGGTCGATCCCCGCGTCACGGTGCATTGGCAGGTGCAGGATGGCGAGCGCGCCCAAGCCAATCAAACCCTGTTCACCCTGGAAGGCCCCGCGCGCGCACTGCTCAGCGGAGAGCGTGCAGCGCTCAACTTCCTGCAGACGCTTTCGGCCGTGGCCACCCGCTGCCGTCATTATGCCGACCTGGTGGAAGGCACTCAGGTCAAGCTGCTGGACACCCGCAAAACCCTGCCAGGCCTGCGCCTGGCACAGAAATACGCCGTGACCTGCGGCGGTTGCCACAACCACCGTATCGGCCTGTACGACGCCTTCCTGATCAAGGAAAACCACATCGCCGCCTGCGGCGGCATCGCCCAGGCGGTAAACACCGCCCACCAGATCGCCCCGGGCAAACCGGTGGAGATAGAGGTGGAAAGCCTGGAAGAACTGCGCGAAGCCCTGGATGCCGGCGCCGATATCGTCATGCTCGACGAACTGTCACTGGAGGACATGCGCGAAGCCGTCAAACTCACCGCCGGCCGCGCGAAACTCGAAGCCTCAGGTGGGATCAACGACAGCACCCTGCGCGTGATCGCTGAGACCGGCGTAGACTACATCTCGCTGGGGACGCTGACCAAGGATGTGAAGGCCGTGGATTTGTCGATGCGGTTGGCGTTGTAATCCACAGACTCACTGTAGGAGCCGCGCCCCGCGGCGAATCGCAGCCTCACAGAAATCATACCGAACAACAATTCGCCCCGGGGCGGGGCTCCTACAGGTCAAACCGCAGTTTAATCTTACTGAGCATCCTTCAACAAAATGTTCTTGGAATAATCGAGAAATTCATCCAGATGCCGGGTAATCACCGCCACGGTAATCGGCAGTTGCAGCGTTTGATACTCATGAACCGCAATATTGCGATAACCCACCATCCGTTTGAGCGCCTCAGCCAGATCATTGTCGACCCAGCCGCCTGCGGCGAGCAGCGCAAATACGTCGCGCGCACTCTGCGGAATACCAAGACGCTCGCGCCTGATCGGATGTTGCCCCATATCCAAGGCCGCCTCGCAAGCACGCTGGATGTTCAGAATGGCGGCATCCTGACGCGTAAAGTCGTCGGCGAAGCTCGCCGGATCGCGGTCATACTCTTCTCGCGCTCGCCTACACAACGCTCGATGCTTGCGGCCTTGTTCAACAACACATCATCGGCCATAAACCCGTCCATCTCGCTCGATATCCAGCAAAAGCGGTGCTCTGGCTCGATCCAGCTCAAGCTTCTCGCTCAACACCGCACACTCGAACAAACCGGCCTCGATACCGTCGGCTGCCCACCATTGCTCACCGCCCCGCAACACTTGCTGCTGCATCACGGTTGAAGCTCTGCGTAGGTCCAACAAATCCACCGGGCACCCGACAATGTCGGCAGCTTCACCGGCAAGGGACCACAGCGCCACAGGATCCGTGTACCCGCGCACAAGAACAGCCATATCCAGGTCACTGTGCTTATCTGCCGTACCGTGGATACGACTGCCGAAGGCGTAGATGGCCAACAACCCATCCAGGCTCGAGCGCATCAAGCCAATCAATGCATCTTTATTCACTATTAACCTCCCACTTAATGCCGAAAGTGTACCCCACACATACCAAGAGCCGACGCCACTCCCACGCCCATCCAAGCTGAAGCCCGCAAGATCAATTAGCGAAGGGCGAGTGTCCGGCGCCCCCGGGCCATCGCACGATGACACAGCACTGAGATATCGGCACCATCAAAAGGCTCGCGGCAACTAACGAGAGCACCTTCGGCGACGTCATTCTACGAATCTGCGATACCCAGATTCGGGACAAACGCTTGGGCAGAAATATGCCGAGACCTACGGCGGTTGCCACAACCACCTTATCGGCCTGTACGACGCCTTCCTGATCAAGGAAAACCACATCGCCGCCTGCGGCGGCATCGCCCAGGCGATAAACACCTCCCACCAAATCGCCCCGGGCAAACCGGTGTAGATAGAAGTGGAAAGCCTGGAAGAACTGCACGAAGCCCTGGATGCCGGCGCCGATATCGTCATGCTCGACGAACTGTCACTGGAAGACATGCGCGAAGCGGTCAAACTCACCGCCAGCCGCGCCAAGCTCGAAGCCTCCGGCGGGATCAACGACAGCACGCTGCGCATGATTGCTGAAACCGGCGTGGATTACATCTCGCTGGGGACGCTGACCAAGGATGTGAAGGCCGTGGATTTGTCGATGCGGTTGGCGTTGTAGAGAACATAACACCAAAGAGCTCAGAGACAACACTAACCACATGTGTTTGAGCTTACCACCTTACAATAATAGTGTGCCTTTTATAGCCACGGCCTAAGTGGGACTACAGCCAGCACTTTCGTATTACCATCACTAAGCAGAACCACCATAGACTGCGATCTAGCCATTAGAGGCAACCAACCTGTCGCTTGCGGCCAGACAGCTAGAGCGCCAGAAACAACGGCAGGATCATTATACTTCGACAAACTGGAAAGACTTTCAGCCCTGTGCTGCATCTTCTCAGCAGACTCGACCAAAGGCCGATAAAGCTCAGGGCGCTGAGCAATATCACTGCCTCCCTGAGCAGCTTCGAAGAGGACTTCGTTGCGCCTCTCTATATCGTCAGGATACACAGCTGCCACCCATTGCGGCCCCGACCATGCGGGGACTTGGTACTGTAGCAACGCCTCATTGATTCGACGCCTATCGATATCTATCGCCTGCACCACATCAAACCGGTCTGCATTAAATACTAACCACACCGGCCGCCCCTGGAACACTGCCCCCAAACCATAAACCAGAGCAGTCAGCTGTAGCACGACAATTACTACCAGATCGAATTTGAGAGTTTGTTTACCCGGCTTGCATACCAACAAGGTTAACAACGGTCCCAATACCATATCGACCATCAGCAGCATGATGAATATAGACGTCACACCCAGTGCCTGGTGCAGAGGAGACGGATACCAGAGCCCAAACACTAAGGCCAGAATGCTCAGTCCGACGACAAGGGAGCCTATTAGATGAACAAAAAAAGCTCTAAACCGAAGAGTCATCGACACCTCCCAATAGCAATGAAACTTGAAAAATCTAGACATCAACATAAAACCCATCAGCGCAACTTAAAATCGCACATATTCAAAATTTCTCACGCATGGGCCTCCCCCTTCCCCCCCCCCAAAAAAGCAACGCCCCGCAATTGCGGGGCGTTGCTTTAGGATCACAAGGAGTAACTTAAGCCACCCCTTTACTAATACTTAGCGGCAGCTGGCAGGCAGGTACTTGGTTTCGATGCCATTGGTAGCACCAGCAGCACATTGCCAGGCAAGGATAGGGGTCAAAGATGCGCGGTTGTAACCAGCAGCAGCCATGGCAGTCTGACCATCTGCATCACTGAACGGGCGCAGTTCCAAGTTCACATTGTTTCCAAGCTGGGAAATGTTACGCGCCGCAACTTGAATAATGCCAGTAGCGGTCGTTTGAATGGTAGCCACATACTGAGATACAGGACCGGTAGCATCCTCTCCGCAACCAAAACTATTAGCCGCCGCGGGGGTCGCAGCAAAACCAGTCTGAGAGGCTTCAGTGATCGTAGTACGGCACTGAGAAGCGGCCAGAACCACTTCGGAAACCTTCGCACGCGCGGTGTAATCCTGGTAAGCCGGCAGAGCCACAGCAGCCAAGATACCGATGATCGCGACCACGATCATCAATTCGATCAGGGTAAAACCCTTCTGCAGTTGAGCTTTCATACTTTTTCTCCTAGAAATGGACAGGTCCAGCGACCTACCCCGAGCAATGCACCCAGCGTGCCAAGTTAGCTATACGCGCAGTTACAACGCCTTTCCAAGCCCGCCCTCCCCCGCACAGCCTCTCAACCCGGCATTATCTGCCATTTTTTGTCACCTTCTTTAGCCTCATTTGGCAGCCACCAATCGTCTAGGTTATAAGGCAGGCATTGTTTGTGGAGCACCTAATGAACGAGAGCATTTCCCTTTCCGGCTTGGCCAGGCAACTGGCAGAAACCGGACTAATGGACGAAAAAGCCGCCCAACAAGCCCAGCAACAAGCCCAGCGCAATAAAATGCCGCTGGTGACTTACCTAGTGCAGAACAAATTGGTAAAAAGCCGGGCATTGGCGGAGCTTGCCGCCGAGCAATTTGGTGTGGCCTTCTTCGACCTGAATGCAATCGACAAGGAAGGCCAGCCGCGGGAGCTGATCAGCGAAAAGCTGGTACGCCAACACCGCGTACTACCCTTGTGGCGGCGCGGCAATAAACTGTTCGTAGGCCTTTCCGACCCGACCAACCATCAAGCGGTTACCGATGTCCAGTTCAGCACCGGTTTGACTACCGAAGCCATTCTGGTTGAGGACGATAAGCTTGGCGAAGCAATCGACAAGTTCTTTGACTCAGCCAATAGTGGCATGGAGGACTTGGCAGACGTCGATCTGGACGGGCTCGATGTCGAAGCAGTCGATGATGATAAACAAGCCAATGATGGTGGAGTGGACGCTGACGATGCCCCGGTGGTTCGGTTCGTCAACAAGATGTTGCTGGATGCCATCAAAGGCGGCTCCTCGGACTTGCACTTCGAGCCTTACGAGAAGGCCTACCGGGTGCGTTTCCGTACCGACGGAATGTTACATGAAGTGGCCCGCCCACCGATTCAGCTGGCTCCGCGAATTTCCGCCCGCCTGAAGGTCATGGCAGCACTGGATATTTCCGAGCGGCGCAAGCCGCAGGATGGTCGGATTAAGATGAAGATATCCAAGACCAAGGCCATCGACTTTCGTGTCAACACCCTACCCACACTATGGGGCGAGAAGATCGTGATGCGGATTCTCGATCCAACCAGTGCACAGATGGGCATTGATGCCCTCGGGTATGAAGAAGCTCAAAAAGAGCTGTACCTCAATGCACTAAAGCAACCACAGGGCATGATTTTGGTCACCGGCCCAACAGGTTCGGGCAAGACCGTTTCGCTTTACACCGGCCTGAATATTCTCAACACCCCGGATGTAAATATCTCTACCGCTGAAGATCCGGTAGAGATCAACCTCGAAGGCATCAATCAGGTCAACGTCAACCCCAAACAGGGCATGGACTTTACCCAGGCCCTGCGTGCCTTTCTCCGTCAGGACCCGGACATCATCATGGTCGGCGAGATCCGCGACCTGGACACCGCGTCCATTGCCGTCAAAGCCGCGCAAACGGGCCACATGGTGATGTCCACTCTGCACACCAACAGTGCGGCAGAAACCCTGACTCGTCTGCGCAATATGGGCGTACCTTCATTCAACATCGCCACCTCGGTCAACCTGATCATCGCTCAGCGCCTGGCACGCAAGCTGTGCAACAGCTGCAAAAAGGAAGTGGATGTGCCACGGGAAACCCTTTTGGCCGAAGGCTTCCCCGAGGACAAGATCGGCACATTCAAGATCTATGGCCCGGTAGGTTGCGAAAATTGCAAAGGCGGCTACAAGGGTCGTGTCGGTATTTATGAAGTGGTTAAAAACACCGTCAACCTCCAGCGGATTATCATGGAGGAAGGCAATTCCATCGATATCGCCACACAGATGCGTAAAGACGGCTTTAATGATCTACGCACCTCCGCTTTGCTCAAGGCCATGCAAGGGGTTACCAGCCTTGAGGAAGTCAACCGCGTGACCAAGGATTAACCATGGCGGAAAAAGCTCTGAAAACCAGTGTATTTACCTGGGAAGGCAAAAATAAAAGCGGTAGCGTCGTCAAAGGCGAAATCAGCGGACAGAACCCGTCACTGGTCAAGGCTCAGCTGCGCAAGCAAGGCATCAATCCGACCAAGGTGCGCAAGAAATCGAGCCTGTCTTTAGGTGGAGCAGGCAAGAAAATCAAGCCCATGGACATTGCCCTGTTCACCCGACAAATGGCAACCATGATGAAAGCAGGTGTGCCACTGCTGCAGTCCTTCGACATCATTTCCGAGGGTTTCGACAACCCCAATATGCGCAAGCTGGTGGATGAGGTGAAGCAGGAGGTTGCGGCAGGTAACAGCTTCGCGGCCTCCCTGCGTAAGAAACCTCAATACTTTGATGAGCTCTATTGCAACCTGGTTGAGTCCGGTGAGCAGGCGGGGGCATTGGAAAACCTGCTGGATCGTATTGCGACCTACAAAGAAAAGACCGAAGCCCTGAAGGCCAAGATCAAGAAGGCGATGAACTACCCCATCGCCGTAGTGGTGGTTGCCATCATTGTATCCGCGATATTGCTGATCAAGGTCGTGCCACAATTCGAGCAGGTTTTCGCCAACTTCGGTGCAGAGCTTCCTGCCTTTACCCAAATGGTTATAGGTATATCCCAGTTTCTCCAAGAATGGTGGTTCATTTTCCTAATAGGAATATTTGTCGCAATCTTTGCATTCAAAGAAGCCATGAAACGCTCCCAGAAGCTACGAGACTCTGTTGATCGCGGCGTACTGAAACTCCCTATTGTTGGAGACATTCTCTACAAATCAGCAGTAGCGCGCTTCGCACGTACGCTTTCGACAACGTTCGCAGCAGGCGTTCCCCTGGTTGATGCGCTGGACTCGGTCGCAGGAGCCACGGGAAACATTGTTTTCAAAAACGCTACGAATAAAATCAAGGCGGACGTTTCTACAGGCATGCAGCTGAACTTCTCCATGCGCACTACTGGCACGTTCCCTAGCATGGCCATCCAGATGACCGCTATTGGTGAAGAGTCTGGTTCGTTGGATGAGATGCTCGACAAGGTCGCCAGCTTCTATGAAGCGGAGGTTGACAATATGGTCGACGGCCTGACCAGCCTGATGGAACCAATTATCATGTCCGTGTTGGGCGTACTGGTCGGCGGCTTGATCATCGCCATGTACCTACCAATCTTCCAGCTCGGCGCCGTCGTATAAATGCTTGTTATCGATTTTCTGGCCAGCAATTCGCTGGCCTTTATTTTGTGCGTCGTACTACTTGGCTTGCTAGTCGGCAGTTTCCTTAACGTGGTGATCTACCGCCTACCGCAAATGCTCCACCGCGACTGGCAAAGTCAGGCGCGCGAGGTACTTGAACTGCCGCCCGCGCCTCAATCAGAAACCTTCAATCTGATTCTGCCCAACTCTTCATGCCCCAACTGTGGTCACGAGATTCGCCCCTGGGAGAACGTTCCGGTCATCAGCTATCTATTCCTGCGTGGTAAGTGCTCGAACTGCAGAACTCCGATCAGCAAGCGCTATCCCATGGTTGAGCTGGCCTGCGGCGTGCTGTCCGGCTATATCGCCTGGCACTTCGGCTTCACCTGGCAGGCTGGCGCCATGCTGGTGCTGACCTGGGGCCTTCTGGCGATGAGCATGATCGATGCCGACCATCAGATTCTGCCGGACGCATTGGTGCTGCCGCTGCTGTGGCTGGGCCTGATCGTCAACTATTTCGGTCTACTCACCAGCCTGGAAGACGCACTCTGGGGGGCGATTGCCGGCTATCTGAGCCTGTGGTCGGTGTACTGGTTGTTCAAGCTGATCACCGGCAAGGAAGGCATGGGCTACGGCGACTTCAAGCTGCTAGCCATGCTCGGCGCCTGGGGCGGCTGGCAGGTGCTGCCGCTGACCATCCTCTTGTCTTCGCTGGTTGGCGCGGTACTTGGCGTAATCCTGCTGCGCATGCGCGGTAGCGACTCCAGCACGCCAATGCCCTTCGGGCCTTATCTGGCCATCGCTGGGTGGATCGCATTGCTCTGGGGCGACGTGATTACCGGTAGTTATTTGAAGTTTGCTGGGTTCTAAAGCGCGCTGCGCCCCACCGTTCCGTGCGGATTCGCGGCGGGGCGCCGCTCCTACAGTCTGTAATCAGGGGATGGCCGATAGGTTTCCCCGGATTGCATCCGCTCTACCCGCTGGTTGAAGCCGCCCAAGTTGTAGGAGCCCCGGCCCGGGGCGAAGCTTTTGGATTCAGCGCCAAACCTTAGAACCATTCGCCGCGAGGCGCGGCTCCTACAAGGGGTCGAGGCGCACCGTGTTCGCATCACATCGAAATCCCCCCTACAATCGCGGCCTTGAGCAATAACGGGACCGCATCGGCGTTATGAAACCCTGGATACTCGGCCTTACCGGCGGCATCGGCAGCGGCAAGAGCGCAGTGGCGCAAGGCTTTATCGAGCGCGGCGTACATGTGGTCGATGCCGATCATGCGGCTCGCTGGGTCGTGGAGCCGGGCCGTCCGGCGCTAGCCAGGATAGTCGAGCACTTCGGTGCCGGAGTACTCCAGCCCAGCGGTGAGCTGGACCGCGCCGCGCTGCGCAAGCTGATATTCACCGACCCGGAACAACGCCGCTGGCTGGAAAGCCTGCTGCACCCGCTGATCGGCCAGGAAATCGTTCAGGTGCTGGCGCGCGCCGAGTCGCCCTACGCCATTCTGGTGTCACCGCTGCTGGTTGAATCCGCTCAACACCGGATGACCCAGCGCGTGCTGGTCGTCGACACCCCAGCTCAACTTCAGGTGCAGCGCACCATCGCCCGCGACCAAAGCTCGGAAGAGCAGGTACGGGCCATCATGCAGGCACAAGCCAGCCGTGAGGAAAGGTTGCGGCATGCCGATGACGTGCTGAGCAATGATCGCGACCTCGCCTGGCTGGATCACGAGGTCGAACGCCTGCACAACTTCTATCTGACCCTGCGCGGAGGCCAATCATGACCACCACCGTTCAATGCCCCACCTGCGGCGCGCCCGTCGAATGGAAAGCTGAAAATCTTTATCGCCCCTTCTGCTGCGAACGCTGCAAACTGATCGACCTGGGCGCCTGGGCGGCCGAGGAACACGCCATTCCCGGCAACGACCTGGAAGACGAGCTATTCAGCGGCGATCTACCGACACGGCCGCATTGAGTCACATATCTCTATTCGCTGCGGGGCGCCGCCGCTACAGTCTGTATTCCGGGGATTGCCGATACATTTCCCCGGATTGCATCCGGGCTACCGCTAGTTGAAGTCGCCCAAGTCGTAGGAGCCCCGCCTCGGGGCGAAGCTTTTTAGGTTTAGCAACACGCCTAAGCCATTCGCGGCGGGGCGCAGCTCCTACACAAGCGAAATCGCGGGAACGTCAGGGACGCATGAAAGCGTAGTCGCGATCCTCATCGAGGTTGTCGGCAAGAAACTGCAGTTCGTGCGCCAGCTCCTGGGAGTCACGCAGGGCGTTGTTCTGCTGCACGACCTCGGCGAGCAGCGCACGCAGCGCCAGCAAACGATCGAATCCCTGTGCCTCGGCATCTTGTAGAGCGCTGCATAGAGCGGTTTTGGCCCAGCTGTGAATACTCATGTTCTAGGTCTCCTGCGATTTGCTTCAGGATGATCCACGGCGCTTGCCAGGCATTGACCCGGGTCAATTCGAAACAGCGCATTTGCCAGTTCGATAGCACGTCATTCACTCGCCGCGATCGCCGTCCTTCCAGGGTGCCTGCAGGTAGCGACTGCGATTGAAGGTCTCCAGCCAGTCCGGGTAAAACACCACCAATGCAGTGACGATGGTGCCGTTAATGAACGCCTCGGGAAACGCCACCAGCCACAGGTAGCCGGCGAAGTCCTCGAGCCAGGGCGGCATTGGGTACAGGCCATCCATCCACAGCAAGGCCAGACCGCCGAGCAAGGTCATCAGTGTGGCCAGGGCCGCCGGGAAGA
The DNA here is from genome assembly GCF_050473265.1 of Pseudomonas pichavaramensis. Lineage (NCBI taxonomy): Bacteria > Pseudomonadati > Pseudomonadota > Gammaproteobacteria > Pseudomonadales > Pseudomonadaceae > Pseudomonas > Pseudomonas pichavaramensis. The sequence continues at coordinate 545,501 of NZ_JBJKFJ010000001.1, read as the reverse complement.
AGCCACAGAAGAAGATATAGACGAACAGGTTGCGCGGCTGAGCGCGCTCCACGCGCAGCGCGCACAACTCAGTCACCAGCACCGGGATCAACACCAGCAGCAAGCCATTGACGCCAAGCGCGGCCAGGTCCAGTCGCCCCATGGCCAGCAAACCTATCTGCGCCGCCAAGCCGGCCAGTATGGCCAGCGGCCAATCCAGCAGCAGGGTAACCGCCGTCATGCCAATGAAGTGATAGGACAGCCCCGAGTCGAAATCGCGACGCACCAGCCAGAGCAGAAAAAGTCCCAGCATGGTGCCGAACAACAGATGCTGGCGACGCAGGTCACTGAACAGTTCGAGCCAGGGCACGCGCGCCAGCGCCCACAACAGGGCCAGTACATAGATCAGCCAACCGCCCAGCAGGGTGCTGAACGCCAGCAGCTCAGAAGCGATCATCCGCGCATCCCCCTCCTTCATCCCAACGCTATGCCAGGAAGTCTACACCGGCACCCGTCGCGAGTCTGACAGTGGAACACTGCAGCACAAAGACTCGCGACCACTAGCCATTCGAGAGCAGGCTCCGCGCAGGAATAGTGGCCGCGCCACTTGAGCATGATTGAGCGGCACTGGCATGCAGACCAGCGCTACGGCTAAGCTTCGGTCATGGACGATTCCGACTACCTGCGCCTGCTCACGCACCAGGCCGAGCAGGCCAATGCCTTTCTCTCCAACGCCAAGAAATGGGAGCGTGAGCGCTGGGTCTGCCAGCGTCTGCTGCAGGCGCTGAACGTGCGCCACCATGGCGATGATTTCACGCCAAGCGGCCAGGAGCCACCAGACGTGCTTTTTCGCGAGGCCAACTTCGAGGTGTTCTTCGTCCTCGACGAGGGCCGGCGCTTGAACGACGAATGGCGCGCCGAGCTGGAGCGCCGCCGCAGCGCCTTTTCTCTTAGCCAACTGGTGCGCCGAGAGGCTCGCCCCAAGCGGATTGCGGCCAGCGAGATGCAGGCCCGCCTGGCGCCAACCCTGCGCAAGAAGGCGCATAACTATCGCGAGCGCGGCATCGACCTGGGAGAGCTGGATCTGGTTGCGTTCGTCAGCCTCAAGCGCGCCGTACTGGACTGCAACAGCCACTTTCCGCCACCTACCGAGTACCTGCGCCAGGGTTGGCGCTCGCTGTCACTGGTCGGCCCGCGATTCGCCCGCGTGCTATTCGCGCACCCGGATGCACCGGATTTTCTGCGCCAGAATCTCGGGCGCAGCCTGCTGTTCGACATCGGTATCGATCTGTGAGCCCACTGCAGGCGTTACTGGCCGAGGTGCCACAGGTCGGACGCGTGCGCTGGATAGGCGTGCGCCCGCAATCACGCGCCGCCATGCTCGAAGTCGACGCGGTGGAGGCTCGCCGCGAAGCCGGGCTGACCGGCGATCACAGCCGCCCGGGACCACGCAATACGAGGCAGGTGACGCTGATTCAATGGGAGCACCTGGCCGTCGTTGCCGCCCTGCTCGGTCGCGACAGCCCGATGCATCCCAGTGAACTGAGGCGCAATATCGCGGTTGCCGGCATCAACCTGTTCAGCCTCAAGGGCCGGCGCTTTCGCATCGGCCAGGCGCTGCTGGAAACCACTGGCTGGTGCCAGCCCTGTGCCCGCCTGGAGGAGCGCCTTGGCCGCGGAACCTTCCAGGCCATGCGCGGGCACGGCGGCATAACCGCTCGGGTTGTCGAAGGCGGCATCATTCGCCTGGACGACAACCTAAGCGTCGAAATCCTCGACGACGTATCTGACCCTGAGGACAACAACGCTCGCCAAGGCTGGCGGGCGCGCCTAGAATAGCGCCATTCAAGCAGAGGCCTCCCCATGACCAGCCGTCTGAGCCCAGAAGACCAGCAGAAAGTCGACCAGTACCTGAGTGCACCGCAGCATCAGATCGAGCGTCAGCCATTTCATGTCTGGCGCTTGCTCGGCATCGTGCTGGTCACCGTCATCGGCCTGGGCCTGCTGAGCCGCTTTCTGAGTGGACTGGTGCTATGAGCTGCCTCGCGCTCGCCCTGCCCCACTCACACCGTCTTTTTCAAAGCCTTGTGAGCACTTCCCATGTCCCATCGCATCGTGATTGTCGGCGGCGGCGCCGGCGGTTTGGAGCTGGCCACCCGCCTTGGTAGAAAACTTGGCAAGAGTGGTGCAGCCCGCATCATTCTGGTCGACGCCAACCTCACCCATATCTGGAAGCCTCTGCTACACGAAGTGGCCGCCGGCTCGCTGAACTCCTCGGAAGACGAATTGAACTACGTGGCCCAGGCTAAGTGGAATCATTTCGAGTTTCAGCTCGGCCGCATGTCCGGCCTGGACCGTGCCAGCAAAAGCATTACCCTGGCCCCCACTCTGGATGACGACGGCCAGGTGCTGATGCCCGAGCGGCGCATCACCTATGACAGCCTGGTGATCGCCGTAGGCAGTACCACCAATGACTTCGGCACACCCGGCGCTGCCGAGCACTGCATCCTGCTCGATACTCGCGAGCAGGCCGAGCGCTTCCATCGCCGCATGCTCAGCCATTACTTGCGCGCCCACGCCAACGAGAACGAAGACGGCTCGCAGATCAACATCGCCATCGTCGGTGCTGGCGCCACCGGCGTGGAACTGGCGGCCGAGCTGCATCACGCCGCCAAGCAGCTGGCGGCCTATGGCCTCAACCGGATTCGCCCGGAAGATATGCGCATCACCCTGATCGAGGCCGGGCCGCGCGTATTGCCTGCCCTGCCCGAGCGCATTGCCCGTCCGGTGCACAAGACGCTGGAAAAATTGGGCGTAACCGTGCTGACCGGCGCAGCCGTCAGCGAGGTGACCGCCGAGGGCCTGAAAACGGCTGATGGCAACTTTATTCCGGCCAGCCTGAAAGTCTGGGCCGCCGGCATTCGCGCGCCAGGCTTTCTCAAGGATCTGGATGGGCTGGAAAGCAATCGCATCAACCAGCTGCAAGTGCGCCCGACATTGCAAACGACACTGGACGACGATGTGTTTGCCTTCGGCGACTGCGCCGCCTGTCCACAACCCGACAGTGAGGGCCGCAACGTGCCGCCACGAGCCCAAGCCGCGCACCAGCAGGCCTCGTTACTGGCCAAATCGCTACGCCTGAAGATCAGCGGCCAGGCGCTGCCGGAATATCGTTACCGCGATTACGGCTCGCTGATTTCGCTATCGAGCTTCTCCGCCGTGGGCAACCTGATGGGCAACCTCACCGGCAGCGTGATGCTCGAAGGCTGGCTGGCCCGCGTGTTCTACGTATCGCTGTATCGCATGCACCAGATGGCACTGTATGGCGTACCGCGCACCCTGCTGCTGATGCTCAGCGATCGCATCGGCCGCAGCACCGAGCCACGACTCAAGCTGCATTGATAGCGGCATTCGTGCAACGCTACACCGCCAATCTGTAGGAGCGGCGTCCCACCGCGAACCCGGGGTCGCGCGTGCAGGAAGAGCTTCGCCCCAGGGCGGGGCTCCTACGAAAAGCTGCGTGCAGCCAGTGCGTAGCCCGGATGCAATTCGGGACCGCCCTTCAGCGCCGAGAACATCCCCCGGATTGCATCCGGGCTACGCAAACGCCGATACGCAGAAACGAAAAAGCCCGCACTAGGCGGGCTTCATCGAATGGTGGTGGGTCGTGTAGGATTCGAACCTACGACCAATTGGTTAAAAGCCAACTGCTCTACCAACTGAGCTAACGACCCAAAAATGGTCGGGGTAGGGGGATTCGAACTCCCGACATCTTGCTCCCAAAGCAAGCGCGCTACCGGACTGCGCTATACCCCGATTGGAATTTGGCTCCGCGACCTGGACTCGAACCAGGGACCCAATGATTAACAGTCATTTGCTCTACCGACTGAGCTATCGCGGAACTACTGCATTCCAACCTCAACCGCGTTTCGCTTTCGCGTTGCCGCTGCTGAGGCGCGCCATTTTACGTAGCAAAAATTCCCTGTCAACCCCTGCAAACTGCTTTTACTACAATGCTTTGCAGAGCCGGCATGGACTACTATATGTTTCATCGAACTGCGACATGACGCAGGACGCGCCAGACGACGACGCCAGCCAGGACAGTCAATGAGCAGCCAGGACCAGCCCCCCATTAATCCCAAGGTGGTCAGCCTCGCCAGTCGCGGTATACAGCCGCGCTTCAGCGACCTTGTGCAGGCTTGTCGCAAGCTGGTCATGAATCGCCTGGCGGAACATCTGAATGGCGTTTTCGGCCAGGTAGACGACACGCTGTTCGAGTGCGCCGAGAAGGCCGAGAACAACAAGGTCCAGACGCTGTTCTTCGATAACATGCGCGAGATTCGTCGTCAGCGACCGCAAATCGAGCGCAGTTACCACCAGAAGATTGCCACCAATTTCTCCGATTTCCTTGAAGGCAAGCTGCAGAGCCAGGTACCAGCTGAGCTAGATTCAGAGCAACTGGAACTGGTGCAGAACGAGGATTACGAAGAAACCCTGCAAGTCACCAATATGGTCAGCCGGGTGAAGGCACGTTGCACGCAGCCTCTGTTCGCCCTGGAGCAACGTCTGGCCCTGCTCAACAATGGCCAGAAGCTGGGCGAGGACAACAACCCCTTCGGCCCGCAAGCCATCGCCCAGGCATTCCGTGAAGCACTGGCGCCCTGCCCGTTCCCGCTACAGATCAAGACCATCCTTTACATGCTCTTCGATCGCCACGTGATGCAAAGCCTGGACTCGCTATATGGTGCCCTGAACCAGCGCCTGATCGATGCCGGCGTGCTGCCGAATCTCAAGTACAGCGCTCAGGTCAGCCCAAGCATCAGTCGCCCCGAGCCAGCCAAGACGGACACTGCGCCTGCCAAACCACAGCCAGCCGGCACCCCGGTTGCCAAAGCGCCGAGCGCAGAGCCGGCGCTGCTGGATCTAGACCTTAGCGCGCCACCACCCAGCGATCCCTCAGCGCTGTTCAGTGGCCTTTCCAGTCTGCTGGACGAGCACCGCCATGGTCATCCTGACGCGCCATTGCTCGGCGGCACCCGCAGTATCGTCAGTTTTTCACCGCGCGAGGCCAGTCGTACCTACAGCGCCAGTGAGTTGCTTGCTGCACTGAACCGCATGCAGCAGCAGTCCGCCCATGAACTGGCCCAGCGCCTGCACAAACCGCAGGCAGTGGAAGGACTGAAGGCCGACCTGCAACAACAGCTGGAAGCCCATAGCAGCCTGCCTGGCGACAGCCGGGTATCCGACCAGGAAGCCGACGTGATCGACCTGGTCGGCATGCTGTTCGACTTCATTCTCGATGACGAGAACCTGCCGGACGCCTGCAAGACCGCGCTCTCGCACCTGCATACGCCCTACCTGAAGATCGCCCTGCTGGACAAGGCGCTGTTCACTCAGCATTACCACCCGGCGCGCCGCCTGCTCAACACCATGGCCCAGGCCGGCGTGCTGTATGGCAGCGAAGGTGACGAGCGGGGTCTGCTGGCCAAGATGCAATGGGTGGTAGAACGCGTCATTCACGGATTTACTGGCGACCTGGCACTGTTCGACAGCCTGATCGACGAGTTCAACGAATATGTCGACACCCTGCGCCACAAGGTCGAGCTACGCGAACGCAGGGCAGTCGAAGCGGCCAAGGGCAGAGACCGCTTGCTCGGCGCCCGCGAGCAGGCACTGGAAATCATCCATCAGTGCGTTGCGCAACGAGATCTGCCCGCGATCATTCGTAACTTCCTCGAACTGACCTGGGCCGATGTACTGGTATTCGTGCTACTGCGCCACGGCGAGCAGAGCGACGAGTGGAAGCGTGCCAGCGAAGTGGCCGAACAATTGGCCTGGAGCGGCACCCCCCTGGAGGAAGACGACAAGCAGCGTCTGCAGGAGCTTCGCGTGCCCATGCTCAGCGACCTGCGCAAAGGTCTGGAGCTGCTGGGGGGCTATCATGAAGACGGTATCCGCCGTCTGCTCCAGGATCTGGTCGCCTGCCAGCACGCCGTACAGGCCAAGCAACCGCAACTGGCAGCACAGCTGACACCGACCCTGCCGGAGAGCCCGCTGGGCGCGATGCTCGGTGAAGACGCCGACCTGGCGCGTCAGGCACCGTCACGCAGCACACTCTCTGCGCGAGCACAGAGCCTCGCCAAGGAGCTGGCAAATGTCGAATTCGGCACCTGGTTCGAATTCGTCAGCAATGGCCAGAGCCGCGTGCTCAAGCTCTCCTGGTTCAGCCCCACCACGCATAACTACATGTTCGTCGACAACAGCGGCCAGCGTGTAGCGATCAAACCGCTGACCCTGCTGGCCAGTGAAATGGAGAAAGGGCTGGCCCGCATCGTTACTCCCGAACGCGCGACACCCTTGGTGGATCGCGCGCTGACTGCCATCTACCGCGTGCTGCAGCGTTTCACTGGGCGCACGGCCGAACCCCGCTGAGGAACTACCATGGAAGAGCGTCGCCAACATAGCCGCCATGGCACCGAGATGCAGCTGGAGGTGTTTGACCTGAACAGCGGCCAGCGTCTTGGTCGCATCGTCGACCTGTCTGCCGATGGCTTCATGCTGTTCAGCGATACGCCACATACGGCCGATGCCGTGCTGCAATGCCGTCTGGTGTGCACATCGAATGCAGAGGGCATTCAGGAAGTCCGCCTCGGAGCCGACTGCCTGTGGAGCCGCCCCGGCGCCGACGGCCAGCACTGCTGGGCCGGCTTTCATATCATCGACTTGGCCGAGGATCAGGCCAAGGCACTGGAAGCCCTGCTGGCCAGGCTCTGAACAGCCAGGGTGCGCTGTGCGCAGCGATATTCCCGCCTACCGGTGCGCACAGCGCACCCTACGGAACGGATGCCAATCACGCCCCTTCGTGGGAGCCCCGGGGCGAAGCTTTTCGCGTTCGCCCTGGTTCGCGGCGGGGCGCCGCTCCTACAGAAACCTTGCGAGCCAATGAAAAACGGAGCCTGCAGGCTCCGTTTTTATCCACTGAACGCTTACTGCGTCAGCTTCTTGTAACGCACGCGGTGCGGCTGCGCGGCGGCATCGCCCAGGCGCTTCTTGCGGTCGGCTTCGAACTCAGTGTAGTTGCCTTCGAAGAAGTTGACCTTGGCGTCATCCTCGTAGGAGAGGATGTGGGTGGCGATACGATCGAGGAACCAGCGATCGTGGGAAATCACGATGGCGGCGCCGGGGAAGTCCAGCAGCGCGTCTTCCAGCGCGCGCAGGGTTTCCACGTCGAGGTCGTTGGACGGTTCGTCGAGCAGCAGCACGTTGCCGCCCTGCTTCAGGGTCAGGGCCATGTGCAGACGGCCACGCTCACCACCGGAGAGGTCCTTGACGAACTTCTGCTGGTCGGCGCCCTTGAAGTTGAAGCGACCGACGTAACCACGCGACGGCACCTCGTAGCTGCCCACCTTGATCATGTCGAAGCCGTCGGACACCTGCTCCCACACGGTCTTGCTGCCGTCCAGCGCATCGCGGCTCTGCTCGACGCTGGCGATCTGTACGGTTTCACCGATCTCGATGTGGCCGGAATCCGGTTGTTCCTTGCCGGTGATCATGCGCAGCAGGGTCGACTTACCGGCACCGTTGCCGCCGATCACACCGACGATAGCGCCTTTGGGGATGCTGAACGACAGGTCGTCGATCAGTACGCGGTCGCCGAAGGACTTCGACACGTTGACGAAGTCGATGACCTTGTCGCCCAGACGCGGACCGGCCGGGATGTAGATCTCGTTGGTCTCGCTGCGTTTCTGGAATTCCTGCGACTGCATTTCCTCGAAGCGCTGCAGACGGGCCTTGGACTTCGACTGACGCGCCTTGGCGCCCTGACGAACCCACTCCAGCTCGGCCTTCATGGCCTTGGCGTGCGACGCCTCGGCCTTGGCTTCCTGGGCCAGACGGTTGGACTTGGATTCCAGCCAGCCGGAGTAGTTACCCTCGTACGGGATGCCGTGGCCGCGGTCGAGTTCGAGAATCCAGCCGGCGACGTTGTCGAGGAAGTAACGGTCGTGGGTGATCGCCACCACGGTGCCGGGGAAGTCGTGCAGGAAGCGCTCCAGCCAGGCGACCGAGTCGGCGTCCAGGTGGTTGGTCGGTTCGTCCAGTAGCAGCATGTCGGGGGCCGACAGCAGCAGGCGGCACAGGGCGACACGGCGCTTCTCACCACCGGAAAGGTGTTCGATCTTCGCGTCCCAGGCCGGCAGACGCAGGGCGTCAGCGGCGACTTCCAGCTGGCGCTCCAGGTTGTGGCCGTCGGAGGCCTGAAGGATGGCTTCCAGCTTGGCTTGCTCGGCAGCCAGCGCGTCGAAGTCGGCATCCGGCTCGGCGTAGGCGGCATAGACCTCGTCGAGGCGGGCCTGGGCCTGTTTGATCTCGCCGACGGCTTCTTCGACGATGTCGCGCACGGTCTTGCTCGGGTCGAGCTGCGGCTCCTGCGGCAGGTAGCCGACCTTGATCCCCGGCATCGGACGGGCCTCGCCGTCGATCTCGGTGTCGACGCCGGCCATGATGCGCAGCAGGGTCGACTTACCGGCACCGTTGAGGCCCAGTACGCCGATCTTGGCGCCCGGGAAGAACGACAGGGAGATGTCCTTGAGAATTTCACGCTTCGGCGGGACGACCTTGCTGACCCGATGCATGCTGTAGACGTACTGAGCCATGAGAACCTGACTGGTAATGATGAGAGCTGAAAGTGGCGCACCTGCATGCACAGCGAAAGTTCGTCAGCGGTGAAGAGCCAGCTGATGAACGGGCCAGCTGGCTATTTCCTCGCCTGCCGGCCCTTTCGCGGAGCCCGCATTGGAGCGATGTGCAGAGACCTTAGCTGCTGCAGGAATGAACGCCAAGTATGGCGCGGACAGTTCACGCGCGCGGCGCAAAGCTACCGGAATGCACGCGACAGGGCAAACTACGCTCGTCGGCACAGCTGGCACTTGGCCACGTTTACAGGCATTCTAGCCGGCTGACGTGAGCGCAGGCATGCTTGCGTGTTCAATCGCTCAAACAGCCCAGCAGTAGCTGCAGGTCCACAGAACGTGTCGACTCCTTCATTCCAGCCTTCTTCCGCATCGGACGAGTCGCCCGCGCCAAAGCGTCGCGAAGCGCTCAGGCGTGCGCTGGTAGCACTGGTACTGGCGATTCTGGGACTGCTGGCCTGGCAACTGACTCAGGAATATCGCCAACTGCTGGATAGTCGCAAGCAGCTGAGCCTGAGTTATGGCGAACAACTGGCCAAACATCTGAGCCTGAACATGCATCTGAAGGCCCGGGCAGGTCAGGCCATGCTGGGCAGCGCGGTCGAGAGCGGCAGCCCTGACGCCGAACTGGTCAGCACGCTACGCAGCATCTTCCCGACCCTGAGCAGCGTGGCCTGGCTCGACGCTAACGGCCAATTGATCAGCGACAGCTTCGGCGGTGCGCGCGACCTCAGCTTCATCCGTGAGCAGCAACAGCGAAGCGGGTCAGCGACCTATCACTTCGCCTTCAGCGCCCAGGACGGCGGTGCGCTCTACCTGCTGTTACGCCAGGCGGACGACAGCCAGCGCGTGCTGCGTATGAGCACCAGCGCGCTGCGCGGCTGGCTGCGTGAACAGCATCAGAGCGAGCATGACTGGCTGCTCGAAGACGTGCCGAGCCAGCGTGTTATTGCCCGCGCCAAGGATCTGCAACAGAGCAGCAGCGTCATCGCACCCGTAACGGCAGCCGAGCAGGCGCAGAGCCTGGAGCGTATTCCTCTGCCGGGTAGCGAGTGGCAATTACGCGCGCTTTTCGATGCCGACCGAGCCGGCAATGAACTGATGCCCGCGCTGGCCGGGAAATTTCTGCTGTTCGTGCTGTGCACACTGCTCACCCTCCTCGCACTTTATGGTCTGCAGCGCGAGCAGCGGCGCCTGCAACAGCTCAATACCGAGTCGCGGCGCTCGCTACATCGTGCGGCCAGCGCCCTCGGCGCAGTTGAAGAGCGCATTCTGGTCACGCAATCCGATGGCAAGCTGCGCTATCTCAACCCGCAGGCAGAAGCCCTGTTTGGCCTGACCAGCGAAGCGGCCTGGGACCTTCATCTTCTTGAGCTGCTACCGGATCTCGATCCCTTGCTGCTCAACAGTCCGCAACTGGCCGCTGACCCGGGCCCCGAGCTGGTCAGGCTTGAACAACAAGGGCGTGCACGCCTGTTCGCGGTGACCCGCAGCGACATCAGTGACCTGGGATACCAGACCGGCTATGTCTGGGTACTACGCGACGTCACCGACGAGCAGCAGGCGATGCGGGTACTGCAGGAAACCCGTCGGCGTTATCAGGATATCTTCGACGGTACCGGCGTCGCCTTGTGCGTGCTCGACCTTGCCGGCCTGCGCAGCCTGCTGTTGCAGAACAAGCTACGCGATGCAGCAGGACTGGGACGCTGGTTGCGCGCGGACCCGACGCATCAGGAACTGATGCTGGAGCAGTTGCGCATCACGGAAGCCAATCAGGTGGCGCTCAATTTACTCGGCGTCAAATCCGTCGAGCAGGCCTGGCAACAACTGATCGACAGCGGCCCGGTGCAAGCAGACGATCTGCGCTACCGATTGGCAGTGGCCGTGCTCGAAGGCCCCAACCTGGTCGAATTGGAAACCCAGCTGGTCACCGCACAGGGCTTGCAACGCCATGTCTGGCTGGTGCTGCGCCTGCCGGAGATGATTCAGGACTATCAGGCGGTGACCCTGAGCATCAGCGACATCACCAGCCGCAAACGCATCGAGCTGTCGTTGATCGAGCGCGAGCGCTTCTGGTCCGAAGTGGTTCGCTCGGTACCCGACCTGCTCTACGTGCACGATATGCAGAACAGGCAGGTCTTGTTCAGTAACCACAGCCTTGGCTTGCAACTCGGCTACAGCAAGGCCGAACTGCGCGCCATGCGCGAGGATTTCTGGGAGCAGGTCCTGCATCCGGACGACAGCGAGTACTACTGGCGCATCCGCAACCTGCAGAAGGTCGTTGGTGACGGCCTGCTGCTCGAGTCGGTACTGCGCTGGCGTCACCGCGACGGCCAGTGGCGCTGGTTCAGCATCCGTGAACAGGCTCTGGCGCGCGATGAGCAGGGCCGGGTCAGCCGCCTGATCGGCGTGGCCAAGGACATCACCGAACAGATCGAGCGCAACCAGTCGCTGCGCGACAGCGAGCAACGCTATCGCCTGCTGGCGGAAAGCATCAGCGACGTGATCTTCTCCACCGACAGCAACCTGCAGCTGAACTATGTCAGCCCATCGGTGGAGCCGGTGCTGGGCTACTCGGTCAACTGGGTCATGACCAACGGCCTGCACAGCATGGCCGCCAATCCTCTGCAACTGGACGGCCTGAACCTGCTGCTGGAACGTATTCGCGATGCGCTCGGCGAGCGTACGCGTGTCAACCGCCTGCGCGAGGAACTGCCGGACCAGTTGTTCGTGTTCGACTGCCTGCGCGCCGACGGCCACAAGATCCCGGTAGAGCTGCGCCTGGTGCTGATGTGGGACGAAAATGGTCGCTTCGAGGGCATCCTCGGCGTCGGCCGCGACATCAGCCAGCAACGTCGTGCGGAAAAGGACCTGCGCATGGCCGCGACGGTGTTCGAGCATTCCACAGCGGCGATTCTGGTCACTGACCCGGCCGGCTATATCGTGCAGGTCAACAAGGCGTTCAGTCGCGTCAGCGGCTATTCCGCCGGCCAGGTGCTCGACCAGCTGCCAGGCATGCTGACGGCCGATCGCCAGCAGGCAACGCATATGCAGTACATCCTTGGCCAGCTCAACCAGCGTGGCAGCTGGGAAGGCGAGGTGTGGCTCAAGCGCAAGGGCGGAGAAAACTTCCCGGCCTGGGTCGGTATCACTGCCGTGCATGATGAGGAAGGCGATCTCGTCAGCTATGTATGCTTCTTCAGCGACATCAGCGAACGCAAGGCCAGCGAGCAGCGCATTCACCGCCTGGCTTACTACGATGCACTCACCCACCTGCCGAACCGTACGCTGTTCCAGGACCGCCTGCACAGCGCCCTGCAGCATGCCGAGCGGCACGACGAATGGGTGGTGCTGATGTTCCTCGACCTTGATCGCTTCAAACCGATCAACGACTCACTCGGCCACGCCGCAGGCGATCGCATGCTCAAGGATGTGGCGGTACGTCTGTCAGCCTGCGTCGATGGCGATGACACCGTAGCGCGTATGGGCGGTGATGAATTCACCCTGCTGCTGCAGCCGCGTGCGACTCGCGAAGGCGCGTTGAACCGCGCCATCCACGTCGCGGAACAGATTCTCTCCAGCCTGGCTCGCCCCTTCGTCCTCGAAGGCCGCGAGTTCTTCGTCACCGCCAGCATCGGCATCGCCCTCGCTCCGCAGGACGGCGACGAACTGAGCCAACTGATGAAGAATGCCGACACGGCCATGTACCACGCCAAGGAGCGCGGCAAGAACAACTTCCAGTTCTATCAGGCCGACATGAACGCCAGCGCACTGGAGCGCCTGGAACTGGAAAGCGACCTGCGTCACGCTCAGGAACAGGGCCAGTTCGTCCTGCACTACCAGCCACAATTTTCCGGCGACGGTTGCCGCCTGACCGGTGTCGAAGCGCTGCTACGCTGGAACCATCCGACCCGCGGCCTGGTACCGCCTGACGAATTCATTCCGGTGCTGGAAGAGCTTGGCCTGGTCGTCCAGGTCGGCGAATGGGTACTGGAAGAGGCCTGCCGCCAGCTCAAGCAATGGCACGACGAGAGGATTCGCATCCCCAAGGTGTCGGTCAACCTTTCTGCCCGCCAGTTCGCCGAGGGCGACTTGAGCGCGCGCATTGCCGCCATCATCGAGAAAACCGCTCTGCCCCCGGCCTGCCTGGAAGTCGAACTGACCGAGAGCATCCTGATGCACGACGTGACCAGCGCGATGCAAACGCTCCACGACCTCAAGCGTCTGGGGTTGTGCATCGCGGTGGACGACTTCGGCACGGGTTACAGCTCGCTCAACTACCTCAAGCAGTTCCCCATCGATGTATTGAAGATCGACCGCAGCTTCGTCGACGGTCTGCCAGAAGGTGAGCAGGATGCGCAGATCGCCCGAGCCATCATCGCCATGGCGCACAGCCTGAACATGATGGTGATCGCCGAGGGCGTTGAGAGCCAGGCACAGCTGGAGTTTCTGCGCGAGCATGGCTGTGACGAGGTTCAAGGCTATCTGTTCGGCAGACCGGTGCAGGCGCAGCAGTTCAGCGCGCAATTCAGCAACGCTGCAGTGTTGGCACCTAGCTGAACCCGCTCTACCGGCAAGCATGAGGGCCTTTTGTCTGCCTCATGACCGACCTTCATATGCCTGAATGCGACCTTTGCGTTAGAATCCGCTCCCTATTTCTTCCGCCCAACTGGTTTTCAGGGGATTGCCATGTTCAGCCGTGATTTGAATCTCGCTCGTTTTGACGCCGAACTCTTTGCCGCGATGGAGCAGGAAGCTCAGCGCCAGGAAGAGCACATCGAGCTGATCGCCTCGGAAAACTACACCAGCCCGGCCGTGATGGAAGCCCAGGGTAGCGTGCTGACCAACAAGTACGCAGAGGGTTATCCGGGCAAGCGCTACTATGGTGGCTGCGAGTACGTGGACGTGGTCGAACAACTGGCCATCGATCGCGCCAAGGAGCTGTTCGGCGCCGACTACGCCAACGTCCAGCCGCACTCCGGCAGCCAGGCCAACAGCGCCGTATACATGGCCCTGCTCAACGCTGGCGACACCGTGCTGGGCATGAGCCTGGCCCACGGCGGCCACCTGACTCACGGCGCCAGCGTCAGCTTCTCCGGCAAGATCTACAACGCCGTGCAGTACGGCATCAACGACCAGGGCCTGATCGACTACGACGAAGTCGAGCGCCTGGCCGTGGAGCACAAGCCGAAGATGATCATCGCCGGCTTCAGCGCCTACTCGCAGGTACTGGACTTCCCACGCTTCCGCGCCATTGCCGACAAGGTCGGTGCCTACCTGTTCGTCGACATGGCCCACGTGGCCGGCCTGGTCGCCGCTGGCCTGTACCCGAACCCGGTACCGTTCGCCGACGTGGTGACCACCACCACCCACAAGACCCTGCGCGGCCCACGCGGCGGCCTGATCATCGCCCGCGCCAACGAGGAGCTCGAGAAGAAATTCAACTCTGCGGTATTCCCGGGTGGTCAGGGTGGCCCGCTGGAGCACGTCATCGCCGCCAAGGCGGTGTGCTTCAAGGAAGCGCTGCAGCCTGAATTCAAGGCCTATCAGGCTCAGGTGATCAAGAACGCCCAGGCCATGGCCCAGGTGTTCATCGACAACGGCTATGACGTGGTTTCCGGCGGTACCGAGAACCACCTGTTCCTGCTGTCGCTGATCAAACAGGACATTACCGGCAAGGACGCGGACGCCGCCCTGGGTCGCGCCTACATCACCGTGAACAAGAACAGCGTACCGAACGACCCGCGCTCGCCTTTCGTAACCTCCGGCCTGCGTATCGGCACCCCGGCCGTCACCACCCGCGGCTTCAAGGAAGCGCAGTGCCAGCAACTGGCTGGCTGGATCTGCGAAGTACTGGCCAACATCGGCAACGACGAAGTCGAAGGCCGCGTACGCGAGCAGGTCAAAACCCTGTGCGCGCAGTTCCCGGTATACGGCAACTGATGCCAGCGGCCTGAAATGAAGAAGCCCGCCGATTGGCGGGCTTCTTTTTACCTGCGATTCAGCCGCGTGTCAGGCCGGTTGTTTCACGTAGCGCGCCAACTGCGTATCGCGGCTCATCACCTCCAGCGTGGCGGCCAGCACCTGTTCGCTGGTGGCATCGGCTTGGCTGAAGATGCTGCCGAAGTTGTCGTGAGTGACCTTGGCGAAATGTGCACGGTCCTTGGCCTCTACGCCCAGCAGAGTGGCATAGGCGTCCAATGCTTCGCCCTGACCGACCGCCATGTCTTCGGCGATGGAGTCGAGCATGCCGTTCATCGCCAGCATGGAACGACCGTTATAGCCCAGCGCACCGCTGGTATCGCAGCCGTTGGTGCCGGAGGTCATGCCAAAGGTGGCGTTGCCCGAAGTGCCGTTGGTCGTGGTAGCCAGGAAGTGCGGCGCCATGCCTCGTTGCCCTTCGAACAGCATGTTGCCCCAGCCGCAGCCGTTGCCGCCGGCTGCATCGGCGAACGCACCCACGCTGGCCATGCTCAGCAGGCCAAAAACCAAACTCTTACCCAGCAGTCGCTTGCTCATATCTGTCGCTCCGCAATGTCGAGTAATAAAAACTGCATAAGGAGCTTTGGCCAGGTCCTCTCACCTGTCAAACGACTGACGCTACCGTTCATGCGACGCGACACAATTCGCGACCGCTGGCGACGGCCTTGGCTATAGTATTGGGAAACCTGCTGATCGGAGTATGGGCATGAGTGAACCAGCCAATGAGCGTCGGCGCTTTCAGCGCATTGCCTTCGACGCTCCCACCGTGATCGCCCAGGGTGAGCGGCAATGGAAGGCAGCGTTGCACGACATATCACTCAAAGGCCTGTTGATCAGGACGCCGCATGATTGGAGCGGTGACCCGGACCAGCCCTTCGAAGCGCTTGTGGAACTGGGAGGAGAAGCCCGGGTGAAGATGGAGGTGGTACTGACTCGCACACAGCCTCAGTATCTCGGCTTCGTCTGCCGCCATATCGACCTTGAGTCCATCAGCCATCTGCGTCGTCTGGTTGAACTCAACCTTGGCGATGAACAACTACTGGAACGCGAACTGGCGGCATTGGGCGAAGACGACTAGCTCGATCAGTGGCGCAGGCAGGCAACCTCGGCCTGCTCGCGGCGCTGACGACGCGCCTGGATACGCTGCGCTTCACGACGAGCATCGCGCGACTCGACGGCCTTGGCGTCGAAGTTGAAAGCACGGGAAAAGAAATCGAAGAACAGGAACATGATGGTGTCTCCCTCGTTGGATACGCCTTCATGCTGCGCGCCGATAGCCTGCTACCTATTGATCCCGATCAATTTTGCCCAGAGCCTCATCGCGGCAGAACGCCGCAGCCTTTGGGCCAGCTACTACCGTAGCCCGGATGAAATCCGGGGATGCCCTTTCCCGGACTGCATCCGGGCTACGAACTAGGTTGCACAGGTCTGCAGGAAGATATTCTGCCGCAACTTACAGGCCTTACGGCAGCTACTCGAACAGCGCGTCCAGCGCTTGTTCCAGACGCGTCACCGCAATGATCTGCAGCCCTGGCGGCGCCTCTTTGGGCGCATTGCCCTTGGGCACGATGGCGCGCTTGAAGCCATGCTTGGCCGCCTCTTTGAGGCGCTCCTGACCGCTCGGCACCGGGCGGATCTCGCCGGACAGGCCGATCTCGCCGAACACCAGCAAATCATGCTGCAACGGGCGGTTACGCAGACTGGAAATCACCGCAGCCATCAGCGCGAGATCGGACGCCGTCTCCAGCACCTTGACCCCGCCGACCACATTGAGGAACACGTCCTGATCGTAGGTGGGGATGCCGCCATGCCGGTGCAGCACGGCCAGCAGCATGGCCAGGCGGTTCTGATCCAGCCCCAGGGTGACGCGCCGCGGATTGCCCAGGTGGCTGGTGTCGACCAGCGCCTGCACCTCCACCAGCATTGGCCGCGAGCCTTCCCAGGTGGCCATCACCACACTGCCCGGCACCGCTTCCTGGGCGCGAGTGAGGAAGATCGCCGAGGGATTGGAGACCTCCTTCAGACCCTTGTCGGTCATGCCGAACACACCCAGTTCATTGACCGCGCCGAAGCGGTTCTTCACCGCACGCAGCAGGCGCAGACGGCCGTCCGACTCACCTTCGAAATACAGCACGGTGTCGACCATATGCTCCAGCACGCGCGGACCAGCCAGTGCACCCTCCTTGGTCACATGGCCGACGAGGAAGATCGCCGTACCGCTCTGCTTGGCGAAGCGCACCAGCAGCGCCGCGCTCTCGCGCACCTGAGCGACGCCGCCGGGAGCCGACTGCAACTGTTCGGTGAAGATGGTCTGGATCGAGTCGATCACCATCACCTTGGGTTTTTCCTGACGCGCCGTGGCGATGATCGATTCGATACAGGTCTCGGTCATCACCTTGAGCTTGTCCTGCGGCAGGTCCAGACGACGGGCACGCATGGCCACCTGCTGCTGCGACTCCTCGCCGGTGACGTACAACGCAGGAAAACGCTGAGCGACATTGCACAGGGTCTGCAGCAGGATGGTCGACTTGCCGATACCGGGGTCGCCGCCGATCAGCACCACCGAGCCGTCGACCAGGCCGCCACCGAGCACCCGGTCCAGCTCGCTGGAGGCAGTGGAAAAGCGTGGAATTTCTTCGACACTGACCTCAGCCAGCGTCTTGATATTGGCCTTGTCACCGGCCCAACCTGTACGCCCGCTGGGCGTCGCGCCCTCGACCACGGTTTCCACCAGGGTATTCCAGGCCCCGCACTCGCCGCACTGCCCCGCCCATTTGGGAAAGGTGGCGCCGCACTCGGTGCAGCCGTACATGCGTTTTGCCTTGGCCATGGGGAAGTCGTCCTGCCTGTTCAACGAAGGCTGGAACGATACCGAACAACTGGATAAATTTACAGACTTCACAGCCGGAGCAGAACGCCCCATGCAGATAGAACTTGTGCCCACCGATGCCGATCAACTGCCGCTGATTGCCAACCTGTACCAGTTCTATGCCTATGAAAGCTCCGACTGGGAACAGGAGGATGTGGAAACCGACGGCCGCTTCTATATTCATGAGCCGCATCTGCAGCGCTACTGGCAGGAGTCGGGATGGAGCGCCAATCTGGTTCTCGCTGACGGATTCATCGCCGGTTTCCTGCTGATCGAGCAGAGTGAGTTACCGGGGCTCGACGTCCCCGAGTTCGCCGACCTGTTCATCCTGAAGCGATACCGACGCCGCGGCATCGGCCGCGCGCTGGTGCAACAGGTGATGGGCAACGAACAACCGTGGCTACTGCGCTACTACCATCAGGACGAAGTCGCCCAGACATTCTGGCAGCAGCTGTTGAGCGAATGGCCAAGGCCACCGCGCGAACTGTGGACGGAAGACGCCGCGGACGGGCTGATCAGCTACCTGATCAATCCGCCCGTGCACTGAGGAGAAGCGAAGGCCTAGCCCTTGCAGCCGTTGCCACAGCCGCAGCACTGGCCGTTGGCGCGCTTGAGCTGACGCGCCAGCTCGTCTTTGAGCGCAACGCGATTGAGCTTCAGCGCCTGCAGCGAAACATCGTCGAGTAACTCGATACCGTCTTCGACTCGACAGATGCGCTTGTCCAGCGCCTCGTACTCTTCGGCCTGACGGGCAAACAGCGCATCCTCCTGACGGAGGCGTTGCAGGGTAACGCGGTCTTCGGAAAAGTCATGAACCAGAGAGTGGTGGTCGACATGCATGGCACAGTTCCTCAATGAAGTGTTGCCTGCAGCCTACCTCGCCCGCACCAGCGCCCCCTTGACCGGCGTCAATCGCCGATCAGCTGCTGCCTTGCAGCAGACCTGCGATTTCGTCCTTCAGACCTACACGCTGCAGCTTGAGTCCCTGCAGAGTCAGATCATCGGATGCAGAACGTCCGTCTTCTATTTCATAAATACGTTTGTCCAGCGCCTCGTACTCCTCCGCCAGCCGGGCAAAGCGGGCGTCACTTTGCATCAATTTGCGCAACGCCTCCTGCTGCTGGGGAAATTCTCGATTGAGCGGGTGATGTTCAAGCGGCATGGAAGACACTCCCAGAAGATGGTTCTACTAGCCTAGTCGAAGCTGAGCCAGCTGCAGTTCGGCGCGAGAATCAGCGCTAGCTGGATCGCAGCGGCGAAATGAAATGTTTCAGCTTTCCTGCATGAACGCGTGCGTTTCCGCTAAATTGGCAACCCCTTGGTTACTTATCCCCCTACATGACACTCCTGATAGCGTTCGCTGTCCTTTCCATCCTGGTTTCGTTTCTCTGCTCCATTCTCGAAGCCGCCCTGCTCTCTCTGACGCCCAGCTATATCGCCCAGCAAAAGGTCGACAGGCCTAAGCAGTACCGGCGTCTCAAAGCACTCAAAGACAAGATCGATCAGCCCCTGGCGGCCATCCTCACGCTCAATACCGTGGCCCATACCGTGGGCGCCACCGGCGTCGGCGCACAGGTTGCGATCGTGTTCGGCGACGGCTATCTCGGCGTTGTCTCGGCCGTCATGACCCTGCTCATCCTGGTGCTATCAGAGATTCTGCCGAAGACCATCGGCGCCCGTTACTGGCGTGTTCTGGCGCCTTTCCTGCCGGGCGTGCTGGGCGGCATGATCCTGCTGCTGAAACCCTTCATCCTGCTCTCCGACCTGCTCATGCGCCTGTTCGGCGGCAAGGAGCCGGAACACGACGTGCGCCAGGAAATCAAGGCGCTGACCCTGCTCGGCCGTGAAGTCGGCTCGCTGGATGAAGACGAGCAGCGGGTAATCGGCAACATTCTCGACCTGCACGAGATTCGCCTGCGCGACATCATGACCCCGCGCATCGTCTGTGAATTCGCGGTACCGGACGAATCGATCGCAACCTTCAAGGCGCGCGCCAGGGAAAGCCAGTTCTCCCGCTACCCGGTGATCGGCGAGGACGAAGCGCCACTGGGCGTGGTATTCCGCTACGACGCGCTGGATGCCGCCGATGAAACGGCGCCTGTTACCAGCATCATGAAACCGCTCAAAGTCGTGCCGGAAAGCATGAACGTCGAAAACCTGATGACCCAGCTGATGCATGAGCGCCAGCACATGTGCCTGGTGTACGACGAGTTCGGCAGCTGGCGCGGCCTGGTGACTCTGGAAGACATCATGGAAACCATCATCGGCAAGCCGATCCTCGACGAGACCGATGACATCCCCAACATGCGCCGCTTCGCCAAGCGCCGCTGGGAACACCGCATCAAGGCCATCCGCGAAGACGACTGATCACCAGTAGTTTTCCACCGCCACCTGACCCGGCCGCCGGGTCAGGCTCAGGTTCAGCCCGCGCGCCTTCAGGCGCTGACGAATGTCGTCGATCATCTGCGGGTTGCCGCAGATCATTACCCGCGACTGCTCGGGCGTCAGCTCAAGGCCGGCAGCACGCTCCAGCTCGCCGCTGTCGAGCAAGTCGGTGATGCGCGCATTGAGACAACCCGGCACCTGCTCGCGGGTCACCACCGGAAGATAGGTCAGCTTGCCGGCGAACTCGGCCAGATGTTCCAGCTCAGCCAGGCCATTGATCATCGACTGATAAGCCAGCTCGGCCCGTGTACGCGCGCTGTATACCAGCACGATACGCTCGAAGCGCTGCCAGACCTCGAAGTCCTGCAGCATCGACAGAAACGGGGCGATTCCCGTGCCACTGCCGAGCAGCCACAGCTCGCGGCCGTCGACGAAGCGATCGAGCGTGAGATAACCGGTTGCCAGCTTCTCCACCAGCAGGCTGTCGCCAGCACGCAAGCGGCTCAGCTCACTGGTGAACTCGCCGCCCGGCACGACGATGGAAAAGAATTCGAGAAACTCGTCATGCGGCGCCGACACCAGTGAATAGGCACGCCAGACTTGCGAACCGTCGGCTTTCTCCACACCCAGACGGACGAACTGCCCGGCACGAAAACGAAAACCGGCATCACGGGTGGTGCGCAGGGTAAACAGACTGGGCGTCAGCGTCTGCACGTCGAGCAGGCGCTGACGGGTGAACTTGTCGTCGCTGACGGTCATAATTGCCCCCTTCATTGAATTCGCTGACAGTCTGGCTCAATCCGCCTACGACAAACACCGACGGTTTCCATGCCTATTTTCGCCACGCCCTTCGCCCAGCTCGACCTGCTGCGCCAGCCGCATCAGCCGAACGAACCGCTGCAGGCCTTCGACGCCGCCGACGAATACCTGCTCAACCACCTGCACGAGCAGGGCCTGAGCCCCGACGCCTCTGTATTGGTGCTCAACGATAGCTTCGGCGCCCTGGCCTGCTCGCTGGCCGGGCAGTGCCGGGTCACCAGCAGCGGCGACTCGCACCTGGGTCATCTGGCCCTGCAGCAGAACCTCGCCAGCAAAGGCCTGAGCGCAGAGGCGGTGACCTTCGTGCCAAGCAGCGAGGCCGTCGTGGGGCCGTTCGACTGGGTGCTGATCCGCGTGCCGAAAACCCTGGCGCTGCTGGAAGAACAGCTGATCCGCCTGCACGGCCAGCTCGCCCCCGGCGCCCGCGTGGTGGCCGGCGCCATGATCAAGCACCTGTCGCGCGCCGCTGGTGATCTGCTGGAAAAATACCTCGGCCCGGTGCAGGCCTCGCTGGCGGTGAAGAAGGCGCGCCTGCTGCACGTCAGCGTCGAAGCCAAGGCCGCGCCGCAGTCGCCCTACCCGAGTCGCTACCGGCTGGACAAACCGGCGCTGGAGCTGGTCAACCACGCCAACGTGTTCTGCCGCGAAGGGCTGGACATCGGCACCCGCGCCTTCCTCCCGCACCTGCCCAAACATGTCGACGCCCGTCGCGTCGCCGACCTCGGCTGCGGCAACGGCGTGCTGGCCATCGCCTACGCGCTGGCCAATCCGCAGGCCGAGCTGACCCTGGTCGACGAGTCATACATGGCCGTGCAGTCGGCGCAGGAAAACTGGCAAGCCGCGCTCGGTGAACGGCCGGTGACCATCCGCGCCGGCGACGGCCTGGCCGGGCAGCCGGCCGACTCGCTGGACCTGGTGCTGTGCAATCCGCCCTTCCATCAGCAGCAGGTGGTCGGCGATTTCCTCGCCTGGCGCATGTTCCAGCAGGCCCGCGCCGCTCTGGTGACCGGCGGCGAACTGTGGATCGTCGGCAACCGCCATCTGGGCTACCACGCCAAACTGGCGCGGCTGTTCCGTGGCGTCGAACAGGTGGCGGCCAATCCCAAGTTCGTCGTGCTCAAGGCGCGTAAGTAGGTACAAAGTTGCCGGCCGAGAAAAGTATCACTAAAGTAGCACTTCCCACTTCATCTTGCTGAGCACCGACCATGAAAGTCGAACTGGTGACCAACCTGAAGCGACACGCCACGCGGATTCTGGCGGACCTGCATGAGTCCAAGGAAGCGGTGCTGATCACCGAGCATGGGCAACCCTCGGCTTATCTGGTGGATGTCGACGATTACCAGTTCATGCAGAAGCGCCTCGCCCTGCTGGAAGCGCTGTCACGTGGTGAACGTGCGGTAGCGGAAGGGAATGTCGTGAACCATGAGCAAGCCAAGGACAGGCTGAGCAAGTGGCTGAAATAGTCTGGACAGTGCCAGCCCTTGAGCAGCTCGACGACCTGGCGCAGTACATCGCATTGGACAAACCTGCGGCGGCTCGGGCACTGGTCGCAAAAGTAGTCGCAGCGGTATCGCGACTGGAGCATTTTCCTGACTCAGGTCGTGTTCCCGTGGAGCTTCCCGGCTCCATCTATCGCGAGGTCGTCGTACCGCCCTGCCGCATCTTTTATCGAGCTGCAAACGAACAGGTTTTCATCATCCACATCATGCGAGAAGAACGCCTGTTGCGCGCCCACATGCTCGAATGACGCTCACAACGTCAGAGTAAAGCGCGACAACAGCGCCCCCGGCAACGCCATCGAGCCGGTCTGCCGTGCGCCGTAGGTGCCGCTGGGCAGCAGCAACTGCGGCTCGCGGGTCAGCGCCTCCAGGCTGTCACCGAAGAAGCTGAACAGCGAATCGTCGAAGCGCATGGTGTCCACCGGCGCCTGGATCTGCCCATCCTCGACCCAGAAGGTGGCGAAGCGGGTCATGCCGGTCAGGCGCCCGGCCGGCAGGTCGGAGAAGTTGCCGTACCACAGGTTGCCGATGTACAGCCCCGTGCCCAGCCGCTCCAGTACCTCGCCCTCTTCCAGATCGCCGCCGTGCACGCGCAGCGACAAGGGGTATTCACCGCTGCACGCGCCATTGGCGCTCAGGCCGTATTCGGCGGCGCTGCGCGAACTGACCAACTGCTCGCCGGGCTGCCCGGCGCGGATCAGCCGCGCCGCCTGGCGCGGCCCTTCGCGGGTAAAGGCCGGGGCCAAGCCGCCGTCGATGCGTTCATCCATGCTCAGCAGCGAGCTGAGCGTCGCCTTGCCATTGAACAGCCGCTGCAGCGGGCTGCCACCGGAGGCCAGTGCCTGCGCGCCGAAGCCCCAGCAGAACAAGCCGACCAGTTCCTCCAGCGCCGCCGGGCTCAAGTAAGCGCGGTAATCTCCCGGCGCCAGCGCATGCGCCGGGCGACCGAGAAACGCCAGTTGCTGGCGGGCATTGTCCAGACTGCGGGCAAAGGCCGCGGCGTCCCAGCGCTCGCCGGCATAAGTGCTCTTCACCGCCTGGCCGTTGCCGTGGAACAGGCTGAACTCGAAGTTGAAACTGCTCGCCACATGCCAGCCCAGCGCGCCCCAGGAACTGGCGAAGCCCTGATACTGCGGCCCGGCGGCGAGAAAGCCGACCAGATCCAGCCCCTGCGCCAGCTCGCAGATCTGCCGCGCCATGGTCGCCGCATCCTGGGCCACCACCGCGTTTTCCGCCTCGCTGCGCCAGGCCTCGCGGTTCAGGCGCAGGTAAGGGTCGTCACTCAGCCCCGGCAGCACCTCACGCAATTGCTGCAGCGCCACCTGCAGCAGCGGCAGGTCATCGCCCAGCACGCCGCTGAGCGCCAGCTTGTGTTCGGCATGGCGCTGGCCCTGATACAGCGCCAGCGTGGCGTACACCTGCTGCACCGTGCCGGCCTGGCGCACGTGCGCCTGATTGAAACGGATAAAGGCCGAGTCCTCGGCCTGATAACCCAGGGTGAAGCCTTCGCCGGCACCCAGTTGCGCCTGAAGAAATTCAACGAACCCGGTGAAATGATCGCGCGCGTGCATCAGGCGGCTCCTCCGAAAACATCGACATCACTGAACACGCAGGCCGGCGAAGCATGGCCGACGCGGATCACCTGATTGGGTTCGCCCTTGCCGCAATACGGCGTGCCAAGCACCTCGAAGGTACTGGCATCGCCCACCGCGCGCAGGTTGCGCCAGAACTGCGCGCTGATGCCGCGGTAGTTGGGGTTCTTCACCACGCCCTTGAGTTCGCCGTTCTCGATCAGCTGGCCCCACTCGCAGCCGAACTGGAATTTGTTGCGCGCGTCATCGATCGACCACGAGCGGTTGTTGCTCATCAGCACGCCGCGCTCGATGCCGCCGATCAGCTCGCTCAGCGTCTTGTCGCCCGGTTCCAGATTGAGGTTGGCCATACGATCGATGGGCGGCCGGTTCCAGCTGCAGGCGCGGCTGTTGGCCACCCCCGGCAAGCCGCTACGCCACTGCGACAGCGCACCGCCGAGCGGGCGTTGGAGAATGCCGCGCTCGATCAGCAGTTGGCGCTCGGCCGGCGTGCCGTCGTCGTCATGGCTGTAGCTGGCCAGCTCGCCCGGCACATCCGGGGCGAAGCTGACGTTGAGCAGCGGCGAACCGTAGCGGTAGTGGCCGAAGTCCTCCTGGCGGATAAAGCTGGTGCCGGCGAAGTTGCGCTCGTCGCCAAGGATGCGATCCAGCTCCAGCGGATGGCCGATGGATTCGTGAATCTGCAGGATCATCTGATCCGGCAGCAGCAACAGATCGCAGGTCTCGTTCGGCGTATTCGGCGCCAGCAGCAGTTGCAGCGCCTCGTCGGCAATCCGTGCGGCGCTGCCCGGCACACCCAGTTGAGCCAGCACCTCGGCGCCGCCCTGACGGGCCAGGTGGCTGCCGCCGAAGCTGCGGCTCTGGCTGTCGTTGCCGTCGCTGGCGGTGACGCCCAACTGCGGAAACACGTAGCGCTGCGCGCGGCGCAAACAGGCGCCGGCGCTGTTCAGATAAATCTGCTGGTGATCGGTGAAGCCCAGGCCGTGGTGGCTGTCCACCAACCGGCTGTCCTGCGGGATACCGGCCGACTCGGCCTGCAGCCAGTCGTACCAGTGCGCGGGGTTCGATTGCGCCTGTGCATAACCCGGCATCAGGTCATCGACCTGGCCCTGCGGCACCGGCAGCTCGCGCACATCCAGCAACTGCTGCGCCGCCAGCGCGCGGGCCAACTGCTCGGCACGATTCAGCGCCGCCTGCAGGCCGGCCTGGCTGAGATCACTGGTGGCGGCATAGGCCTCGGCACCGCCAACGCGGGCGGTGAGCATGGCCCCGCCATCGCTGGCAAACGCCGGCGCCTGCGCCACGCGCCGGCGCAGCCAATAAGACTCGCGGCGCTCCTGCACATGGCGCAAGGCCCAGAAGTCGGCCGTGGATTGCAGCGCAGCAAAGCGCCGCTGCAGGGTATCGCTTAAGGCGAACATCGGGCCTCCGAGGAAATCGCTAGAGGCCGGCAGTATGGGAATAAGCCTGCGCCTCGGGCAACCATCGCAGGGGCGCTTGAGCGCTTCGGCTCAGAAATCGACCGTCGCCGAGACCTTGAAGGTACGCGGCGCGCCCTGGGTCAGATAGCCGCCGTTGGCCGAGGCCCAGTAGTTTTCGTCGGCGACGTTTTCCAGCACGGCATTGAGCGTCACACCGTGCTCATCCACGCGGGTCTTGTAGCGTGCGCCCAGATCAACGCGGGTCCAGGCCGGGATGCTGTAGTCGTTGGCCGCATCGACGTACTGACCACCAGTGCGCAGCAGCAGGCCGTTGAGGCTCAGCCCCGGTACACCCGGCACGTCCCAGTCGGCGCCGACGTTGAACTGGAACTCGGGCACGCCGACCGCCTGGTTGCCGTCATTGGTGCCGCCAGCGGTGCCGCGCAGCTCGGCCTCGGTCCAGGTCGCCCCGCCGAGCAGGCGCAGGCCGCGCACAGGCTCGCCGAACAGGCTCAGTTCGACACCACGGTTGCGCTGTTCGGCGTCCACGCCATAGTTGCCGTTACCGTCGATCACACCCTGCGGCTGCTCGATGCGAAAGACGCTCACACTGCCGCCGAAGCGGCCCCAATCGAGCTTCGCCCCCACCTCGGTCTGCTTGGAACGATAGGGCGCGAACATGGTGCCGCGGTTGTTCGCTGCATTGGGTGCGGTCGGCCCCTGTTGCAGTGACTCCACGCGGTTGGCGTACAGCGACAGGTAGTCAGTGGGCTTGATCACCAGGCCATAGGCCGGGGTGGTGATGCTGTCCTGGTAATTGGAGGTACGCGCACCATTGGCCGCACTCCAGGCATCGGCACCGATGCTCTGGCGGCGCAAGCCCAGGGTCAGCAGTACACGCTCATCGAAGAAACCCAGCGTATCGGAGACGGCCAGGCTCTTGTTCTGCACCTTGGCGGTGGTGTCCGGGTCGTGCAGATCGCCGGAGATGCTCGTAGGCACGGGCTCAGAGACTGGCGCCCCGGTGTAGAGGTTGCCGTAACCGCGACTGCCCGCGGCAGTGGACTCGAAGGCGTTGCGCTTCTCCTGCCAGATACCGTTGGCTGCCAGGTTGAGCTTATGGCTGACCGGGCCGGTCTGCAGCTCGCCGCGCAGGCCCGTGGCCAGGCTCAGGGTTTCCTGGTCCAGCGGAGAATAGAGGCGGCCGATACGCGCCGCGCCATCAGCGCCGTACACGTAGTTGGAGGCGTACACACCGTTCTCTCGCGTGTACTTGCCACCACCGATCAGATAAGCCGTCCAGGACGGCGACAGATCGTACTCGGCACTGAACATGGCGTAGCTGTCTTCGAGCTGCGACCAGCTCCAGGGCTGGGCATAGTTGTGTTTGGAGTCCGGCGCCGACGGCACCTTGCCGTTGAGGGTAGAGGTGGCGCCGCTGGTGGTCAGGTACACCACCGAGCGTCCCTGGTCGACGCGCTGTTTCTGGTAGCCAAGATCCGCCGCCAGGCGCAGGCGCTCGCCACGGTAGTCCAGACCCAGGGTCGCCAGGCTGAAGCGCGAATGCTCATCGTCGATCCCCGTCTCGCCCTCGCGCTGAGCCAGGTTCAGGCGCACACCGAAGCGGTTGTCATCGCCAAAGCGACGGCCGAGGTCGAGATGCCCGCCCACCCGGCTGGCGTTGCTGTAATCCAGGGTGAAGCTGCGTGTCGGGGTGTCTTCGGCACGCTTGGACACCACGTTGATCGCCCCGCCCACACCGCTGCCGCCCGGCGCCACACCGTTGATGAAGGCATTGGCGCCCTTGAACACCTCGACCCGCTCGACCGACTCGGTGGAGATGATCTGCCGCGGCAGAATGCCGTACAGGCCGTTGAAGGCGATATCGTCGCTGTACAGCTGGAAGCCGCGCACGACGAAGACCTGCGAGAAGTTGCCGAAGCCGTAGGACTGGCGCACGCCCGGATCGCTGGCCAGTACATCGGCCAGGGTCTGCGCCTGGCGCGTCTCGATCAGCTCGGAGGTGTAGCTGGCAAAGGCGAAGGGCACGTCCTGCATGTCCTGGTTGCCGAGCAGACCGATATTACCACCACGTGCCACCTGGCCACCGGCATAGGCGGCTGGCAGATCACGGCGGGCGTCGAGCTGGCCACTGACGGTGGTGGCGTCCAGTTGCAGAATATCTTCCCCTTCCGGGACGGGCACCAGCGTGACGGTGCCATCGGCGCCGACCTTGAACGTCAGGCCACTGCCGCGCAGTAGGCGCTGCAGCCCCTCGTCGACCGGATAATCGCCCTTGAGCGCCACACTCGTACTCGCCTGACGAGTCAGGCTGGCGTCGTAGAGCAGGCGCACGCCGGCCTGCTCGGCGAAGTCGGTCAGGGCCGCGTCCAGCGGCTGGGCCGCGATGTCCAGTTCGACGGCCTGGGCCTGCATGGCCGAGAAACCGAGGGAAAGCGCGATCAACGTCGGGAGGAAGGGAATCGAACGCATGCTGATGTCCTGTGCTCTGCTGAGTATTCATGCGAAGAAGTCGCATTTGCAGAAACAGAAGACGAAGCCATCAGGCATTCCTGAACCGATGCCGTGATTTTTTTTGCAAAAGATTCAGGGCAAAGGCATCAGTATCGAAACTGCGCTGCCGCCACGGTGGACAGAAAAGCGTTGCCCACCCTTGTGTCGGAGACGCTCGGCCCGTGGGAGGGGCTTTAGCCGCGACGGAGCGAGCGCGAGCACGTGATCAACTGTTCGACGACACCAACAGCACACCCGGCAAACGGGTCAGCTTCACCGGCAAGGCCGTTTCAATGGCGCGCAGCACCGCCTGTGGATCGTTCAGGGCGAACACTCCGGTGACCTTCAGCTCACGTGCCTTTTCGTCGAGAAACAGCACACGCTGCGCCTGCTGCCGCGACAACTCCGCAAACACCTCGGGCAGGGGTCGGTCGCGAAATACCAAACGCCCACGCTGCCAGGCCAGCGCGCGCGACGCATCCAGCGGCTGCAGCGCCTGCAGCTTGCCGGCCTGCCAGGCGATCTGCTCACCGGCCTGCACCGCCAGCTCGGTGCCCTGCTCGTCGCTGACGCGCACCTGCCCTTCGGTAACCGCCAGCAGCACATGGTCATCGAGCATGTTGACGTCGAAGCGCGTGCCGGTAACCTGAATATGCGCCTGGCCGGCGTCGATCACGAACGGATGCTCGGCGTCCGCCGCAACCTTGAAATCAGCCTGACCACGATACAGCCGTACCCGCCGCAGACCGCCAGCATCGGCGTTCCAGTCGAGCGCCGTAGCACCGTTGAGCTGCAGCCAGGAACCATCGCTGAGTTGCACACTGCGAATCTCTCCCGCTGCGCTGTGTACATCCGCGTGCCAGTCCGGCGGCGTCAGCCACACCGCCAGCAACAGGCAGGCGGCCGTGGCCAGAGGCACTCTCCAGCGCTTGACACGGCGCGGCATGCTCATGACCTGCGCGGCGGGTCGCTCGACCTGCCCCAGCAATGTCCACAAGCGCTCCACCTCCGCCAGTGCGGCGGCATTGCTTGCGCTGGCCTGGCGCCAGTGCTCGGCGGCAGCCCGTTCCGCCTCGCTGGCATTACCGGAGTTGAGCAGCACCAGCCACTCTCGGGCCTGGCGGCGAAGATCCTGGTCAGTCAAGGCGATTCATCCATGCGTTCCTGGCAATATTCGAGGGCCTTGAGGATATAGCGTCCGGCCATGCTTTCCGAGACGCCGAGGCGTTCGCCGATCTCGCGCTGAGTGAGCCCATCCAGACGATTCCACAACAGCGCCTGACGCAAGTGCTCGGGCAGCTCCTGCATCAGCGTCTGCAGACGCGCCAGCCGGCGGCTGTCATCGGTTGCCTGTTCGGGTTCGGGCAGGTCACTTTCCAAGGTCTCGTCGATCGGCGCCAGCTGCGGCCGAACCTGTTGCTGGCGGTGGTGATCGATCAGCAGATTGCGGGCGATGCGGTAGAGGAAGGCGCGCACGTTGCCGATCTCCTCGGCACGCCGTCCCTGCAGGCGCAGCCAGGTCTCCTGACGCAAGTCGGCAGCCAGCTCGCTGCAGCGGGTCTGGCGGACGAAGAAGCGCAGCAATTCACCGGAATGACGCCGGAACAACTCTTCCGAAGGTGATGGATCGCGAGGCGGGGACACGAAGAAGACTCGGCACCGAAAAGGCCGAGAAAATATTACACCTGAAAATGATTTTCAAATGTATCGCCAGCAATCCGACCGGAGGCCCAGTGCTTCAGCTTGGCGTGCCCAAACCCGCTGCACTCATGAACAAGCGCAACAACCAGGCCACCACACCCAGCGCGCTGACGCTGCAGGCCCAGATCAGCAGCAGCCAGCCCAGGCGCTGCCACAAGGGTTTCTTCTCTGCGGTTTCAGCCATACCAGTCTCCTCAGAACCTGAATCGAAGGCTCGCGCCAGAGCCAACTGTCAACGCAGCAGGCCCTGGCCAGGTTCTCAGTGATAACCATCGTCCACCGTCACCTTGCCGCGGAACACGTAGTAGCTCCAGGCGGTGTACATGAGGATGAAGGGAATGATGAACAGCGCGCCCACCAGCATGAAGCCCTGGCTCTGCGGCGGTGCAGCTGCCTGCCAGATGCTGATCGACGGCGGGATGACGTTCGGCCACAGGCTGATGCCCAGGCCGCTGTAGCCGAGAAAAATCAGCACCAGGGTGAGCACGAACGGCGAGTAGTGGGCATTTTCCGCAACCGACTTGAGTAGCGCCCAGGTGCACAGCAGAACCAGCACCGGTACCGGCATGAACCAGAACAGGTTGGGCAGGCTGAACCAGCGCTCGGCGATGGCCGGGTGAGCGAAGGGCGTCCACAGGCTGACGATGGCCGTCACGCCGAGCAGCACCAGCACCAACGGCCGCGCCATATCGTGCATCTGCTGCTGCAGGCGGCCATCGGTCTTCATGATCAGCCAGGTGCAGCCGAGCAGTGCATAGGCGCAGATCAACGCCAGTCCGCAGAACACCGAGAACGGCGTCAACCAGTCGAAGGCGCCGCCAGCGAAGGTTCGGTCGACCACTTCGAAACCGTCGATGTAGGCGCCCAGCGCCACGCCCTGGCAGAAGGTCGCAGTCAGCGAGCCGCCGATGAAGGCCTTGTCCCACAGATGACGCTTGGCAGCCTTGGCCTTGAAGCGAAACTCGAAGGCTACACCACGGAAGATCAGCCCCAGCAGCATCAGGATCAGCGGCAGGTACAGCGCATCCAGCACCACCGCATAAGCCAGCGGGAAAGCGCCGAACAGCGCGGCACCACCGAGCACCAGCCAGGTTTCGTTGCCGTCCCACACCGGCGCGACGGTGTTCATCATTACATCGCGCTCACCCTCGTCCCGCACGAAAGGAAAGAGGATGCCGATACCCAGATC
This sequence comes from Pseudomonas pichavaramensis, assembly GCF_050473265.1. NCBI lineage: Bacteria > Pseudomonadati > Pseudomonadota > Gammaproteobacteria > Pseudomonadales > Pseudomonadaceae > Pseudomonas > Pseudomonas pichavaramensis. The sequence continues at coordinate 514,861 of NZ_JBJKFJ010000001.1, read as the reverse complement.
GAAACCATCCATCACCACGTACATCATCACGCCAAAAGCGATGATCACTGCCCAGATCAGCGAAAGATCGATACCCATGTTCAGATCCTCTCCGGCAAAGTGTCGGTTTCGCCGTCTTCCAGCCCTTCTTCGGCAGCCGAAAGCGGACGCGCCGGGGTGCGGGGCTGCCCAGGGCCGCCGTCCGACGGTGCGTTACCCTCATCGATCTTCGGCCCTTTGCGCACCAAGCGCAGCATGTAACCGATGCCGGCGCCGAACAGGACGAAATACACGATGACGAACAACGCCAGCGTCACGCCAAGTTGCGTCGCACTGTGCCCGGACGAGGCATCGGCGGTGCGCATCAGGCCATGAATGATCCACGGCTGGCGGCCGATTTCGGTGGTGTACCAGCCGGCGAGAATCGCGATGATCCCCGAGGGCCCCATCCATACCGCCAGGTGCAGGAACGGACGCGACTGGAACAGGCGCCCGCCACGGCGCAGCCAGGTACCCCAGAGCCCGACCAGGATCATCAGCAGGCCCATGGAGACCATGATGCGGAAGGTCCAGAAGACGATGGTGGAGTTGGCCCTGTCTTCCGGCGCAAACTCCTTCAGGGCCGGCACCTGCTTGTCCAGGCTGTGGGTCAGGATCAGGCTGCCGAGTGCCGGAATTTCCACTTTGAAGCGGGTTTCCTCACGCTCCATATCGGGCCAGCCGAAGAGAATCAGCGGCGTCGGTTCGTCACCGACATTCTCCCAGTGCCCTTCGATCGCGGCGATCTTCGCCGGCTGGTACTTCAGCGTGTTAAGGCCGTGGAGATCACCGATGAAGGCCTGCACCGGCGCCACCAGCAGCGCCATCCACACCGCCATCGACAGCATCTTGCGGATCGCCGGATTGTCGCGCCCGCGCAGCAAGTGCCAGGCCGCCGAGGAACCGACGAAGAAGGCAGTAGCGAGGAAGGCCGCCGTGGCCATGTGCGCCAGGCGATAGGGGAACGACGGGTTGAATACCACGGCGAACCAGTCTACCGGGATCACCCGCCAGTCGACGATCTCGAAACCCTGCGGCGTGTGCATCCAGCTGTTGGAGGCGAGAATCCAGAAGGTCGAGATCAGCGTGCCGATGGCCACCATCACCGTGGAAAAGAAGTGCAACCCCGGCCCGACGCGGTGCCAGCCAAACAGCATGACGCCGAGGAAGCCCGCCTCAAGGAAGAATGCGGTGAGCACTTCGTAAGTCAGCAGCGGCCCGGTGACCGCGCCGGCAAAGTCGGAGAACGCACTCCAGTTGGTGCCGAACTGATAGGCCATGACCAGGCCGGAGACCACGCCCATACCGAAGTTGACCGCGAAGATCTTCGACCAGAAGTGGTAGAGATCACGATAAACCGTATTGCCGGTTTTCAGCCACAGGCCTTCGAGCACGGCCAGGTAGCTGGCCAGACCGATGGTGATGGCGGGAAAGATGATGTGGAAGGAGATGGTGAAGGCAAACTGGATTCGGGCGAGATCGAGCGCCTCTAGGCCGAACATGTTACGTCCTCATTCAGGGTTATCTCGGCCCCGGCACGCAAAGCCGAGCCATAGACTCCAGGTCTTGGAGTCGAACCAGCTGGAATTGTTCTTATGAAGTGGGCAACGGCCTTGAAAGCCGCCGAAGGTAGCGCGCGAAAACGCTGCATTGATCTGGATCAATGCGCAATGAAAGACTAGCTGCTAATCGCCCGACTTGCTCTGTGGTCGTTTGCCGCGCGACAGAGCACCACAGCGCTGAGCAGAAAAGCTTCGCCCCGGGGCGAGGCTCCCACGAAAGCGGCGGTGTCTGATCGTAGGAGCGGCGCCCCGCCGCGAACCCGCAAGCGAAAAAAAGGCGGCCACGCGCTGCGCGGGCCGCCCGAATCACGGAGTTGCTTACATCGCGTGACCACGATGACGAGTGGCCACGCCTATTGGATTACCGTTCGAGGATCGCGGTCACACCCTGACCGCCTGCGGCACAGATGGAGATCAGCCCGCGTCCTTCGCCAGCCGCCGCCAGCAACTTGGCCAGGTTGGCGACGATACGCCCGCCAGTCGCCGCGAACGGATGGCCGGCGGCGAGCGAACTGCCCTTGACGTTCATCTTGCTGCGCTCGATGGAACCCAGCGCCGCGTCCAGGCCCAGGCGTTCCTTGCAGTACTCGGTGTCTTCCCAGGCCTTGAGCGTACACAGCACCTGAGCGGCGAACGCCTCGTGAATCTCGTAGTAGTCAAAGTCCTGCAACGTCAGGCCGTTGCGCGCCAGCAGGCGCGGCACGGCGTAGACCGGCGCCATCAGCAGCCCTTCCTTGCCCTTGACGAAGTCCACAGCTGCCGCCTCGCCGTCGCGCAGGTAGGCCAGCACCGGCAGGCCACGGGCCTTGGCCCACTCCTCGCTAGCCAGCAGAACCACCGAGGCGCCATCGGTCAGCGGCGTGGAATTGGCCGGTGTCAGGGTGCCGCGCGGGCCACGTTCGAAGCAGGGTTTGAGCGTGGCAAGCTTCTCCGCGCTGATGTCCGGGCGCAGATTCTGGTCACGGGTCAGGCCCAGGAATGGTGTCATCAAATCATCCTGCCAGCCCTCGGCGTAAGCCGCCGCCAGCTTCTGATGGCTGGCCAGGGCCAGTTGATCCTGTTCGTCACGCGGGATAGCCCAGCGCTGCGCCATCAGCTCGCAGTGCTCGCCCATCGACAAGCCGGTACGCGGCTCGCCATTGCGCGGGATGTGCGGCGCCAGATGGCGCGGGCGAATCTTCAGCAAGCTCTTGACCTTGTCGCCGGTGCTCTTGCCACGATTGGCTTCCAGCAGGATCTGGCGCAGCCCCTCGTTGACGCCAATCGGTGCGTCCGAGGTGGTGTCGACACCACCGGCGATGCCGCAGTCAATCTGCCCGAGGGCGATCTTGTTGGCCACCAGGATCGCTGCTTCCAGACCAGTGCCGCAGGCCTGCTGCAAGTCATAGGCTGGGGTTTCCGGCGCTAGACGCGAGCCCAGCACGCACTCGCGGGTCAGGTTGAAATCACGCGAATGCTTGAGCACCGCACCGGCGACCACCTCGCCGAGACGCTCACCGTGCAGATTGAAACGCTCCACCAGTCCCTCGAGGGCACTGGTCAGCATCTCCTGGTTACTCGCCCGGGCGTAGACGGTGTTGGAACGGGCGAACGGAATACGGTTGCCGCCTACGATGGCGACCCGGCGCAACTGGACCATGAGGACTCCTTGCTGGTCGAGAGAGCGAAGAAACGATGACGAACTACTGTGCGTCATCCGACTCATAAGAGCCTGTTCACGATCTGCTGCGCGTCGGCTAAACGGCGTTGAAAGCGGCCTCAGAATGCTCATTTACAGCGCGTAAACTCCGCTTCTTCGGTCGTTTTCGCCACCGTTTATCTCTAGCTCGCAAGATCGTGAACAGGCTCTAAGAATGTCAGGTTTACACTGTAGCCTTCTGGCTGCACAGGCTAAACCTCGCGCCGACGCGAACATTGGCCGCCTTGCCGGCATATGAGGCAACAGAGTCAATTGCGCATTGCCGACCACCACGTACAGTGACAGCATTTCCGATTCGTCCGCAGGAGCCCTCCATGTCCGACCGTTACCTCGCCTTCGCCAACTCTTCCACTGGCCGTCGTCTGGTCGGCGCACTTGGCCTGCCGGCCCCGGTACGCCTGGAACGCTGGATGGGCGGCCGGGTCAGACCGGTAGACGGTGCCCTGCTGCTCGGAGGCGAAGGCGATCTGCTCAAGGCCGTGACGCCATTCGCCAACAAACTCACCGATCAGCTGTTCGCGGCACGCGAAGGCCAGCTGGAATTGCCGCGCTGGACCGCCGAGCATGGTCCCAGGCTCAAGGCCCTAGTGTTCGACGCCAGCCACCTGACCCGTTTCGAGCAACTGATCGAGCTGCGTGATTTCTTCCAGCCGACCTTCAAGGGCCTGGCCAACAGCCCACGCGTGGTGGTGCTGGGGCGCGCGCCGGAGTCGATCAAGGATCCCATCGCCGCCAGCGTGCAGCGCTCGCTGGAAGGCTTTACCCGTTCCCTGGGCAAGGAAATCCGCCGCGGAGGCAGCGTGCAGCTGCTGTATGTCGGTAAGGGTGGCGAGGCGCAACTGGAAGGCGCGCTGCGCTTTTTCCTGTCGCCGAAAAGCGCCTATGTATCCGGCCAGGTGCTGCGCCTTGGCGCCTGCGGTGAACAGGTCAAGGACTGGACGCGCCCACTGGCCGGCAAGAAGGCACTGGTCACCGGCGCCTCACGTGGTATCGGCGCCGCCATCGCCGAAGTGCTTGCCCGCGACGGTGCCGAGGTCGTGCTGCTCGACGTCCCGCAGGCGGCCGATGCCCTGCAGGCGCTGGCCGCACGCCTGGGTGGCCAGGCCGTGACCCTGGACATCTGCGCCGAGGACGCGCCACAGCGCCTGGTCGAGGCACTGCCTGATGGCCTGGATATCGTCGTGCACAACGCCGGCATCACCCGCGACAAGACCCTGGCGAAGATGAGCGATGCGTTCTGGAACTCGGTCATCGACGTCAACCTCAAGGCCCCGCAGGTGCTGACCCAGGCGCTGCTGGACGCCGACAAACTGCACGACAACGGCCGCGTGGTACTGATCGCCTCGATCAGCGGCATCGCCGGCAACATGGGCCAGACCAACTACGCAGTGAGCAAGGCCGGCGTAATTGGCCTCGCTCAGGCCTGGGCGCCAGCACTGGCCAAGAAAGGCATCAGCATCAATGCCGTAGCCCCCGGTTTCATCGAAACCCAGATGACCGCCGCCATTCCGCTGGGCATCCGCGAAGCCGGGCGACGCATGAATTCCATGAGCCAGGGCGGCCTGCCGCAGGATGTCGCCGAAGCCGTGGCCTGGTTCGCCCAGCCCGGTTCAGGCGCGGTCACCGCGCAGGTGCTGCGCGTGTGCGGACAAAGCCTGTTGGGGGCTTAAGACCGTAGGGTGCGCTGTGCGCACCGGGCTCATCACCTTTATCCGCTGTGCTGGCATCTCGCGATCTGTGCAAGGTGCTTGAGCGGCGACGGTCGCGGCTAAAGCCCCTCCCACAAGGTGGCATCAAGCCTTGCCGCGCTTACGGAACTCCACCGGTGTCTCCCCGACCCAGCGCTTGAATGCGCGGTAGAAGGTGCTCGGTTCGGAGAACCCGGTGCGCTCGACGATCACCTCGATACGTTCGTCGGTCTTGAGCAACAGGTCCTTGGCCAGACGGCAGCGGTAGTCCGTGATCAGGTCGTTGAAGCGCACCCCGGCCACCGCCAGGCGTTCACGCAAGCGCCGCGCCGGCATGTCGAGGCGGCCGGCCACCTGCTCCAGCGTGGCGCCACCGTCGACCAGCAACTCGGCGATCAGCTCACGTACCTGACGCACCAGATCCAGACGCTCCACCTCGGCCAATTGCCGCCGCGCCAGCGACTCATGCATGCGCAGCAGCTCGGGAGCGGCGTGACGCGATACCTTGTCCAGCACCGCTGCATCGAACACCAACGCACAATCCTCGGCACCCAGCTGCACCGGGCAACCGTAGACGGCGTGGTAGCGATCGGCCGGTGCGCCGTCGACGTGCATAAAACGCACTTCACGTGGGCGAAAGTCGTTCTCGGTCAATGCCGCGAACAGACGAATCACCGCCCCCGCGAGCATTTCCGGAAAATGTCGCGGCGTATCGGCCTCTACCCCGAGCATCAGCACGGCCGTATCGCCCTCGACTTCAAGGCGGGCATTGAGGGTATCGGAGAGCAGACGCACATAGCGCAGTGCATGGCGCAGACCTGCGCCGAAGGTTTCACTGGAGAGAAACAGGTATTCCAGCAGCAAGCCGTGGAAAGCCGGCAGGTGCTCGGCCAGGAACAACCCGACGTGCTCCTCACCGCATTCTTCACTGGCCGCTTTCCAGAACGCGGCCTGCGCGGCATGAGGGAAACGGTCAGCCGGTAGCCCGCCGGGAGGCAGGCCGACGCGCACCAGCACGCGGTCGGGATCAGTTCCACTGGCCCGCAGGGCATCGATTACCGGGCGCATCAGCGCCACATCGTCGGTCAGATCACGCATGATTTCTGCTGTTCTTTTTATTCATGAGCGGCGCCATCTTAGCAGGCAGTTGCAGAACTACCTATGCTGACCAGTCCTCGTCAGGAACGACTTCAGATCGCCGCTCTTCCGGGCGTTACGACGGCTTTCGAGGCCAACCTGGCCTTTTTCTCGCCACCCCCTGACCGCTTTATCGCCAGCATCCATGCGGCCAGCGGCGTTGCTCGAAAAGGCCTGCCAAAGGTCACGAGCTACCGCGCGCAAAGCGCACAAGCGACGAATTGACTGCCCTGCCTGCACCTCAGGCAGAACAGCCAATGCCAGCGGGGGTCTGAGGGTTAAGCTGCTGCCATCCATTGTCCAAGGAGTTCGCCAATGGCCATAGACTGGCTCGATCTCGATAACCCGCCGGCCCTGCCCGGTCTGTTCCTGCGTGCAGCCCTGAGGCGCAAGGTGACCGGCCGCCAGTTGCCCGCTCTCGGCCTGCGCTGCAGCGTAACAGTGGACCCGCAGCACCTGACGCGCTACCGCCGGATCTGTGGACTTGCCGACAGCGCCTACCTGCCGCCGGTTTATCCGCACATCCTTGCCTTCGCGCTGCAAATGCAACTGCTCACCGACCGCCGTTTTCCTTTCCCGCTGCTGGGCCTGGTGCATCTGGAAAATCGCATCCGTGTGTTGCGACCATTGGGCGGGCTCGGGCCGTTCCAGGTCAGCGTACAGGTGGTCGATCTGCAGCCACATGACAAAGGCGCCACCTTCAGCCTGATCACCCGCTTGGAGGACCAGCTCGGCCTGCTTTGGGAAGGCGATAGTCGTATTCTCTGTCGCGCCCTGCGCCTCGATGGCCAGTCACCGCCACACCCCGAGCACGAACCCTTGCCACTGCAGCCTCTGGCCGACTGGGCCGCACCTGCCGATACCGGGCGCCGCTACGCTCGCGTGGCCGGCGACTACAACCCGATTCACCTGTTCGCCGTGACGGCGAAGCTGTTCGGCTTCCCCCGCGCCATCGCCCATGGCCTGTGGAACAAGGCACGCAGCCTGGGCGCGCTGCAGGCGCACCTGCCGCTGGCCGGCTATGAGGTGCAGGTGCGCTTCCAGAAACCGGTATTGCTGCCTACCCACGTCGCCCTGCAAGCCAGCGAACCGGCCACCAGCGGTCAGTTCCGCCTGATCGGCGAGAACGATACGCCGCATATGGCCGGTAGCTGGCAGGTGTTAGGAGCTGAAGTGGAACCGTGAGGCTTGCACGACCGAACCCTCTCCCCCGCAAGCGGGAGAGGAGAAACAACCCGCGCTCCTGTAGCCCGGATGAAATCCGGGGCGCCCGTCGCCTGCTGGATGGACCGCAGCGGAATGACACATAGGCCCTGAGACCCGCACGATCTGCTCCCTCTCCCATTTATGGGAGAGGGCTGGGGAGAGGGCAACTCAATGCGTAGCCCGGATGCAATCCGGGGCTTTCGAAGTGCAAGCCCTGCCTTTCGCGCACCACACCTTGCAGCGCGTAGCGTTCGAGCCGAAGCTATGCGGCTCGAAAGGAGCCGCTACATGAATCTGTCCGAACTCACCGCGCGCATGCACGCCATTCGCGATCACAACGACTGGCGTCGCTACCAGAGCCCGAAGAATCTGGTCATGGCCGCCAGCGTGGAAATGGCCGAGCTGGTGGAAATCTTCCAGTGGCTGAGCGAAGAGCAATCGCGCCAGTTGCCCGCCGAACAACTGGCCCATGCCGGCCAGGAAGTGGCCGACGTGGTGCTCTATCTCCTGCAACTGTGCAGCGAACTAGGCCTCGACATGAACCAGGCGGTGCTCGACAAACTGGCCGACAACGAACGGCGTTTCCTCAAATGAGCGACCGCCACTTCGACGAACTCGCCACCCGCTTCGCCGAAAAGATCTACGGCGGCGCCAAGGGTGCCATCCGCCTCGCCGTGCTCCAGGCCGACCTCAGCGAAGCACTGCCGGAACGCCCGCTGCGTGTGCTCGACGTCGGCGCCGGCCTCGGCCATATGAGCCTGTGGCTGGCCCAGCGCGGCCATCAGGTCACCCTGGCCGAACCCGCCGAACCAATGCTCATCGGGGCCCGCCAGCGCTTCAGCGACGCCGGGCAAAGCGCCACCTTCATCCAGGCGCCCTGGCAGGACTTGCTCGGCCAACTGCAAGAACCCTATGACCTGGTGCTGTGCCACGCCGTGCTGGAATGGCTTGCAGAGCCAGCCGCCATCCTTCCTGTATTGCACCAGTTGACCGCCCGCGACGGCTGGCTGTCGCTGGCCTTCTACAACAAGGATGCGTTGATCTATCGCAACCTGCTCAAGGGCCATTTCCGCAAACTGCGCAAGGAGCGTTTCGCCGGTGAAGGTCAGAGCCTGACCCCACAGCGCCCGCTCGACCCACGTGAACTGGCGACGCAACTCGAAGGAGACTGGCAGGTCGAAAGCCGTAGTGGCGTGCGCGTGTTCCACGATTACATGCCACAGGAATTCCAGGCCAAGGCCGAGCTGGTCGACCTGCTGGAAATGGAGCTGGCGCATCGTCGCCATCCCAGTTTTGCCGGCCTGGGCCGCTACCTGCACTGGATCTGCCGACCACGCTGAGCACGCCGCTGAGAGGTTGGACGAAGCCTGCAGTCCGGCGTAGCCTGAGCCCATCGGGATGTCGCGCGCGACCACGGAGACGACTATGCGCACCGTCACAGCCTTACTCATCCTGCCGATACTGGTGGCCTGCCAGAGCCAGAACCCCTACCAGGCCGAGTCCCGGTCGATGCCACCAGCGCCACCCGCAGCCGCCAATACGTTCGACCACAGTGCGTATCCGGCGGCCCAGCGCGACTACGGCCGCTACCGCAGCTGGAGCTGGCTGGACGGCCGCGCTCCGGGCGGCGAGCAACTGGCCGAGAGCGTCAGCGCCGGCCTCGACCAGTACGGCCTGCGCCCGTCCTTGAACGGCCCCGGCGACCTGCTGGTCAGCGCCCGTATCAGCCAGGAAACCCGGCAACGCCAGTACTACGACGATGTCGGCGGCTATTACGGCGCCGGCAGTCACTGGGACCGCCGCTACGGCGCCTGGGGCAGCGTGCCCATCGTCCGCACCTATGAACAGAAGGTCGCCGTAGTGCGTATCGAACTGATCGACCCGCGCGACCGCCAGGTGGTCTGGTCCGGCAGCGGTGAAGCCGTCGCCGGCAAGGATCAGAGCGCCCAGGCCGAAGCCGTGCGCGTGGCCATCCGCGCGGCGTTGGACGGCTATCCTCCCTATTGATCAACTGCCCTGGAGCCCACCATGCGGACCCTGCCCTGCTTGTTTCTCGCCCTGCTGCTGAGCGGTTGCGCCAGCGTCAGCCTCGAGCGTGACTTCGACCCCAGCCGCGACTTCGCGGCCTACCGCAGTTGGAGCTGGATGGACGCCAAACTGCTCTACCAGCCAGACGACGCCCGCCTCAAAAGCGACCTCACCGAACAGCGCATCAGCCAGGCAGTGAATGAACAACTCGAACAACGCGGTCTGCGCCAGGCCAGCGATGGCCAGGGCGACCTCAAGGTACAGAGCGTGCTGATCGTCGACGATCGCCAGGACCAGATCACCACCCAGTACGGTGGCGGCTGGGGCGGTTATTGGGGAGGCTACTGGGGCGGCCCGGCCTTCACTGAAACCCGTCGTGTCGACTACAAGGTCGCTACGCTGCAGATCGACCTGTACGACGCCAAAGACGGCAAGCTGGTCTGGCGTGGCAGCGGCGAACAGATCATGCGCAGCCAGCCGCCAAGCCCGGCTGAACGCGAACGGGCGATCCGCGAAACCGTGACGCAGGTGCTCTCGCAATATCCGCCACGCTGAACGAGGCCCGCATCGTTTGAACGCGCCCCTGCAGCACCGCGCCGCCACGGCTGCCGACCTGAGCAGCGTGGTCGGCTTCCCGCAGAACGTCGATGAACTGTTCTTCTGCTACCCCAAAGCCATTTGGCCACTGGACGTCGGCCAACTCGCCGCCGCCATCGCCGAACGCCGCGACAGCACCGTGGTGGAACTCGATGACAAGGTCGCCGGCTTCGCCAACTTCTACCAGTGGCAGCACGGCGAATTCTGCGCCCTGGGCAACCTCATGGTGGCGCCCTGGGCGCGCAGCCGCGGCGTAGCGCAGTACCTGGTACAGGTAATGGAGACGCTCGCCCGCGAGCGCTACAAAGTGCCGCTGATGAAAGTCTCCTGCTTCAACGCCAACGCCGGTGGCCTGCTGCTCTACAGCCGCCTGGGCTACCGCACCGTCGGTATCGTCGAGCGCTGTGCACCGGACGGCAGCCGCGTCGCCCTGGTGCAACTGGAGAAAACCTTGTGAGCGGCGTACGGCGCGTGCTGATCATCGTCAGCAGCGGGCCGAGCACCCCGGCGCGCTGCGCCGCGCCCTTTCACACCGCCACCCTGCTGGCCTGCATGGACGCCGAAGTCACCCTGTTTCTCAGCGGCGAGGCGGCGCAACTCGCGCAGCAGTCGGTCGCCGACAGCCTGCGCGCCACGGCTCAGGGTGAGCCGATTCGCCACTTCATCCAACAGGCCAAACTGGCCGGCGCGCGCCTGTTGATGTGTCGCGCGCCGGGCATCGTCATCGATGAAAGCGCGCTGATCCCGGAACTGGACGAAATCGCCAGCGGCGGTGAACTGGCGCAGATGATCCTCGAATTCGACCGCGTGCTGACCCTCTGAGAGGCGCCATGAACCTCTACGGCTTGCCCTTCCCCGATGAGCTGCTCTACGCCCCCGAGCACAACCTGTGGCTACGCGAAGAAGCGGACGGCAGCCTCACCCTCGGCCTTACCGCGTACGGCTGCGCGCTGTACGGGCAGATATTTGCCTTCACCCCCAAACGCGACGGCCAGCGCATCGAACAGGAGCGTAGCTTCGGCGTGGTCGAATTCGCCAAGGCCGCCGCCTCAGCGCGCAGCCCACTGAGCGGCGTGCTGCACAGCAGCAACGGCGACGTGGTCCGCCGCCCGGCCTTGATCAACCAGGACTGCTACGGCATAGGCTGGCTGGTGCGGCTGCTGCCGGATGATCTGGAGCAGGCGAAACGCCAACTGCTGACAGGGGCCGCAGCGCTGACGGCATTTACCGCACGCATGCAGCGGGAAGGGTTTGATCCGCAGGCTGATGGCGTACAGGTGCTTGGGGATTAGGGGCGGTGGTTGAAATGGCGGAAGGCAGTGAGAGTCGAACCCGTTTGAACCGCTGCCCGTTACTGCCCTTCCCTGCCCAACGCTAGCAAAGTCGGGGCTTTCGTCCCTCCCCTCCTGCCCACTGCGGCACTCTGTCTCCCGTTGATTTCGACACTTTTTCGACACGCCAGCTAGACAGGTCCGGCGGCTATGGCTAGCTTCTGGCCATCACGCCCATATTCTGAAGGTCTTCTGTGTCGCTTTTCCAACCTAAGAGTGTCGCGTTTCTCACCTTTGATACGTGATAAATCAAAGGCTTGCGCCGAGTTATGGTTGATTATCAGACATTACTGGGGATGTTATGCGACAGCAATGTCGCCTAATTTATAGTTATGCATACTTAAAATGAAAAAAATCATAGCATTCTCAAAATACGCAGCAGTATTTGCTCTTGGATTTATCACAAACTTCAGCGGAGCACTAAACAACATAGCGAGCATCCCAAGCTCTTACAAAGAACTGAAAAGGGTTTATTTTTACAACGGAAATTCAATATCGGGAAAATGGTCAAATAATACCGAGTACCTTTTAGGTGCTGGGGAGCTTGGGCTCGCACATGACCAACCAAAAATAATAATGCAAGTAGTCGCGAATGAGCACGATGAAATAAGCGGAGAAATACTTAGTGCAGATCTGTGCGAAGCGCTTCCAATAACATGGGTGGTTTCAATTGAAAGCCCAGAGCCCGGAATTTTCAGCTTATTCTCAAATAGAAAACTTTATATAAAACAGCTTAGAAACGACCTTATGGAAACTGTAGCCATCATGGAGATAACATCTCTAGATGATAGAAAAGGAACTATCAGCCTACAAAGAGTAGCAGACCCTCTCGAAATTCTTCCTGAAAAAGTAAGCCTTGCTAAAGACCTGCCTGCATTTGATGACGACTTTAAAGAGATCTCTGAGTTCTGCGCAGACTCCCCCAAAAGATTCAGAGAAAAACTAAAATCCATGAAACTTGGTAAAGATGCATAACAACTGGTTCAAACCGTTCGCTTCGCTCACTGGGACGAGCTAAAACCCGCCCCTTAACAAAACGTTAGAAATCATGCCATCCAACGCAAACACAAAACTAAAAAAACGACTCCAAGAGATTGATGAAGTGATCTCTGCCCGCAACGCCATATGTCCAGCTGGCGCGGGAAAGCCCGCCCAGAGGAAAGGCGCAGCAGTTATCAAAGCCGGAACAACACTCCTCGCTGCTGTATTTGAGGGCTTTGTTGAGGAATTGTACGAGAAAACACTAGATCTTTTGCACCCAACGTTAACAGTGCAAGTAAAGGAGCTAAAAAAGCATACAAGCGAGAAAAACCACAATGCCAACAACCACCAAGTTAACAACCTATTCTTTTATGCCGGCATACCATGGGTAATGCACTCAAACAAAATTCGCTGGCAAAAATTTTCAAATGCACAAGTAAGAAAAACTCTTGGCGCATTGTCTAACGCTCGCAACAGAATTGCACACGGCGGCAGCCACACTGTAACAAAAATCCAACTTGTATCTTGGCGAAATTTTATAGAGCGTTTATCCGACAAGCTTGATCTAGTCGTTGCTGATCATATCGAGACTCAAACAGGAACTCGCCCGTGGTAAATTTCTAACAACCGGTTCAAGTCGTTCGCTTCGCTCACTCGGGACCGGCTAAAGCTGGCCCCTTAACCAAACCTTGTGCCCATGAAAAAATCCCGATGATTGGGAAAAGGGGGCGGGAAAAGGTGGCAGATTTATTTATGGTGCAGAGACCGCTGGTCTAAAAATAAATCTGCCCCCCTTTTTTCTAGCTAAACCGGGGCTTATGCATTGTGCCCATTGCGGCACTCTGTCGCCCGTTGTTTTCGACATTAATTCGGTGCATCTTCGCTATTTTATGTTGCGTGTATTTAGGTCTGCCCTCATTCTGCAGTTTCGGCGTTCTATGCTTCCTTTAGGCCAGGGGCAATAGTCTTTTAGGCGTTTTTGCTCGCCTACTACCACGATTTCTTGTGGCTGCTTTCTTGTTTCTTTCGCTGGCACGTACTCGCCCCATTCTCTCGCGTCGACAAGGTTTATCGCGCCCTTCGGGGTGTAGTTCAGATCATTGAATACGGTTTGCTTGGGCACTGGAGTCGTTAGGCCAGTCTCTGGTTCTGGTTGTTGCTGCCGAGACATTGCGTCTCGCCTTGCCTGCTCTTCCACGATCTTGTCCCAGTCGTTCCTGGGCGTTGGCTCTGATCGGGTGATTTCTGCAACCGGTTTAGGCTTCGTCTGCTGACTGTTCGCAGCCAGGTTCTTTACGGTGTTCTTCATGAACGCCTGGCCGCCCAGTGTGAGCGCCCCAAGGGTGACGACCATGCCTATCACCCCTGCTATTACTGCGCCCATGTTGCCGCTTTTACGCGGTTTGCTGGTCAGCCATTCCGGTGCGTCGTCTCTGTCAGCCTTCATCCTTGAATCTCCCTTCCTTGCGGGCATACCAGCGCTTGGCTACTTCCTGGGTGATCGCTATCCCGCGTCTTGATCGATCAAGTTTCGGTTGGCCTCGTCGTAATCGGGGCTTCTGTGGCCACCCTCTGGCTCAACTCTGCCGCTGACAAGCCAAAGCGCGTACTCCGGAAAGGCTTCCGCCAGGATGCCTATTTCCTCTGTACCGATACGAATCTTCTCGCTGCTGATGTTCCGCCAGCGGTCGTAATTCTTCCCGCCCTTCTCGCTTAGGCGTTTTGGCCCTACGGCCTTAATCAATTGAAGCGCTCTATCTCGAACGGAGTCCATATAGACACAAATCATTATGCGTAACCTTTACGCAGCATGAGTTGCCGTGTAACTTTTACGCGAGAGTAAATTTTACGCAAAGCAGCGCTTTGCCAACAAAGACCAACATAGTGCAACAAAGGCCACTCCGATGGAAGGAATCCCCCTGACGCTGAAAGACCTTGTGAGCCCGCCCCCGCTGATGCCGTGGCGCGAGTTCGCAAACTGGATTCGCATGAGTGAAGACCACGACACCGTTCGCGGCTGGATGCGCAACGGCTACCTGCCGCACCTCAAGGTAGGCCGCCACGTCATGGTCAATGTCGCCCTGCTGACCAAGAAGCTTATGGAAGAGGAGTGGGTTGAATGATGGACTACCAAAACTTCCTCTGGCGTCTTCTCGGTGCGCTCACTGCGGTTCGTCTCTCCAATGACCCGCGTGGCACAGACGGTGACTCGCTGACGGAAGCCTCCTCGCTGATCAATCGCGGGCTGACCGAAGGCTACATTTCTGCACCTGAGTTTCTTCGACTAAATCGTCTTCTTGGAAGTGCGGCGCGGTACTCTTCGAACCTGGGCTTTCCTGATGTTCGCAACGCTGGCCCTTATATGCCGACCTCGGTGTGGTTCAAGCGCCACAATGCTGAAGCTGGGGCGATTGTCGTAAAGCTCGGTGCGCGGGACTCGGCCAATGAAAAGCCTGAGCCAGTACCTGCGCCAACCACACCCCGCGAACTGCGACTGCTCTGTGTGCTGGTCCCGTCGCGCAATGGCTCAACCCGCACCCTGCCCGTCCACACCCTGCACCGAGTGCCGCCCCGTGTCGGTCCAAAAGGTCGATGGTCGCTGGAGGCTGACGCCTGCCTTCATCTGCGCGAAACACACCCCCAGCGACCGACCGCCCAAGTACTGGCACGTTGTGCACGACACCGGCAAACCCACGCCCTTCGTGCCGCTGCGCGAACCGTTCGAACTGGTGGGGTGAGCGTATGACCTCTTTCGAAGCGCTCCTCTTCTTCGGCTGGTTGTTCACTCTCTGCTCTCTATTCCTGCTTGATGTCTATCGCATCTTCGGTGCCGGCCAGAAGCCTTTAGAGCAATCGCCTCCGGCGTCCGTGACTGGCCACCCCGGTCTCCCTGATCGAACTGCGCAATCTCCGCCAGTCGCGGGCGACGGTGGCGAAACGGGATGACAAGGGCGCGGCCCTTGGTGTTAACGAACTAACAAGCTGCACAAGCGACAACTGAAACCCCGGCAAGTTGAGAACCCCACTCTCGGGCAAAAACGAAAGTTTACCCGCGTGGACTCGCTCGGCCTGCTGAAAGGTAAATCCGCGCAATAAGGCGCAACTAAGCGAGGTAACACAACATGGCACGCACCACTATGGAACTGGCATTTATCAGCGCTGAGCGCGTCCAGTTTGATGACGTAAAGCTGGTCAAATTGTTCGTCGGTGACGAACCCGACGGCGAAAAGGACCTCGGCATTTCCCTTATGTCGATGGGTGTGTCCGAAGACGCCCTGGATGAAGTGTGGGAAGCCTGCAAAGGCTTCGATGTCCTTGAACCCCTCCGCGTAACTGTGGAAATCGAACGCGGCTCCAAGAACGCAGGCAAGTTCATCGTCCTGCACGTCGAGTCGGCCAAGCCTGCCCAGGCTGGCAAACCTGCCCCGCAAGCCGCCCAACAACAGCCCAAGGCTTAACCCAGGCCACCGCCATGCTGATTAACGGCCGCGTCCTCTGTGACCTGTGCTTGGCCTACATGGGCCACGTCTACGGCCAGCCCGCTGACTCCAGCGGCTGGGCGGCTGAGTTCCGCATGGCTCCCGACTACGCCGTCTGCCCTGACTGCAAGGCCCTGGCTGAGCAAGAAGAAGACGGCGCAGCGCTCACGGACACAACGCAATAGGTGCCGGTATGGGATCGCTCGAAAGCTACCTCGCCAACGTCACCCTGGGTGATCTGTGGGCCCTGCAATTCCTTCAAGGGCTGGTCTATCTGGCCGCTCTTGGCCTCATTCACGGGCACCAGAGGTAACGGGCAATGGCATTCACCTGGGGGCAATACCTCGTTATCGCTGGGCTCTTTATCGGCTCTCTCGGGATCGGCGTCGCCTGGGGTGCTTTCCGGCTCGGCTGGAAAGAAATCATTGACGCATCAACCAACTGAGGAAACTCACCATGAAACAAACCCAACTCGCTGTGGCCATCGGCCACGCTCACTCCAGCGAAGACACCCGTGTCGGTAAAGCACGGGGCGCCAAGCTGGGCGCAATGTTCACCGTTGCCGCTGCGGGCATGACTGCCGGTGCTGCCAATGCGGCCATCACCGTTCCGCCTGAAATTCTCGAGGTCTTCACCGACCTGGCCACCGCCTTTGGCACCCTGATGGCTGCCGGTGCCGTGCTGTTCGGCGTCATCCGTGGTGGCGTTGCCCTGTTCAAGCTGGCAGGTCGTCTGTTCAGCGCTGCGGGCGCCTAAACCGATGGCGGCCAGGATTCGCGGCCTTGGTCGCCTATTGGTTGCCCTCACTCTTATGGGGTGGGGGCATTTGGCGTTTGCTGAGGATTACTACTGGTCGTTTAGCGGTGTTTCAGGATGGCGCGGGTCATCTCCATCTGCTGTTTGCTCTCAATACGCGTCACAAACATCTAAGCCTGCTAGTCACTATAGCTTTGAGTCATCTCGCGGTTATTTCCATACTGCGACTCAGTACAACTGCATTGTTAAGTGGTCTTATACCTCTGATCAGGGCCAGTATGGTTTCGCTGAAAGAACCTATCATATCCTTCGCTCTGGTTCCGGCTGTACCTTGCCTGCTGTTCTCAATCCTGTAACTGGGGCATGTGAAACCCCTAAAGACTGCGCCTCCACATCCGGCAAGCAGATCACCAAAGCGCAAACCTGCACTTACAACGCCAGTCTCAAAACCTACATCTGTGAAGACCAAGTTGAGTTCGAAGGCTGCCTCTACACAGGCGGCGGTGGTCGCAAATGTGTAGCCAATCTCTCCACCGGCCAGGGTGTTTGCACGGGCGATTTCTACGGTTCCGGCCAACCTGCAGGCGAAGGCCCTGAATCCTGTACCGAAGAATCCTGCACCCCGCCTCGTGACCCGAATGTGCCGCCTGCCGAAGAGCAATGCATCACCAACGGCGATCTGACCATTTGCCACGCCCCCCAGGATGAAGGGTGCGGCACCGTCAACGGTCAAGAAGGCTGTTTTCAGGAGGAACCGGGCTGCGGTTACTTCAACGGCACCTATCAATGCGTCGATGCCGACAAGCCCAAGAAAAACTGCGGCTACTTCAACGGCAAACTCACCTGCATGGACCCGGATGATCCCACCAAGGTCATTGATGAAAACTCGCCTGATCATCCAAACAACGGCGGTAATGCCGATGGCAATCCCAACAACGACCCCAAAGCACCGGGCGACACCAGCGACAGCCCTCAAGGCTCTGACGAAGGCGCCACCAATGAAGCCATTGGCAAACTGGGCGACGAACTCGGTGACAAGATTGGAGAAGGCAACGACCTGCTTGGCGCTATCAAGGGCGTGCTTGAAGGCATTGCCGATGGGATCGAAGAGCTAACCGAAGGCCTGTTAGGCGACGAATACGACGGCTCCGGCGATGGTGACGGCGATAGCCTCGAAGGGATCGGCTCCGGTCTCGGCGAAGACTTGGCCGGTATGCTCGGTGAACAGCTCGGCGATGCACAAGAAGAACAACTAGCCGCCGATGAACTTAGCCTTGATCAGATCGTTGATGAAGTCGACGGCGATGAATGGTTCGGTGACAACTCTCAAATTGCCGGCTTGCTGGATTTCGCCAAGGACCTGCTACCTGCTGCCACCAGCTGCAGCGATGTGGCGGTGACCTTCAACCTCGATCACTACAGCACCCGCCTTATTTTGCCTGTCTGCGATCTGGCGCCACTCAAGCCGCTGCTGGAGTGGGTCATCTATGTCGTGACCGCTATCGGCCTGTGGAATATCACCTATTCCACCCTGCGCATGGAAAACGCCAAAGCGTCTAAGGGAGGCTTCTGATGGGCTGGCTCCTGGGCTTTTTCAAGAAGTTCTTCCCTAACCTGTTCAGTGGGCTGGCCAAGTTCATCCTGGGCTTTCTCGGCCCGCTGATTGGCCCCTTCATCCAGTTCTTCACCAGTTTTCTGCGCAAGGTTGGACTGTTCTTCCTCGTGCTGGCCGCCATCTCTACGGCCATCTTCGTATTCGCCACCATCATGGAAGCCTTGGTGGGCGAAGTCGTCCGGGCAACTGCGCCCGAGTGGATCGACATTGGCCGCATGCTCCTGCCAACCAACCTCAGCTACTGCCTGAGCTTGCTGATCTTCGCTCGCCTCAAGTCGCTGGTGTTCATGTGGGTGACCCGGCTCTCTGAAAAATTCCTGCACACCTGAGTCGCAGCCATGGCCGTCTATATCGTCACCGGCAAGCTCGGTTCCGGCAAAACCCTACTGCTGGTCATGCGCATTCTCGACTACCTAAAGAAGAAGCGCCGGGTAGCCGTGAACATCGATGTCAAAATGGACAAGCTGTGCAAGCGCGATAACCAATACTCGCGCCTTGTCCGTCTCCCTGACCTGCCCAGCGCCGATGACCTGATCGGCCTCGGCATGGGCTGCGAAACCTACGATGAAGAACAGTTCGGCGGCATCTTCC
This sequence comes from Pseudomonas pichavaramensis, assembly GCF_050473265.1. Taxonomy (NCBI): domain Bacteria; kingdom Pseudomonadati; phylum Pseudomonadota; class Gammaproteobacteria; order Pseudomonadales; family Pseudomonadaceae; genus Pseudomonas; species Pseudomonas pichavaramensis. Next base: position 496,173 of record NZ_JBJKFJ010000001.1, on the reverse strand, counting down.
TGGATGAAGCTGGGGTGTGGCTCAACTCCCGCGACTGGAACCAAGGTGGCCGCTCCGACCTGCTCAAGTTCTTCCTGTTTCTGCGCAAACGCCGTTGGGACCTCTGGCTGTGCGTCCAGAACGTCAACGTCATCGACAAGCAAGTCCGCGAATCCATCGCTGAGCATGTCGTTTACATCAACCGCTGGGACCGCATAAAGCTGCCCTTCCCGGTCGGCCCGCTGCTGCGTATCGCCTCGCTCGGCCTCTTCAAAGGGCGCCTGCCAAAGATGCATCAGGCCATCGTCAAATACGGGGCCAAATTCAACTCGCCCAAGGTCGATGACTGGTTCTACCGCGGCGAAGAGTTCTACGACTACTACGACACCACCCAGGAATACGACAAGGGCTACGACAAAGGCTCGTACTCCATGTTGCCGCCCGGTTACTGGCGTCGTCCGCTTCCACCAGCCCAGCGCAACGCGGGGTTCTTCATGCGTACCACCAAGATCTTCTTCCGCCGTACCCGCGTGCTCAACGCCTTTGCCCTGGGTGCTCTCTGCGCCCTGGTTATCAGCGTGCCCGTGTTTGCCGGTATCGCCTACAGCCGTCTGCCTGCCGCTCAGGTAACCGTCGCCCCGAAACCCATGGCGCAAGCCGAAAGCGCCTTGGCCGACGACTTCCGCGACTACCGCATTGCCACTTACGGCCTGTTGGCCGGCCAGACCTTCTACGTCTTCACCAGCCCCAACGGCGACCGTATCAGCTCAGCTGACCTGATGGCCCGCGATGTAGTGGTGAAAGACCGAGGCCCCCGCGAAGCCTTGCTTGTTCGCGGCGATGACTACATTTCCCTTTACAGGTGACCCCATGAGCTCACGTGAACAAACCGCCTTTCAGATTTACTGCATGACCCTGCTCGCGGGCTTTCTGCTGATTTCCTCGTTCTTCTCAACCGAGGCCAAATGCGCAGAGCGAATCGAGCTCTATGACGCCACCCTGCAGGATTTCGTTGAATGGTCATCGCAGATGCTCAACAAGTCCGTGGTGGTCGGCTCCGATATCCGCAATGCCCCTATCAGCATCTTCGCCACCTACAGCGACAACGCCGAACTCGAAACCCTGATCGGCAACGCCGTTGCATCCTCCGGCTTTCACCTCACCGCACGCGGCAACACGCTGCTTATCAGCGCACAGCCCATCCCTGAACCGCTCGACCTCAAAACCCGCGTGTTTCAGCTCCAGCACCTGCAGGCCGACTTCGCCTATCAATCCATTCTCGACGTACTCCGTGCACGCACCGAACGCAGCGATGAAGGCATGCCGTCACTGATGGCCACCCCGTCGCCCACTTCAAACGCCGTCATCGTCACCGCCACACAGCAGCAGCTCGATACCGTGCAAAGCCTGCTCGGGGAAATCGACAAACCACGCCGCCAAGTCGTCATCACCGCCGTGGTGGCCGAACTGGCCGACAACGACTTCGAAGCCCTCGGCCTCAACATTGGAGCCAGCAACGAGCGAACCGACCTGGGTGGTATCAGCCTTCGCAGCTCCGACAAATCCGATCTCGGATTCAGCCTCACCTTCAACGGGCCAACCCTCTCGGCCTTCCTTCAGGCGGTCAAAGTCACCGGCAACAACCGCATTCTCTCAACGCCCCAGCTGCTCACCCTCAACCGAGAATCGGCGTCCATCGTCGTCGGCCAGAACGTCCCCTTCATCACCGGGCAAACCACCAGCGGATCAACGCCAGCGGCTGACCCCTTCCAAACCATCGTTCGCCAGGATGTCGGCGTCTCACTGGAGGTAACGCCCTTCATTACGCCATCCGGGGCCATCGAACTGAGCGTCAACCAATCCGCCTCTACCGTCTCCGATGACCGAAGTGCTGCCGACATCATCACCAATACCCGGCGCATCACCACCAAGGTTCAGCTACCCGATGGCGGGGGCGTGCTGCTGGGTGGCCTTCGATCTGAGCAAACGGACGAATCTGTCTCTCGTGTGCCCTTCCTCTCCGATATCCCGCTGATTGGTCCCGTCTTCCGCTCGACCTCTGTGCGTACCCGTGGAACCAACCTAGTTGTTCTGCTCACTGCTGCCATCCACACAGAAGACAGAGGGATAGCTGTACCCGATGCAGTAAGTCCGCTGGTTCCGCAGGCGGTCGAGCAGGCGCGCGGGCACTTCGGCGCAGCCGGTGGGACCGCGCGCCTAGCCGACCGCTAGGCGCGCTGACGTCCCTGTAGCACGTCAGATAAAACCATTTCGAAATGGCAAGTAATGGCCAGTAAGGAAACCCAAACATGAAAGTTAAAGACTTTGCCCGGCTCGACCTGAACGGTGAGCACAACCCATTGGGCCGAATCTTCGTCGATCCGGGTACCGCTGAAATCGTTGATCTGTCGAAGGCCAAGACTCTGGCCTGCAGCGTCGATACTGTCCGCCAGTTGTATCGTGGCCTGATCCGCCCGGAAATCATGTGCCTGTTCGACAAGCCCGGCACCATCGTCGATTTCGCTGGCCAGCGCTGGCACTCGGGTCGCGTCAGCAAGGATTCTGGCTACCAGTACAAGCTCCAGAATGCCGACCTCGGGTTCATCCTGCTGGTGAAGAACTTCAACGCCAAAATCGAGAACATCGGGCCACACCTGAAAATCGAAGTGTCGCCCCATGCCATCGACACCTTTTCACCCGAGCGCCTGCAAGAGCGCCTGGACTACTACGCCAGCCACGTCCTGACTAACATCGAGCGCAATCAATGCGCCGTCCACCTCGCGCTAGACCTGCAGGGCTGGCAACCGCCTGCTGATCTGGTCGCGCGTATGCACTGTCGCGCACGCGCTGCCCGTGATATCTCCGGCATCAAGGAAATCCAATGGACGCTGGAGTCAGCCACCTACGGCAAGGGGCAGTCTTACCTGTTCGGCTCCGCTGGTGGCGTCCAGCTCGGGATCTACAACAAGACCGAACAGGCCCGCTCCATCGACAAGCTCGACTATTGGGAAGGCGTCTGGAAACGTCGCGATAGCTTCGACGAAGCCGACCCGGATAACTACAACCCGGAACAAGACGTGTGGCGTGTCGAGCTGCGTTATCACCACTCCATCATCCAGCAATTCGCCTCTGGCTCGTTCGACCTGCACAGCGGCGAAACCATCGAAACCAATAGCTACGCAGCATTTGCCCCACACCTGGACGGCCTGTGGCGCTATGGCCTGCGCCAGTTCAAGTTGCTGGCTCGCCCTGGCTACTTCGAACCGATTTGGACCCTGATCCGCGAAGACGTTCGCGTCGATCTGCCGGTCGATTCCCTGGTCGATGAAACCGAGTACAAGCGCCAATACAAGACGTCTCGGGGCTTCTCCGGGAAGAACGTCGAGCTATTCCTGGGAAACTTCGTCAGCCTCCTGGCTAGGGAGCGTGTCCCTCCAAAAAAGGCTTTCGACCGGCTGCGAGAGTGGGAGTGCTGGCCGGTTATACGGGACCATTACGCCGCAAAAGACATGTCAGAGCGCGATATCTATAAACACATCAAGGCGCTTGTAGAGGAACGCCACGTTAGGTGGGGTCGGGCTGTCTGATGGCTATCGAGCAACTGCCTGACGGGCGCTGGAAAGTCGATATAGAGCCCATCAAGGGCAAGCGCTTCCGCAAGACGTTCAAGACCAAGGGCGAAGCTCAACGCTTCGAAGCAACCTGCCGCACCAAGCTGATACAGACGCCGCATTGGTCTCCCAAGCCCAAGGACAAACGTCGCCTGCTGGAGCTGATCGAACGCTGGCGTTTACTGCACGGCCACACCCTGGTTGATGTAGAACGGACCGATCTGGTCCTACGCCGCATGGCCGAAGCGATGGGCAACCCGATAGCCGCTCAAATGACCGGGGCCACCTATACCGCCTATCGGGCGTCTCGGCTCGCTGCTGGCATCAGTGGCAAGACGGTTAACACCCAGTTCGGGCACCTCTGCTCAGTGTTCAACGCCCTGCTCCGCCTGCAGGAAATCGACTATGAAAATCCGCTGGCCTCGGTGAAGCCGCTCAAGCTCCAGGAACGCGAACTGTCGTACCTGAGCAACCCGCAAATAGACCAACTGTTTGACGCCATCCGCACCTACTGCAAGACGCCGCACACCTACATGGTCTCCACCATCTGCCTTGCCACTGGTTGCCGCTGGGGAGAAGCCCAAGCCCTGACACCTGAGCGAGTTCGGGACGGCCAAGTGTTGTTCGTGAACACCAAGGGCAAGCGTCGTCGATCGGTGCCGATTGATCAGGCGTTACATGACCGAATCCATGCCCACTTTCGCCAGCACGGCCTGTTCAGCAACTGCCGCGATAGCTTTGACTTCGCTGTGAAAATGTCCGGCCTCAAGTTACCGGCTGGCCAGAAATCCCATGTACTGCGGCACACCTTCGCCTCTCACTTCATGATGAACGGCGGGAATATCCTCACCCTGCAAAAGGTGCTCGGCCATGCCTCCCTGGTAATGACTATGCGCTATGCCCACTTGGCGCCGGACTACCTCAAGGAAGCCATGGTGCTCGGACCTATCAGGGGTTTTCGACACTTATTCGACACTGACGCCGAAAGCGAAAAAGAGGAACGCTAGAACCCGCGTCATTCGGGGCTTCTAGAGGGGTGATTGGCGGAAGGCAGTGAGAGTCGAACTCACCCAGGAACGGATGCCGTCCCCCACCGGGTTTGAAGCCCGGCCACGCCACCGGGCGTGATTGCCTTCCTTTTCGTTGCTGCTCTTGCGCAGGGTAGCCCATGGCTGCCATGGCGCGTCAATCGATGCGGGCGGTTGTGCGGCCCTCCTCTGCTGGATGGCTCGCCAGTTGAATGGCCAGTGCCGAGTCGCTGCGGATGCGCCGCTCGCTGGCCAGGCGGCGGGTGAAGCCGATGCGGTCGAAGTATTCCAGCAACTGGATGCTGCGTTTGCGGCCGATGGCGATGCAGTCGCGCCAGTCGGTCACGCGCAGGCAGCCCTGTTGCTGCACCAGTGCCAGGGCATGCCGCGCCAGGCTGTGCAGGGTCGGTTCGGGGTAGAACAGGTCTTTCACGACTTGATGCAGCAGGCCCAGGCGCGCCAGTTTGCGCAGCAGCAGGCGCACGCTGGCTTCGTCCTGCTGCACCGCACCGGCCAAGTCGCGCACCCAGGGTGGGTCGAAGCCGCCAGCGAGCAGCAACGGCCAGAGCCGTTCACGTAGCGCTTCGTCCTCCGCGCCCAGTTGCACGCGGTGATCCGGCAAGTGCAGCCAGGGCCCGCTGCTGGCGATGCGGCCATCGCCCAGCGCTTCGTCCAGCAGGGCGATGAATACCGGGCGCTCCAGCTCGCTCAAGGCATAGCGGCGCAGACGGTCGCGGTCGGGGCCGAGTTCGTCTGGCGACTCAGCATGAAAGCGTCGCAGTCCTTCGACCAACGCCTCACGCAGCGCCTGCAGTTGCGCCGCGTCGAACAACCGCGTGCCCTGACGCGTGCTCAGTTTGCAAAGGCCTGTGGGTAACTGCCAGCTGCCAGGCTGACGGTTGAACTGGCGCGCCAGCAGGCCGGGATCGAGGCCGTTGCCGGCGCTTTGCAGTAGTGCCGGCAGCGCCTGTTCCAGGCTGGCATTACGCAGCGCCTGCAGTTGCGCCAGACGCTGTTCGGCGCGGCGGCCACGGGCCGGGGCAAAGGGATCGAGCACGCTGCCGCCGCCCAGGGTGCGCTGCGCCGATTGATCGCGCAGCACCAGGCGGTCGCCATGCACGGCATGCGCCGGGGCGTTGAGCACGAGTTGCGCCAGGCAGCTTTGCCCGGGCGCCAGGCTGAACGTATCGAGCAGGGCAACGCGGCCGCTGACATCCTGCGCGGCCAGGTGCACGTGCACGGGCGTCCAGTGCGCCAGCGCGCGCGTTTCCGTGGTCAGCAGGTGCAGTTCGATATCCACACGGGTACTCGGCGCCAGCAACTCCGGGGCCAGCAGCCAGTCGCCGCGATGCAGTTGCTCGACGGTCAAACGCTCGCCGGCCAGGTTCAGCGCCACTCGCTGGCCGGCGACGGCACGTTCGGCCTGGCGGTTCTGCGCATGCAGGCCGCGCACGCGCACACGGCGCCCGGAGGGGCTGAGCAGCAATTCGTCGGCCAGCGCCACTTGCCCGGCGAAGGCGGTGCCGGTGACCACCACGCCGGCGCCGTCGACACTGAAGGCACGGTCGATGGGCAGGCGGAAATAACCCTGCGCGCTACGCGCCGCCTGCGCAGCCGCCAATCCCTGCAGACGCTGGCGCAGGGTGTCGATGCCCTGGCCGCTGAGGCTGTCCACGGCCAGTATTGGCGCGCCAGCCAGCGGGCCGGGGGCGAGCAAGGCGCGCACCTGCTCGCTCACTTGCTGCACGCGCGCGGCCGCCACGCGGTCGATCTTGCTCAGCACCACCAGCGCCTGGCCAATGCCCAGCAGTTCGGCGATGGCCAAGTGTTCGCGGGTCTGCGGCATCACCCCGTCGTCGGCGGCGACCACCAGCAACAGCAGGTCGATGCCGCTGGCGCCGGCGAGCATGTTGTGGACGAAGCGTTCGTGGCCGGGCACGTCGATAAAGCCGGTGAGCTGGCCGTCGCCGAGGTCGGCATAGAGGTAGCCGAGGTCGATGGTGATGCCGCGCGCACGCTCGGCCGGGCGGCGGTCGCCCTGCTGGCCGGTGAGCGACTGCAGCAGCGCAGTCTTGCCATGGTCGATGTGGCCGGCGGTACCGACGATCACACCAATGCCTCGCGCAGCGTGGCGAGTTGCGCGACGAAGACGGCTTCGTCGTCGAGCTGGCGCAGGTCGAGCCACAGGGCGTCATCATCGACCCGACCGATCACCGGGATCGGCAGTTCGCGCAGTTGCCCTTCCAGCTCGCGCAGCGCCCGTCCGCGCAGGCGCTTGGAGGTTTGCGGACGGATGCACAGGGCAGCGCTGGGCAGGCGCGCCACCGGCTGGGCGCCGCTGCCGATCATGCCCAGGGCGTCGACCACGGCGACCTGCCAGGCCTCGCCAAGGCTGCTCGCTAGCGCCGGGGCGACGCGCTCGGCCTGGGCGCGAATGTCCATCTGCGGGCGACTGAGCAGACGCAGGCTGGTCAAGCGTTCGCCCAGGCGGTCGGGGTCGCGATACAGGCCGAGCACCGCCTCCAGCGCGGCCAGGGTCAGTTTGTCCACGCGCAGGGCGCGCTTGAGCGGATTTTTCTTGATTCGCCCGATCAGCGCCTGGCTGCCGAGAATGATCCCGGCCTGCGGGCCGCCGAGCAGTTTGTCGCCGCTGAAGGTGACGATATCGGCGCCGTCGCGCAGCGCTTCCTGCACGGTCGGCTCCTTGGGCAGGCCCCAGCGCGTGAGGTCGATCAGGCTGCCGCTACCAAGGTCTTCCAGCAGCGGCAGGCCATGGCTGTGGGCGATGGCGGCCAGGTCACGGGTGGCGACGCTGGCGGTAAAGCCCTGCACGCTGTAGTTGCTGGTGTGCACGCGCATGAGCAGGCCCGAACGCGGGCCGATGGCGGCCTCGTAGTCCTTGGCGTGGGTGCGGTTGGTGGTGCCGACTTCCACCAGCTTCACCCCGGCGCGCGCCATGATGTCGGGGATGCGAAAGGCGCCGCCGATCTCGATCAGCTCGCCACGGGAGATGATGCCTTCCTTTCGCGCGCCCAGGCTGTTGAGTGCCAGCAGCACGGCGGCGGCGTTGTTGTTGACCACGGTGACGGCCTCGGCGCCGGTCAGCTCGCGGATCAGGCCGATGATCAGGTCGTCGCGGTCGCCACGCTTGCCGCTGGCCAGGTCGAACTCCAGGTTGAGCGGGTAGCGTGCGGCCAGGGTGATGGCGTCGATGGCTTCTTCGGGCAACAGGGCACGGCCAAGGTTGGTGTGCAGCACGGTGCCGGTGAGGTTGAACACGCGGCGCACGCGGCTGGCATGCCGCGCGGCCAGGCGCTCACCGGCGCGGCCGGCGAGCACGGCCTCGCTCAGTTCAACGGCGGTGAGCTGGCCGGCGCGTGCCGGCTCGCGCAGTTCGTCGAGCAGGTCACGCAGGGTGGCTAGCAGGGCATCGCGACCATAGCGGCGCTGCAGCGGGGCGACGCTGTCGCAGCGCAGCAGGCGGTCGATGGACGGCAGGCGAGCGGCGTTCATGCGCAGGCCTCGTCAGTCGGCATTGCCGGGGGCCAGCAGCAGGTTCGGAGCGCGGCGCAGATGGCCGTCCTCACTCAGGCGCATGTCCAGGTCGAGGCTGGCCAGATCATCGGCGACGGCGTCGGCCTGGTCGTCGAATTCCAGGTAGTACTGCTTGAGATAGCCCTGGCAACTCGGGCAGACCTCGGCGCGAATCGCCGCCCGTTCGGCGGCCACGCCCTCGCGTTGCAAGGACAGATAGCCGAGGTGTTTGGACGACTCGCAGTGGCTGCATTTGACCCGCACGAAGTGCCACTCGCAGGCGCACAGCGAACAGCTCAGGTAGCGCAGCCCGCCGTACTTGCCACGATGGCGCAGCATGCCGGCCACCGGCGGCGAGCCGCACGCCGGGCACAGCGTCTGACTGCTGGCCTCATGCAGGCGCTCGCTGGGTAGCGCCAGCAGCCAGTGACTGAAGGCGACCTGCAGCGCGGCGCCGAGAAAGGGCGCCAGCGCGGCGGGCAGCAAATCGAACTGGCCACCGAGCAAGGCGATAGCCCAGGCCTTGCGCTGGCCGCTGTCGGCCTCACGCAGGGCGGCCAGAGCCGCACTGACGGAGGGGTTACCGGGAATGTGCAAGGTGCTCAGCAGCGCATCGAGTGCCGCCTGCCAGGCATCGCCACGCACCAGGGTATCGAAGCCCAGCGGCGGCATCTGGTGTTGCAGACAGTGGTTCACTGCGTCCACCGAGGGGCCGGGCAATGCGGGCGGCGCATCCAGCACGCGCTGCTGGGCGTCGCACAATTCGGCCATCAGCAGCAGGTAGGCGGCCAGCGGATGGCCCATGGCGAGATGGCGCAAGCGCTCGGCGCGACGGCGGAACAGATCGGGCTCGGGCAGGTGGAGAAAGGGCGGGATATTGGCCGCGGCTTCGATCTGCCCCGGCTCGAGAATCTGGCCTGTCACGCAGGACTCCTTGGGGACTGCTCCCGTGGAATTGGCTGTGATCAGCCTAGACCAGGCTGGTGGGGTTTGCTGGTTGGAGGGTGGTGTTTGACCGGGCGTGCCCCCGGATTTCGTCCGGGCTACGGACGTGATTGTGGTGATGTGGGAGGCGCTTTAGCGGCGTGCTTTTATCGCGGCTAAAGCCGCTCCTACAGGTTCAGCGCATCCCGTAGGAGCGGCTTTAGCCGCGATACAGCCTCTATCGAAAAATATTCAGTGGCGCTTGTGGTGGTCTTTGCTGACTTCCTCGTACCAGGCGCCGTGGTGTTTGCGCGCCCAGCCTTTGCTGACCCAGCCGCTGACCATCGCACCAATCGAGCCCTTGACCCAGATGCCGGCGTAGACGTGGACGATGATGCAGATGATCAGCCCCCAGGCCGCTGCCGCGTGCAGCAGCGAGGCGAGGCGAATCAGGTCGATGCCGAACAGGTGGCTGAAGTACTGCCGCCACATGACGATGCCGGTGGCCAGCAGCACCAGCATGCACAGCAGCAGCACCCAGAACAGCAGCTTCTGCCCGGCGTTGTAGCGCCCCACTGGCGGCAGGTTTTCCTCACGGTTGGCGACCACATCGCGCCACTGCGCCAGCCATTGACGATCACGTGCCTCCATGCGGTTGTGCCCGGCGAAGCGCATCACCAGCCAGAGAAAGAACAGGAACATGGCGACGCCGAGGAAGGGATGCAGGATGCGCGTCCACACGCCGCCGCCGAACAGGTTGCTGAGCCAGAACAGCGCCGGGTGGAACAGCGCCAGGCCGGACAGGCCGGCGAGGACGAAGAGGATCGCCACCACCCAGTGGTTGCTGCGTTCGCCGGCCGTGTAGCGTTGGATATCGTGTTTCATGCTGGTCTCCTACGGCCGCTGGTTCGGATCATAGGTGTGCACGGCCGGGTCGACCTGATGCACGGCAGAGTCGCCGGTGACGGGCTCGTCTTCCTCCACGCGGTTGCGTCCGACGCGAATGTAGTGGAAGAACCCAAGCAGCGCCGTGGCGCCCATGGCCAGCAGGCCGAGCGGTTTGCTCACGCCCTTCCACAGCGCCACCATCGGGCTGATGGCCGGATCGTCCGGCAGCCCGGCGTACAGCGACGGTTTGTCGGCGTGGTGCAGCACGTACATCACGTGGGTGCCGCCCACCCCAGGCGGATCGTAGAGGCCGGCATTGTCGTAGCCGCGCGACTTGAGGTCTGCGATGCGCCCGTCGGCGTGCTCCTTCATGGCGTCCTTGGTGCCGAAGACGATGGCGCCGGTCGGGCAGGTTTTCACGCAGGCCGGCTCCATGCCGACGGACACACGGTCGGAACACAGGCTGCACTTGTAGGCCTTGTGGTCCTTCTGCGAGATGCGCGGGATGTTGAACGGGCATCCGGTGATGCAGTAGCCACAACCGATGCATTTGTCCTGGTTGAAGTCGACGATGCCGTTGGCGTACTGGATGATCGCCCCCGGGCTCGGGCAGGCCGCCAGGCAGCCCGGCTCGGCGCAGTGCATGCAGCCGTCCTTGCGGATCAGCCACTCCAGCTTGCCGCTTTCCTCCTCGTGCTCGGTGAAACGCATCAGCGTCCAGGATCTGGCCGTGAGATCGGCCGGGTTGTCGTAGGTGCCGTGGTTGTGGCCGACCTCGTCACGCAGGTCGTTCCACTCCGAGCACGCCACCTGGCAGGCCTTGCAACCGATGCACTTGGAAACGTCGATGAGTTTGGCCACCTCGCCGAGCTCGCGCACGGAGGGCATCGGCGTGGTGGTGGCGGAGCGGGCAATGATGTCTTGTGAGGCCATGGCGCTGCTCCTATGCCTTTTCCACGTTGACCAGGAACGACTTGAATTCCGGGGTCTGCGTGTTGCCGTCACCGACGAAAGGCGTGAGGGTGTTGGTCAGGTAACCGTTGCGCGCCACGCCGGCGAAGCCCCAGTGCAGGGGTATGCCGATCTGGTGCACGGTCTTGCCGTCCACGGTGAGCGGTTTGATGCGCTTGGTCACCACCGCCAGCGCCTTGATGTAGCCACGGTTGGACGACACCTTGACTCGCTCGCCGGCGACGATGCCAAGCTCCCTGGCCAGCGCCTCGCCGATCTCGACGAACTGCTCGGGCTGGGTAATGGCGTTGAGGCGGCAGTGCTTGGTCCAGAAGTGGAAGTGCTCGGTGAGACGGTAGGTGGTCGCCGCATAGGGGAACTCGTCCGCCTTGCCGAACAGTTCCATGTCGCCCTGGAACACCCGCGCCGCCGGGTTGCTGATGGCCACCGGGTTGTCCGGGTGCATCGGGTTGCGCCCGATGGGCGTCTCGAACGGCTCGTAGTGCTCGGGGAACGGCCCTTCGGCCATCTTATCCACGGCGAACAGGCGCGCCACCCCTTCGGGGTTCATGATGAAGGGGTTCATGCCGGCATCCGGCGGCGAGTCGGGCTTGAAGTCGGGCACATCGGTGCCGCCCCAGGCTTTGCCGTTCCACCACACCAGGCGCTTCTTCTCGACGTCCCAAGGCTTGCCGCTGACATCGGCCGAGGCACGGTTGTAGAGAATCCGCCGGTTGGCCGGCCACGACCAGGCCCAGCCGAGGGTCTGGCCCATGCCGTAAGGGTCGGCGTTGTCGCGCCGCGCCATCTGGTTGCCCTGCGGCGTCCACGAACCGCAGAACAGCCAGCAGCCACTGGCGGTGCTGCCGTCGGCGCGCAGCTGAGCGAAGCCGGACAACTGCTCACCGCCCTTGACCAGCAGCGCGCCGCTGGCCGGGTCGGTCAGGTCGCTCAGGGCCTTGCCGTTGAACTCGCGGGCCAGCTCGTCCGGGCCGGGCTCGTCGGGTTTCAGGTAGGACCAGTCAAGATTGAGGATGGGCGCGGGGAAGGCACCACCCTCCTTGGCGTAGAGCCCGCGCAGGCGATGATAGAGGCCGGCCATGATGGCGATGTCGGTGCGCGCCTGGCCAGGTGGTTCGGCGCCCTTCCAGTGCCACTGCAGCCAGCGCCCGCTGTTGACCAGCGAGCCGTCCTCCTCGGCGAAGCAGGTGGTGGGCAGGCGGAACACCTCGGTCTGGATGCTGGCGCTGTCGACATCGTTGAACTCGTCGACGTGCTTCCAGAACTCCGAGGTCTCGGTGGCCAGCGGATCCATGATCACCAGGTACTTGAGCTTGCCCAGCGCCGCGCCGACCTTGGCCTTGTTGGGAAACGAGGCGATCGGGTTGAAGCCCTGGCAGAAGTAACCGTTGACCTTGCCCTGGTACATCATGTCGAAGACCTTGAGCACGTCGTAGCCGGGAATATCCAGCTTCGGCAACCAGTCGTAGCCCCAGTTGTTCTCGGCCGTGGCGTTCTTGCCGTACCAAGCCTTCATCAGGCTGACGTGGAATTTCTCGTAGTTCTGCCAGTAGGACAGTTGCCCAGGCCGCAGCGGCTTGGGCGCACGCTTGGCAATGTACGCGGCGTAGCCCTGCTCGGCATCGAGCGGCAGGCTGAGGTAGCCTGGCAACAGGTTGGAGAGCAGCCCCAGGTCGGTCAGACCCTGAATATTGGAGTGGCCGCGCAGGGCGTTCATGCCGCCACCGGGCATGCCGATGTTGCCCAACAGCAGTTGCAGCATGGCGCCGGTGCGGATCATCTGCGAGCCCACCGAGTGCTGCGTCCAGCCCAGGGCGTACATGATGGTCATGACCTTGCCCGGCGCCGAGCACTCGGCAATGGTTTCCCAAACCTGCAGCATCTGCGCCTTGGGTGTGCCGCAGATGCTGCTGACCAGGTCCTGGGTGTAACGGCTGTAGTGCTTCTTCAGCAGGTTGAACACGCAGCGCGGGTGGCTCAGGGTCGGGTCGACCACGGCATAGCCGTCCTCACCGATCTCGTAGCCCCAGCTGGCCTTGTCATAGCGCCGCTTCTCGGCGTCGTAGCCGCTGAACATGCCATCGTCGAAGGCGAAGTCTTCACGCACCACGAAGCTGACGTCGGTGTAGTTACGCACGTACTCGTGCTGGATCTTGTCGTTTTCCAGCAGGTAATTGATCAACCCGCCGAGGAAGGCGATATCGGTACCGGTGCGGATGGGCGCATACAGGTCGGCCACCGAGGCCGAACGGGTGAAGCGCGGATCGACCACCACCAACTTGGCCTGATTGTGCGCCTTGGCCTCGGTCACCCACTTGAAGCCACAAGGGTGGGCCTCGGCGGCATTGCCGCCCATGATCAGTACCAGATCGGCATTCTTGATGTCGACCCAGTGGTTGGTCATGGCGCCACGGCCAAACGTCGGGGCAAGACTTGCCACCGTCGGGCCGTGTCAGACACGTGCTTGGTTATCGAACCCCAGTATGCCGAGAGAGCGCACCACCTTGTGGGTGATGTAGCCGGCCTCGTTGCTCGACGCAGAGGCAGCCAGGAAGCCCGTGCTGAGCCAGCGGTTGACCGTCTGCCCCTGCTCGTTCTTCTCGATGAAATTGGCGTCGCGGTCGGCCTTCATGTGCCGGGCGATGCGGTCCAGCGCCTGGTCCCAGTCGAGGCGCTTCCACTCGCTGGAGCCGGCCTCGCGCACTTGCGGGTACTTGAGGCGGTTGGGGCTGTGGACGAAGTCCAGCAGGCCGGCGCCTTTCGGGCAGAGGGTGCCGCGGTTGACCGGATGGTCGGCGTCGCCTTCGATGTGGATGATGTTCTGCGCCACGTTCTTTGCCGCGTCGCCCTGGCTGTACATGATCAGGCCACAGCCGACCGAGCAGTAGGGGCAGGTGTTGCGGGTTTCGGTGGTGCTGGTCAGTTTGAAATGCCGCACCTGGTCGGCGAAAGCATCCGGGGGCGCGACCCCCAGAGCCGCCAGGCTCGATGCTCCAAGGCCTACGCCGCAGACCTTGAAGAACTGTCGACGGTTCATGTCCATCGTGGGTTCTCCGAATCAGGCAGACGCCCGGTACATTGCCGGACGCATCGACAACAAGCCTAGATCATCGCCCCACCTTGGCCAGGCGCTTCGTCGGATCACCAGGGCAGCGCATAATGGCGGGCTTTTTCTGCCTTGGAGTCCCCCCATGAACCACATCAGCGGATGGCTGCTCGCCCTGCCCTTTCTCGCCGGTGCCGTGCTGCCGCTGCAGGCCGGCATCAACGGCCAGCTCGCCCGTCACCTGTCCAGCGTGCTCGCCGCCGCGCTGGTCTCCTTCGCCGTCGGCAGCCTGGCGCTGCTGCTGATGACCCTGAGCCAGCGCGAGCTGCCCGGCTTTGCCACGCTCAAGGAGCTGACCTGGTGGCACTGGAGCGGCGGCCTGCTCGGCGCCTTCTTCATTGCCACCGCTGCCTTCGCCGGGCCACGTGTCGGCGCCCTGCTGTTCATGGTACTGGTGATCGCCGGGCAGCTGGCCATGGCCATGACCCTCGATCACTTCGGCTGGGCCGGCTTTCGCGAGTCGCCGATCACGGCCGGCAAGGTCGCCGGTTTGCTGTTGATCGTCGCCGGCATCTGGCTGATCCGGCGCGGCTGAGTCAGCGCCGTTGCAGGCGATAGAACAGGTTCGGTTCGCTGGCTATGTACAGGTTGCCCTGGCCATCGAAGGTCACGCCTTCGGCCTGCGGCACGCTATTTTGCAACCCGGCGAAACCACCCAATAGCGAGCGGTAGCTGATCAGACGGCCATCGCGGCCGAGCTCGATCAGCGACTGCGACTCGTCGCTGAGCAGCACCAGGTGGCCGGTGCGCTCATCGAAGTGCACCGATGACAGGTCGCTGGCCAGAATCTTCTGCTCGATCCAGTCCTGGCGGTCGATCACTTCCAGGTTGAAATCCCCTTGCAGGCTGCTTTTCAGCCCACGGATTTCATACAGCTTGCGCGGCGAATGCTCCTTGACCACGAACAGGCGGTCGCCGGCGCGGTCGTAGCCGAGCCCCTCGAAGCCCTGATTGCCAGCGAGATCGATGCCCAGCGTCAGCGCCCGGTGCTGCTCGCGGCGAATCGCCCCGGCGTGTTTCGGCACGGCCACGGCGACCAACGCGTGCTTGCGCTCCTCGGCCAGCAGCAACAGGTCGTCACCCAGGTAGGTGACGCCCTCCACGTCCTGAAAACCCTCCAGCGAATAACGCTCGATCAACTCGCCGTCCGGGGTCAGGCGCAGCAGTTGTTCCGGGTTGTTGAGCACCGCCCAGATCTGCTGGCGGTCATCGTCGTAGCTGAGCCCGGAGAAGTTGTTGCTGACCCCGGCGACCGGCTTGGCGTCGATCGTCACGCGATACTCGGGCAACCACAGGCTGCGATGCTCCCAGGAGTCTTCATGCCCGGCAGTCTTGACCCAGAAATACAGCCGCTCATCCAGATGCAGCAGTTGTATGGAGTAGGCCGCCAGCAGCACGGCCAGCAGCAGCGCCCATTTCCATGGGCTGAGTACAGGAAGCTTTCCAAGCATCCCCTTGGTCGCGGACAGCATCGCAGAGCGCTCGCATGAAGGTGGATGAACGACAGTGTCCGAGGGTTTTGTTGCAATCGTGCGCGGGTATCGAACGGAGGCTCTGACCACAGCGGGGAAACGCGGGTTCTTTGCCGCTGAGCAGGCAAAGGTAACAGGACATTTGCGCAGCCGACCTGGAAGCGACGGGCAGGATCAAGTAGTGGCAATTAGACACTAATCTTAAAGACAAAAAGCGCTATGCTCAGGTGAAATGGCTTCTGTGATCACAAAAACATCCCGAGAGGCGGTGCCATCGCCTCGCGCGGAGCCAGAGCAAAGAAA
Source organism: Pseudomonas pichavaramensis (assembly GCF_050473265.1). Lineage (NCBI taxonomy): Bacteria > Pseudomonadati > Pseudomonadota > Gammaproteobacteria > Pseudomonadales > Pseudomonadaceae > Pseudomonas > Pseudomonas pichavaramensis. Next base: position 480,356 of record NZ_JBJKFJ010000001.1, on the reverse strand, counting down.
TGACCGACGCCGAAGTACCGCGCCAGCCCAACACCTTCGCCCTGTGGCGTGAAGTGGACGACACCCGCATCCGTACCCGCCTGGGTGGCTTCTTCTATCTGCTCGCCTGGCTGCTGACCTGGATTTTCAGTTCATCGCCAATGGATATCCTCGTCAGCGGCGTACTGGGATGCTGCATCTTCGCTGCGCTGCTGGCCGCACGGCTGCTGCACCGCCCCGATGAAGTCGATAACCCACAACGCCTGCAGCGATGGCTCGACCGTCATTGGGGCCTGATTCTGCTGACTGCGCTCTGTTGGGGGCAGGCGCATGCGCTGGTGCTCTACAGCCCGGCTTATGACGGCTCGGAGCTGATCGCCACGCTGTCCACGATGGCTTTCAGCACCGCGATGACCTTCAACTTCGCCATGCGCCGCGGCCGTTCGCTGCTGGGGCTGGTGCTGCTGTACCTGCCAGGGCTGGTCGTGATGGCGATGAACTGGCAGGCGCAGCACGCCATGTTGATCACGCTGACGTTCTACCTGGGCTACCTGGTGCTGGTGCTAGGCCGCAATCATCGCGAGTACCGCGCCACGCTGGCACTGGAGCTGAAGTTGCTGGAGCAGCAAAGCCAGCTCGACCTGCTCAGCCGTACCGACAGCCTGACCCAGCTAGGCAATCGCTATCAATTCAACAACCTCTTCCCCGCCCTGGTGGCCAATGCCATCCGCCAGGGCGAACCATTGTCGCTGGTGCTGATGGATATCGACTTCTTCAAGAAGGTCAACGACGAGCACGGTCATGCCGGTGGCGATGCCTGCCTGAGCGCCTTTGCCGAGCGCATGCGCCGAGTGTTCCGCCGTGACGCCGATGCGTTGTTGCGCCTGGGAGGCGAAGAATTCGGCGTCCTGCTGCCCGGCACTACCCTGGCACAGGCCTGGGACCTGGCGGAGCTGTTTCGCCGAGAGCTGGAAGCGGAAGGTCTGGAGATGTCCGGGCAAAACCTGTTACTGACCACCAGCCTCGGCGTCGGCTGCTTCAGCAGCCGCCATGACGGTGACGCCGATGCCTTCTTCCGTCGCGTCGACAGCGCGTTGTATCGGGCCAAGCGCGAAGGCCGCAACCGTCTGGTCTCGGCCGATCACTGAGGCTCCGCTGACTCGAGATCGCGTGCGGGGCTTGGGTAGGGCGCGCTACGCGCACCAGCAAATCTGCGGCGACAAGCTGTGCTCACGGCGCGCCCTACCAAGACAGCATCCCGACTAGAGACGGAACTTGCCCATCTGCCCCGCCAGGTCATCGGCCAGACGGCTGAGGGTCTGACAATTCTCGCGGCATGCATGAACTTCACCGGCGGTGTCATGCGCCAGGTCGGCGATGCCCTGCACGTTGCGGTTGATCTCCTCAGTCACCGAGCTCTGCTCCTCAGTCGCGGCCGCTACCTGGGTGTTCATGTCGCTGATGCGCTCGACCTGCTCGGTGATCGCCCCCAGTGACTGCCCGGTACGCTGGCTGGACTCGACACCGGTGCCGGTCGCCGACTGCCCGGCATGCATGGAGCTGACTGCCGTCTCTGCGCCCTGCTTGAGGCGCTGGATCATCTGCTGGATTTCATCGGTCGAGGCCTGGGTACGGCTGGCCAGGGTACGCACCTCATCGGCGACCACAGCGAAGCCACGTCCCATCTCGCCAGCCCGTGCGGCCTCGATGGCGGCGTTGAGCGCGAGCAGGTTGGTCTGCTCGGAAATCCCGCGAATCACCGCCAGCACCTGATCGATGGAGGCCACCTGGTCAGCCAGTTCGGTAACCGCCTCGGCAGCGCTGCCGATGTCCGCCGACATCCGCTCGATATGGGCAATGGACTGCCCGACCACCTGACGGGCCGTTTGCGCTTCATCACGCGCCGTATGCGAGGACTGCGCGGCGTTGCTGGCATTGCGGGCGATCTCCTGCACGGTCAGCCCCATTTCGTGCACGGCCGTGGCCACCATGTCGGTCATTTCCTGCTGCTGGCCGGCGCGGCCGGCGGTGTTCTCCACCACGCGCGCCACCTGACCGACCGCCGTGCGCAGGCGCTCGCTGGTTGCCAGCACGTCACCAATCAACTCTCGCTGGCTGGCAAGAAAACGGTTGAAGCCCCGCGCCAGATCACCCAGTTCATCGGCTCTGGATTCATCGAGACGACGGGTCAGATCGCCTCCTCCGCCGCCGATTTCCACCAGAGCCTGAGTCACCTGCCGAATCGGTCGCACCAGCCCACGTGCCAGCAGTACGACCAGAACGAGGAACAGCAGCGCCACCGCGACGCCGATCAGGCTGGTCATCAACAGCGCCTGACGAGCCTCGGCGTAGATTTCAGCCTCAGGTACCTCACTGACCAGCAGCCAATCTAGGCTGGCGAATTTCTGCGCCACGACGAGAAACGTCTCGCCGTCACGCTGGAAACGTACGGCATGACTGCCACCGGCCAGAACCTGGCGGGCGGCGTCGGCACCGAAGAGCTCACTCAGCTTGCCGCTGCCGCTGAGCTCCGAGCGCGGATGCACTTTGACGTTGCCCTGGCTGTCGACCAGAAACACCTGGCCGCGCTCGCCGAAGCGAAACTCGCTGATCATCTTCGACATATCGGCCAGGTCATAGCCCAGCCCCGAAACGCCAAGGGTCTTGCCGTCACGCCTGATTCGCTGATTGATGAAAAGCGTGGGCAGGCGCGTGGTCTTGTCGATGTCGATTTCCAGCACACGGTCGCGGTCGCTGTCGACCAGGCGATAGAACCACTGGTTCTCCGTCTGACTGCGGTCGAGGGTGCGCATCAGCCCTTCACCGGTTGTGTAGTTGCCACTGGCCAGCGAGACGATGGACGTGGTCATGGCGTTCTGCTGGGCGCGCACGCCTTCCAGGTAACGGGCGAACTCGTCGCGTCGCGCCCCATCTTCACCGGCGGCCAGCCAGTCTTGCACCAGGCTGTTCTCGGCGATCGAGGCATTGGCGGTAATCGGTGCGGTCAGCACCCGCTCCAAATCATTGCGTATCGCCAGTACACGCGCAGGCAGCGCTTCTTCGATCAGGTAGCGCTCGGTGAGGCGATCGACCACTGCCGAGTAGATGCCGACGACAATCAGAATGCTGGCCAACAGGGCGGCGCCCATGCTGAGGATCAACTGCCACTGAATACTACGTTGCCAGAGGCGCATGGGGTTCTCCCGGAGGTGGTTCAAAGCTGGACCCGGCAATTGGATACAAAAATGTACACAAATTGCAAATTGGTTACCGACAGGTTTCCTATCGGCGGTTCCGGCTTGGACTTTACGCAGCTCATCCGGGAAGTCAGGCGGGGCGCCTGCGCAGAGCGGTCGGCAGCGCAGAGTGCGACGCCGGCAAGATTCAGGGAGCGACGCTGAACTCCAGACGAGCGGTCTGGCCGCCCTCGTCGAGCACGCTGAGCTGATGCCGACCGCTGTCGAATATCTGACTGAAGGTTGCGTCCATCGCGCTGTCGCCAAGCGGCTGGCCATCGAGGAACCACCAGCGCCGACCGCTGCCGCCGAGTGCCGAAAGGCTCAGGCGCAGCGGTTCGTGATGACCCTGCGGCCTGCTCAGCCGATCACCATCGCGCACACCGACGATGGTCAGCGGCGCCGCCTGGTTGCTTGGCGGTGGCGGGCAGTTCGGGTCGATGTCGGGCAGCCGTGCAGCGCGCTGCTCGCGCCGCGGCAGCCAAGGCTCAAGCGGCGCCGGCCACAGATCCAGCTCCCGCCCCTCGGCGCCGGCACAACCGGGGCCAACACGCTTGCCCTGAGCGTTGACCCAGTAACGTTCGCGCAGGCCGCTGCCCAGCGGCTGATCCGCCGCCAGCAGAGTTGGCGGCGTGGTGCCCTCCAGTGTCCAGGCGAAACGCAGGCGGCGGCAGTTGGGTTCCTCCTTGCTCATCTGCTGGCCCAGCGGCCAGCAGATGGCGGCCACACCCACTTCCGCCGGTTGCGGATCGGCAGGTGCGGCGATGCCACGCTGACTGTCACGGTTGACCAGCAGATCATGCACCTGCAGCAGCAGCGGCGCGGCCGAGGCCAGGCCGAACTGGCCGGGCACCGGCGTGCCGTCGGGACGGCCGATCCACACCCCGATCAGATGCCGTGGGCCGACACCGATGGCCCAGGCATCGCGAAAACCGTAACTGGTGCCAGTCTTCCAGGCCAGCGTCGGGCGCTGCGCCAGGTAGGCGCGCGGGTCGCGGTCGGGGCGCGCCTGACCGCTGAGAATACGGCGGATGATCCAGGCCGAGCCCGGTGACAGCAGGCGTCGCTCGCGCAACACAGCGTCAGGCTGCAAACGCGGCTTGGCGGCCATGCCCTGCCTGGCGAAAGCACTGTAGCCGGCCACCAGCGACTCCAGCCGCGCCCCGCCGCCACCGAGGATCAGCGCCAGGTTGGGCTCGGCCAATGCCGGCAAGCGGATCGGCACGCCAGCGCCACGCAACTCGCCGGCAAAACGCTTCGGCCCATAGGCTTCGAGCAATTGCACGGCCGGCAGATTGAGCGAAGTGGCCAGCGCCTCGCTGGCCGACACCGGGCCGATAAAGCCGGCGGCGAAGTTGCCGGGGCGGTAGTCGCCGTAATGGCGCGGCACATCCTGCAGCAGCGACTCGGAATGGATCAGCCCGGCATCCAGGGTCATGCCGTAGAGGAAGGGCTTGAGCGTCGATCCCGGCGAGCGTAGCGCGCGGACCATGTCGACATGGCCGAAGCGCGCGCTGTCGCCGATATCCACCGACCCGAGATAGGCACGCACCGCCATGCTTTCGTGCTCGACCACCAGAATCGCTGCCGAGGTACGCTGCGGCAAACGCGCGCGCCAGCCCAGCAGCAGGTCTTCCAGGCGCAGCTGCAAGCTGGCGTCGAGGGTGGTGCGAATCAACGGAGGGCTACCGGCGCGGTTCAGCCGCCGCGCCAGCAAGGGGGCCAGGCTCGGCTCGCGACGCGGGGCGAGAAACACCGGCTCCTCCAGCGCTTCGTCGACCTGCTGCTGTGGCCACACCTGGAACTCACCGAGGCGGCGCAGCACCTTGTCGCGCGCGGCCTGAGCGCGCTCGGGGTGACGATCCGGACGCAGGCGGCTGGGCGCCTGCGGCAGCACCGCAAGCAAGGCCGCCTCGGCGCGCGTCATTTGGCTCGGCGGTTTGCCCAGGTAACTCCAACTGGCTGCTGCCACGCCCTGCAAGGTCCCGCCGAACGGCGCGCGGTTCAGATAGAGGGTGAGGATTTCGTCCTTGGACAGGTGCCATTCGAGCTGTGCGGTACGCCACAACTGCTTCAGCTTGCCGGGCAGGTCGCGACTGTGCGGGTCGAGCAGGCGCGCCACCTGCATCGACAGCGTGCTGCCGCCGGACACCACGCGCCCTCCGCTGAAGTTCTGCCAAGCCGCCCGCGCCAGCGCCAGCGGGTTCACTCCTGGGTGCTGGCGAAACCAGCGGTCCTCATAGGTCAGCAGAGCCTCAAGGTAATAGGGCGAAACCTCGTCCACCGCCACCGGGTAGCGCCACACACCATCATGATCGGCGAAGCGCCACAGCGGCGTCCCATCCTCGGCCAACACCACACGGGCCAGATCATCGTCGGGCAGGGGCAGCGGGAAGAGCTGGTCAGCGAGCCAGAGCAGGGCTAGGGGGAGTAGAAGGATGAGGAGCGCTCGCGGCCCTCTCCCCCAGCCCCCAACGGAGCCGCACCTATTCGTCAGGACGAGCAACTTGGCGAATCTGTTCAAGTACAGCCTCCGTTTCAGTCAATACCTGATGATTCCAGAAGCGCAGCACACGATAGCCTCGACTCTCCAGATAATGCTCACGTTGCTGGTCGTATTCCGTCTGCTGCTGGTGTTGGCCACCGTCCAGTTCGATGACCAGCCAACATTCGGTGCAGATGAAGTCGACGATATAGGGACCAATGGGTTTCTGCCGTTTGAATTTGAGGCTGAGGAAACGATGGCCGCGCAGGTAGTGCCAAAGCCGCTGTTCAGCGTCGGTCATCTCGCGGCGCAGGCGTTTGGCGTTGTCGAGCAAGGCCATGGTTCCTCCTTGAACCGTTTGCCCTCTCCCCCAGCCCCTCTCCCGCAAGCGGGAGAGGGGAGCGATATGAGGTACGCCTGATATTGAGTACGTCCTACCTTAGAAGCGGTGCGACGCGTATCTGACAGCTGGCACGATCAGCCCCCTCTCCCATTTATGGGAGAGGGTTGGGGAGAGGGCCGCTTCTAGCGCTCCCTCACCACCAGCGACGACGGCGCACTACCCAGCGCCTGCCAGCTCGGCCGGTACATCGACTCCACCTGAGGCGGTGGCACGCGGTAGCTGCCGGGGGTCACGGCGCGGGCCAGATAGAGCAGATGGGTGGTGCCGTAGCCATCGATATCCACGGCGGCCACGTAGCGGTCGCCGCGGTATTCCTGGTGCTTGATCCGCGCGTTCTGCATCGAGTTGCGCCATTCCTTGACGTTGCTGCCGGCGTCGTCGAGGCTCGCGGCGCTTTGTGCCAGGTTCTGGTTCTCCAGCTCCAGGCCGGCGGGCAGCAGGTCGACCACCAGCGCATCGGGCACGCGCTCCTTGGCGCGCACGGCCAGATGCACCAGCACCAGCTCGCCACTGTCCAGGCGCTGCAGGTCAAGCGGGCGGCCGTCCATGCCGAGGTATTCGCGCTCGATGCTGAGGTTCTCGCCGCCTGCACGCGGCGCCTGGGTCGGGTAGCCGGACAGGGTCAGTTGCTGGTACAGCGTGGCGCTGCCGGCGTTGCTGACGCTCAGCGGCTCGGCCAGTTCGGCGCGTTCGAGCTTGATGCCCGGCTGCTGGTCGCTCAGTTCGAACTGGAAGGCGCCGCTGGCGAGCGCGGCGCGCCAGCTCTGCTCCGGCTTGCTGAGGATGCCGCGGCCGGCGAGGAACAGCGAGTTGCGCTCCTGAGTCGACAGCCAGCGCTTGCCGGCCAGCTCATCGGCCAGGTCGAACAGGCGCTGCTCGCTGTGCTCTGCGGCCAGGTCGTTTTCCTCGAGTACCGCGAGGATCAGCGCCTGGTCACGCAGCGGGCTGCCGTAGTCGGCCATCCAGCGCTCGCCATCACGCTTGCGACCCAGGCCAGTCGCCAAGGCCTGGCCGGCGCGCGGGCCGTCGCCCATCAGTTTCAGCGCCGCCGCCAGTTGCACCAGCGGCAGGCCAGAACGGGCGTCGTTACGGCGGTCGAACAGGCTGCGCAGCGCGCCCAGCGGCGCCTGCTGGCTGCGCGCCAACACGTAACCGGCATAGGCCTGCACGGCGAAGCGGGTGTGAGCGAAATCCTGGCTGTAGCTGGCCTCGATCAGGCTGCTCTGTTGCAGGTAGCGCAGCAGGCGGTCGCTGGCCTTCTTCAGCGCCTCGGCCGGTACGCCGAAGCCCTGCTCACGGGCGCGCAGGAGGAAGTCGGTGACGTAGGCAGTCAGCCAGTACTCCTCCTCGCTCTCGGCGCTCCACAGGCCGAAGCCGCCGTTATGACGCTGCATGCCGAGCAGGCGCTCGATGCCCAGCTCGATGCTCTTGCGTCGCTGCTCGTCCGGCTCGCCTTCCAGGCCGAGGCGCTTGAGGCTGGCGGCATCGGCGTACAACGAGGGGTACAGGCCGCTGGTTGTCTGTTCCAGGCAACCATAGGGATAGGCCTTGAGCGCGCGGATCTGCTCGCCGAGGTTCAGCGGCGGCCGGCTCGACAGCGCCAGCACCGCCTCCAGCCCGGCCGGCTCGAACTGATTGAGCGTGCCAGCCGGCATGCTCCACGGCTCGCCCTCGCCCAGTACGGCGCGGAAGTGTTGCAGCTGCGCCGGATAGGCCGGACGAATGCCCAGCGTCCACTCACGGGTGAAATCACCCGATGCCTCGCCCGGCAGGGTAAGCCCCTGCACCTCGACATGGATGCGCCCCTGACCCAGGCCACCTTCGGCGCGCACCGGGATGCGTAGCGTGGTGCGTTCGCCATCCTTGAGGGTGATCGGCGACTCGCCCTTGCCGAGCAGACGCAGCTGGCCCTCCACGTCCAGCTGCACGTCGAGCTTCTGCTCGCTGCCGGAGAGGTTGGTCAAATCCAGCGCCAGGGTGGTTTCGTCACCGCCGGCGAGGAAGCGCGGCATCGACAGTTCGGCAACCAGCGGCGCCGCCACCACTGTCTTGGCCTCGGCCATGCCGAAGCGCTCGTCGGTCCAGGCCTGCGCCATCAGGCGCAGCTCACCGTTGAAGTCGGGGATGTCCAGGCTGACTTCGCCTTCGCCCTTGTCGTTCAACTTCAGTGCATCGCTCTGCAGGGCGACGATCAGCACACTGGTGTCCGGGCGCTTGCCGCCGGCGGCGAGGCCGGCGTCACCACCGAAGGCCAGGCTGGCGACGCGACCTTGCGCTTCGATCAGTTGCCCGTAGATATCCAGCTGGTCGGCGCCATAGGCCTTGCGCCCGAAGAAGTTGGCGAAGGGGTCGGGCGTGGCGTAGCTGGTGATGTTGAGGATGCCGACATCCACCGCGGCCACCAGCACATGCACCTGCTCGGGGATGCTGCCATCGGCGTTGCGCGCGCTGACCTTGACCTTCAGTGGCTGCTTGGGCCGCATCTTCTCCGGCGCGTCCAGGCTCACCGCCAGTTTGCGCGGCGCACGCTCCAGCGGCAGGTGCAGCAGGCCCACGGCCCGCTTCGGCGTGACCTGCGCCTTGCGCTCGCCGGGGCGCACCACCAGGGCACTCAGGTACAGGTCATGCCGCGCCCATTGTTCGTCGATCGGCAATTCGAAGGTCTTGCCTTCGGCCGGCACGCTGATTTCCTGCCACCACAGCGGGCCCTCGCTGGACTCGACCAGCAGATAGCCGTTGCCGGCGGCCGGCGGGGTGACGGTGATCTTGGCCACGTCACCGGCGGCGTAGGCTGGTTTGTCCAGCGCCAGCTTGACCTGGTCCGGGCGCACCGCACCGCCGTCAGCGTTGTCCTGCCAGCGATAGCCGGCCCAGAAGCGCAGGTTGCTGACCAGACCGGTCTGGTTGTCCACCACCTCGACCCGATACGGGCCCCACTCCACCGGGAAGCTGACCTTGGCGGTGCCGCCGGCGGCGATCTTCAGCGGCTCGTCGCTGAGGGTGAGGAATTTCTCGTTGTAGTTGTGGCGCCAGCCCTCACCGTCGGAGAAGCTCCAGAAGTAGTCACGACGCTCGCGCACCAGGCGCACGTTGAGGTTGTCGGCGGCCAGCTTGTTACCGGCGGCATCAGCGACGAGGATTTCGAACTCGGCGAGGCTGTCGGCATCGACCTCTTCACCATCGAACAGGCCGCGCACGCCCGGCAGGCGCTCGGCCGGCCATACCGGCTGCACCAGGCGCCGGGTGATCGGGCGACCACCGGACTCCTGCAAGCTGGCCTGGAGGATCAAACGCAGCGGCGACTTGGCGTCGCTCCAGCGATTTTCCGGACGCAGCACGCCGCGCCCTTCATCGTCGAGGTTCTGCTCGTCGAGCTCCTGATCCTGGCTCAGATCGGCTTCGGTGATATCGCCGAACTGATAACCCGGCAGGCTCGCCACCGCTTCACGCAGCGGGCGCACGTAGAGCTGGCCGCTGAGGCGATTGCCAGCGGCCGGCGCGCCGTAGAGGTAACGACCGGTGACGGCGAACTCGGCGCTGTCGCTCGGTGCGTACGGTTGCTCCTGGCCCTCGAGTTCCAGCGCCATGCGCTCGGGCAGGAAGTCTTCGACGAGAAATTCATACAGCTGCGGGCTGCCGTCACCCAGGTCGAGCAGCAGTTGCCAGCGCCCGGTCGGCGCCTCTTCGGCCAGTGCCAGCTGATACTGATAGAGGCCGTTGTCGCCGGCATTCCAGACGAACTTGCGGCTGACCTGCTCATCCGGGCGACGCACCTCGACGCTGATCGGCTGGGCCTTGACCGGGCTGCCGTCGGCGTCGCGCAGCAAGCCGTTGAGCAGCACGGTTTCGCCTGGGCGATAAAGGTCGCGTGGGCCGAACACGAAGAACTGCAGGGCATGCGCCTTGGGGCCGGTGATGTCGAACTCGGCGAGGTCCAGCGCCGGCGTGTTCAGACGCAGCAGGCTGGTCTGTTCGTCCTGCTTGGCCAGCAGCACCTGGGCCTTGGCCGGCAGCGGCAGTTGCGCGTGGCCGGCGGAATCGGTCTCACCTTCGGCGAGCAGCGCGCCTTCACCATCGAGCAGCTCCAGCTGCACGCCGGACTGCGCCGCGCCACCCTCCAGGGCCTGGGTGAAGACATCCAGGCGATCACGGTAGCGATGTGCCGACAGGCCGATATCGCTGAGGCTGAACAGGGTGGCCGGTTGCGAATAGCTGTAGCTGCCCGCTTCGCGCATCACCGCCAGGTACACACCGGGCTGCTTGAACGGCTCCAGGCCGGCAATCGGCAGAAGCAGGGTTTCGCGGGTGTTGCGCGCCGGGTTGAGGTCGAAGCGCCCGCCATACACCAGGTCGGCCATGGGCAGCAGCTCGCGCGCTTCCCAGGTGTCCAGGTTGCTGGCGCGGCCCCAGCGCGAGAGGAAGTTGGGCAGCGCTTCTGGCTTGATGCGGAAGAACTCGACGTTGACCTTGTCGACGTTCAGCGCGATCACTGGCAGGCCTTCGGCGAGACGGGTCGGCAGCAGCGAACCACGGCTGGCGAAGCCGACACTGGCCTGCAGGTCGCGGGTTTCGAAGCGGCTGACGTACTCGCTGGCGAGCTTGCCGCCGGTGATCGACTTGAGCCCGGCATCGACGGTCAGCACCAGTTTGCGCTTGGGCTCCAGATGGCGCAGACGCAGCTCGCTGAGGTTGTCGGTCAGCTCCCAGGCGCCGTCGACCTTGCCGCTGGTGCTGTCGACCAGATGCAGGCGTTCGGCGAACGGCTGATCCGGGTCCAGGGGAATGGAAAAGGTCACCGACAGGGTGCTGGCGCCATCGAGCTGCACCTCGGAAACATCGACCACCTCCAGCTCCCGGCCAGCGTAACGCGTGGCCAGCGCCTCACGGTCCACCGCAGGCTGCGGCGCCTGCGGCTGCTGCGCAGCAGGTGCGGCGGGTGTCACCGTGGCGGGCGGTTCAGAAGAATCACAGGCGCTGAGCAGGCTCAGTACCAAGGCCAGAAGCAGTCCTTTGTTCGGCATTGCGGGCTCCAGATCAGGGGGCGCAGAAGCCGACAACTATAGCCGAGCGGCCTTGTCGACGACGAGTCATGCCGACGAATTCGCCAAGCTCCGCACACTCCGTCATCGCATGCGGCGACACTGGCGCTGTGCCTATAATCGCCGCTTTGCCGGAGCCGTTCATGTCCGCCCTGTTCGACGCCTGGCGCCACACCCCGACCCAACGCAAGGTCTGGGCGCTGGCCGCGCCGATGATTCTGTCCAACCTCTCGGTACCGCTGGTAGCGTTGGTGGATACTGCGGTGGTGGGCCACCTGCCGCATGCGCATCAACTGGCGGCGGTGGCGGTCGGCGGCAGCCTGTATACCCTGCTGACCTGGGCCATGGGTTTTCTGCGCATGGGCAGCACCGGCTTCGCTGCCCAGGCTGCCGGCCGTGATGACGGCGGCGCGCTGCGTCAGGTGCTGCTACAAGGACTGGGGCTAGGTGTGCTGCTGGCCTTGCTGCTGAGCCTGCTGGCCATTCCCTTCAGCAGCGCGGCGCTGAGCCTGATGCAGCCCTCGGCCGAGCTGGACCAGCTGGCGCGCCAGTACTTCCAGGTCCGCCTGTTCGGCCTGCCCGCCAGCCTGGCCACCTATGCGCTGATCGGCTGGCTGCTGGGGACCCAGAGCGCGCGCGGGCCGCTGGCCATTCTGCTCACCGCCAACCTGCTCAATGTGACGCTGGACCTGCTCTTCGTGCTCGGCCTGGAATGGGGCGTAAGCGGCGCCGCCTGGGCCTCGGTAATCGCCGAATGGAGTGGCGCCTTGCTCGGCCTGTGGCTGACGCGCGGCGCACTGGCACGCTACCCCGGCCAACTCGACGCTAGCGCGCTGAAACACTGGAGCAGTTGGCGCCCGCTGCTGGCGGTGAACCGCGATATCTTCATCCGCACCCTGGCGCTGCAACTGGTGTTCTTCCTCATTACCGTGCAGGGCACGCGCCTGGGTGACGCCACCGTGGCAGCCAACGCCTTGCTGCTCAACGGCCTGACCCTGACCGCCTACGCCCTCGACGGCCTGGCCCATGCAGTCGAAGCCCTGTGCGGTCACGCCCTCGGCGCACGCGACCGCCATGCGCTGCGCCGCGCCCTGCTGGTGGCCGGAGCCTGGTCGCTGCTGGCCAGTGCCGGCTTCGCGTTGTTCTTTCTGCTGGGCGGCCACTGGTTCGTCAGCCTGCTCACCGATATTGCCGAGGTGCGCGAACTGGCCATGAACTTCCTGCCCTACCTGGCGCTGCTGCCTCTACTGGCGGTATGGAGCTACCTGCTCGACGGCCTGTTCATCGGCGCCACGCGGGCGAGGGAGATGCGCGACGCCATGCTTATCGCCCTGGCCCTGGCTCTACCGTTGGCCTGGTGGCTGCAGAGCCTGGGCAACCACGGGCTGTGGTTGGCATTTCTGGCATTCATGGGGATGCGAAGCCTGGTTCTGGGCGGCTATGCTTGGAGCATGACTCGTCGCAACCTGTGGTTCCCCCCCGGAGAAATCGCCGATGCTCAGTGCGCCGCTACCCGAGAATGAGGCTGAACGCCAGCAGGCACTGGAGAGCCTGGAAATACTCGATACACCAGCTGACCCCTACCTGGATGCACTCACCCGCCTGGCCCGTGACCTGTTCGGGGTCAAGACGGCGCTGATCAGCCTGATCGACAACGAGCGCCAGTGGTTCAAGAGTCGGCAGGGTCTGGATGTCGCCGAAACGCCGCGCTCGGTGTCGTTTTGTGGCCACGCGATCTTGCAGAGCGAGCCACTGGTGGTCGAAGACAGTCACCGCGACAGCCGGTTCTGCGACAACCCAATCGTACAGAACACCCCTTACGTGCGCTTTTATGCCGGTCATCCACTGTTCGATGCCCAGCACCAGGCGCTCGGCACGCTATGCCTGCTCGATCCGGCACCACGTCGCCTCAAGCGCCAGGAGGCGATGCGACTCAAGGACCTGGCCTATCTGGTGCAAGGCTACCTGCAGCTGCGCCACCGCGCTAACCAGGCCGACCAGCTAAGCGATGCGCTCGATCGCGAACAGCGCAAGGGCATGCTCGACCCGCTGACGCAGCTGTGGAACCGTGCCGGGCTGCTGCATTTTCTCCCCCTCGAGCAGGCGGTAGCCGCGCGCAGCGGCTTGCAGGTCGGCCTGATCTACTGCGATCTGGACCACTTCAAGCGGGTCAATGACGCACATGGCCACGATGCCGGCGATCATGTGCTGTGGGAAAGCGCGAGGCGTATGAGTACGGCGGTAAGACCGCAGGATGTAGTCACACGTAACGGCGGCGAAGAGTTCGTGATCCTGGCGCTGGTTCACGACGAAAAGGGGCTGCTGCAGATCGCCGAGCGCATTCGTCTGGCCATCGCCGACCAGCCAATGATGGTCGACGATATCCAGCTGCAGCAGACCGCCAGCCTCGGCTGTACCTTGCTGGCGCCTGGCGAGAACAGCGCCGCCGCGCTCAAGCGAGCCGATCAGGCGCTCTATCGCGCCAAGCACGAGGGCCGCAACCGCAGCCTGCTCGCACCCTGACCCCGAGAGGACGCCCGCATGGCTGCCGCAACCGGCGCGTACCTGCATTACCTGTCGATCTTCGCCCTGTTCGCCCTGCTCAGCATCGAGCACGTGTTGTTCAAGGCGCCGCTGGACCTGTCACGGGCGCGCAGCCTGATGATCACCGACATCGCCTACGGCATCTGCGCCGGACTGGTGCTGGTGACCGGCGTTGCCCGCGTGCTGTGGTTTGGCAAGGGCACTACCTATTACCTGGGTAATGGCTTGTTCCATGCCAAGGTCGGGCTGTTCATCCTCGTTGGCCTGCTGTCGATCCTGCCCACCTATGTGTTCTTCAACTGGCGCAACGCGGTGCAGGCGGGTCAGGCACCAGAACCGAGCCCCAGGCAGGTGCGCCTGGTGATCTGGAGCATTCGCCTGGAGCTGCTGTTGCTGTTGCTGATCCCCTTGTTGGCGACCTTGATGGCGCGCGGCTATGGTGTGATCGCGACGCCGTGATCATCAAAGACGCATGCCGATGGCGAGACGATTGAGTCCGTTCATCAGGGCCACCGCGATGGTCAGATCGGAGATTTCCCTGGCCTCGAAATGCGTCGCCAGCGGCTGATAATCCACATCAGCAGCATGACTGCTGGTGATGTCGCTCAGGGACTCGGCCCAAGCCAGCGCCGCTCTCTCCCGAGCATCGAAATGACGACTCACGCGCCAGCCAGCAAGACTGTCCAGCTTGATCTGAGGCACGCCACTCTCGCGCAGAGACGCACTGTGCGTTTCCAGGCAGTAGGCACAGCCATTGATCTGCGAAACGCGTAAATAGAGCAGTTCGATCAGCACCTTGCCCAGTGGACCACGCTCCAGTGCGGATTTGCTGCTCAGCAGGCCCTGCATCGCCTCGGCAGAAAGCTCGTAATAAGGCTGGCGTAAACCGCTCATGCGATTGCTCCTGAAATGTTGCAAAAAGAGAGATGGGGATTGAAATCAAGCTGCCCGCGCGCCTGCGCCATCATCAGCTCGATGTGCTCCGGGCCACGCACCAGCCCCTGCAGATGGATGAACTCCAGGTCATGAATACCCAGCGTGCTCAGCACATGGCGCAGATAGGGGCTGAGGAAGTCCGGCTGACGCGCCCGCTCGCCCCGGTAGATGCCACCCGCACTGATCACCACGAAGGTTGGACGATCCTCGAGCAGGCCCAACTTGCCCGCTTCGGTCGCCGTGAAGCTGCGGCCTATGCGCAGCACGTAGTCGATCCACAGCTTGAGCGTCGCCGGCACCGTGAAGTTATGCATCGGCGTGGCAATCACCAGGCAATCGCTGGCCTCCAGTTCAGCGATCAGTCGTTCGGACACAGCCAGCGCCGGGTCATCGCCTGAGGCTTGCAGCAAAACAGCATCGGCATAGCTCGCATCGAGCGGCGGCAAAACCTCGCGGGACAAATCACGCTCGATCACTCGCGCCCCGGGATAACGGCGGCACAAGCGGCCGACCATTTCCCGAGCCAGGCGACTGCCATGGCTTTGCTGGCCATAGGGGCTGCACTCGAGTAGCAGTACTCGCCGCATCTCAAAGCCCCTCGCGAAAGTGCATACCCATCGCCAGCAAGCCCTGACGGTAGTAGAAACGCTGGCCACGCGCGTTGCTCAAGGCCGTGTCCAGTACCAGGTTGGCACAACCCAGGCGCCGCGCCTGCGCACGCACCTCCGCCAGCAAGCGCTCGCCTATGCCCTGGCTGCGCACATCCTCGCGTGTCACCAGGTCATCAACATAGAAAAATCGCCCGTGCAGCAGATTCTCCTGCAGCCGGCACCCCGCCAGCCCCACCACCTCGTCACCGACGCGCGCCGCCAGCAAGCTGTAGCCCTGCTCTGCCTGACGCTGCAGGCGCTGGATGAAATCATCGGCGTCAGTCAGATGTGGGCGCAACACGCGCATCAGCGTAAAGCAGGCGCGCTGGTCATGCGCGTCGCTCAGCCATTCGTAGCGGCAATCGGTAGTAGCGGACATGGCAGTTCTCCATTGACGATGGCGCTACTCTAGGCAGAGCATGGCATAGCCAATAGATCCAAGATATGACGAACTGACTAGGACATAGGTATGCACGGCATTCGCCTGGCCCCTGAGCGCGACCAGTCCACACCTATCTATCTGCAGCTGTATCAGCGTCTGCGCGAGGCCATAAGCGACGGACGTCTGCAGCCAGGTGAACGGGTACCGTCGGTAAGGGCGCTGGCCAGCGAACTGAACCTGGCCCGAGGCACCGTCGAAACAGCCTATCAACTGCTTGTCGGTGAGGGTTATCTACTGGCTCGCGGGCCAGCGGGAACCGTGGTTTCACCGCAGTTGGCGCACGTATCGACACCTGCCGTCCAGCCATCGGCATCCCCGCAGACACTTCACCCCATCTCTGCATCGACTCACGACGCCTTGCCCTTGCAGCTCGGTCTACCGGCGCTGGACGCCTTTCCGCGCAAGCTCTGGAGCCGTCTTGGCAGCCGCCATTTACGCCAGATGAGTCCCGCCGATCTCGGCTACCCTGCCGCAGCAGGCCTACCCGCACTGCGCCGCAGCATCGTGCGATATCTGGGAGTATCACGTGGTATCGCCTGTGAGCCGGAGCAGGTCTTCATCACCGCCGGCTTTCGCAACACGCTGCTACTGATCCGTCAGGCCTTGTTGCACGCGGGCGACAGTTGCTGGTTCGAAGACCCCGGTTACTTCAAGGCGCGCCAAACGCTCGAGGGCGCCGACGTGAGACTCGTCCCCGTCCCCGTGGACGCGCAAGGCCTTCGCATCGAGCATGCACTGGCAACAGCAGAGGACGCTCGCTGCGCCCTGATCACGCCATCCCATCAAAGCCCTCTGGGGGTTTCGCTGAGCCTGCCGCGACGCCTGGCGCTGCTCGACTGGGCAACGGCCAGGAACGCCTGGATCATCGAGGATGACTACGACAGCGAATACCGCTACATCGGGCGCCCACTACCAGCCCTGAAAAGCCTCGATCACGCAGGCCGCGTGCTTTACTGCGGCACCTTCAGCAAGGTGTTGTTTCCCGGCTTGCGCCTGGCCTATCTGGTGGTACCTCGCGAACAAGTGGCACGCTTCGAGGCCTGCGCGCGCGACTTCGACCATGCCTGCCCGGCACTGCCCCAGGCGGTCACCGCGGACTTTCTCGACCAGGGTCATTTCGCCCGCCACCTCAAGCGCATGCGCACGCTCTATGCCGAACGCCGCGATCATCTGGCCAAGGCACTGGAGACGGTACTCGGTGCACGCCTGCGCGTGGAGCTGCAAGCCGGCGGCATTCACCTGCTGGCCCGGCTAGATGCAGCGCAAGACGACCGCGCCCTGGCAACCCGCGCACAAGCAGAGGGGCTGGCGGTAATGGCGTTGTCGCAATGGTCACAGCAGCATCCCTGCGGCAGCGGACTGCTGCTGGGCTTCACCAATGTCGCCAGCGCCGAGCAGGCATTGCACCTGGCTCGACGCTTGGCAGAGGCGATCAGCTGAACATCAGGACGCCAGGTACGACGAACGGGTCAGGCCCAGACGCAGCGCATCAAGGAACTGGGTACGCTCGCGGGCGCTGATCTTGGCGCTGGCCACCTTGTCACGGTAATGGGTCATCAGCTCTTCGGGCGACAGGTGCACGTAACGCAGCATGTCCTCGATGGTGTCGTGGGTTTCGATGCCCGCGTGCACCGGGCTGCCGTCGGCGGCCTGGTAGATGTTCACCGAGTCGGTGTCACCGAACAGGTTGTGCATGTCGCCGAGGATTTCCTGGTAGGCACCGACCAGGAAGATGCCCAGCACATAGTCCTCGCCCTCCTTGATCTCGTGCACCGGCAGGCTGGTCTCGATCGACTGCTCGTCGACGTACTGGCGGATCTTGCCGTCGGAGTCGCAGGTCAGGTCCTGCAGCACGGCGCGGCGCAGCGGCTCCTCATCCAGGCGCGTCAGCGGCAGGATCGGCAGGATCTGGCCGATGGCCCAGGTGTCCGGCAGGCTCTGGAACACCGAGAAGTTGCAGATGTACTTGTCGGCCAGCTTGTCGTTGAGTTCGTCGAGTACCGCACGGTGCGAGCGCTGACGCGCCTTGAGCTGGTTGTACAGTCGGCGGCAGATGGCGAAATAGCACTGCTCGGCCAGCGCCTTCTGCGCCAGCCCCAGCTTGCCGGCCGAATACTGCGCGGCCACTTCCTCGATGTAGTGGGTGGCGCGCCAGTAGGTCTCGGCGACCATCTCCGGGTCGCTGTCGTCGAGCAGCTCGATCAGCACCTGCAGCACTTCCGGTTGTTCCACGTCCGGGTCGATCTCCGGCACCTTGTCGTTGTGCCGCTCGACATCGGTGACCTGCACCAGCAGCACGGCGTGGTGCGCAGTCATCGCCCGGCCGCTCTCGGAGAAGATGTGCGGATGGGGGATTTCCTGACGGTCGCAGAACTCCTTGAGCATGTCGACCACGGCATCGGCGTAGTCCTGCATGTCGTAGTTGATCGAGCTGGCGTTACGCGAATGAGTGCCGTCGTAGTCCACACCAAGGCCGCCGCCGACGTCGATGTGATCGACCGGCAGGCCCATGGCACGCAGCTCACCGTAGTAACGGATGGCCTCACGGAAGCCCTTGCGATAGTCGGCGATGTTGGCGATCTGCGACCCCATATGGAAGTGCAGCAGGCGGATGCCCTGGTCCAGCCCGGCGTCGCGGAAGCGCTCGACCACCGAGAGGATCTGCGCGGCAGAGAGACCGAACTTGGACTTCTCGCCACCGGTGTCGGCCCACTTGGAGGACGCCAGCGAGGACAGACGTACGCGCAGACCGATTTGCGGCGCGACCTTGAGCTCGGCCGCCTCCTCGATCACCAGGCGCACTTCCGACTCTTTCTCGATGACGATGAATACGTTGTGGCCGAGCTTCTGGCCCATCAGCGCCAGGCGGATGAACTCGCGGTCCTTGTAGCCGTTGCAGACGATGGTGCCACCCTTGGGCGCCAGCGCCAGCACTGCCAGCAGCTCGGGCTTGGAGCCGGCTTCAAGACCGATGGAGACGTTCTGCGTGGCGATGATGTTCTCCACCACCGCCTCCTGCTGGTTGACCTTGATCGGGTACAGCGCGGTGTAGCGGCTCTGGTACTCCAGGCGCTCGATACTGGCGTCGAACGCGCCCGTCAGGCGACGCACGCGGTCCTGCAGGATGTCCGGGAAGCGCACCAGCAATGGCAGCGAAAGGCCGCTCTGGCGCAATTCTTCGACCTGCTGGGTAAGGTCGATCGGCGTGCTTTCCGGACCGTTGGGACGCACCTCGACGCGACCGGCATCGTTGATCGAGAAATAACCGGCGCCCCAATGGCGAATGCCGTAGACACTGCGACTATCGGCTACGGTCCATTGGCTGCCGTCGTCTTTGCGGGTGCGTCGTGCGGACATCTAAGTCTCCCTGAAAATGGGTTTGCGCAACCTCGGGTCGCGTCAGAAATTAAAGGCGATAGATGACGGTTGCTCGGCGATCGACCACCGAACCCCGTGGAAAGTTTAGAAAAAGCTGGCTCAGCCGCCGGACTTCTTCGCGGTAAAACCGCGTTTGCCCAGTTCGGCCAACAGCAGATCGACGTGATCACCCTGAATCTCGATCACGCCATCCTTGAGTGCGCCGCCGGTGCCACAGCGCTTTTTCAGCGCACTGGCCAGTTCCTTGAGCGGCTCTTCGGCCAGCGGAACGCCACTGACAGTGGTGACGGTCTTGCCGCCACGGCCCTTGGTTTCTCGGCGCACACGAGCGATGCCGTCGCCTTCGGGAATGCGCGTCTGTTTGCAGATGCAGGCATCCACAGGCTGGTTACAGTCCGGACAATGGCGACCGCCATCGGTGGAATAGACGAGACCGCTCAGGGCGGAAAATGAAGAGGCTTTCTTGACCACCGGCTTGTCCTCGTAGGGGTCAGGATAGCGACTGGCCGATAGAAATCGACCGCGAAGCCCCACTCAGGCAGGGGCAGCGCAGACGGACAGGCGTCCGCCAAAAGGCCGCGCAGTGTAACGGCAAAGGCAGCACTTGCTAAGTATGAATTTGCGTCATTGTGCGGCACTCTGGCGACGCTGTTCGTCATCGTGCACGGAGCGCTCGGAATGCCTTACGCCGTAGGGTGCGCCGTACGCACCGAAGGCTTCAGCGGCGACAAGGCGGTGGGCACAGCGCACCCTACGCGCAGGAACTAACACAACCACCCTCTCCCGCCCTTCGGGCACCCTCTCCCGCAGCGGGAGAGGGTCATCAGCCGGCCGCAAGCGGCCTTTTTATGTAGCGCTCCAGTGCCGCCAGCGAGTCTGGGCAATAGGGCAGATGCCGGGTTTCCTCCAGCGCCTGCTCGACGCTGATGAAACGTGCTTCGAGCACCTCCTCCGGCTGCAACACCAGCGGAGCATCGGACACTGCGGAGTAGGCCATGCACCACAGGCGGCTTTCCGGCGCGTCATAGAAAAAGTGCGCGTGCTCGACCAACTCGGCGTCGGCGATACCCAACTCCTCGGCCAACTCACGCTGGGCCGACAGCAGATAGTCCTCGCCCTCAAGCACCATGCCGCCTGCCGCTACATCCCAGTAGCCTGGGTACAGCGCCTTGCTCAGGGTGCGCCGGTGTACGCAAAGCAACCCGGCCGAGTTGAACAACAGGATATAAGTGCCACGACCAATCAGGCGACGCTCGCGCAATTCGGCCCGTGATACGCCGCCCAGCGGTTGATCCTGCTCGTCGACCCAGGCGACCCGCTCCTGATCCGAAGCGGCGCGATGCGCCGCCTCGGTCGCCGAGATCGCGTCCATCAACCCTGGCTCAGCAACTGGCGCAGGTCGATGATGCCGGCGTTGGCGCGGGAGATGTAATTGGCCATCACCAGCGAGTGGTTGGCCAGGATGCCGTAGCCACTGCCATTGAGAATCATCGGACTCCACAAGGTCGCCTGCGCGGCCTCCAACTCACGAATGATCTGGCGCACGCTAACGGTGGCGTTTTTCTTCGCCAGCACATCGGCGAAATCGACTTCGATGGCACGCAGCAGGTGCGCCAGCGCCCAGGCCTGACCACGGGCTTCGTAGAACACGTTGTCGATCTGCAGCCACGGTGTTTCATACACACCGCCCTCGCCTACGACACCGGACTCCTCGGCATCGTTGCCGACTTCCAGACTGCTGTTCAGGCGCACCTGACCAACGCTGGCAGACAGGCGCTGAGACAGCGAGCCCAGGCGTGTACCGGCATCGCCCAGCCAGTTGTTCAGGTTGTCGGCACGGGTATAGAACTGCGCGTTGCGCTGACCCGAATCGGCCAGACGGGCGAGATAACGATCGAGCGCCTTGATGCCTTCGCGGTATTCCGACTCGGAGGCCGGCAACGCCCAGCTCTTGTTATCGAAGTGAAAACGCGGCTCGGCCTTGGCCAGATCCGGGTCCTCGGTCGATTGCGACTGCGAACGGGAGAAATCCTTGCGCAGCGCCCGGGAAAAATCGCGCACCTGCACCAGAACGCCGTATTCCCAGCTTGGCATGTTGTCCAGCCACAGACCCGGCGGCGCCAGGTCGTTGGACAGATAGCCGCCCGGTTTGTCGAGCAGCGTGCTGGCAACCTGCTTGAGGGTTTCCACCGTGGTGTAACCCGTGACCATCTGCCGCTGCGCCTGCTGCGCCGAGGCCTGAGCGTGTTGTTGCACCTGAAAGGCGTTCGGCTCCTGGCTCCAGTACCAGCCCACGACCAGCGTCACCAGCAGATACACTCCGAGCAGCCCGCCGAGCGCGCGTCCGATCAGGCTGGTGCTGCCGCGCTCGCGCCCCAGTTTCGCGGTCTTGTCGGCATCGTCAGGCGAGCTCGCCGCGCGATTCTTCCAGTCCAGCATGGCAGTGTCCTTTTTAAGCGAATTCGAATGTTCGACCACAACCCGACCAACGGGTTGCGACCTGTTCCGCACTATAAGGCAAGCTCGCAGCAAAACGCAGGGCGTCGGGGCAAACTTACCACTGGTAAGGATGGCAACGGTTTTGCGGCTTCCCTGGGCGGAGCCGCAAATGAACTACCCCGGCAGCTTCGAAAATCCTTCTACTGCCGCTCGCTGGCGAGGTCAGAAATTGTTCCAGGCAATTTTTTGTCGCCTATTCGACAGAAATACCGCCGTCAATTGATCGGCGGCAATGCCAGTGCCCTCAACAAGTGATAGCATCAAGCCACTACTGACTTAACCACATATAGAAGTCGGCCCATGACCGAGCACCCGGACCCCAGTCGCGATCGCCTCAAGCATCACTTCGCCCAGCGCGTGATTCACCAGGCGCGCCAAGTGCTTGAAGTCTGGCAGCGCCTGCAACGCAGCGAGTGGAGCGACGCCGGCATGGCCGAGCTGACCGAGGCCAACCTGCGCCTGCTGCGCTATGCCGAGCGCTTCGAGCAAATCGAGCATGCCCATCTGGCTCAGGACATCAGCAGCAGTCTCGATGAGGTGGTGAACAATCGCGGCCGTCTCAACAGCTCGCTGATCGCCAGGCTCAACAAGGCCATGCAACGGCTGTCGAGAACCGGGTTGCGCCACAACGATGCCTTCGAGCAGACGTTCCTGCCGCCACTACGCAAGCCTGTGTACCTGGCACTGCAGGACAATCAGCGCGCCGAACGCCTGGCGCAACAGCTCGAATTCTTCGGCCTTGCTGCCCAGCCGCTCAGCGATGAACGCGCGTTTCGCGCGGCCATCACCGAACGCCATCCAGCCGCCATCGTCATGGACGTCGACTTCGCAGGTGCCGGCCTGGAGCTGGCGGACTCGATCCAGCAGGGCCTGGAACAGAAGATTCCGCTGCTGTTCTTCAGCCACTGCGATACCGATACACCGACCCGACTGGCAGCCGTACGCGCTGGCGGGCAGGAGTTCTTCACCGGTTCGCTGGATGCCTCGAGCCTGCTCGAACGCATCGAGGTACTGACCCACGTCTCGCAGTACGACCCGTACAAGGTGCTGATCGTCGACGACTCCAAGGCCCAGGCCACGCATACCGAGCGCGTGCTCAACAGCGCGGGGATTCTCACTCACACCCTCACCGAGCCAATACGGGCGATGGATGCGCTGGCCGAGTTCCAACCAGACCTGATCATCCTCGACATGTACATGCCCGAGTGCAACGGCACCGAGCTGGCCAAGGTAATACGCCACAACGACCGCTACGTCAGCGTACCGATCATCTATCTTTCGGCCGAGGACGACCTGGACAAACAGCTCGATGCGATGAGCGAAGGCGGTGACGACTTCCTCACCAAGCCGATCAAGCCACGCCATCTGATCGCCACCGTACGCAACCGGGCAGCACGCGCACGCAACCTCAAGGCGCGCATGGTGCGTGACAGCCTCACCGGTCTGTACAACCACACGCACACCCTGCAACTGCTCGACGATGCCTGCTACCGGGCACGCCGCGACGAGCAGCCGCTGGCCTTCGCCATGCTCGATATCGACCACTTCAAGAAGGTCAACGATACCTATGGCCATCCCATGGGCGACCGAGTGATCAAGAGCCTGGCGCTGTTTCTCAAGCAACGCCTGCGCAAGACCGATCACATTGGCCGTTACGGTGGAGAGGAGTTCGCCGTGGTGCTGCCGGATACCGACGAGCAATCGGCACTCAGGGTGCTGGAGGAAATTCGCCAGCGCTTCGCCGAGATCCACTACCCCGCGCAGCCGCAGGACCTTTCGTGCACCTTCAGCTGTGGTATCGCCATGCTCCAGCCAGACCTGGACGGCAACGAACTGTCCAAGCGCGCAGACGAAGCGCTGTACAAGGCCAAGCACGGCGGCCGCAACCGCGTCGAGCTGTACAGCAACGACTGAATTGAGACGCCCCGGCAAGCGCGCGCGCAAAGCGCTACAGCCCGGCTGAAACGAATCCCAGAGGCGTACAGGGACGTACCGCACATAACGTGACGCAGCTCACGCAGTCATCAGCCTGTAACCAAACCGAAATAACCTCGTTCGCATCGTTAAGTCGTCGATCGAGCCTGCCATGCGCCTCAAGCTGCTCACCAACCTCAATACCTTGCTGCTGGTCACTGTCTGCGTCGCCCTGGCCGCAACCCTGTGGTGGTCGCAGCGAGCACTGCAGCAGCCGGTACAGCTGATGGAGCGCTACCTGACACTGTCGCAGCAGTTTCAGCATGAGGTCGCCGACAACATCCAGGCTTATCTGGCCAGTGGCAACGCCGTGCAGCACAGCACTGCAACCCAGGCTCTGGATGACTTCCAACAGGCACTCGACCAACTACCACGGCAGCTCGCCGACGGGCTGCTGCCAAGCCTGGAACAACTGCGCGAGTTCAGCACCACCCAGTTGCTGGCCGCAGGCAAACTGGCCGGCGATCCACAAGGTCTGTTGCTGCAGGCAGAACGAGAGATGCTCGCCGCACTGGAACAGCTTGCCCAGTACGCCGATAGCGCCAACACGGCCGCCGCCAACAGCTATCGCAAACCACTGCAGGAAGCGGGCTCACGCCTGCTGAAACTCGCTCATGCGCGGGAGCGCTTCATCAACCAGGGCCGCAGCGAGCTACTGGGCGATGTGGAACGCGAACTCAAGGCCCTGAGTCAGCAGGTGGAAACGCTGGAGGCGCTGCCACTGCTGGGTGTGCAGGAGGCGGACAGCTCCGCCAGCATCGGTTTTGCCGCCCTGCTGGGTCTGGACGACAACCAGCAGGAACAGCAGACGCAGGATCGCGGCGTCGACCTCAAGCGCGAACTGGGCACGCTGGTCCGGCGCTATCCAGGCGAATTGCAGCGCACACGCGAACTGGTCGAGCAACGCCAGCAACTCGCCATGACCACCCACGAACGTGTGACCCAGGTGCAGCAAGCCCTGGCAGAGCTGGAGCCACTGGTGAAGGCCGAGTACGCCCGCATCCAGGGCGAGGTTCGGGTGATTCAGGGGTTGATGATCGGCCTGATCCTGCTTATCGCCCTGGTCATCGATCGCCTGCAGCGACGCCTGTCACAGGTGCTTGCACGACTGGTCCCGGCTCTGTCGAAGTGGGCCAATGGCGATTTTGCAGAAGAGATCGCCATCGACTCACGCACTCGCGAGCTGCGCGACATCGAAGATTCGCTCAACCACCTGCGCCGTTACCTGGTCGAACTGGTCGCCAGTATCCGCGGCCACGCCGAACAGGTGGCCGGCTCCAGCCGCACGCTGGCTGAGCTCAGCGGCGGGCTGCATAGCGGCGCCGAACGCCAGGCTGGCGATACAGCGCTGATTCGCGATGCCCTGGGCGAGCTGGAGGCGACCATTGGCCAAGTGGCGCAGGATGCCAGCCAGACCGCTGATGCCAGCCGCGATGCCGACCGCGCCCTCGTACAAGGTCAGCAGGTCATCGGGCAAAGTCTGGAAGGACTGCACGCGCTGGTCACCGAGGTTCAGGGCAACGCCCAGGCCATCGAACGCCTGGCGGAGGAGACAGCGACCATCGGTGGCGTGCTGACGGTGATCCGCGGCATCGCCGAGCAGACCAACCTGCTCGCTCTCAACGCCGCCATCGAAGCGGCACGGGCCGGTGAGGCTGGTCGCGGCTTCGCCGTGGTTGCCGATGAAGTCCGTTCGCTGTCACAGCGCACCGGCAGCGCCACGGCGGAAATCCAGGAAGTGATCGGCCGCCTGCAGCAGGCTGCGCACCAATCGGTGCAAGCCATGCGTGCGCAGGTCGAACACGCCGAAGCCACTGCCGGCAAAGCCGAAGCGGCCGACGGCGCACTGGACGAGATCGTCAGCGCGATTCGCACCATCGCCAGCATGGCCGAGCGTATCGCTGAAGCCACCGCACAGCAGAGCGATGCGGTCGGCGAAATTCGCGAGCACGGTGAGCGCATTCACCAGATGGGCGATGACAACCTGCAACGTATCGGCCAGGGCCGCAGCCAGGGCGAACAGCTGCTGCACCTTGGCAGTCAGTTGCACAGCGCTGTGCAGGCGTTTCGCGTATAGCGCTGCGGCACGTCAGCGCACCCAGGGAACTCGGCCTGCCGCGGCTTATCCAAGCGACGCCCATGCGCACAGAGCGCCACCCGGCCAGAGAGGCAAAATGGGCATGGACGTTTCCGGTATCATGCCGCCATCCTCCGCCGAGATATTCGTCCGATGTCACTGCGTCGCCTGCTGTTACCCCTGCTTCTGCTGTGCCTGAGCCTGCCCGCCAGCGCCAACCTGTTCGACCAGCGCCCGGCCGCCTCGCCGCTCGGCGCGCCGCTGAACAACAGCAGCGATTTCCTGCCGGTACGCGAAGCCTTCAAGCTGAGCCTGGTGAGCAGCGATGCGCAGGGCGTGACCCTGCGCTTCGTCGCGACCGAGGGTTACTACCTCTACCGCCACCGCCTGAACTTCAGCGTGGAGCCGGCCGATCTTGCCCTCGGTGCAGCCGAACTGCCTGCAGGCAAAGCCAAGCACGACGAGTTCTTCGGCGATGTCGAGGTCTACTACGGCGTGCTCGATGTTCGCCTACCGCTGGATAACCCGGACAATCGCCCGCTGCGCCTGCAAGTCGGCTATCAGGGCTGCGCCGACAAGGGCCTGTGCTACCCGCCCGAGACCGAATTCATCGAAATCGGCGACATGCCCGCCAGCACGGCGAAGAACGCTACCGACCCACAGCAGGCGGGCTGGGACTGGAAAGATCTGGCACTGTTCTTCCTCGCCGGGCTGGGGCTGACCTTCACCCCCTGCGTGCTGCCGATGCTGCCGATTCTCTCCGGTGTGGTACTGCGCGGCCGACCGAGCAATGCCCGCGGGCTGGTCCTGTCACTCGCCTACGTGCTGCCGATGGCGGCCTGCTATGCCGTGCTCGGTGCACTGATGGGCCTGTTCGGCGCCGGCCTCAACCTGCAGGCGATGCTGCAGTCGCCCTGGGTTCTGGTGCCCTTCGCCGCCTTCTTCAGCTTGTTCGCCATGGCCATGTTCGGCGTCTTCGAACTGCGTCTGCCGGCCTTCATCCGCGAGCGCCTCGATCAACGCGCCAACCAGACCCGCGGCGGCACCATCGCCGGGGCGGCAACGCTCGGCGTGCTCTCCAGCCTGATCGTCTCGCCCTGCATCACCGCGCCGCTGACCGCGCTGCTGCTGTATATCAGCAGTACCGGCGACGCCGTCGGTGGCGGCCTGCAACTGTTCGCCCTAGGCCTGGGCATGGGTACGCCGCTGGTGCTGTTCGGTGCCGGCGGCGGCGCCCTGCTGCCGAAGTCCGGCCCGTGGCTGGTCACGGTGCGCAACGCCTTTGGCGTGATGCTGCTGGGCGTTTCCGTCTGGCTGCTCGAACGCGTGCTGCCGGGCAGCCTGAGCCTGGCCCTGTGGGGCCTGCTGGCCGGCGGCGTGGCGGTGTTCCTTGGCGCCATGGAGTTCGGCCCGAAAACCCACCGGCAGAAACTCGGCCAGATTCTCGGCCTGGCGCTGCTGGTCTATGCCCTGGCGGCCTGGGTCGGCGCCCTGCAGGGTGCTAGCGACCCATTGCAGCCACTCGGCCAGTTGCAGACTGGCAGCGCTAGCCAGAGCAATACCAAGAGCGGAGCCTGGCAGACCCTGAGCAGCCCCACCGAACTCGATGCGGCGCTGGCCGCAGCCAAGGCAGCCGGGCAACCGCTGCTGCTGGACTGGTACGCCGACTGGTGCATCAGCTGCAAGGTGATCGAGCGCGAGGTGTTCGGCAATGCCGAGGTCGGCAGCAAGCTGGGCGACTGGCGCCTGATTCGTTTCGACATTACCGAAAGCAACGCCGCCCAACGCGCCCTGCTCGATCGCTATCAGCTGTTCGGCCCGCCGGCCATTCAGCTTTTTTCTGCCCAGGGTGACGAATTGCGCGATCTGCGTGTCGTAGGAGAGGTCGATGCCGCCACCTTCGCTGCACGCCTTGATCAGGCCGACAGCCGCCAGACGGCTCGCTGAGCGTCAAACGCCAGTAACACCAGGTTTATTGAATTCGCCTGGCAACGACCAAATCCAGCGCTATAGTCATATTTCTGCCGCAAACAGCGGGCATCGTGTCGACTATTGCTGACATCGCGCAGCTGCGGCATAGTCCTGCGCAGCCCGAACAACAAGGAACGCGTCCATGGCCACTCTTCTGGTGCTGCACGGCCCCAACCTGAATCTGCTGGGCACCCGTGAGCCCGACAAATATGGCGCCACCACGCTGGCCGAGATCAACCAGGATCTGGAGCAGCGCGCCCGCGAGGCCGGGCACCACCTGATGTACCTGCAGAGCAATGCCGAGTACGAACTGATCGACCGCATCCACGCAGCAAAGGGTGAAGGCGTCGACTTTATCCTGATCAATCCTGCCGCTTTTACCCACACAAGCGTCGCATTACGTGACGCGTTGCTGGCAGTGAGCATCCCATTCATCGAAGTGCACCTGTCCAACGTGCACAAGCGTGAACCTTTCCGCCATCACTCCTACTTTTCCGACGTTGCAGTAGGGGTGATCTGCGGCCTTGGCGCCAGCGGTTATCGGCTGGCCCTGGAAGCGGCACTCGAACAACTGGCCGGGCGCGCCTGACGCGACGCCCGGTAGACAAGTCCTACCTCACCTCTGGGAGTTGACCCTTCATGGATATCCGTAAAGTCAAGAAACTGATCGAGCTGCTGGAAGAATCCGGTATCGACGAGCTGGAGATCAAAGAGGGCGAAGAGTCCGTACGCATCAGCCGTCACAGCAAACAACCGGCCTATGCCGCCCAACCTGTCTACGCACCGGCCCCGGTCGCTGCTCCGGCTGCCGCCCCGGCCGCTGCCGCCAGCGCTGAAGCCGCTCCGGCTGCTGCACCGAAGCTGAACGGCACCGTCGCTCGTTCGCCGATGGTCGGCACCTTCTACCGCGCTGCTTCGCCGACCTCGGCCAACTTCGTGGAAGTCGGTCAGACCGTGAAGAAAGGCGACATCCTGTGCATCGTCGAAGCGATGAAGATGATGAACCACATCGAGGCCGAAGCCAGCGGCGTGATCGAGTCCATCCTGGTGGAAAACGGCCAGCCGGTTGAGTACGACCAGCCCCTGTTCACCATCGTTTGATGCACGGGGAGCCTGCAATGCAGAAGCTGGAGAAAGTCCTTATCGCCAACCGTGGCGAAATCGCCCTGCGTATCCTGCGCGCCTGCAAGGAACTGGGCATCAAGACGGTGGCCGTGCATTCCACCGCCGACCGTGAACTGATGCACCTGGGCCTGGCCGACGAGTCCGTCTGCATTGGTCCGGCGCCCGGCGCGCAGTCTTACCTGCACATTCCGGCGATCATCAGCGCAGCTGAGCTCACCGGCGCCACTGCCATTCACCCGGGTTACGGCTTCCTCGCCGAGAACGCCGACTTCGCCGAACAGGTGGAGAACTCCGGCTTCGCCTTCATTGGCCCGAAAGCCGATGTGATTCGCCTGATGGGCGACAAGGTGTCGGCCAAGGACGCCATGATCAAGTCCGGCGTGCCGGTGGTGCCTGGCTCCGACGGCCCGCTGCCGGAAGACGAGGAAGAAGCCCTGCGCATTGCCCGTGAAGTGGGCTACCCGGTGATCATCAAGGCCGCCGGTGGCGGTGGTGGTCGCGGCATGCGCGTGGTGCACAAGGAAGAAGACCTGATCAAATCGGCCAAGCTGACCCGCACCGAAGCCGGTGCTGCGTTCGGCAACCCGATGGTCTATCTGGAGAAATTCCTCGGCAACCCGCGTCACGTCGAAGTCCAGGTACTGTCCGACGGCCAGGGCAACGCCATTCACCTGTATGACCGTGACTGCTCGCTGCAGCGTCGCCACCAGAAGGTGATCGAAGAAGCCCCGGCCCCGCTGATCGACGAGAAGGCCCGCGCCGAAGTGCTCAAGCGCTGCGTCGATGCCTGCGTCGAGATCGGCTACCGTGGCGCCGGCACCTTCGAGTTCCTCTACGAAGATGGCCGCTTCTACTTCATCGAAATGAACACCCGTGTTCAGGTGGAGCACCCGGTTACCGAAATGGTCACTGGCATCGACATCGTCAAGGAGATGCTCAGCATCGCCGCTGGCAACCCGCTGTCGATCAAGCAGGAAGACGTGAAGATCCTCGGTCACTCGGTCGAGTGCCGGATCAACGCCGAAGACCCGGACAACTTCATGCCCAGCCCAGGCAAGGTCAAGCACTTCCATGCTCCGGGCGGCAATGGCGTTCGTGTCGACTCGCACCTGTACAGTGGCTACAGCGTACCGCCGCACTACGACTCGCTGATCGGCAAGCTGATCACCTACGGCAAGGATCGCGACGAGGCCATGGCGCGCATGCGCAATGCCCTGGACGAGATCGTCGTCGACGGCATCAAGACCAACGTGCCGCTGCACCGCGACCTGACCCGCGACAAGGGTTTCGTCAAAGGCGGCGTGAACATCCATTACCTGGAAAAGAAACTGGGTATGGACAAGCACTGAGCACGTCCTCGGAACACGGAAAGGGAGCGGCCAAGGCCGCTCCCTTTTTGCATTCTCACGCACAGGATGAACAACATGAACGGACTCACCCCGGAGCAGCGCAAGGCTGCTTCCATTGCCAGACTCCAGGCCACCGACATTCCCTACATAGACCACCTGCCGATGATCGAAGCGGCCAGCGACGTACGCGTGCGCAGCAAAGAGGAAATCGCCCGCCGCGCCATTGCCTGCCTGGTCACCATTCAGGCGGCATGCGACCGCAATGCAGGCAGCTACACGGCAGAAGCCGCGCAGTGGTGCCAAGAGCTGCTGGAACAGTATGGCGTGACTGAACTGACAGCCGCCGAGGTGCAGATCCTCAACAATCAGGGTGAACGGCAGGATGTGATCAATATGGTCTGGAAGTACGAGGCCTACTGGGTGCTACTCTGGGCCTTGGGTATCGTCGAACGACTGGACTTTCCCGACCACACCATCGACTGCGACTTCGCTATCCAGGCCGTTTCACAGCACGAGAGCTTGGCGGCATTTCTGCAGCAAACTCATCTGCGCGATATCCACAGCATCCTCGATGAGGCCGACCTGATCTATCGCTATCACTGGGCCTGCGTCGACGCCCGTCTGAAACAGGCCCCTATGCCGGCGAACATGAACGCAAGCGTAGTCATGGAACGCCACGCCGCTTTAAACTGGCTAATCGATAACGACGGTCAGGACGATTGGGACAATCCCGACGTCAGCACCTGAATCACTCCATTGCAGCCGCCTTCATGGCGCCTGAGTTAAACCCGCTGCGCCGCTCCGGCCTGCGCAGCCTGCACAGAGAAGCGCCCATGCCCTGGTTACAAGTCCGTCTCGCCATTACCCCCGAGCAGGCGGAAACCTACGAAGATGCCCTGCTGGAAGTGGGCGCCGTGTCTGTGACCTTCATGGATGCCGAAGATCAGCCAATCTTCGAACCAGACCTGGGCACCACGCCGCTGTGGTCGCACACCCATCTGCTGGCGCTGTTCGAAGCCGACACCGATGAAACCGCGCTGCTTGCTCACCTGGCACTGCTGTGTGGCGGCACGCTGCCCGAGCATCAGGTCGAACGCATCGAAGACCAGGACTGGGAGCGCAGTTGGATGGATAACTTCCAGCCGATGCGCTTCGGTCAGCGCTTGTGGATCGTGCCGAGCTGGCACGCCGCCCCCGAGCCGAACGCAGTCAACCTGCTGCTCGACCCTGGCCTGGCCTTCGGCACCGGCACCCACCCGACCACCGCATTGTGCCTGGAGTGGCTCGATGGTCAGCCGCTGGAAGGTTGCGACGTGATCGACTTCGGCTGCGGTTCGGGCATCCTCGCCATCGCCGCCCTGTTACTCGGCGCGCCACAGGCGATCGGTACAGATATCGACCCGCAGGCGCTGGAGGCCTCGCGCGACAACGCTTCGCGCAACGGCATCGACCCGGCCCGTTTCCCGGTCTACCTGCCGGCAGACATGCCCCAGCAGCCTGCCGACGTGGTGGTCGCCAACATCCTCGCCGGCCCGCTGGTTTCCCTGGCACCTCAGATCACCACGCTGGTCAAAGCCGGTGGACGCCTGGCTCTGTCGGGCATCCTCGCCGAGCAGGCCGAGGAAGTCCGCGCCGCCTATGAAGGGGCGTTCGACCTCGACCCGACGGCCGTCAAAGAAGGCTGGGTAAGGATCAGCGGCGTCAGACGCTGATCCGTACACAGTCGTTGCGTTAGACTAGCCGCCAGGATTTTTCGGACCCGCGCATGAGCGAAAGCCACGTCACCCAGTGCCCAAATTGCCGTACCAGCTTCCGCGTCAGCCAGGCGCAGCTGGCCGCGGCGCATGGTGCAGTACGCTGCGGTGCCTGCCTGCACGTGTTCAACGCCGCCGAGCAACTGTTCGGCCCTCGTGCATCCGCGCCTGCGTCCACAGCAGCGCCGGCCAGCCCAGTGACCAGCAAAGCGCAGCCCAGCGCCAAGACCCACACGCCCAAGCCGGCCGACGATACGTTGTGGATTCATGACGACCTCGACCTGGATAGCCTCGACCTCGACGAGGAACTGGCCAAGCTGGAAGAGCAGGAACAGCAGCTGTCGCAGCAGTTTCTCGCCCTTGAGCACGCGCCACGCTACGCAGAAAACTTCGCTAACAGCGGCGCCGTGCACGATGACGATGACACGCACGACGAGGCCTGGGCCGAAGCACTGCTGCGCGATGAGCAGGTAAAACGCGACCGCCTCGAGCTGCAGCCAGCTCAAGAGCCGGTGGCGACAGAACCCCCGCCGAGCAAAGCTGAAGCCGAGTTCGTTGCAACGCCCACGCGCACCCTCAGCGCTATCGACGATCTCGAAGACGCTGAGCAGCCGCGCCTTGGCGAGCTCGATCAGGAACAGCAAGAGGCTGACGCGGCCGATGCTCTGCAACCAGTCGAAGGCGACGCGAACAAGCCGGCCCGTAGCGAACCGGGGCTGCGCGAAGAGCGCCTGTTCGATCTCGACGACGAACCCCTGCAACTCGACTGGCAGCAGCCACAGGGCACATCCTGGGGACGCGTGCTCGGCTGGGGGCTGCTCAACCTGCTGGCGGCAGGCGGCCTGTTGGCGCAATACACGGCCTACAATTTCGATGAACTGGCGCGACAGGATCGCTATCGCCCGTGGTTCGAGCAGCTGTGTCCAAGCATCGGCTGCAGCCTGCCGTCGAAAGTCGACATCGAGCAGATCCGCAGCAGCAACCTGGTGGTGCGCAGCCATCCGCAATTCTCCGGTGCGCTGATCGTCGACGCCATCCTTTATAACCGGGCCCCTTTCGCCCAACCGTTCCCTCTGCTGGAAATGCGTTTCGCCGACCTGGGCGGACAACTGGTCGCCAGTCGCCGCTTCAAACCCAGCGAATATCTCGCTGGCGAGCTGGCCGGACAGAGCGAAATGCCGCCGCAGACGCCTATCCATATCTCGCTGGATATCCTCGACCCGGGCGCCCGCGCAGTGAACTACAGCCTTAGCTTCCATTCCCCTGAATAGCCTGCAAGCCACGCAGCGCCTGGGAAAAGGCCGTTCATCTAACTACTGGCGATAAGCCCATAGCTGTTCAGAATTTGTTCAAAACAGCCTTTATCCGGTCATCCAGAGCGGGTATCATGCCCACCCTTTCGCGAGCACCGACCCAGCATCGTTTCCCCTGAGGAGACGGTGATGGCCAAGTGTTGATCGCCCTTGTCTCAACTGCGAACCAACAAGCAGGGACGCCCCATGTCGGCCCCACGTATTGGCCCTTACACATTGCCCAATCTGTTGATCCTGGCCCCCATGGCCGGTGTGACCGATCGCCCGTTCCGCCAGCTGTGCCGCAGCCTCGGTGCCGGCCTGGTAGTGTCGGAGATGGTCACCAGCGATGTGCGCCTGTGGAATAGCCGTAAGTCCAGCCTGCGCTTGCTGCATGCCGGTGATCCCGAGCCACGCTCGGTGCAGATCGCCGGTGGCGACCCGCAGATGCTCGCCGAAGCGGCGCGCAAGAACGTCGAACTGGGCGCGCAGATCATCGATATCAACATGGGCTGCCCGGCCAAGAAGGTCTGCAACAAGGCCGCCGGCTCCGCCCTGCTGCGTGACGAGCCGCTGGTACGCGAGATTCTCGACGCCGTGGTCGGCGCCGTGAACGTACCGGTGACCCTGAAGATTCGCACCGGCTGGGACCGACAGAACAAGAACGGCATCACCGTGGCGAAGATCGCCGAGGATGCCGGCATCAGCGCACTGGCCGTACACGGCCGTACCCGCGCCGACCTGTACACCGGCGAAGCCGAGTACGACACCATCGCCGCCATCAAGCAGGCGGTATCGATTCCGGTGTTCGCCAATGGCGACATCGACTCGCCACAGAAAGCCAAGGCCGTGCTCGACGCCACGGGTGCTGACGCGCTGCTGATCGGTCGTGCCGCCCAAGGCCGGCCGTGGATCTTTCGTGAAATCGAGCATTACCTGCGCACCGGCAGCACCCTGCCAGCACCGAGCCTGCTCGAGGTGGAACGCATCCTGCTAGAGCACCTGGCCGCACTGCACGCCTTCTACGGCGAATTGATGGGCACGCGTATCGCCCGCAAGCATGTCGGCTGGTATCTGGCAACCCTGCCGGGCGCCAGGGAGTTTCGCGCCCAATTCAACCGTCTGGACAGTACGGACGCACAGTGCGCCCACGTTCGCGCGTTCTTCCGCGAACGGCACGATGATGGAAACGAGGTGGCCGCATGACGTTGATGACAGAGACCCTAGTGAGTGGAATTGCACCCGTGAGTGACAACACCAGCCTGAAACAGCACCTGAGCACGCCAAGCGAAGAGGGTCAGACCCTGCGCGGCGCCGTGGAGAAGGCGCTGCATAACTATTTCGCCCACCTGGAGGGCGCAGACGTCACCGACGTGTACAACCTGGTGCTCACCGAAGTGGAAGCGCCGCTGCTGGAAACCGTCATGAATTACGTGAAAGGTAACCAGACCAAGGCCTCCGAGCTGCTCGGTCTCAACCGCGGCACGCTGCGCAAGAAGCTCAAGCAGTACGACCTGCTGTAACCCTGAACTCCTGAAAAGGGCGGCCCGCATGAGCCGCCTTTTTTGCTGATATCCCCGCTCTGATGGATAGTGATATGACCGACCAGACCACCCTTCTGCCCGTCCGCCGTGCGCTGATCAGCGTCTCCGACAAGACCGGTGTCCTCGAATTCGCTCGCGAACTGGCCGCCCTCGGCGTCGAGATCCTCTCCACCGGCGGCACCTACAAGCTGCTCAAGGACAATGGTGTGGCTGCCGTGGAAGTGGCCGACTACACCGGCTTCCCGGAAATGATGGACGGCCGGGTGAAGACCCTGCACCCGAAAATCCACGGTGGCATCCTCGGCCGTCGCGCCCTCGATGGCGCGGTGATGGACGAGCACGGCATCAAGCCGATCGACCTGGTGGCGGTCAACCTCTATCCCTTCGAAGCCACCGTGGCCAAGTCTGACTGCGACCTGGCTGACGCCATCGAGAACATCGACATCGGCGGGCCGACCATGGTCCGTTCCGCTGCGAAAAACCACAAAGACGTGGCCATCGTGGTCAACACCGGTGACTACGCTGGCATCCTCGCCTCGCTGAAAGCCGGCGGCCTGAGCTACGCCCAGCGCTTCGACCTGGCCCTGAAAGCCTTCGAACACACCGCTGCTTACGACGGCATGATCGCCAACTACCTGGGCACCATCGACCAGGCCGCCGAGACCCTGTCGACCGAAGCCCGTGGCGCCTTCCCGCGCACCTTCAACAGCCAGTTCGTCAAGGCGCAGGAAATGCGCTACGGCGAGAACCCGCACCAGAGCGCGGCGTTCTATGTCGAGGCGAAGAAAGGCGAAGCCAGCGTTTCCACCGCCGTGCAGCTGCAGGGCAAGGAACTGTCGTTCAACAACGTGGCCGACACCGACGCCGCGCTGGAGTGCGTGAAGAGCTTCGTCAAGCCAGCCTGCGTCATCGTCAAACACGCCAACCCGTGCGGCGTGGCCGTGGTTCCGGAAGACGAAGGCGGCATCCGCAAGGCCTACGACCTGGCCTACGCCACCGACACCGAGTCGGCCTTCGGCGGCATCATCGCCTTCAACCGCGAGCTGGACGGCGAAACCGCCCGGGCCATCGTCGAGCGTCAGTTCGTCGAAGTGATCATCGCGCCGAGCATCTCCCAGGCAGCCCGCGACGTGGTCGCCGCGAAAGCCAACGTGCGTCTGCTCGAGTGCGGCCAGTGGCCGGCCGAACGTGCCGCTGGCTGGGACTTCAAGCGCGTCAACGGCGGCCTGCTGGTACAGAGCCGTGACATCGGCATGATCAAGGCAGAAGACCTGAAGATCGTCACCCAGCGCGCGCCGAGCGAGCAGGAAATCCACGACCTGATCTTCGCCTGGAAAGTGGCCAAGTTCGTCAAATCCAACGCCATCGTCTACGCCAAGAACCGTCAGACCGTCGGCGTCGGCGCCGGCCAGATGAGCCGCGTCAACTCCGCGCGCATCGCCGCGATCAAGGCCGAGCACGCCGGCCTGCCGGTACCGGGCGCCGTCATGGCCTCGGACGCCTTCTTCCCGTTCCGCGACGGCATCGACAACGCGGCCAAGGCCGGTGTCACCGCCGTGATCCAGCCGGGTGGCTCGATGCGCGACAACGAAGTGATCGCCGCTGCCGACGAAGCCGGTATTGCCATGGTGTTCACTTCGATGCGTCACTTCCGCCATTGATCGACAGGTGGATGGCTTCGTCCATCCACCCTACGTCACGCGAAATGTGTAGAACGTAGCCCGGATGAAATCCGGGGACGCCCTAATTGAAAGCCCCGGATTGCATCCGGGCTACGCTCAGGAGACCCCCATGAACGTACTGATCATCGGCAGCGGCGGTCGTGAACACGCCCTGGCCTGGAAAGTGGCGCAGGACAAGCGCGTCGAGAAAGTCTTCGTCGCCCCCGGCAACGCCGGCACCGCCGTCGAAGCCAAGTGCGAGAACGTCGCCATCGACGTGCTGGCCATCGAGCAACTGGCGGACTTCGCCGAGAAGAACGTCGCCCTGACCATCGTCGGCCCGGAAGCGCCGCTGGTCAAAGGCGTCGTCGACCTGTTCCGCAAGCGCGGCCTGGACATCTTCGGCCCCACCGCCGCCGCTGCCCAGCTGGAAGGCTCCAAGGCCTTCACCAAGGACTTCCTGGCCCGCCAGAACATCCCCACCGCCGCCTACCAGAACTTCACCGAAGTCGAGCCGGCCCTGGCCTACCTGCGCGAGCAGGGCGCGCCGATCGTGATCAAGGCCGACGGCCTGGCCGCTGGTAAAGGCGTGATCGTCGCCATGACCCTCGAGGAAGCCGAGGAAGCCGTACGTGACATGCTCTCCGGCAACGCCTTCGGCGACGCCGGCGCGCGCGTGGTGATCGAGGAATTCCTCGACGGCGAAGAAGCCAGCTTCATCGTCATGGTCGACGGCGACAACGTCCTGCCGATGGCCACCAGCCAGGACCACAAGCGCGTTGGCGACGGCGACACCGGCCCCAACACCGGCGGCATGGGCGCCTACTCGCCGGCTCCGGTGGTCACCGCCGACGTGCACAAGCGCGTCATGGACGAAGTGATCTACCCGACCGTGCGCGGCATGGCGGCCGAGGGCAACGTCTACACCGGCTTCCTCTACGCCGGCCTGATGATCGACAAGAGCGGCGCGCCGAAGGTCATCGAGTTCAACTGCCGCTTCGGCGACCCGGAAACCCAGCCGATCATGTGCCGCCTGGAAAGCTCCCTGGTGCTGCTGGTCGAGGCCGCGCTGGCCAAGGCGCTGGACAAGGTCGAAGCGACCTGGGACCCGCGCCCGACCGTGGGCGTGGTGCTGGCCGCCGGTGGCTACCCAGGCGACTACGCCAAGGGTGAAGTGATCGAGGGTCTGGACGAAGCCGCCAAGCTCGACGGCAAGGTGTTCCACGCCGGTACCGCGCTGAAGGACGGCCAGATCGTCACCAGCGGCGGCCGTGTACTCTGCGCCACCGCCATCGGCGCAAGCGTTGCCGACGCTCAGCAGCAGGCCTATCGCCTGGCCGAGAAGATCAGCTGGAGCGGTATGTTCCACCGCAACGACATCGGCTACCGCGCCATCGCCCGCGAACGTGGTGAAGGCTGATTGGCTGACAGACCCGCTTGCGGCTCGCGCTCACAGGTCTGCCATGGCGGCTCGGAAGTCAGCCGCCATGGCGATCAGGTCATAGCGGAACGCCCGAAGCCGCTCGCGTTGCCAGTTAGTCTGGCGAGTCACAAAAAATCGCAGGGTGCGTTTTTTGACGCTGGTTCCGCCCGCGACCCGAAGGCTGGCCGTCAGGGATGACAGGTCACAAAAAGCCGGTCTGCACCGTATTCCCCCAAGCAAATGCTTGGCTATAATCCGGCCACTTATATAGAAGGACTTGCCCGTGCGCCGGCTCAGGATTGCCATTGGACTCATCGCCAGCTTGCTGCTGCTCGGCCTCGCCGTCACAGCAAGTGCGGGTGCAAGCCCGACAAGCACAGCGACGTGGTCCTACCTGGTCGACGCCAGCGCCCGACTGGGCCTCGATGAAGTTCGCGCCCAGCGTCAGCAGTTCAAACCGCTGTCCAAACAGTCCTTCACCTTCCCTCCCAGTGATCACGCTGTCTGGCTGAGAGCCGAACTGGCCCCGCAGCAGGAACCGGTGTGGCTGTGGATCTTCTCGCCGCGCGTCCAATACCTGGACTACTACCTGCTCAGAGACGGGCAGCTCGAGCAGAACCTGCATACCGGCGAGGCCATGCCGCTGGACTCGCGCCCGTTGCCCTCGCGCTTCTACCTGATGCCGCTGCCCAACGATGGTCAGATGCGTGTCGCTTATGTGCGCCTGACCTCCAACCATCCACTGATGACTTGGTTCAAGGTGATGGACCAGGCCGAGCTAGTGAGCCTGGAGAAACCCGCCTACCTCTATGGCATGCTTTTCGGCGCACTCCTGCTGCTGACGCTCTACAACCTCATTCGCTTCCTCTACACCCGCAGCGTTAGCGGGCTGTGGTTGGCCGGGGTGAACATCGGTCTGGCCATCTGCTCGTCGGCCAACCTCGGCATATTTGCCCAGTGGCTGCCCAGCCTGGGTTACAACCAATCGCTGATCGCCGATCTTTCTGCGCTGTTCGCTGCCTTCAGCGCTCTGGCTTTTGGTCTGAGCTTCTTCCGCAGCACCCCAGCCCAGAACAACCCACTGAACCGTCTGCTGGTGGGCAACGCAGCATTGGTATTGGTCTACGCGCTGTGCATCGCCGTCACTGGCCTGTTCTGGTTCAGCTCGCTGGTCTACCTGCTGGTGGTCCTCAGCTCGCTCAACCTGTTGCTGGTCAGTGCTCTACACTGGCGCTCCGGCTACCAACCGGCACGACTGATTGCCGTCGGCATGCTGGTATTCAACCTGGGCTTCGGCTTCTTCGTACCAATATTGCTCGGCTTCGATCAGTTGAACCCGGGCTGGCTGGTACTCGGTGTGTTCAGCGTCGCCACGCTGGCCGGGCTGATCCTCAGCGTATCGCTGACCGAACGCCAACGACAGATCCAGCAGGACACCCTGCAGGAAAGCACTGCCCTGGCAGCCAGCAGCGCGGAGCTGCGCGCCAAGGCCGAATTCCTGGCCAAGATCAGCCACGAGATCCGCACGCCGATGAACGGCGTACTGGGCATGACCGAGCTGCTGCTGGGCACGCCGCTGTCAGCCAAACAGCGTGACTATGTGCAGACCATCCACAGCTCGGGCAATGAGCTGCTCACCCTGATCAACGAGATTCTCGATATTTCCAAGCTCGAATCCGGGCAGATCGAGCTGGACGACGTGCAATTCGACCTCGGAGCCCTGATCGAGGACTGCCTGGATATTTTCCGTGCCAAGGCCGAACAGCAGAAGGTCGAGTTGATCAGCTTCATTCAGCCGCAAGTGCCACGGGTGATAAGCGGTGACCCGACCCGCCTGCGCCAAGCCCTGCTGAGCCTGCTGGACAATGCCTTCAAGCAGACCGATGAAGGCGAGATTCTGCTGGTGGCCGCGCTGGATAGCAGCGATGGTCAATACCGTCTGCGCGTCGCCGTACAGGACAGCGGCCGACCGCTGCTCCCGGAGGAGCGCGATGCCCTGCTCAACGCCGAATTGCAGAGCCGCGACTTTCTCTCCGCCACCCGCCTGGGCGGGCGCCTCGGCCTGATCATCGCGCGCCAGCTAGTGCGTCTGATGGGCGGCGAGTTCGGCATCCAGGGCAGCGGCAACCAGGGCACCACCCTGTGGCTGACCCTGCCGCTGGACGCCGCGCGCCTGGAACAACCGGAAACCGATCTGGACAGCCCGCTGCAGGGCGCACGCCTGCTGGTAGTGGACGACAACGACACCTGCCGCAAGGTACTCATGCAGCAATGCAACGCCTGGGGCATGCAGGTCAGCGCCGTGCCTTCCGGCAAGGAGGCCCTGGCCCTGCTGCGTACCAAGGCGCACATGCGCGAATACTTCGATGCGGTGCTGCTCGATCAGGACATGCCTGGCATGACCGGCATGCAACTGGCGGCGAAGATCAAGGAAGACCCCAGCCTCAATCACGACATTCTGGTCATCATGCTCACCGGTATCAGCAATGCGCCGAGCAAGGTGATTGCGCGTAACGCTGGGATCAAGCGCATCCTGGCCAAACCGGTAGCCGGCTACACGCTCAAGACCACCCTGGCCGACGAACTGGCGCAACGCCCCAACGACACCCCCGCGCAAGCCGCCCCCACACCGGTGAGTGCGCCGCTGAACGTACCGGCCGACTTCCGCATCCTGGTGGCCGAAGACAACAGCATCTCCACCAAGGTGATCCGCGGCATGCTCGGCAAGCTCAACCTGAAGCCGGATACGGCCAGCAACGGCGAGGAAGCCCTCAGCGCAATCAAGGCGCAGCCCTACGACCTGGTGCTGATGGACTGCGAAATGCCGGTACTCGACGGTTTCTCTGCCACCGAACAGCTGCGCGCCTGGGAACAGAGCGAACAGCGCCCGCGCACCCCGGTGGTGGCGCTGACCGCGCATATCCTCAGCGAGCACAAGGAGCGCGCCCGTGCCGTGGGTATGGACGGTCACATGTCCAAGCCGGTGGAGCTTTCACAGTTGCGTGATCTGATCGAACACTGGATTGCCGAACGCGAACTACGCCGTCAGCGTGACGCGCTGCCACACTGATCGTCCTCTTTACCTTCCCTGCCTTTCTGCGAGCCTGCCACCATGGCATCCGAGTTGTTCAGCCTGTACCTGAAGATGCTGGTGCTCTATAGCCCCTTCTTCGTCCTCTCCTGCTTCATCGGCCTGAGCCGCGGCTACACCCTCAAGGAGCGCAAACGCCTGGCCTGGAAGGTGGCGCTGGCCACACTGATCGCCAGCGTGCTGCTGTACTTGTTCGGCAAACACATCTTCACCCTGTTCGGCATCACCATCGATGCCTTCCGTATCGGTGCCGGCTCGGTGCTGTTCATCTCTGCCCTGGGCATGGCCCAGGGCAAGTCGGCGGTGCAGAGCGACAATGTGCAGCAGGACGTCACCATCGTGCCGCTGACCATTCCGCTCACCGTCGGCCCCGGCACCATCGGCGCCCTGCTGTTGATGGGCGCCAGCCAGCCGCACTGGGATGACAAGCTGGTAGCCGTGGCGGCGATCTTTCTCGCCAGCCTCACCGTGGGCGTGGTGCTGTACCTGTCCAACCAGTTCGAGCGCCTGCTCGGCGAGCAGGGCCTGCAGATCGTCAGCCGCCTGATGGGCCTGTTCGTCTGCGCTCTCGCCGCGCAGATCATCTTTACCGGGGTGAAGAATTACCTGGTGCCGTAAGACGGCGAGCTTCGAGCCCTCGGTGCGCATGGCGCACCCTACCGCACGCCTGCAGGCCCGACGATCCCGTAGGGTGCGCTATGCGCACCCGCCGATCCATGCACCATCCGCTTACAGCGCGGCCCCAGCACGGTGCACCTCTCCTCGACGGCGCTCCTGCCCGCAATCTCAAAAATCACCTAACCACATGAAATAAAAGACTTTATAAGAAACTGGCATTCACATTGCTCTGACGATCCTAACTTGGATACAAGATGGAATCTCAAAGCATGTTCAACACCCCGATCGCTTTCACCCTCGTGCAGTGGCAACAGGCCTACCGCGACGGCCAATCGCCTGCCGAACTGCTGCACGCCCTGCGCCGGGAACTGCGCGCTGACGACAACGCCTGGATCGCCCTGGCCAGTGAAGCCCAGCTCAACGCTCAACTCGCTGCCCTGGCCAGCGCGCTGGAGGGCGTAGCAGGCGACAACAGCAAGCTGCCACTGTACGGCGTGCCCTTCGCCATCAAGGACAATATCGACGCTGCCGGCTGGCCGACCACCGCCGCCTGCCCCGAGTTCGCCTACACGGCCAAGGCCGATGCCACCGTGGTCGCACGCCTGCGCGCTGCCGGCGCCATCCTCATCGGCAAGACCAACCTCGACCAGTTCGCTACTGGTTTGGTCGGCACGCGCTCGCCGCACGGTGCGGTGCCCAACAGCTTCAACCCGGATTACGTCAGCGGCGGGTCCAGCTCCGGCTCGGCCAGCGTGGTCGCACGCGGCCTGGTGCCCTTCTCTCTGGGCACCGACACTGCCGGCTCCGGCCGCGTGCCGGCAGGCTTCAACAATATCGTCGGGCTCAAGCCGACCAAGGGCTGGCTGCCCAACACCGGCCTGGTGCCGGCTTGCCGCACGCTGGACTGCATCTCGGTGTTCGCCCTGACCGTCAGCGATGCGCTTGCAGTGGCCAACATCGCCGGCGGCTATGACGCCGCCGATGCCTACAGCCGCCAGAACCCGAACAACGCCAAGGTCGGCATGCCTGCCAAACCACGCCTGGCAGTGCCGGGCAACCCCGAGTTCTTCGGCGACAGCCAGAACCAGGCCGTCTATGAAACCGCCCTGGGCAAACTGCGCGAACTGGGCGCCGAGCTGGTGGAGATCGATTTCACCCCCTTCCAGCAGCTGGCCGAGCAGCTTTACTACGGCCCTAGGGTCGCCGAACGCACCGTCGCGGTGGAAGGCGTGAACCCCGAACACATCAACCCGGTGGTGCGCGGTATCGTCGACAACGGTCACAAGTACAGCGCCTGCGACGCCTACAAGGCCGAGTACATCCGCGCTGAACTGAGCCGTGTGATCAACGACGCCCTGGCCGGCTTCGACGCCATGGTGGTGCCGACCTCGCCGACCATCCGCACCCTGGCCGAGATGGACGTCGAACCGGTGCTGTACAACAGCCAGTTCGGCACCTACACCAACTTCACCAACCTCGCCGACCTGTCGGCCCTGGCCTTACCGGCAGGCCTGCGTGCCGATGGTCTGCCAGCCGGCATCACCCTGATCGCCCCGGCCTGGCACGACCAGGCGCTGGCCGCCTTCGGCCAGCGCTGGCAGCAGGCCGTCGCTCTGCCGCTGGGCGCCACCGGCAAGTCGCTACCGGCTCAACAGGTGAGCAGCAAACCAGCACCGGGCAGCATCCGTGTCGCCGTGGTCGGCGCACACCTGACCGGCATGCCGCTGAACTTCCAGCTCACCAGCCGCGATGCGGTACTCGTGGAACAGACCACCAGCAGCGCCAACTACCGCCTCTACGCTCTGCCCGGAACGGTGCCACCCAAGCCAGGCCTGGCGCGGGTTGCCGAGGATGGCGCCGAGATCATCGTCGAACTGTGGGACGTACCGCAGGCGCGCTTCGGCGAGTTCGTCGCTGAGATTCCACCGCCACTGGGCATCGGCAACCTGGAGCTGGCCGACGGCCGCTGGGTCAAGGGCTTCATCTGCGAGCCCTATGCGCTGGACAGCGCGCGCGACATCACCCACTTCGGCGGCTGGCGAGCCTTTATCGCCAGCACCAAGGCCTGAGTTCGCCGATGTCGCGTACCAGCCCGCGTCCACCAAGCCTGGCTGAGCGTATCTACGCTCAGCTCAAGGACGACATCTTCGAGTTCCGGCTGATGCCCGGCGACCGCTTTTCCGAAGGCGAGATCGCCGAGCGCATGAGCGCCAGTCGTACACCGGTGCGCCAGGCACTGCATCGCCTGCAACGCGAAGGCTTCCTCGAGGTGCACTTTCGCAGCGGCTGGCAGGTGCGCCCGCTGGACTTTGCCCTGTTCGACGAGCTGTACGAGCTGCGCATCGTGCTCGAACTGGAAGCCGTACGCCGTCTTTGCCAACGCCCCACGGACGAACATCCGCCTGCACTACAGAAACTGGAGCGCACCTGGATAGTGCAAAAAGAGGATCAACTGCAAGACGGTGCAGCCGTTTCACGCCTCGACGAGGCGTTTCACTGCCAGTTGCTCGAAGCCGCCGGTAACCGCGAGATGGCCCGCGTACACCGCGAGGTCAGCGAGAAGATCCGCATTCTAAGGCGGCTGGACTTCACCCAGGCGCAACGTATCGACCTGACCTACGCCGAGCACGCGCAGATTCTTCAGGCAAT
Source organism: Pseudomonas pichavaramensis (assembly GCF_050473265.1). Classification (NCBI taxonomy): domain Bacteria; kingdom Pseudomonadati; phylum Pseudomonadota; class Gammaproteobacteria; order Pseudomonadales; family Pseudomonadaceae; genus Pseudomonas; species Pseudomonas pichavaramensis. Next base: position 436,237 of record NZ_JBJKFJ010000001.1, on the reverse strand, counting down.
CCTGACTCATCACTCAGAAGAGGCACAGCAATTGCTCAAGAGCCATATAGAGGTCAGCAAGGCAGAGGTGCATTCGATCACCTTGCACAAGCTTTACGCAGCCAGACAACGCGTGGAGCAGATGCCGGCATAACCGAGCCATGACCTTCACTGCATGACCCATAACAACGCTGTCCACTTACTCACACTTGTGAATGGAGATCGCACCATGCAACGTCGCAGCCTGATCAAGGCCTTTACCCTTTCCGCTTCCATCGCCGCCATGGGCCTGAGCTGGTCCATCCAGGCCGCCGAGACCATCAAGGTCGGCATCCTGCACTCGCTGTCCGGCACCATGGCCATTTCCGAAACGTCGCTGAAAGACATGGCGCTGATGACCATCGACGAGATCAACGCCAAGGGCGGTGTACTCGGCAAGCAACTCGAACCGGTGGTGGTCGACCCGGCGTCGAACTGGCCGCTGTTCGCCGAGCGTGGTCGCCAGCTGCTGACCCAGGACAAGGTCGCCGTGACCTTCGGCTGCTGGACCTCGGTCTCGCGCAAATCGGTGCTGCCGGTCTACGAAGAACTCAATGGCCTGCTGTTCTACCCGGTGCAGTACGAAGGTGAAGAGATGTCGCCGAACGTGTTCTACACCGGTGCAGCGCCAAACCAGCAGGCCATCCCAGCCGTGGAATACCTGCTCAGCGAAGACGGCGGCGGCGCCAAGCGCTTCTTCCTGCTGGGTACCGACTACGTCTACCCGCGCACCACCAACAAGATTCTGCGCGCCTTCCTGCACAGCAAGGGCATCGCCGACAAGGACATCGAAGAGGTCTACACCCCCTTCGGCCACAGCGACTATCAAACCATCGTCGCCAACATCAAGAAATTCGCCGCGGGCGGCAAGACTGCCGTGGTCTCCACCGTCAACGGCGACTCCAACGTACCGTTCTACAAGGAACTGGCCAACCAGGGCCTGGAAGCCACCGAAGTACCGGTCGTGGCCTTCTCCGTGGGTGAAGAAGAACTGCGTGGCATCGACACCAAACCGCTGGTCGGCCACCTGGCGGCCTGGAACTACTTCCAGTCCGTGGAGAACCCGGTCAACGACAAGTTCGTCGCCGACTGGAAAGCCTACGCCAAGGCCAAGAGCCTGCCGAACGCCGACACCGTGGTCACCAACGACCCAATGGAAGCCACTTACGTAGGCATCCACATGTGGGCACAGGCCGTCGAGAAAGCCGGCACGACCGATGTCGACAAGGTGCGCGAAGCCATGGCCGGCCAGGAGTTCGCCGCGCCGAGCGGTTTCACCCTGAAGATGGACGAGAAGAACCACCACCTGCACAAGCCGGTGATGATCGGCGAGATCCAGGATGACGGTCAGTTCTCCGTGGTCTGGGAAACCGACGGCCCGATCCGCGCCCAGCCGTGGAGCCCCTTCATCGAAGGCAACGACAAGAAAGCCGACACCCCGGTGAAGTCGAACTAAGGCACAAGCCCCTCTCCCCCGGCCCCTCTCCCGCATGCGGGCGAGGGGAGACAAGCGGCACGGAGCGATGCACTGCACCGTGCCCGTCCCCTCTCCCCCCTTTCTTTTATGAATAGGGGGAAAGGGCTGGGGAGAGGGTCGCCGTAGCCCGGATGCAATCCGGGACGCTCACCCCGGATTGCATCCGGGCTACGCCAAGGACACCTTATGCCCACTGCCCTTATCCGAATTCTCCTCAGCCTGCTGCTGTTGCTGCCTCTGGCCGCGACCGCCAGCGAGGCTGACGATTTCGCCGCAGCCAACGCCAGCAAGCAGGCCAAGCTTCTGCAAAGCTGGGCTGCAGCCCCCACCCTCGAGCGCATGCCGCTGCTGCAGGCCCTGCAGCAGGGCCGTGTCGCCAGCGACGCCGACAAACGCGCCTTCATCGATCAGGACGGCACCTGGCAAGCCGCCGCTGGTGAGGGTGAAGCCAACGGCACACCGCGCAAGCTGCGCCTGAACAACCGCCTGCGCGGCCTGATCGGCGTGGCCGTCGCCAGCCATCAGTTGCTCGACGATACCGCGGCCGTGCGCCTGGAAGCGGCCCAGCAACTTCAACGCAACACCCCGCCCAACCTGCTGCCCCTGCTGGAAAGCCGCCTGAGCATCGAAGCGGACGAAGCCGTGCAGGACGCCATCACCCTGGCGCTGGCCAACCTGCAACTGAGCGACGCGGATCCAGCCGTGCGTCTGGCTGCCGTCAAACGCCTGGGGCAAACCGGCGATCCGCTGGCCCGTACTCGTCTGCAGAGCCTGCTCGATGGCGATGAAAGCGATGCCAACGTGCGCGCCGCAGCCGAGCAAAGCCTGGCCCAGGTGAAGAAAAAACTGCTGATCGGCGAACTGCTCGGCCAGGCCTTCAGCGGCCTGTCGCTGGGTTCGATCCTGCTGCTCGCAGCGCTCGGCCTGGCCATCACCTTCGGCCTGCTCGGGGTGATCAACATGGCCCACGGCGAGATGCTGATGCTCGGCGCCTATACCACCTACGTGGTGCAGCTGGCCTTTCAGAAACTCGCCCCCGGCTACCTGGAACTCTATCCGCTGGCGGCGCTGCCCATCGCCTTCGTGGTCACTGCCTGCATCGGCATGGCGCTGGAGCGCACAGTGATCCGCCATCTCTACGGCCGCCCGCTGGAAACCCTGCTGGCCACCTGGGGCATCAGCCTGATTCTGATCCAGCTGGTACGCGTCACCTTCGGCGCGCAGAACGTCGAAGTGGCCAACCCCGCCTGGCTGTCCGGCGGTGTGCAGGTGCTGCCGAATCTGGTGCTGCCCTACAACCGCATCGTCATCATCGGCTTCGCGCTGTTCGTCGTGCTGCTGACCTGGCTGCTGCTGAACAAGACGCGTCTGGGCCTGAACGTGCGCGCCGTGACGCAGAATCGCAACATGGCTGCCTGCTGCGGCGTGCCCACCGGCCGCGTGGACATGATGGCCTTCGGTCTCGGTTCGGGTATCGCTGGCCTCGGCGGTGTCGCTCTCAGCCAGATCGGCAACGTCGGCCCTGACCTCGGCCAGAGCTACATCATCGACTCCTTCCTGGTGGTAGTGCTCGGCGGCGTCGGCCAACTGGCCGGCAGCGTGCTGGCCGCCTTCGGCTTGGGTGTGGTGAACAAGTTCCTCGAACCGCAGATCGGTGCCGTGCTCGGCAAGATCCTTATCCTCGCGCTGATCATTCTGTTCATCCAGAAGCGTCCGCAAGGCCTCTTCGCTCTCAAAGGACGGGTGATCGACTGATGAACGCGATAAATCAAACGCTACTGGCCCGCGCCAGCGCCAAGCTCGGCCCCCGCGTATCCATCGCCGTCGGCCTGCTGGTGCTGGCGGTACTGCTGGCCATGCCGTTGCTGCACCTGCTGCCGGCCGAGCATGCCCTGCACGTGACGGCCTACAGCCTGACCCTGGTCGGCAAGATCCTCTGCTACGCCATCGTCGCCCTGGCGCTGGATCTGGTCTGGGGTTACGCCGGCATGTTGTCGCTGGGCCATGGTCTGTTCTTCGCCCTCGGCGGCTACGCCATGGGCATGTACCTGATTCGCGAAGCCGCTGGCGATGGCCTGCCGGCGTTCATGAGCTTCCTCGCCTGGAACGAGCTGCCCTGGTACTGGTACGGCACCTCCAGCTTCCTCTGGGCCATGTGCCTGGTGGTACTGGCGCCCGGCCTGCTGGCCCTGGTGTTCGGCTTCTTCGCCTTCCGCTCGCGGATCAAGGGTGTGTACTTCTCGATCATGACCCAGGCGCTGACCTTCGCCGGTATGCTCCTGTTCTTCCGCAACGAGACCGGCTTCGGCGGCAATAATGGCTTTACCGGTTTCACCCGCATCCTCGGCTTCGACATCACCGGCCAGGGCACTCGCGCCACGCTGTTCTTCGCCACCGTACTGCTGCTGGTCGCCAGCCTGTACCTGGGCTTTCGCCTGGCGCGCAGCAAGTTCGGCCGGGTGCTCACTGCATTGCGTGACGCCGAGAACCGCCTGATGTTCTGCGGTTACGATCCGCGCGGCTACAAGCTGTTCATCTGGGTGCTGAGTGCAGTGTTGTGCGGCCTGGCCGGCGCGCTGTACGTGCCGCAGGTCGGCATCATCAACCCCAGCGAAATGGCCCCTACGCAGTCCATCGAAGCGGCCGTATGGGTCGCTCTCGGCGGCCGTGGCACGCTGATCGGCCCGCTGCTCGGCGCCGGCCTGGTCAACGGCATGAAGAGCTGGTTCACCGTGGCCTTCCCCGAATACTGGTTGTTCGCCCTGGGCGCGTTGTTCATCGTCGTCACCCTGTTCCTGCCCAAGGGAGTGATTGGCCTGTTGAAGAAGGAGAAGGATCAATGAGAGCCACTCCGGTACCCGAAACCATGCTCGAAGCCGCTTTTGACCCTACCGGCCAGGCGCTGGACACCGGCAAAAGCGTCGGCAAAGGCGTCAACGTCCGTCATGGCACCATCCTCACCCTGGAAGACATCAACGTCAGCTTCGATGGCTTTCGCGCGCTGACCGACCTGACCCTGTACATCGGCGTCGGCGAGTTGCGTTGCATCATTGGCCCCAACGGCGCCGGCAAGACCACCATGATGGACGTGATCACCGGCAAGACCCGCCCGGACAATGGCGTGGCCTACTTCGGCGAACAGTACGACCTGACCGCCATGAGCGAGGTGGAAATTGCCCAGGCCGGTATCGGTCGCAAGTTCCAGAAACCCACGGTATTCGAGGCACTCTCCGTATTCGAAAACCTGGAGCTGGCGCAGAAGACCAACAAATCGGTGTGGGCCAGCCTGCGCGCCAGACTCAGCGGTGAGCAGAAGGACCGCATCGAGGAAGTGCTCACCACCATCCGCCTGGACGCCTCGCGCAACCGCTCGGCCGGCCTGCTCTCCCATGGCCAGAAGCAGTTTCTCGAGATCGGCATGCTGCTGATGCAGGAGCCGCACCTGCTGCTGCTCGACGAACCAGTAGCGGGCATGACCGACGCCGAAACCGAGTTCACTGCCGAGCTGTTCAAGTCGCTGGCGCGCAAGCACTCGCTGATGGTGGTCGAGCACGACATGGGCTTCGTCGGTTCGATCGCCGACCACGTCACCGTGTTGCACCAGGGCAGCGTGCTGGCCGAAGGCTCGCTGGAGCAGGTACAGAATGACGAGCGGGTAATCGAGGTTTATCTGGGTCGCTGACAGTCGGTGCGCACGGCGCACCCTACCCGACGCGGTTTATCCGTAGGGTGCGCCGCGCGCACCGCATGCTTAAGGACATCGATATGCTGCAAGTCCAACAACTCCACCAATACTACGGCGGCAGCCACATCCTGCGTGGCCTGTCGTTCGACGTGAAGGTCGGCGAGGTCACCTGCCTGCTCGGCCGCAACGGCGTGGGCAAGACCACCCTGCTCAAATGCCTGATGGGACTGATCCCGGCCAAGGACGGCAGCGTGCAATGGGAGGGCAAGGCCATCACCGGCTTCAAACCGCACCAGCGCGTACACGCCGGTATCGCCTACGTGCCACAGGGCCGCGAGATATTTGGCCGCCTAACCGTGGAAGAAAACCTGCTGATGGGCCTGTCACGCTTTCCCGGCAGCCAGGCCAAGGTGGTGCCGGAGTTCATCTACGAACTGTTCCCGGTGCTGCGCGAGATGAAACACCGCCGTGGCGGCGATCTCTCCGGCGGCCAGCAGCAGCAGCTGGCCATCGGCCGCGCACTGGCCAGCCAGCCGCGCCTGCTGATCCTCGACGAGCCCACCGAGGGCATCCAGCCCTCGGTGATCAAGGAGATCGGCGCGGTGATCAAGAAGCTCGCCGCCCGTGGCGACATGGCCATCCTGCTGGTCGAACAGTTCTACGACTTCGCCGCCGAACTGGCCGACCAGTACCTGGTGATGAGCCGTGGCGAGATCGTCCAGCAAGGCCGCGGCGAGAACATGGAAGCCGAAGGCGTACGCGGCCTGGTGGCGATCTGACGAGCGCCCCTGTGGGAGGAGCTTCAGCCGCGACAGCTTTGCTCGCCGCTGAAGCTCCTCCCACAGAGATCCGCTACCCGGCGAAATCAGACCCCTCACGCAGCAACTGACGCTTCACGCTTTCCAGGTGCAGATGTGCGCTCTCGGCATTGCCCTGCAGCATCTGCCGGCAGGCGGCGCTGGCGATCTCTGCCGAGACGGCCTTCAGCGGCCGGCCGCTGGCCATGGCCTTGAGCTGCACCTCGGCGGCGCGCTCCAGGTAGTAGAGATCATCCCAGGCCTCGGCGATGCTCGGCCCCAGCACCAGCGGGCCGTGGTTCTTCAGCATCAGCACATCGGCGTTACCCGCCGCACGGGCGATACGCTCGCCTTCCGCGTAATCCAGTGCCAGGCCCTGATAGTCCTCGTCCACCGCCAGGCGTTCGTAGAACTTCAACGCCGTCTGCCCGGCCCAGACGAAAGGCTCGCCTTCCAGCATACACAGCGCCGTGGCATGCGGCATATGCGTATGGAACGCCGCCATGGCGCGCGGATGCAGGCGATGCAACTGAGCATGGATGAAGAACGCCGTGGCCTCCGGACGCCCCTCGCCCAGCAGCACATGGCCGTCGAAATCGCAGATCAGCAGCGACGACGCCGTGACCTCGGCAAACGCCAGCCCATAGGGGTTGACCAGAAACAGGTCAGGCCGCCCCGGCACCACCACGGAAAAGTGATTGCAGATGCCCTCGCCCATGCCCAGCTGCGCCGCCATACGAAAGCAGGCCGCCAGGTCGATGCGCGCCTGGGCAATGGCCGGGCTGTCGAGCCCCGTTGCGGACGCCACCGGGGCGGTGTTGATCTGAAATGCGTGAGCCATATGCGCCACTCCTTGAACCGATGGCTACAGCCTAGCGCGCACGCGATGCCTGCCTAGGGACAGTTGCCCCGCGCCGATGAGCCAGCGGCTCTGACTCGCTGACGGGCAGCATCTGGCCCTACGGCACAACGCTGCTTTGTTCCTATGGTGAGGCCATCTGCAACGGCCAGTCTGAGGTCATCATGAGCACATCGATCAGCAACCAGTACGTCCACGATCTGGACCGCCAGCACGTCTTCCATTCCTGGTCGACCCAGGGCGCCCTCAACCCGCTGGTGATCGCCGGCGGCGAGGGCTGCACCCTGTGGGACTACTACGGCAAGCGCTATCTCGACTTCAGCAGCCAGCTGGTCAACACCAACATCGGCCATCAGCACCCCAAGGTCATCGCCGCCATTCAGGAGCAGGCCAGCAGCCTGGTGACCATCGCCCCGGCCACCGCCAACCTGATGCGTGGCGAGGCCGCCAAGCGCATCCTCGCCCGCGCCCCGGCCGGTTTCTCCAAGGTGTTCTTCACCAACGCCGGTGCCGATGCCAACGAAAACGCCATGCGCATGGCGCGCCTGTACACCGGCCGCGACAAGATTCTCTCCGCCTACCGCTCCTACCATGGCAGCACCGGTGCGGCCATCGTCGCCACCGGTGATCCGCGCCGGGTGCCCAACGAATACGCCCGTGGTCATGTGCATTTCTTCAACCCCTACCTGTACCGCAGCGAGTTCAACGCGGCGAACGAGGAGGAGGAATGCGCGCGCGCCCTGCAGCATCTGCGCCGGGTGATCGAATGCGAAGGCCCAGGCGCGATTGCCGCAATCCTGCTGGAAAGCATCCCCGGCACCGCCGGCATTCTGGTACCGCCCAAAGGCTACATGCAGGGTGTGCGCAAACTGGCCGACGAGTTCGGCATCCTGCTGATCTGCGACGAGGTGATGGCTGGTTTTGGCCGTACCGGCAGCTGGCTGGCACTGGAACACTTCGATGTGGTGCCGGACCTGATCGTCTTCGCCAAGGGCGTCAATTCCGGGTACGTGCCAGCCGGCGGGGTGATGATCTCCCAGCCGATCTGCGCCTACTTCGACACGAACTTCTTCCCTGGCGGCCTGACCTACTCCGGCCACCCGCTGGCCATGGCCGCCATCGTCGCCACCCTGGACGCCATGAGCGAGGAAGGCATGGTGGAGAACGCCCGCGATATCGGCGCACAGGTACTTGGCCCGGGCTTGCAGAAGCTCGCCGAACGCTACCCGATGATCGGTGAGGCGCGTGGCGTCGGTCTGTTCTGGGCGCTGGAGTTCGTCAGCGACGTGCGCCTGAAAACGCCGATGCCGGCAGCAGTGATGCAGGAGATGAAAGCAGCGTTGACCGCGCGCGGCCTGCTCAGCTTCGTGGTGGAAAACCGTATCCACGTGGTGCCGCCATGCATCGTCAGCGCCGCACAGGTGAACGAGGCGCTGGCGATCTTCGACGAGGTGTTCGCCCTGTTCGCGCCGCGTTTCGGCTGACGCCATAGCCCTTATGTAGGAGCCCGCTTGCGGGCGATCTCGGCACATCGCCGGCAAGCCGGCTCCTACAGCGCCGCCTGATAACCGTCGCGGCTGAAGCCCCTCCCACAGTGTCACGGGGCGTTTGTGGGAGGGGCTTTAGCCGCGACCGCCCTTCACAACCCCGCCAACACCTCGCCCAGCTTCTGCACACCCGGACGGATGCGCTCGGCGTCGATGGCATGAAAGCCCAGACGCATGAAGTGGGTCGGCGCAGGGCCGTCGCCGAGGAAGAACTGCGCACCGGACTCGATCAGCACGCTGTGCTGCGCCGCCGCCCAGGCCAGCCGCTGCGTGTCGATGCCCGCAGGTGCGGCCAGCCAGCAGGCGCTGGCGCCCGGGCTGCCCATCGGCTGGCATTCACCGAGGTCACTGCGCAGGGCCTGATAAAGCAGCTCGCGGCGCCGGCAATGCTCCTCGCGAAAACGCCGCAAATGCGCGTCGTAATGCCCCTGGGCGAGAAAGTCGGCGAGCATGCGCTGGTTGTTCAGCGGCGGGTGGCGATACATCAGCCGGCGCAATGCGCGTAGCTCGTCGATCAGTTCGGCATCGGCGACCAGATAGCCGATGCGCAGACCCGGCGAGAAGGCCTTGGACAGGCTGCTCATGTAGATCACCCGACCACTGCTGTCGCTGGCCTTGAGCGCCGGCAGTGGATGGTTGTCGAGGTTGAATTCGGCGTCGTAGTCATCCTCGATCAGCACCTGGTCGTGCTGGCGAATCTGCCGCAGCAACTCGTCTCGCCGCGCCGCGCTCATGGCCACGCCAGTGGGCACCTGATGGCCCGGCGTCACGTAGAGGTACTGACAGTCATCCAGGCGCTGGTCCACCACGAGTCCCTGGTCATCGACATCCTGCAGATGCACCTTGGCGCCGTGCAGGTCGAAAATGCTCGCCGCATCGCGAAACCCCGGGTTCTCCATGGCCACGCGTACCCCGCGCGCCATCAACAGACTGGCCAGTAGATAAAGAGCATTCTGCGAACCAAGGGTGACCAGGATCTCGTCGGCACGCGCCCAGATGCCACGCTTGGGCAGCACGCGGGTGCGCAGTTGCTCGATCAGTTGCTCATCGTCCCGGTCGAAATGGTCGCCCAGCCAGCTCTGGTCGCGCTCGCCACTCAGATTCTTGCGTGACACCTCGCGCCAGCGTTCGAGCGGGAACAGCTCACTGATCGGCTGGCCGTAAATGAAGGGATAGGTGAAACGGCTCCAGTTGCTCGGGCGCAATACGCCGTGCTTCAAACTGGGCTGCATGCGAAAGCGCGCGGCCCAATCCGGGGCAGTCGCGGCACCACTGTCATCGGATGGCTCCGGCTTACTCAGAGGCGTCATGCGTAACACGGCATCACCGGCCTGCCCACAGTAATCCGGATGCAGGTAATAGCCGCTGCGCGGCCGGCTGATCAGGTAGCCGTTGTCGAGCAGGCTCTCGTACACCAGCGCCACGGTATTGCGCGACACAGAGAGCTGCTGGGAGAGCTTGCGGCACGATGGCAGCGGCTCGTCAGCCGGGAAGCCACCACCGAGAATGGCCGACACCAGCGACTCGCGAAGCTGCTCCTGAAGGCCGCGCTGACGGTCGAAATCGAGGTGGTAGAAATGATCGATCATGGCGTTTCCCAATCAGGCGACAACCTTCAAACGTAGCAAGTAGCGCGCCATCGCCGCTGGCCAGAACAAAGGCAAAAACTGCCCCTATCGCGAGCTTGTTGCGCGTCTCTAAGGTGAAAACGAAACCGCCGTCGAGCGGCCTGGACACCACCTCTGGAGCACGCCCATGAAGCCATCGAACACCGATTCAAAACCCTTCGCTCTGCTGCGCAAACTGGCCCTGGCCACTTGCCTGGTGGGCGTCTCGCTGAGCGCCCATGCCGACCTCGACGATATCAAGTCCAAGGGCACGATGACCGTCGCCACCGAGGACGACTACGCGCCCTTCAACTTCATCGTCGACGGCAAGCCGGAAGGTTTCCACAAGGAGCTGCTGGAAGATCTCAAGGTCTACGCCAAGGAACAGGGCTTCGAGGTGAAGCAGGAAATCCTGCCCTGGACCGGCCTGCTCGCATCGGTGTCCTCGGGTCAGTACGACATGGCCTTCACCGGTGCCCTGGTCACCGACGACCGCCTGCGCGTATTCAACTTCGCCCCGCCCTTCGCCTCGGCCCAGCATTTCTATGTCAAACGCGCCGGCGATGACAGCCTCAGCGACATCGCCAGCCTGTGCGGCAAGACCGTCGGCGTGCAGGCCGGCAGTGCCCTGCTCGCGCGCCTGCCGGAACTGAAGAAGATGATGGCTGACGAAGGCTGCGAAATCGGCACCGTGACCGAATACCCGTCCTACCCCGAAGCCTATGCAGACCTGGCCAACGGCCGCCTGGACTATGTGGTCAATGCGCTGATCTCGATCAACGATCTGGTCAAGACCCGCGGCGACACCTTCGCCAAGGGCATTGCCGTATCCGGTGATGGTTTCGCTGGCTGGCCAGTACCCAAGAGCAGCCCGGAGTTGCTGCAGTTTCTTACCGGCTTCATGAATCAGGTGCGTGACAACGGCCGCCTGGCCGAGCTGCAGACCAAATGGTTCGGCGAAGCCTTCCCGAGCATGCCCAAGGAGCCGATCACCAACGTCGAGCAGTTCCACAAACTTGCTGGTATGGAATGACATTGGCCTGAGGCCATGCCCCTGGCATGGCCCTCGTAGGGTGCGCCATGCGCACCAGTGTTAGCGCTGCCAGCGTTTCGGTGCGCACGGTGCACCCTACGCCTGCGTCCTGCGCAGTGCTCGCTCAAGGCACGCCATCTGGCCCTGACCTTGCTTGAACCCTCTGCATTCCCCAATCCCTGGAGCCCGACATGAACGGACAAGCCTGGTTGTTGCTGCTCGAAGGCGCCTGGACGACTTTGTGGATCTCCTCGATCGCCATCGCCCTGGGCGTGGTCATTGGCCTGGGCATCGCCCTGCTGCGCATGGCGCGCATTCCCTTCGTCGAGCAGCTGTTGGTGCTTTACGTCAGCCTGGCGCGCGCCACGCCGCTGGTCACCCTGGTGCTGTTCATCTTTCTCTCCGCGCCGACCTTCGGCCTGGCCATGGACCGCAACAGTGCAGCGATTCTCGCCCTGACCCTGAATACCGCAGCCTTCAATGCCGAAGTCTGGCGCACTGCGTTCATCAGTTTCTCCCGCGAGCAGAAGGAGGCCGCCATGGCCTGCGGCATGACCAATGGCGTGTTCTTCCGCCGCATCATGCTGCCGCAGATGATCACCAGCAGCCTGCCCGGCCTGGTCAACGAGATGTCCTTCCTGATCAAGAGCAGCCCGGCCATCGCGGTGATCGGCATCGTCGACCTGACCCGCGTGACCAATCGCATCAGCGCCGTGACCTACGAGCCGCTGCCGCCGATTCTCGCCGCCGCCCTGCTGTACATGCTGATCATCGGCGTCCTGCTCAAGCTGCAGGCCATCGCCGAAAAGAAAGCCAACCGCCTGGCCATGTGAGGACGCCACCATGACCGAATGGAGCATCATCTGGGAGGCGCGCGGCGCCTTCCTCAATGGCGCACTCAATACCCTGATCCTGTTCATCCTCTCGGTGCTGGCTGCCTTCGCCATCGGCTGCTTCACCCTCTACCTGCTAGAGGGTCGCGGCGTGCTGGCCAAGCTGCTGCGCGGGGCGATCAACCTGATGCGCATGCTGCCGTTTCTGGTACTGGCCTACCTGCTCTACTACGGCCTGCCGACCCTGGGTATCAAGCCGAGCGCCTGGGGTGCCGGCCTGGTGGCGCTGGCGCTGTACCACGCGGCCTACTTCGCCGAGATCCTGCGCGGCGCACGCCTGGTGCTGCCGCTCGGCCAGGTCGAAGCGGCCAAGGCGCACGGCTTTCGCCCCGGCCGCCTGTTCTGGCGCATCATCCTGCCGCAGCTGGTGATCAAGACCCGCCCGCTGCTCGGTAATCAGCTGATCTACGCCCTCAAGGACACCGCCTTTCTCACCATCATCACCGTGCAGGAGCTGACCGCCGCCGCCAACTCGGTGCAGGCCACCTATTTCATTCCCACCGAAGCGTTCGTGGTGGTCATCGCCCTGTACTGGGTCATCAGTATCTGCCTGGAACTGGCGCTCAAATGGGCGAGCCGGTTCGGCGCCAAACGAGGTTTCGAACATGCCTGAGGTACCCGCGGTCCAGATCGACAATCTTTCCAAGAGCTTCGACGGCGTAGAGGTCCTGCGCGATGTCTCACTGACCGTGAACAAAGGCGAGGTGGTCAGCGTGCTGGGCTCATCCGGCTCGGGCAAATCCACCCTGCTGCGCTGCATAAACTGGCTCGAGGAGCCTGATCGCGGCACTATTCACATCGCAGGCCAGCGCATCGGCATCGACGCTCAGGGCAAGCGCATGAACAACCGCGACCTCGCGGCAATTCGCGCCAGAACCGGTATGGTGTTCCAGAGCTTCAACCTGTGGCCGCATCTGAACGTGTTGCAGAACGTCATGGAAGCGCCGATGCAAGTAAAGAAGATGCACAAGGACGAGGCCCGCGCCATTGCCCAGACGCTGCTGGAAAAGGTCGGCATGGAGCAGAAGGCGGAGGCTTATCCCTATACCCTGTCGGGCGGCCAGAAGCAGCGTGTGGCGATTGCCCGCGCCCTGGCCATGAGCCCTGAGGTGATCCTGTTCGACGAGCCGACCTCGGCACTCGATCCGGAACGGGTCGGCGAAGTACTGACGGTGATGAAGAACCTCTCTAGCGAGGGCTACACCATGATCGTGGTGACCCACGAAATGGAGTTCGCCCGGGCGGTTTCGGATCAGGTGGTGTTCCTGGAGAAGGGCCTGCTGATCGAGAAATCCGCACCGGAAAAGTTCTTCACCAACCCGGAAACAGAACGCGTGCGCAAGTTCCTCGAACTGTCCGCATGACCGCACCCGGCCTCAGGCCGGGCGCTAAATCGCACTATCGAAATGAGGTTATTCATGAGCAAGGTGGCATTCATCACAGGCGCAACATCCGGCTTTGGCCGCGCCACGGCGCGCCGCTTCGCCGAGGCAGGCTGGACCCTGGTGCTCAGCGGTCGCCGTCTGGAGCGTCTGCAGGAGCTGAAAGCGGAACTGCAGGACAAGGTGGCGGTGCACATCGCCGCCCTCGACGTACGCGATGCTGCAGCCGTACAGGCCATGGTCGACGCCCTGCAGGCGCCGTTCGACCGGATCGACGTACTGGTCAACAATGCCGGCCTGGCGCTGGCCCCGGAAGCCGCACAGAAGGTCGCACTGCAAGACTGGCACACCATGATCGACACCAACGTCACCGGCCTGGTCAACGTCACCCACGCGGTGCTGCCCAAGCTACTGGAGATCGGCAAGGGCACCAGCATCATCAACATCGGTTCGGTAGCCGGTGAATGGCCTTACCCGGGCGGCCACGTCTATGGCGCGACCAAAGCCTTCGTCAAACAGTTCAGCTTCAACCTGCGCTGCGACCTGGTATCCACCGGCGTACGCGTTACCGATATCGCCCCGGGCATGGCCGAAACCGAATTCACCCTGGTCCGCACCAAGGGCAATCAGGCGGCCTCCGATGCGTTGTACAGCACCACCACGCCGCTGACTGCAGAAGACATCGCCGAGCAGATCTTCTACGTCGCCACCCTGCCGGATCACATCAATATCAACCGCCTGGAAATCATGCCCAGCCGTCAGGCCTGGTCGCCCTTCGCCGTCGACCGGGATTGACGGAGGAGCCTCTGTGGGCGGGTCATCAACACCGATCCGCCCGTAGGGTGCGCCGTGCGCACCGCAGCAACAGATACTTTTCGGTGCGTGGCGCGCCCTACAAGATCGCCTTCAGCAGGCTGCCCAACGACAGCAACACCAGCAAGCCACCGACCAGCACCCGCAGCGGTAACGGCTGCCAGCGCGGATGTAGCCACTGGCCGAGCAGGTTGCCGGCCAGCGCCGGCAATGCCAGCTCCAGCGCCAGCCGCCACAGCGCGCCGTTCAGCACCCCCGCGAGTCCTAACCCGATCAGCGCAGCGCTACTGCTGGCGAGGAAGAACAACACCGCCGTGCCACGCAACTGGCGTGCATCGAGACCGCTGCGCAGCAGGTAGATCATCAAGGGCGGGCCGCCGGCCGAAGCCATGGTAGTCGCCAGTCCTGATGTCAGCCCCGCCAACCAGGCCATGCCCTGGCTCACCGGCGCGGCAACGGAAGGCCGCCATAACACCAACATGCCCCCGCACAAACACAGCACCGCCACCAGCGGCGCCATGATGCTGGCCGGCAGCCACAGCAACAGCCAGGCGCCCAGCGGCACCGCCAGCAGCATGCCGACCAACAGCCGCCCCAACACGCGCCCGTGTACGGCTCGTAGCGCAGCCGGCCAGAGCGTCACACTGCAGGCAACATCGAGGATCAGCGCCACCGGCACCGCTTCGGCTGGCGGCAATCGCAACATCAATCCCAGCGCCATCAGCATGGCGAAGCCAAAACCGCTGTACCCGCGCACCACTGCAGCAGCAAAGGCAATCAAGACGAACATGTGCGCTCCAAACGAGTCGATCTCCCGACTCTAGGCTCAGGCTTCACTGGCGGGCAGGGCCAGATGCGCCAGCGCTACTGGCCACCGCAATCAGACACATTCGAAACGCACCGAATTGGTTCAGGGCACGCCTCTTGCTTGCCCACTCGGTCAACTATCCTGTGGAACCCCTGCCCTGCCATGAATCTGCCTGCCGCCCTGTTCACGCCGAGCTGGCCCGCCGAACTGGAACTGGCCTATGCCCGTCACGGAGAGCGCACCACTCCAGTGCAAAGAAGGCACAAGGGCCCACTTAGAGTGCAAAAGCACCTGCATGCCGAAGGGCCGGAAGTTTGCCAGCACATCATCGTGCATCCGCCCGGCGGCATTGCGGGTGGCGATACGCTGGATATATCCGCACACGCGGGTGAGAACACCTGGGTCCAGCTCACCAGCCCGGGGGCTGCCAAGTGGTATCGCGCCGCTGGCGTCGCCCGGCAAGACCTGCGCCTGAGCGTAGAGGCTGGCGCCACGCTGGAGTGGCTGCCACAGGAAACCATCATCTATGCCGGTGCTCAGGCCGAAATGCATACGCAGATCGACCTGCACGATGACGCCCGCCTGTTCTACTGGGACATCATCGCCCTCGGCCGCCCCGCCGCCGATGAGCGTTTCAACAGCGGCCATTTTCAGGCCGCGCTGGATGTCCGCCGAGACGGCAAGCGGCTCTGGCACGAACGGCAGCGTGTAGTCGGCGACGACGGCCTGCTCGACTCGCCCATCGGCCTCGACGGTCAGCCGGTGTTCGCCACTCTGCTGGTGAGCGCTGACATCGATAACGAGTTGCTGGAGCGCTGCCGAGAATTGAAGATCGACGGTGTACGCGGCGACCTCAGCCAACTTTCGGGGCTGCTGGTGGCCCGCTGCCTGGCCTGCGAAGCGCTCAAAGCGCGCGCCTGGCTGATCGCCCTGTGGCACCTGCTGCGCCCGGCGCTGCTAGGACGCGAGGCAGTGCCACCCCGAATCTGGAGCACATGAGCACAACGAACATGTAGGAGCCGGCTTGCCGGCGATCAATAGAGGCCTAATCGCCGGCAAGCCGGCTCCTACAAATGCAGTACAACCACGCCAGAGTGGAACACCACCAGGCGACCGAAGCACTATCGCGGACAAGGCACAGCCTTGCCGCTCCAAGACTGGAGCCGTCATGGATTTGTCACCAAGAGAAAAAGACAAGCTGCTGATCTTCACCGCCGGCCTGGTGGCCGAGCGCCGCCTGGCCCGCGGGGTCAAGCTGAACTACCCGGAGGCCATGGCCTACATCTCCGCCGCCCTGCTCGAAGGCGCCCGCGACGGTCAGACCGTGGCCGAGCTGATGCACTTCGGCACCACCCTGCTGACCCGCGAGCAGGTGATGGAAGGCGTGCCGGAGATGATCCCGGAAATCCAGATCGAAGCCACCTTCCCCGATGGCACCAAGCTGGTGACCGTCCATCAGCCGATCGCTTGAGCCATGAGCTACTCGATCGTTGATGCCAGCGAAGCTGATCTGCCGGGCATCCTCGCCATCTACAACGACGCGGTGGAATTCACCACAGCGATCTGGAACGAGACGCTGGTGGACCTGGCTAACCGTCGTGCCTGGCTGGCCGAACGCACAGCCGCCGGTTTTCCCGTGCTGGTGGCGCGTGATGCCGCCGGTGAAGTGCTCGGCTACGCCAGCTACGGCACCTGGCGCAGCATCGAAGGCTTTCGCCAGACCGTCGAGCATTCGGTCTACGTACGCGCCGACCTGCGCGGCAAAGGGCTCGGCCCCGCGCTGATGCAGGCGCTGATCGAACGCGCCCGCACCGCCAACCTGCACGTCATGGTCGCCGCCATCGAGTCAGGCAATGCCGCCTCGATCCGCCTGCACCAGCGTCTTGGTTTTGTCACCACCGGGCAGATGCCCCAGGTCGGCCGCAAGTTCGGCCGCTGGCTGGATCTGACCTTCATGCAACTGATTCTGGAGTGAACACGCGATGATCCCGGGCCAATACCAGATTGCCGACGGTGAGATCGAACTCAACGCCGGCCGCCGCACCCTCAGCCTGTCGGTCGCCAACAGCGGCGACCGACCGATTCAGGTCGGCTCGCACTACCACTTCTTCGAGACCAACGACGCCCTGCTGTTCGACCGCGCAGCCACACGCGGCATGCGCCTGAATATCCCGGCCGGCACCGCGGTGCGCTTCGAGCCGGGACAGAGCCGCGAGGTAGAGCTGGTCGAGCTGGCCGGCGCGCGCCGCGTGTTCGGCTTCGCCGGCCGGGTCATGGGCGATCTTTGATGGGCGCAGTAGGGTGCGCCATGCGCACCACAAGCAACGCGGATAACAACGGTGCGCACGGCGCACCCTACGGGACGAGCCAATGAAGATCAGCAGACAAGCCTACGCCGACATGTTCGGCCCCACCGTCGGCGACAAGGTGCGCCTGGCCGACACCGACCTGTGGATCGAAGTGGAAAAGGACTTCACCACCTACGGTGAAGAAGTGAAATTCGGCGGCGGCAAGGTGATCCGCGATGGCATGGGCCAGGGCCAGCTGTGCGCCGCCGATGTGGTCGACACGCTGATCACCAACGCCCTGATCATCGACCACTGGGGCATCGTCAAGGCCGATGTCGGCCTCAAGGACGGGCGCATCGCCGCCATCGGCAAGGCCGGCAACCCGGACATCCAGCCCGATGTGACCATCGCCATCGGCGCCGGCACCGAAGTCATCGCCGGTGAAGGCATGATCCTCACCGCCGGCGGCATCGACACCCACATCCACTTCATCTGCCCGCAGCAGATCGAAGAGGCGCTGATGAGCGGCGTCACCACCATGATCGGTGGCGGCACCGGCCCGGCCACCGGTACCAACGCCACCACCTGCACCTCCGGGCCGTGGCACATGGCGCGCATGCTGCAGGCTGCCGACGCCTTCCCGATGAACCTCGGTTTCACCGGCAAGGGCAACGCCTCACTGCCCGAGCCGTTGATCGAGCAGGTCAAGGCCGGCGCCATCGGCCTCAAGCTGCACGAGGACTGGGGCACCACCCCGGCGGCCATCGACAACTGCCTGAGCGTGGCCGATCAGTACGACGTGCAGGTGGCGATCCATACCGACACGCTGAACGAGTCCGGCTTCGTCGAAACCACCCTCGGCGCGTTCAAGGGCCGCACCATCCACACCTATCACACCGAGGGCGCCGGTGGCGGCCACGCGCCGGACATCATCAAGGCCTGCGGCTTCCCTAACGTGCTGCCGAGCTCGACCAACCCGACCCGGCCGTTCACCAAAAACACCATCGACGAACACCTGGACATGCTCATGGTCTGCCACCACCTCGACCCGAGCATCGCCGAGGACGTGGCCTTCGCCGAAAGCCGCATCCGCCGCGAGACCATCGCCGCCGAAGACATCCTGCATGATCTCGGCGCGTTCTCCATGATCAGCTCCGACAGCCAGGCCATGGGCCGGGTCGGCGAGGTGATCACCCGCACCTGGCAGACCGCCGACAAGATGAAGCAGCAGCGCGGCCCGCTGCCCGAGGACGTGCCGGGCAACGACAACTTCCGCGCCAAGCGCTACATCGCCAAGTACACCATCAACCCGGCGATCACCCACGGCATCAGCCATGAGGTGGGCTCGATCGAAGTGGGCAAGTGGGCCGACCTGGTGCTGTGGCGCCCGGCCTTCTTCGGCGTCAAACCGACCCTGATCCTCAAGGGCGGGGCGATTGCCGCCAGCCTGATGGGCGACGCCAACGCCTCGATCCCGACGCCGCAACCGGTGCACTACCGGCCGATGTTCGCCAGCTACGCCGGCAGCCGCCACGCCACCAGCATCACCTTCATCAGCCAAGCCGCGTTCGACGCTGGCGTGCCGCAGCAGCTCGGCCTGCAGAAGCAGATCGGCGTGGTCAAAGGCTGCCGCGAAGTGCAGAAGACCGACCTGATCCACAACGGCTACCTGCCGAATATCGAGGTCGATCCGCAGAACTATCAGGTCAAGGCCGACGGCCAGCTGCTCTGGTGCGAACCGGCCGAGGTGCTGCCGATGGCGCAGCGGTACTTCCTGTTCTGACGAAGGAGCCGGGCGTCATGCCCGGCTCTCGCTTGTTCTGTCAGGACGCCTGCTTCATCTCGTCGTAGGCATCGAGATAGTCACCGGCCAGTTGCTGCTTCTCCTTGTCGCGAAGCAGTTTGCCGGCCATCTGGAAGAAGGTGTGTTCCTCCTCCTTGAGGTGGTGTTCCACCTTCTCCGCCAACGCCTTGGCTTGTGCCAGCCAACTGGGGCTGCTGGGATCGGTGTCTTCCAGATCCTCGATCATTTCATCCATCTGATGATGCTCGGCAATCGCGTGGCGTGACAGATCAACGCCCGCATCCTGCTGCATCAGAGGGATATAAAAATGGCGTTCCTCCGCCACCGAATGCACCGCCAACTCCTGCTTGAGCTGGGAGAACAGGGCGTGGCGTTCGCGGCTATCGCCCTGGGTGGCGACCAGCTTTTGCGCAAGTTCACGCTGAATGTCATGGCTGATGCGCAGGGCTTCGAAAATCGTCATGCAGGCACCTCTTCCTGAGTCACGGTCGTAGTAGCACTAGACCATCAACTCGGCCATAGGTGCCGTAGCGCTTGCTCAACGCAACTGGCTGTCCTTGCTGCCGCGACGGTTGTAACCGGTATATGCGGCGTTTTCCCGGTCGTGTTCGGTCTGGCATTTCACGCACAGCCGCACACCCGGGATCGCCTGGCGGCGAGCCTCGGGAATGACAGCATCACATTCTTCGCAATGCTGCAGGCTCTCGCCTTTCGGCAACTGACTGCGAGCACGCGCGACGGCGTCCTCGATACTGCTGTCGATCTGTTCCTGCACTGCGCTGTCGCTTGCCCAACCACCAGCCATGTCGCGTCTCCTTGCCTGTACAGCGCAGATATGCACCCGCGACAGGCGAAGTGCAAGTGCTGCTCGTCGCTACTCGCGCACTTCCATGAACTCCTTGGCCCAGGCCATGTAGTCCTCGGGCATGGTGTACTTGTGCGTCAGTTCGGTAGCGTTGAGGTCGCAAGGCTGGGCGCCACGCTGCTCACGCAGGCAATCGTAGGTCGCCTTGATGGCGGCGAAGTAGGCGGCGTGACCATTGACCACGATACGCACGCCCAGGCTCGCCAGGCGCTCATTGTCGCGCAGCTCGGGGTTGCCGTAGGTGACCAGCATCAGCGGCACCTTGAGGCCAGCGGCGATCTGCTCCAGGTGAGCGAAGTCCTTCACTCCGACCAGGCAGATGCCATCGGCACCAGCTTCTTCATAGGCACGGGTGCGGCGAATCACTTCGTCCACCTCCAGTACGCCGGCATGGGTGCGGGCGATGATCGACAGGTCAGGATCGATGCGCGCTTCCAACGCCGCGAGAATCTTGCCGACGCCTTCCTCGATGCTGATCAGGTCGGTGGACTTACGGCCGAACTGCGCCGGCAGCAGGGTGTCCTCGATGGTCAGCGCGGCCACACCGGCGCGCTCCAGTTCGACCACGGTGCGCATCACGTTGAGGGCGTTGCCGTAGCCGTGGTCGGCGTCGGCAATTACCGGCAGGCGCGCGACACGACCGATGCGTGCGGCCTGTTCGACGAATTCGCTAAGGGTAATCAGGGCAAAGTCCGGCGCGCCGAGCACCTGCAGCGAGGCGACGGAACCTCCGAGGATACCGACCTCGAAATCGAGATCGGCGGCGATGCGGGCGGACATGGGATCGAAGACCGAAGCGGTGTGATAGCAGCGGTCGGAAGCCAGCAGGGCACGAAAGGCACTGCGTAGCTCATGGTGGGATGCACGTTGCAGGATGGGCATGGGGCGTATTCCAAAGTCGGTTGAATCGCTTTTTCTCTTTTTAATAATCGCGTAGACGTGACGAATGCTAGCGCAAGGCACTTGCTGCCAGCTTTCAGGCAGGCCTACGAGGCCGATAACCAGCAAATTATCGGCCAGCCAGCTCGGCAGGCAGTGCCGGGAAGAATCCACCGCCGGTCAGCAGACCGTAGGCCATCCAGCCGGCGACGGCCAGATAGAACAGACGCGGTAGCCAGGTCGCCAGCATCTGTTGCTGCGAGGCCAGCTGCTGCGCCTGCATGTGGGCAAAACGCAGCAGCGCCTCTCCTGGCCGCCCCGTCGCCTCACCGGTATTGAGCACGCCGACAAGCATGGATTTGCCGGTGAAGGACAGCGCATCGAAAGCACGCGCCAGCGACTGCCCACTGCCAACCCGAGGCGCAAGACTGGCGAAATCCCGCCGCAACCGCGCGTTGCTCATCACGCTGCAGGCGCGTGGCAAGGCATCGAGTACGGGCATTCCGGCTTCCAGCAAGAGGCCGAGGCTATCGCAGAAGCTGCGCAGGTCCGCCTGCCGCTGCAGGCTACCCAGCACGGGCAGCGCCAGCAGCAGATCATCGAGCGGGCCGGGGCGATCCGCCCTTCTCCGTTGCCAACGTCGCCACACTGCCCGCCCGAGCAGAAACAGAGCCGCCAGCCACAACAGCGGCAGCAGTACAGCCAGCAGATAGCCGCCGGCACTCAGGCTACCGCCGACCAACGCCGGCAATGGTTTGACCGCCAGCGCCAACAGCAACACGGCAAGTGGCAGCAGCAGGCGGGATAACAGGTCACTGGCGTTACGCGCCTGCTGCGCATAACGCTGCGCCAATTGCTGGTAGGTATGCGTCAAGGCGCCCGCCTCCTGCGCAGCGCGCACCAGGCTGCTTTCCAATGGCGTGAACACGCCACTCAACTGGCCGGAACTCGCCAGATCACGCCCGCCACCGACCATCTGCCGCAGACGTTTCAGCGCCGGCTCGTGACGCGCACCCAATGTCAGGCTGGCCAGTGCCCTGTCGATGGGTACCCCAGCCTGTTCCATGGCATGCAGGTGGGTGAACAACTCAGCGCGGCTACGTAGAGCGAGCGCGGGAAGACGACGCGACATGATCGAACTCGATACCGAATACAGCACGCAGGTTAACCAGTCGCGATACCGCTCGCTATGGCTCGATTGGCGGCATCGCCGCGTGCGGCAGCCAGCGTTTGAGAATCGCGGCGAGGCTGCCGTCCTCGTGCATCTGCTGCAGCGCACGCTGCCACCGCACGACACGCACCACCGAGGTCTGCGGAGAAAAGGCGATGTAATAAGCAGAGCGCATGAACGGCACATGCGCCGTGACGTCCTGTGGTTTCAAGCCAACGCTGGCCAGCTCACCCGCCAGGGTCAGATCCTCGGTCGCGATCAGTTGCACCCGACCGTACCTGAGCATGGTCATCATCTGCTTGGGGGTTGGTACGCCGTAAAGATTGGTGAAGCCGCGCGCACTCAGCGTCTCAAAGGTGTACCACTGTTTGGGCAGCGCCAGCGGTCCGCTGGCGGCCGCCTGCTGCAGCGTGTCGAAGGTCAGGTTACGCGACTTCAGGGAATAGAAGCTGGTGGTGCCGACCACGATGGGGCCAACCCAGAGAAATTTGTTTTCTCGCTCTGGCGTACGCACCGTGGAAAACAGCGCGATGTCTGCTTGCTGCTGGGCAAGATGAAGGGCACGAGTCCAGGGCAACAGCTCGATTTGTCCGCCATCACCGGTGCGCGCCATCAGGGCCCTGACCACCTCCACGGAAAACCCGCTGGGCTCACCGTCGCGCATGAAGCTCATCGGCGGCGCTTCTTCGGTGAGCAAGCGCAGTTCGGCGACCACTGGCGCGCATATCAGAAGCAGGTAGCCACACAACACCCTACGCCAGCGCTTGCCTGTCATCCGGCCCCCTCACTGCGGTTGCGCAAGGCTGAACCCCGTCATCACTCAGTCCCCAGTAACTCGGCCAGCTCCCGTTCCCGCGCAGAAGGAAACCAGCGTCGATAGATACGCTCCAGGCTACCGTCCTGTCGCATGCCCTCCAACGCCTCCTGCCAACGCGCAACGAGGCGGGGGTCGGTGCTCAGGGAAAAGGCAATGTAGGAATGATTGGGCATCAGATCGAACTGCTCCTGCAGTTGCTCGGCGTGCATGCCCTGCTCGGCAAGCATCGTATCGAGGGTCAGGTTGTTGGCGATAAGCAGTTTGACGCGACCATGGCGAAACATGCGCAGCATGTCTTGCGGCGTCGGAACACCGTAAAGACTCTCCACCCCTTTCTCGAGCAGTACCTCGTAGCTGTACCATTGCTTGGGCACTGCCAAAGTTCCCAAGCGCGCCACATCGCTCAGACTGGCAACCCGTATCCCTGCATCCTTGTGGCTATAGAAGCGCGTATGACCATGAGCAATGGGCCCGACCCACTGAAACTCAGCTTCGCGTTGTGCTGTACGCACAGTAGAGAAAAGCGCAGTGTCGGCTTGCTGCCGCGCCTTGTGATAGCCCCGAGTCCAGGGCACCAGCTCGATGCGCGCCGAATCACCTGTGCGCTGGATCAGCGCTTCGACCACGGCCACCGCCATGCCGCTCGGCTGGCCGTTCTCCAGGTAACTGAACGGCCGATAATCCTCCGTGTACAACCGTAACTCAGCGGCCGCAGGGTTCGCAGCAAGACCGCAAAGCAACATCAGGATGTAGACCTTGTACTTCAGGTTCATTGCATACCACCGTCAAGATCGCGCCCTACAGCGATTTCAGGGCGGTCAGGCAGTCGATGATAAATATCTGCGTCGCCTATCACCATGGCGACTCTGATGCAGCCATTTCGGAGAGATCGCGCGAGGTTACCACTCGCGGCTCGAGTAACAGCTGCAGAGGCGCGGCAGCCCGTTCACCGCTCAACGCCCGCTGCACCAGACGTACCGCATGATCGCCCATGGCCTGCGGCTGTTGCAGGAGCAGGGCCTGAATCTGCCCGTCACGCAATGCATCGAACAGCAGCTCACCGCCATCGAACCCGACAAACGCCACCTGCCCGGCCTTGCCCAGTTGCCGCAGCGCCGCAAGGGTCGCACGACTGCTGTTGCCGTTAGGGCTGAACACGCCATCCAGCTCGGGCAACATCCGCGTCAGCGCCTCGACTATGCGCTCGCGATCGCCGCCAACATAATCATCGAATATCACCTCCAGGCCAGAGGCACGTGCTGCCAGCAGAAAACCGCGCTCACGTTCCTGGGTCGACTGCAGTCCAGGTTGCAGGCGCAACAGCGCCACACGCTTGCCCCTGCCCAGCCGCTCGGCCAGTTGCTGCCCGGCCAGCTGGCCAGCCAGAAAATTATCGGTGGCAACCAGCGCATGGGCACCGTCGCCGGCCACGGCACGATCGATATAGACCGTCGGGATGCCCTTCGACTTCAAATGCGTGACACGCTGGTCGATGGCCTCGCCGACCGGCGCGATGATCAGGGCAGTGCAACCATGCGCGAGCACATGATCGATCAGCTGGAGTTGGACCTCGACGCTGCCCTCACGAGTGGGAGCACGTGTATACAGCTCCAGTTGCAGCTCGTCGGCGGTGCGCCGCGCGCCGGCCTCCAGGTCGTGCCAGAACGCAGAGGTACCTGCCGGCACCAGACCGACACAATCACGCGCCGAAACCAACCCCGGCCAGAGGAGGAAAGCACTCAGCAGCACGCAGACGGAAGCAGGAATTCTAGGCATGTTCGACTCCCGAGCAATGCCAGCATTTTAGCATCGCCACCGATAACGCAATGCCTGTCGCCGAGCTGTCTACTCACACTTTTTCACAGTCAAAACCGACGGTCGGGCTAGCCCTGACGCGCCAGGCAGGCGATCATCCGAGTTCCGCCGCAGACTCCAGCTACCATGACCGCCACCACTGACAACCACACGCCGACGCACAAACCTCGCCCACTGATCGACCTGGCCATCAGCATCCTGATTCCCTCGTTCATCCTGATGAAACTGAGCGGCGAACATCGTCTGGGAGCTGACGGGGCGCTGTTGCTCGCACTGGCATTTCCGCTGGGTTGGGGCGCGTTCGAGCTGATCAAGTACCGCAAATTCAACTTCATTGCCCTGCTCGGCCTGATCAGCGTGGCGCTGACTGGCGGCATCGGTCTGCTGCACCTGGATACGCAATGGCTGGCCGTGAAAGAAGCGGCCATCCCCGGCCTGATCGGCATCGCCGTGCTGGTCTCCACGCGCACCCGCTACCCGCTGATTCGCACGCTGCTGTTCAACAAGACCGTGCTCAACGTCGACAAGATCCATCAGCGCCTGGAACAGGGCGGCCACGTCGAACATTTCGAAACGCGGCTGATGCGTGCCACCTACTGGCTCAGCGGCACCTTTTTCTTTTCCTCGGCCATGAACTACGTGCTGGCCAAGTGGATCGTCATCAGTCCGGCCGGGACCGAGGCCTTCAATGACGAACTTGGACGCATGACCCTGCTCAGCTACCCGATGATCGCCATCCCTTCCATGATCATGCTGATGGCCATCTTCTACTACCTGTGGAAAACCATTCATGGCCTCACCGGCCTGAGCCTGGAAGACATCATGGCCAACGCCAACCAGGAATCGCAGCCCTGAGGTGCGCCGGCCTTCGGGCCGGCCTCCTTGAGCATGCTCGGCTTTTCCGCCTATCCGGCCCTGTTTCTCTCCGCCTTCGGCGCGGCGACGCTGTTGCCGCTGCAATCCGAAGCGTTACTGGTCGCACTGCTGCTGGCAGATCAGCATTCCCCCTGGGCTCTCTTGCTGGTGGCGACCCTGGGCAATGTACTGGGCTCATGGGTCAACTGGCTGCTGGGGCGCTCCATCGAGCGTTACCGGCAAAGGCGCTGGTTTCCCGTCAGCCCGCATCGCTTGCAACAGGCACAGGCCTGGTATGCCCGCTATGGGCGCTGGTCTCTGCTGCTGAGCTGGATGCCGGTGATAGGCGACCCATTGACGCTGGTCGCCGGCGTGATGCGCGAACGCCTGTGGGTATTTCTGTTTATCGTCACCCTGGCCAAGGCCGGCCGCTACATGGTACTGGCCGCACTCACCCTGGCCTGGATATGAACGTATCCGCACAATCGCTGACACAGCTAGTAGTAGCGCAGAGCCGCTTGCCAGTTGAGTACCGGTTGAGCCTCCCTGATACTGCGCAGCGCGCGATGGGGGTTAGCCCCCCAAAGGTGCATTGCCAGATGGCCTCCGGGCCAATCAACAGCAGCCTCGGCAGAGGACTGCGGCCCTTGAACCCAGGCCAAGTGAACGAGGAATAGCGGTGTCCGTCGCAGAAGCCAAACCCAAGCTGAAACGCAGCGATCTGATCTGGACCCTGATTGGGCTCAGCGCCGTGGTGTTGTCCGGTTTTCTGCTTTACCGCGAACTGCGCAATATCTCTCTCGAAGAAATAAAAGGCAGTCTCGAAGCGATTTCCCTCATGAACTGGGCGCTGGCCGCCATCGCCACGCTCGGGGCGTATTGGGCTCTGGCCTGGTACGACCGCATCGCCGTGGCTCATCTGGGCAAGCAGATTCCCTGGCGCTTCATCACCCTGTGCTCCTTCACCACCTACGCACTGGCCCACAATATCGGCGCCTCGGTTTTCTCCGGCGCGGTGGTGCGCTACCGCGCCTATCGCAGCAAGGGCCTTACACCGCAGGAAATCGGTGTGCTCATCGTGTTCTGCTCCTTCACCTTCGTCCTTGGCACCCTGTTCGCCAGTGGCTGCGTACTGATCGCTCAGCCTGACCTGGTCCATCGGATCACCAAGGTCACGCCCCTGCTGTCGGTGATCGTCGGCAGTGCCCTGCTGTGCCTGGTTGCGCTTTACGTGCTGGGCTCCTGGCGTCAGTTCAAACCCTGGACGCTGGGCAAACTGCACGTCGAATACCCGCGCCTGCCTATCGTCTGCCGGCAATTGCTGGCAGGCCCGCTGGAACTGCTGTGCGCGGCGGCGATCATCTACTTCGCCCTGCCCGCCGACAACCATCCTGGCTATCTGGTGGTGCTCGGCGTTTTCCTCGCCTCGTTCTCCCTCGCACTGCTCTCGCATGCGCCCGGGGGGCTCGGTGTGTTGGAGGTCACCTTCCTTGCCGCTTTGCCAGAAATACCTGCAGCGGACGTGCTTGCGGCACTGATCGTGTTCCGCTGCCTGTACCTGCTGCTGCCTTTCGGCCTGTCGCTGCTGGTGGTACTGGGTTTCGAATGGAGTCAATGGAAGCAGAGGCGACACAACGCCAACCTTCCTTCCTGACGAGTGACTCGCAGCCATCGCGCTGCTGACATAGAATGCGCGGCCGTTTTCGTGGCTCGCCTGCCTTGGTGACCACGCTCCGGGTCGTCGCCATGCGACGTCGTCACTCTTCCCGGTAATCTTTCTGGCTACGCGTAACATGTCCTTTTCCACTCCCGCCCGCGCCTGCGGCATCGACTTCGGCACCTCCAACTCCACCGTCGGCTGGCTGCGGCCCGGCCACGACAACCTGCTGGCGCTGGAGGACGGCAAGATCACCCTGCCCTCGGTGATCTTCTTCAACACCGAAGAACGCCGCCCGGTCTACGGCCGCCTGGCCCTGCACGAGTACCTGGAAGGCTACGAAGGGCGCCTGATGCGCTCGCTGAAGAGCCTGCTCGGCTCCAAGCTGCTGAAAAGCGAAACCACCGTGCTGGGCAGCGCGCTGCCGTTCAAGGACCTGCTCGGGTTCTTTATCGGCGAGCTGAAAAAGCGCGCCGAAGCCCATGCCGAACGCAGCTTCGAGGAAGTGGTGCTGGGCCGCCCGGTGTTCTTCGTCGATGACGACCCGGCCGCCGACCAGGAAGCGCAGAACACCCTGGTGGCCGTGGCGCACAAGCTCGGTTTCAAGGACGTGTCGTTCCAGTTCGAGCCGATTGCCGCGGCCTTCGACTACGAGTCGACGCTGCAGCGCGAGGAGCTGGTGCTGATCGTCGACATCGGCGGCGGTACCTCGGACTTTTCCCTGGTGCGCCTGGCGCCGGAGCGCCATCACCTGGCCGAACGCCAGCAGGACATCCTCGCCACCGGCGGCGTGCACATCGGCGGTACCGACTTCGACAAGCAGCTGTCGCTGTCCGGGGTGATGCCGCTGTTCGGCTACGGCAGCCGGATGAAGAGCGACGCCTTCATGCCCACCAGCTACCACCTCAACCTGGCCACCTGGCACACCATCAACGCGCTGTACGCGCAGAAGACCCAGCTGGCCCTGCAGAACATGCGCTACGACATCGTCGACGCCACCGGCATCGACCGCCTGTTCAGCCTCATCGAACAGCGCGCCGGGCACTGGCTGGCGATGCAGGTGGAAGACAGCAAGATCGCCCTCAGCGAGCAGGACGCAAGGCCGATCGACCTGGCGCGGATCGAGCCGGGGCTGATTGCCGAACTGACCCGCGGGCTGTTCGAGGAGTCCATCGAACAGCTGCTGACGCGCATCCGCGCCAGCCTCGAGCAGCTGCTCAGCGACGCCGGCGTGCGCGCCGATCAGGTCGACACGCTGTTCTTCACCGGCGGCTCCAGCGGCGTGCCGGCGCTGCGCCAGAGCGTGGCGGCGATGCTGCCCAACGCCCGCAGCGTCGAGGGCAATACCTTCGGCAGCATTGGTAGTGGCCTGGCCATCGAGGCCAAGAAGCGCTACGGCTAGTTAGCGGCTGCGCGTCGGCCCTGCTGCGTTGAAAACAGGCTCGGAATGCTCATGTACAAAAGTACACTCCGCTTCCTCGCCTGTTTTCGCCTTGCATGGCTCTAGCTCGCAAGCTCACTTCATCACTCTAAGTTATGCTTGCCGCCCCACCGAATAACCGAGGAATGCCCCGATGAAAGCCCAGCTGGAAGAACTGATCGCCAAGATAAGCTCCGGCTGCCTGGCCGAGGACGAGATCGCCCGTATCGCCGACGAGGCCGCGCAGGCCTATGCCGATCCGGCGGCCTTCCTCGCCGCCAATCCGGACATCAACTACGACGACGACTTCCCCATCCCGCTGGGTGAATGGGTTGTGATCGGCAGCCTGCCGGACACCGTGCTGTTCCAGGCCGACAGCTATGAAGAGCTGTTCCAGCGCATCACCGAATCCTTCGGCCCGCAGGTGCAGTTCGTGCTCAAGGCCAAGCAACTGGCCAAGACCGAGCCGCTGAAGGCGCTCAACCGCATCCAGGTGCAACTCTCGGCGCTGTCGCCGGAAACCGGCGGCTACACGCTGCTGGACCTGAGCGAGCCACTGGACGACGAGCTCCAGGCAGTACTGGTGTACACCAGCGACCTGCCACGCGTGATGGAGCTGGCAGTGGAAGTGGGCATCTACGCGGCACCAGCGCTGCAAGCGGCGCAAAACGACGCTTGACGACAATCCGCCGCACAAAAACGAAAGGGGCCCGAAGGCCCCTTTTGCTTTGCTGACAAGCACAGCCGACTCACGGCCCGTACAGCGTTTCCGGCAGCCAGAGCGCAATCTGCGGGAAGGCCAACAGCAGGCCGAGGCCAATGATCTGCAGCACGATGAACGGAATGGCCGCCTTGTACAGGTCGTAGATGGTGATCTCAGGTGGCGCCACCGAGCGCATGTAGAACAGGTTGTAACCAAACGGCGGCGTCAGGTAGGCCGACTGCATGCTGACGATGAACAGCACTGCGAACCAGATGGTGTCGAAGCCCAGGGACTCGACGATCGGCACGAACAACGGCACCGTGATGAAGACGATGGCGAAGTCGTCGAGGAACATGCCCAGCACGAAGTAGCAGGCCAGCATCATGATGATGACCCACATCGGCGACAGGTCGGCATCCTGAATGATGTCCTGCAGCAGGAAGCCCGCGTCGAGGCCGATGTACACCTTGCTGAAGAAGATCGCCGCAATGGTAATCCAGATCAGCATACCCATCAGGCGGGTGGTGCTGATCAACACATCCTTGAGCATCGACCAGCTCAGCGTGCGATAGATCGCAGCGCAGACGATGGCACCGAAGGCGCCGATGGCGGACGCTTCCGAGGGTGCGGTGATACCGGAAATGATGCAGTAGAGCACCGTCGAGATCAGCGCCCCCGGCAGGATCAGTGCCTTGAGCGACTTGAGTTTGTCCAGCGCCCCGATCCGCTGCTCCTGCGGAACGGGCGGTGCCAGCGCAGGATTGATACGGCTGCGGATCAGGATGTAGAGAATATAGATGCCAGCCAGCATCAGCCCCGGCATCAAACCGGCGGCGAACAACTTGCCAACCGACTCCCGCGCCAGGAAGGCATACAGGATCATCAATACGCTGGGCGGGATCAGAAAGCCCAATGCACCACCGGCCATGATGGTGCCGGTCACCAGTCGTTTGTCATAACCGCGCTTGAGCATGGCGGGCAACGCGATCACGCCGAGGCTGACGGTCGCAGCGCCGGACACACCGGCCATCGCGGCGATCAATGCGCAGATGATGACGGTACCGATGCCCAGCCCACCGGGGATCTGGCCCATCAGCTTGTTCATCATCTCGAACAGATCGTCGGTGATACCTGATCTCTCCAGCATCAACCCCATGAAGATGAACAAGGGCAATGCCACCAAGAGGAAGTTGTCCATCGCATCGAACGAACTGATGGCCAACAGCTCGAGGCCACCGGTGCCCCAGAGGAAGTAGGCGAACACCACGCCTACGCTGAGTAGTGACCAAGCCAGCGGCGCCCCGAGCATCAACATGATGAACATGGCGCCGAACATGCCGGCGGTCACGAGTAACGGATCAAGTTCTGTCACCTTGAATTCCTTTGTAAACCTTGCGTTATCAGGCGTCAGTGCGCCCTTTGGTTAGGCCATTTGCGAATGGGTCGACGCACGCCTGCAGGTGCGGCGACGCGGACCGGAGCATCGGCAGCCGGCAGGGACACGGCCCTTGCTGATCCGGTATTGGCCTTCAGGCTTTCTCGGCTGTCAGGTTGAAAGCCACGCGCAGGTCCCGAATCCAGTGCGCGATGCTCTGCAGCAGCACCAGGCCTACGCCCAGCGGCAACATGGTCTTGAACGGGTAGATCGGCACGCCCCAGGTACTCTTCGATGACACCTCCTGGTTCTGCCAGGAATCCAGCGCGAATTGGCAGGCGATGTAGAAGAACACGCTGAAGATCACCAGCATGATGCCACCGGTGATGACATCCAGAACCGCACGGGTACGTATTGTCAGCAGGTGATAGATCACCTCGCTGCGTACATGCGCCTGATGCCGGTGGGTATAGGCGCCAGCGAGGATGCAGAAGGTGCCGTAGAGCATGGTGGTGCTTTCGTGCGCCCAGGAGGTCGGGCTGAGGAAAAAATAACGAGCTGCGATTTCGTACAGGAGGACGCCGATCATGGCAAGGCACATCCAGCAGATGGCCTTGCCAGTGAATTCGGATATCCCGTCGATTGCATCGAGCAAGCGAGATATCCCCGTCATCAGGCTCTCCCGGTAGCCTTGGCGGCTTCCTTGAGAATGTCGATGGCTTTCTTGTTACGTTCGGACTTGGCCGCTTCCTCTTCCCAGATGACCTCTGCGGCCTTGCGCAGACGGGCAGAATCTTCCGGCGGCAGCGCGCTCATCTCGAAATGGCCGGTGGTGGACGCATCGATCGAACCGCTGACCATCCAGGTGTGCATCTTGCTGGCGTGGTTGGCGAAGCCCAGCTCGATGCATTTGCGCTGCTCGTCGGTCAGTCCTTTCCACTTGTCCATGTTGACCAGAATCTGGTCGGTATAGCCCGGGCTGACCATGTTCAACGCCGTGTAGTACTTGGCCGCTTCGTAGAGTTTCATCGACAGGTACTCGTTGGTACCGGCGTAGATGACACCGTCGATGGTGCCGGTGCTCAGGCCGACATAGAGCTCGGAGCCAGGCAGGAACACGGTCGGGATGTCGAACTGCTGAAGGATCTTCGCCACGCTCGGGGTCGCGCGAATCTTCATTTTCTTCAGGTCATCCAGGCTGTTCACCGGCTGCTTGGTCAACAGGTCGAAAGGACCGCCCATGATTGGGCCCAGGTAGTGAACGTTGTGCTCGGCGTAGGCTTCGCGGATCAGACCGATCAGGCCCTTGGTCTCCATGACGTACATGGCTTCGTCGTAATTGGTCCAGGCGCCCGGCAGGCCGGCCTCGATCGAAGCGATATCCAGCTGGCCCGGCCAGTAACCGGCGTAACCCTGGCACATGTCGATGGTGCCCTTGCCGACAGCCTGGAACATTTCAGCATCCGGTACCAGCGAGCTGCCGGTGTAACGACGGATGCGCAGCTCGTCGTTGGAGGCGACTTTCACGTCGTTGACGAAAGCGTTGAAAACGTCGTTGGCCTCTTTGCCCCAGTAGGTCTGCATGCGCAGATTGACGGCGGCATTGGCGAAGGTTGCGCCCATTGCCAGAGGGGCGGCGGCGAGTCCGGTTGCGGCGGTCTTGATCAGATCACGTCTTTTCATGTTTGAGATGCTCCATTCCGTGTTATCGGTTATCAGTCTTATCGTTTTTATTCGAAACCTGAGGCTGATACTTTGGCCTTCTATCTCCAGCGTAGCGGCAGACAAGCGACCTTCGCTTACCTATTTGCGACGAAAGCTGCCCTGGCCGGGCTTCTGCGCCAGCGTGACGCAGGGTGCTTGCAGCGCTTCGCCTGTGACCTATAACACCCCACGCAGCGCCTTGTCGAACAACGCGCCGTACTGCTTGGCCGTATAGGTGATGGGGTTGGTGCCGGCTGACGGGTCCACTTCGGCCATCTGGCCGACCTGCTCGAGACGCCCATCGTCGATACCGATTTCGCCCAGGCTGTGGGCAATACCCACTTCGCTACGCAGCGCCAGCACCCACTCCAGCACCGCCTCGAAGCCGCTGCCAGGCAGCGCCAGGTAACGCGCCATCTTCTCCATCTGCGCTTCGATGGCACCGCGATTGGCCACCAACACATAAGGCATCAGCACTGCATTGAGCAGGCCATGATGAGCGTCGTACAACGCACCCAGCGGATGGGCCAGTGCATGCATGGCGCCGAGGCCGCGCTGAAAGGCGGTGGCGCCCATGCTCGAGGCCACCAGCATCTGCAAGCGCGCCTCGACATCCGTACCTTGGCTTACCGCTCGCGGCAGGTACTGCTGGACCAGACGCATGCCTTCCAGGGCAATCCCCTCGGCCATGGGATGGAACAGCGGCGAGCAGAAGGCTTCCAGGCTATGCGACAAGGCATCCATGCCGGTTGCGGCGGTGATCTTCGCCGGCAGGCCGACGGTCAATTCCGGGTCGAGAATCACCAATGCCGGCAACATCCGCGCATGAAAGATGATGCGCTTGATATGTGCAGCATCATCGGTGATCACCGAAGCTCGCCCAACTTCCGAGCCGGTGCCGGCGGTGGTCGGCACCGCCACCACCGGTGCCATGCCGGCGACATTGACCCGACTGGCGTTGTCGCCGACATCCTCGAAATCCCACAGCGGCCGCTCCTGGCCGACCATCATGGCAATGGCCTTGCCGGCATCCAGTGCCGAACCGCCGCCGAAGGCGATCACCCCGTCATACCCCCCGGCCTTGAACGCAGCCACGCCGTCCATCACGTTGGCGCCGGTAGGATTGCCCTTGATCGCCGAGAACAGTCCCGCCTTGAGCCCCGCGTCACGACACTGGCGCAAGGCTGCATCGATCATCGGCAGCGCCGCCAGACCAGGGTCGGTGCACAGCAGCGGTGCGCGCATACCGAGTTGGCGACAGGCCTCGGCCAACTCACTGATGCGGCCGACGCCTACGCGCATCGAGGTGGGGTAGTTCCAGTTCATGCGGTACTGATCGAGAGTCATCTTGCACCTCACAGCTGCGTCTTGAAGTGGAAGGATTTCGGCCGGGTCAGCTGCTCGTAACCGATCCGCGACAAGGTGCAACCTCGCCCGGAATGCTTCACACCGGTCCAGGCCAGGCCAGGGTCGAGGTAGTCGCAGCGGTTGAGAAACACCGTGCCGGCCTCCACCCGGTCAGCCAGGGCCAGGGCCGTTTCGACATCACGACTGAAGATCGCCGCGGTCAGACCGAATTCGCTGTCGTTCATCAGCGCTAGCGCTTCTTCGTCGCTGGCGACCTTCTGAATGCCCACCACCGGCCCGAAGGTTTCCTCGGTCATCACGCGCATTTCGTGGTCGACATGGGTCAGCACCTGCGGCGCCAGGTAGGGCGTGCCAGGCGCATCCAGGGGAAACTCGGCCGGATCGATATGCGCCCTGGCGCCCTGCGCGATGGCTTCGGCGATCTGGCCACGGACGAAATCGGCAGCGTCGGCCCGTACCAATGGCCCCAGAGTGGTCTCCTGATCATCCGGGCGGCCCAGCTTATACTGACGCACCAGTGCCACGGCGCGCTCGACGAACTCATCGAACAACGATTCGTGCACATAGATGCGCTCGATACCACAGCAGGACTGCCCGGAGTTGAAGAAAGCGCCGTCGATGGCGGTCTCCACCGCATGCTGCAGGTCGGCGTCGGCCCTGACGTAAGCCGGATCCTTGCCGCCCAGCTCCAACCCGACGCTGATGAAACGCCCGGCGGCCGCACGCTCGACCATGGCACCGCCCGGCACCGAACCGGTGAAGGCGACGTGGTCGATACTCGGCGAACGAATCAGTGCTTCGGTATCGCCGTGGCTCAGATGCAGGTACTGGAACACCCCTTCGGGCAAGCCCGCCTCGACGAAGGCTTCGACCATGCGCTCGGCGCACAGCGGCGTCTGCGCCGAGTGCTTGAGCAGCACCACGTTGCCGGCCAGCAGCGCCGGCATCACCGCGTTCACCGCGGTCAGGTAGGGGTAGTTCCAGGGCGCGATGACCAACGCCAGGCCCAGCGGTTCGCGACGGATGAAACGGGTGAAGCCGGCCTTGTCCGGCAGGCGGATATCGGCCAGCGAGCCCTCGGCGATATCCGCCATATGGCTGGCGCGCTCGACGAAACCACGAATTTCGCCAGCCGCGTAGCGGATCGGCCGGCCCATCATCCAGCACAGCTCCTCGGCCAGTTGCGCCTCACGTGCGGCGAAGGCATCGATGGCGCGCCGGCCGATGGCGATGCGCTCGCGCAGCGGCGTCTGCTTCCAGGCCTGCTGCGCCAGCTCGGCCTGGGCCAGGGCGACCAGCACCTCGGGATTGGAGGCCAGATGACGCTCGACGTAGACCGAGCCATCGATGGGGGAAATGCATTGCAGCTTGCTCATAAGGTGCTCCACGAATCTTGCCTGCGTAGCCCGGATGCAATCCGGGAACACTCGACGAATACCGCCCCGGATTACATCCGGGGTACGGACGTGAAATCAGATGATTTCGAAGTAGCGATCCAGCTCCCAATCGCTGACATGGCGCCGGTACTCGCGCTCTTCCCATTCGCGGCTGGCGGCAAAGTGCTCGACAAAGGCATCACCGAACAGCTCGCGCGCCGCCTGTGAACCTTTCAAGCGCTGGGCGGCGTCCCACAGCGTGCGCGGCAAAGCCAACGCCTCGGGGTGCTTGACCGCGTAGGC
Organism: Pseudomonas pichavaramensis; assembly: GCF_050473265.1. Lineage (NCBI taxonomy): Bacteria > Pseudomonadati > Pseudomonadota > Gammaproteobacteria > Pseudomonadales > Pseudomonadaceae > Pseudomonas > Pseudomonas pichavaramensis. Next base: position 400,918 of record NZ_JBJKFJ010000001.1, on the reverse strand, counting down.
GTTGCCGCTGACCGGTTCGGTTGGCTCCCACTCCTGCATGACGCCATACAGCCCTGAGCCGATGGCCACCGAAAGGGCCAGGAACGGGTTGCCGTCAGCGGCGCCCAGGCGATATTCCTGGCGCTGCGACTTGTCGCTACCAGGTATCACCCGCAGCGCTGCGGTGCGGTTCTCCACGCCCCAAGTGGCATCGGTGGGAGCCCAGAAACCGGGGATCAGGCGCCGGTAGCTGTTCAGCGTTGGCGCCACCATGCACAGGAACTCCGGCATCAGGCGCTGCTGCCCGGCGAGGAAATGCCGCTGCAACTTGCTCATGTTGTGCGCCTGATCCGGATCGTAGAACGCCGACTTGTCCGTCCTGCGGTCACGCAGCGAAACGTGAATATGCCCGCTCTGCCCCGGATACTTGCCCGACCACTTGGCCATGAAGGTGGCCATCAGCCCGTTGCGCTGGGCCAGTACCTTCATGAAGGTTTTGAACAGCGCGCCCTTGTCCGCCGCCGCCTCGGCGCGGTCATAGGCGATGGCCGCCTCCAGTACGCCGGGACCGGTCTCGGTATGCAGGCCCTCGATGGGAAAATCCATCGCCTCGCCCATCTCGAGGATCTGGTGATACAGCTCGGCATGCACCGAGTTACGGATCATCGAATAGCCGAACCAGTCCGGCGTGAACGGCTTGAGATCACGAAAGCCCTTGGCCCGTGCCGACTCCGGCGTCTCGTCGAACATGAAGAACTCGTATTCCAGCGCCGCATAGGGCTCGAAGCCCAAGGCGTGGCAGCGTTCGATCACCCGTCGTAACGTGCCGCGCGGGCACACGGCCTCGGCCTGCTGATCGAATTCGGCGAGAAACAGCAACATGCCGTCCTCGAAGGGGATCTCGCGACAGGTATGCGGCAGGATGCGCACCGGCGCATCCGGATAGCCGCTGTGCCAGCCGGTGTACTGGGTGTTGTCGTAGAGCTGATCCTTGACGTCCCAGCCGAGCACCACATCGCAAAAGGCGAAACCGTGCTCGAGGGCGGAGAAAAACTTGCTGCGGCTCATGTACTTGCCGCGCATCACCCCGTCGTTATCGAACAGACCGACCTTCACATGACTCAGGCCGCGCTCCTCGACGATGCGCCGGGCATCGCCCAGGGTCTTTACATCCCGTGGTTTGAACATGCTAACCCCTGTATCTCTTGTTTTTATCGTGGGCGGGTTAAGCGAACGGCTGGGCCTCCATGACCGGCCAGGCAAGGCCGACGACGCACGAGCGCAGCACGACGCTTGGTAAAGCGTCCGTTTCAGGCCAATAGAGTGTGGTACAGGATTGCCGGGATGGCAGGTACAGAGCGGAAAATTAGCAGCTACGGAGCCAGGCGGTGACTGCGCACCGCCCGCACTAGGTGGTCGGGACCGTGCCACCGTCGATGAGAAACTCGCTACCGGTGATGGATGCCGCACGAGGTGATGCGAGGAAGGCGATGAGCTCGGCGACCTCCGACGGCTTCGCCGGGCGGCCGAGCGGAATACCTCCCAGCGCCTCCATGATGAGGCGCTTACCGCCTTCGTAGTCGGTACCCGCCTCCTCCGCCAGCCGTTCGGCCAACGCGATCGACGCCTCGGTTTCGATCCACCCCGGGGCCACCCTCACGACCCGCACGCCTTGTGCCGAGACCTCTTTCGATAAACATTTGCTGTAAGTCGAAAGTGCAGCTTTAGCTGAAGCATAAGCGGTGGTCGCCTCGGGCAACGGCAAGCGGCTCTGGATGGATGTCACATGAATGATCACGCCCTGAGCACGTCGCAGCATGTCCGGAAGCAACGCCCGATCCAGGCGAATGGCCGGAAACAGATTCAGATCGAGCTCCCGCTGCCAATGGGCGTCGTCCAGTGCCGCAAAACCTCCAGCGGGAGCAGATGAGCCGCCCAGGACATGCACGATCACGTCTACAGCTCCCAGCCGTTGCCGGGTCGCCTCCACCAGCGCCTCGCAGCCTTCAGGGGTGCAAAGGTCGGCCTGAACGAACATGTCCGGCGGCAAGGCATCATCGGCCTGACGCGCCGACGTCAGCACGCGTGCCCCCTCGGCACGGAACAAGCGAACCACCTCGCGCCCGACGCCCTTGGTTCCACCGGTAACCAGGACCCGCTTACCGACAAGCTCCAGGTTCATCATGGCGCGATCTCCAGCGTGCTGATCCGTCCGTCACGAAGCCCGAATACATGCTTGAGCGTCAGCGGACTGCCAGGAAAGTCGCCGCGCACCAGCGCCGTGACCTGCAGTTTGCCGTTGGCATCGGTCACCTCTAGCGGCTCCACACGGTAAGTGAACGCCTGCCGAGCGGCCAACTGCCAGGATTCGATGGCCTCGATTCCGCGATGCATTCTGTTTTCATCCAACACTCGGGCATCTGCACAGAAACATGTCGCGATACGGGAGATGTCGTCGCCGTTGCTGATCTCGAAATAGCCCTTAACGGCACTGGGCAATTGCAGGTTCATCATTTCATGTCCTCTCACTGGGGTCAGGCTTGAGGACTATGATCTTGCCCCGCAGTGGATAATTTGCTCAATTGGAACAAACTTGATGACCAATCCCTGAAATCAGGATAATTCGATGCGCGATTCACGCCTCTCCCTGCATGAGCTGGAGGCGGTCCTGGCCGTGGCCCGCCGCGCCTCGTTTCGTCAGGCAGCCATAGACTTGGATGTGTCCACCACGGCACTGAGCAATACCATCGCCAAGCTGGAGGCAAATCTGCAGACACGTCTGTTCAATCGCACCACACGCAGCGTGTCGCTGACGGAATCGGGCAGGCGCTATCTGGAGCAGGTGGAGCCAGCCTTGCAGACCCTACGCAGCGCACTTGAAATGGTTCGCGCACACAACGCCGAGCCAGCTGGAGTCATCAGAATCAACGCGTTCGCCAGCGCGGCGCGTACGGCGCTTTTGCCGCTGATACTGGAGTTCGCGAACCGCCATCCGCGTGTCCATATCGACCTGGTGACAGAGGAACGCCTGGTGGACGTGGTCGCCGAGGGTTTCGATCTTGGCGTGCGCGCCGCCAACCTGATCCCGCATGACATGATCGTCATCTCCCTGGGCCAGGCCCAGCGCTATGCCGTGGTTGGCACACCGGCGTACTTCGCCGAGCACGGCGTACCGAAGAAGCCGACCGACCTCAAGCAGCATGAATGCCTGCGCATCCGGCTGCCCAATGGCGCCCTCTATCCCTGGTATTTCGAGCAGTCCGGCGAGATGGTCAGACTCGATGTCGACGGTCGATTCACCGTAGATGAGCCGGGCGTGGCCAAGGCCATCGTGCACGCGAACATGGCACTCGGACTGTTGATGGAGCAGGACGTCCAGGCGGAGCTCGACACTGGCAAGCTGCAGCGGGTACTGCAGGACTGGACGCCGCCGAGAGATGACCTGTGTCTGTACTACCCGAACAGACGCAATCCGTCTGCGGCGCTCAAGGCATTTACCGCCCTGGCTCGGGAAAATTTGCAGCGCGGCAGAGAACGGGACTGATCGGCGAAGCCTGAAAAAAGCCCGCAGGGTGAGCTGCGGGCATGCTGTCAGGGTCAGTAACGATCGAAATCAGCGATAAGGCGCTCCCGCCTTGGCCATCAGTGCGTTGTACTTCTTGAAGATATCCACCACCTTGGCGCAACGCGGGCTGGTCTTGGCGATCTCGTCCCAGAACTTCTGCGCCTCGGCTTCTACCGTGGCCCATTCCTCGGCGGGGATGGAGGTCAGCTCCAGCTTGCCGCCCTCGACGCGCAGCTGCGCCTCGCCGCCCCAGTACCAGTGCTGGCGGTAGTAGTTGGAGCTATCCATGCACAGTTTGAACAGGGTTTTCAGATGCTCCGGGACTTGCTCCCATTTTTCCGAGTTGGCGAAGTAGGAACCACACCAGGCGCCGGAGATGTTGTTGGTCAGGAAGTACTTGGTCACGTTGGCCCAACCGACGGTGTAGTCCTCGGTGATGCCGGACCAGGCGATGCCATCCAGCTCCCCGGTCTGGATCGCCACCTCGACATCTTCCCAGGGCAGGGTCACCGGAATGACGCCGAAACGCGAGAGGAACTTGCCCGCCGTGGGGAAGGTGAAAATACGCTTGCCCTTCAAGTCATCGAGTTTTCTGACAGGTTCAACGGTCGCGAAGTGGCAAGGGTCCCAGGCACCGGCGCCAAGCCAGGTCACGCCCTCGACTTCACCGTAGGCCTCGGCCCAGATCTCGTTGAGGCCGTATTGCTCGAACAGCACCGGTACATCCAGGCTGTAACGAGTGGCGAAGGGGAAGTAGCCGCCGAACACGGAGACGTCCACCGGCGCGGCAATCGAATCGTCGTCGCTCTGTACTGCGTCGATGGTGCCGCGCTGCATGGCGCGAAACAGTTCGCCGGTCGGCACCAATTGGTCAGCGAAGTACAACTGGATCTCCATCTGACCGTTGGCCGCCTTGTTGAAGGCGTCGATCGACGGTTTGATCACGTGCTCGGCCAGTGCCGCACCGGCATAGGTTTGCAGGCGCCAGGTAATCTTCGCCGGCTCGGCGGCGTAGATATGCGCCGAACCGAGTGCTGCGGTGCCGACAGCGGCAGTCTTGAGGAAATCGCGTCTCGAACTCATGCTGTTCTCTCCTTGGTGTCGATGCAGATGCAATACAACCGCTCTATGCCGCAGGGAGCCCCGCGGCCTTACCAGTGGCCGGGCAAGCCGGCTCGACTGCTGACGCGCAGGACGCGCCGATTTCCGCTTAGCCGCCGTAATGCAGTTGCGGCAACCACAGCGCCAGCTGCGGGAAGACCATGACCAGTGTCAGCGCCAGCGCCATGATGATGACGAAGGGTATGACCGAGACGTAGATATCGCGCAGGGTCACTTCGGGCGGCGCCATCGCCCGCATGAGGAACAGGTTGTAGCCGAACGGCGGGGTCATGTAGGCGATCTGGCAGGTGATGGTATAGAGCACGCCATACCAGATCAGATCGAAACCCAGGGCGCCCACTAGCGGTACGTAAAGCGGCGCGACGATGACCAGCATGGCGGTGTCGTCGAGAAACATGCCCATCAGGATGAACGAGACCTGCATCAGGATGAGAATCTGCCAGGGTCCCAGGTGCAGGCTGTCGACGAAGAAGCGCTCGATGGCCTTGACCGCGCCGAGGCCGTCGAACACCGCGCCAAAGCACAGGGCGGCGAGAATGATCCACATGAACATGCAACTGATGGCAAGCGTCTTGCGCAGGGTCTCTTCCATCACCTTGCCGGTCAGCCGCCGCTTGAACAGTGCCGCCAGGGTCGCTGCCGCGGCACCGACCGCCGAGCTTTCCACCAGGCTGGTGTAGCCCATGAGGAACAGTCCGGTCATCGACAGGAAGATGAAGATCGGCACCAGGCCGGCACTGAGCAGGCGCAGCTTTTCCTGCATGCTGATCTGCTCACGCTCGGCCGCCGCCAATGGCGGGCCGAGACGAGGCTGCAAGCGACAGCGCACGGCGATATAGAGCATGAACATGGCGGCCATCATCAGGCCGGGAATAGCCCCGGCCAGCCACAGCTGGCCCACCGGCTGGCGCGCGATCATGCCGTAGAGCACCAGCACCACGCTGGGCGGGATGAGAATGCCGAGGGAGCTGCCGGCCTGGATCACACCGGTGATCATGATCTTGTCGTAGCCACGCCGCAGCAGCTCGGGCAGGGCAATGCTGGCACCGATGGCCATCCCTGCGACGCTCAGGCCGTTCATCGCCGAGATCGCCACCATCAGGAAGATGGTGCCGATGGCGAGGCCGCCCGGCAGCGGTCCCATCCAGACGTGGAACATCTTGTAGAGGTCTTCGGCGATCCCCGATTCGGAGAGCATGTAGCCCATGAACACGAACATCGGCAGGGTCAGCAGCGGATACCACTTCATCAGCTTCATCGCCGCGCTGAACGCCATTTCCGAGCCGCCGTCCCCCCACATCAGCAACGCAGCGGCGGCCGCAACGAAACCGATGGCGCCGAATACGCGCTTGCCGGTCAGCAACAGCAACATCATCGAGGAGAACATCAACAGCGCGATCAGCTCGTAGCTCATCAGAGTGTCTCCCCACGGGCGGCGTACAGATCCTTGAAGAAGGTCGCAATCGCCTGCATCAGCATGAGGAAGATACCGAAGCACATGATGATCTTGATCGGCGCCATGTAGGGCGACCAGGCCGAGTAGCTGGTCTCCTTGTATTCGATGGCGTAGTCGGTGGAGGAGATACCGCCGACCAGCAGCATCACCAGGTAGAAAATCAGCAGGGTGATGGTGACGACATCGACGATGGCGCGCGTGCGCGGCGACCAGTGGCCGTAGGCCAGGTCCATGCGTACGTGGGCATCAAGCTGCATGGAATAGGCGCCGCCCAGCAGGAAGTAGGCGACCATCAGGAACTGGGCACTTTCCAGAGTCCAGATCGAGGGAGTGAAGAAGGTCTTGCTGATGGAGGAGTACAACAACACCGCCAGCATGGCGAAGATGAGGTACATGGCGAAACGCCCAACCCGCCGGTTGAATGCGTCCACGACCCGGACGAAAGCTCTGATGCCGTTGCGCATGCAGTTTCCTGCTTTTTTGTTTGTTATCCCGTCAGCCTAGACGAAGATTCGCCAAAGCCAACCGCCCCGCCGAGCCATAGCAGGAAACGCGCCAGCCCTGATCGGGCGACACCTACTCGAATAGAATCAAAGACTTGGAAAATGATGGAGTCACGCTTCCGATCCAGAGAAAGGCCAAGAGCACCGCGACGGTGCGCGACGGGTCATCTCTCCGGGCACGCGCCGCTCTTCATACCGGGGCGAGCGCTGGCAGATCTTGGCTCGACTGGAAAGGGGCCCTGCATGCCCCGCAAGGAGCAGGTATCCATGCCCCGAGGGTAGCCTGGCTGGTGGCGCAGACGACGCGGCTAGAACCCCACCAGCAGCATCCACAGCGGCAGCGAAAGCGCCGCCAGGAGCGTGGAGAGTGAAATCGCCGCACTGACACTGCGGTTGTCTTCGGCGGTGCGGGCAAACGCCATCACGTTCACTCCGCTGGGGCAGGCAGCCAGTAGTACCAACACGCTGCGCGCGGTCTCGTTGAGCCCAGGCAAAAGGCCGCTGAGCCACCAGACCAGAGCCGGAAAAACCAACAGCTTGGCCAATGCCACGCCCCAGGCCTCGCCCGTCGGACGCAGGCGATAGCGGGACAGGCTGGCACCGAGCACGATCAACGCGCAGGGCAATGCGGCCTGCCCCAGCCAGGTCACTGCGCGCCACAGGCTGTCTGGTACAACCAACCCGGAAAGATTGAGCAGCGCGCCCAACAGCAGACCAATGATCATCGGGTTGGCCAGGTTCTTCAGCAGCGCGCGGCCATCGATCCGCTCCTGACTGCCGAATGCCGCATAGAAACTCTGCAGGGAAAACAACGTGAGGCTGTGGAAAACCAGAATGGCGAAGACATACAGCAGCCCGTCATTGCCCATCAGGCTGGCGATCAGTGGAATGCCCACCAGCACGTTGTTGGAGAACGCCGCAACCAGTCCCAGCGGCGTAGCCGTCCCACGCCGCCAGTGCGCCAGCAGATTGACCAGAAAGAACACCAGTAACACGGGCAGGTAATAGGCCAGCAGCAACACCGGCGACAGCCCCTCGGCCAGCGATGCCTTGGCGATACCGGCGAACAGCAGGGTAGGCATGAACAGCTTGAAGGTGATGTTGGCCAGCCCCGCCGCCGACTCAGCAGTGAGCCATTGGCGCCAGCCAAGCAGGTAGCCGAGAACGATCAGAGTGAAGATCGGCAGAATTGCCTGTACCGCGAGCATGCTGGGCCTGCCTCCGGAAACTGCTGAAGAGGGCGGATCAACCACAACCCGCAAAGGGCGCCAAGGATACGCCTGAGCAATCCGAAGCGCGATGCCTCTGCGCACATTTGCCCGGCATCCCAACGCCACACCGAAAGCACCGATCTAGAGCGTTGCAAACAAGTATTGCGGATATCGATGTTCACTATCAGGCCAGTCAAGTTCTTATCCACGCCGATGTCTTCGAGAATTGACTCCGACGCTACTTACTACTCCCTACGGAGACATCGACATGAAAAGCCAACTGACCCTCGCTGCCCTGGCCCTGAGCCTGATGACCACCAACATTTTCGCCGCTCCGAGCAGCGCCCCCTTCCCCTTGATTGGCGAAGCCAAAGAAAGCCAGGTGCAACAACAACCCGTTGAACCGCTGGCCGAGAACGGTTCCGAACGCACCCCTGGCATTCAGCGTATCCAGCTTGCCGAGGACGGCTCCGACCGCACCCCCGGTGCTCAGCGCATCCAACTGGCCGAAGGCGGTTCCGAACGTACCCCAGGCGCCCAACGCTTCCAATTGGTAGAAGGTGGATATGAACGCACCCCGGGCGCACAGCGCGTCCAGCTGGCCGAAGGCGGCTACGAGCGCACGCCTGGAGCGCAACGTCTGCAATTGGCAGAAGGTGGCGCTGATCGTTTGATCGAGCAGCACGGGCACACTGCCTGAGTTATTGCTACATCCCCAAGCCCGGCGTAGGCCGGGCTTTTTCATTCCCGTGGGACAGCGCTATCGCTCAAGCTGGTCCAATGTCGGCAGGCGGTAGATCCAGATACGCCTCAACACGCTAGCGAACTGCGCCCACAAACTGCCGCAATTGTAGAGCTGGCCATAGCGAGCGCAGATCAGCCGCACTTCGCGGGCCAACTCGGCATAACGTCGCGCCGGCAAATCGGGGAACAGGTGATGCTCGATCTGGTGGCTGAGGTTGCCGGTCAAGATATGCAGCAACGGCCCACCGGACAGATTGCTCGAACCGCGCAACTGGCGCAGGTACCAGTGCCCGCGCGTCTCTCCCTGCAGGACTTCGGGTGCAAATACCGCCGCCTTCTCGGTGAAGTGACCACAGAAGATCACCAGGAAGGTCCACAGATTACGCAGCAGGTTGGCCACCACATTGCCCACCAGTACGGCCATGACGTTGGCGCCAAGCAGCAAAGCCAGCATAGGGAAGACCAGGTAGTCCTTGCCCCACTGCCGCGCCAGCTTGGCGCCGAATTGACGCGCCAGCGGACGTACTTCATCTGCGCTGATGCGCCCCTTGACCAGCTTGTCCAGGCGCAAGTGCTGAATCGCAACGGCGTACTGGAACAGCAACGCCTGGATCGTCACCCACAGCGGCTGCCAACGATAGAAGGGTTTCCAACGCTGTTCGGGAAACAGGCGCACCACGCCATAGCCAACGTCATCATCCATGCCCAGCACATTGGTGTAAGTGTGGTGCACGTGGTTATGGGTATGCCGCCAGAAGTCGGCCGGCCCGACGATATCCCACTCGTACTGACGTCCAGAGAACTCCGGATCGTTCATCCAATCGTACTGGCCATGCATGACGTTATGGCCCAGTTCCATGTTCTCGAGAATCTTGCCCAGGCCCAGCAGCAACGTGCCGAGCAGCCAGGTCGGCGGGAACCAGCCCAGCATCAGCAGCGCGCGCCCACTCCAGCAACACAGCCGCACAACGCCGCGCACCCGGCGGATATAACGGGCATCGGCTGCGCCCAGATCGGCCAGGGTGCGCTGGCGCAGAGCATCCAGTTCCTGGCCGAAGGCCTGCAGTTCAGCGGGGCTCAACTCGCGGTCCTGGCGCACATTCATAGATCGATCTCCACATCACCATGTGCTGCGCTCACGCACAGACGGATGGGCTGGTTGGACTCGGCGAACAACTCACCACTGCGCATATCGCGCACCGTGCCGGCCAGCAACAGACAGGTGCAGCTGGCGCAGATCCCCCGGCGACAACCGTGAGCGGGATGCAACCCGCTGGCCTCAGCGTGCTCCAGCAGGCTGGCGTTGCCGCTGACCGACACATGCAAGTGACTACGGGCGAAGCGCAGGCGAACCTCACCGGCGCCCTCGTCAGCCAGCACGGCCAGCGGACTGAAGCTTTCCGTCTGCAGGCTTGCGCCTCGTCCGGCCTCGCGCCACCAGTCGCATGCCGTGTCGACGAAGCCGCGCGGCCCACAGATCAGCAGATGCTCACCTGGCAACGCCGCCAGCCGCTCGGCAGACAGACGATCGCCGCTCTCGCCACTCACGGCCCAATACGCCCGAAAGTTGGCGTGGCTCGCTGTCAGCGACTTCAGCTCGTCAACAAAGGCGCGTTGACCACGAAGACGGACCTGATGCAAGAGCGTCACTGGCGCAGCAAAACCGCGACTCAAAGCGTCACGCAGCAAACCGAGCAAAGGCGTGATTCCGCTACCCGCAGCCAGCAACAGCACGCTACCCTGCTCTTGCGGCCACTCGAACTCACCGAATGCCTGCCCCAACTCGAGCACCTCACCGACCGCTAGATGATCAAGCAACAGGCTGGACAGACGCCCGCCCGGCTGACGTTTGATCGCCACCTCAACACGCCCATCTGCCGATACCGAAGTCAGGCTGTAGCTACGTCCGTGACGTACCCCATCCTGTTCCAGATACAACTGAACATGCTGGCCAGCGCGCCAGCCGTGGGCGTTACCGTTACAGCGAAGACTCAGGGCGAGCATGTCGTCAGCCACCCAGCGACGCGCCTCGACACGAGCAAAGACGCGATTAAGGCGCAACGCCGGATGCAGCAAACGCAGGCATAAATCGATATCCGCCTCGCGTAACCAGCCGGACACACACATCCATCGCAATGGTTGCAGGGCTCGCGCCAGGCGTCGTACCCATGAGAAAGGAAACAGGACCATCAGACGATTTCCAGTGAACACTTGTTCACAAGGCTGACAGATCGACTCCATTTCAGTCAACAATCGTTCACTGAACTATGCCCCAGCATGGTTCGACGCTGGCGCTGCGCATTTGCTAGAGTGCCGCATCGCTCAATGACCCGACTTCGCATGACGCCACGCGCTGAACAGAAGCAGCAGACCCGCCAGTCCCTGATGGCCGCCGCACTCACCCTGATGGAGAGTGGGCGCGGCTTCGGCAGTCTGAGCCTGAGGGAAGTGACGCGCGTTGCCGGCATCGTGCCTACCGGGTTCTATCGCCACTTCGCCGACATGGACGAACTGGGCCTGGCTCTGGTCGCGGAGGTCGGCGAGACCTTTCGCGCAGCCATCCGCCAGGTGCGTCGCCATGAGTTCGAGATGCGCGGCATGATCGATGCCTCGGTGCGCATCTTCCTCGCCGAGGTGGCTGCCAATCATGCCCAGTTCCTGTTTCTCGCCCGTGAGCAGTACGGTGGCTCACAGCCCGTGCGCCAGGCCATCAGCGCCTTGCGCGAGCGCATCACCAGCGACCTGGCCGCCGACCTAAAACTGATGAACCGTATGCCGCAGCTCGACGAAGCTGCGCTCGACGTCGTCTCCGATCTGGTGGTCAAGACCGTGTTCGCCACGCTGCCCGAACTGATCGACCCACCCGCCGAGACGCTGCCCGCGCACCTCAGCGCGGAGGCCAAGGTCATCCAGCAGCTGCGCTTCATCATGGTAGGCGGCAAGCACTGGCTGGGCCTTGGCAAGCCATCCGCCTGAAAGCTCCAAAACAGTGCAAATAGCGCGCAGACGCACCAAATAGTTCCCGACCGTACAGCCAACTTATCCACAACCGCTACACATGCGCCGTGATGCGGCACTCTGCGTGCTTGGCAAGCCACTTGCACTATTTCCGGGCACATTGCCCTGGAATAGATACGCATGCTGGTGATCCACACCCGAATCGCAGCACAGCCTGCCTGTGATGCCGAACTGGAGCTGACTTTCGAAGCCCGCAGCAAGAGCCGCCTGCGCTGCTTTACCACCACCGGTGAGGAAGTCGGACTGTTTCTCGAACGCGGCCAACCAGCACTGGCTGACGGCGAATGCCTGCAGGCCAAGGATGGACGCATCGTCCGTGTGCGAGCCAAGGCCGAACCGCTGTTGCACGTCACCTGCGCCAGTCCCTTCGAACTGATGCGCGCCGCCTACCATCTGGGCAACCGCCATGTTGCACTGCAACTGGGTGACGGCTGGCTACGCCTACCTGACGACTACGTACTCAAAGCCATGCTGGAACAGCTCGGTGCCAAGGTCGAAGCCGTGGAGGCGCCCTATCAACCGGAGCAAGGTGCCTATGGTGGTGGCCATCATCACTCGCATCATGGTGACGAAGAATTCAACTACGGCCCGCGCCTGCACCAATTCGGTGTGCGCAAGTGACGCTGCACGCTCCCGCCATGCATACCGGAGCTCAGCCATGAAACCGGCGTGGGCACTGCTGCGCCTGGCCAGCCCGCAACTGCCAATTGGCGGCTACAGCTACTCGCAAGGCCTGGAATGGGCCATCGACAGCGGGCTGATCAAGGAAGCCGATAGCGCCGAACGCTGGCTGGCCGATCAACTGCTACTCAACCTCTCGCGCTTCGAAGCACCGCTGCTGCTTGCTCACTGCCGCGCAGCGCATGAAGGCGACTGGCCTCGCCTGCAGGAGCTGGCCGAGCAACACCGCGCCAGCCGGGAAACCCGCGAGTTGGCGCTGGAGAGCCGGCAGATGGGTTACTCGCTGCGGCAACTGCTCGAAGGTCTACCGGAGCTCGATGAAGCAGCCCGCGACCAGCTGAAGAGCCAAGAGGAACCGGGTCTGGCACTGGCCTGGGCACTGGCGGCACGCGCCTGGCAGATCAGCCCGGATGATGCCCTCGCCGCCTGGCTCTGGGGTTGGCTGGAAAACCAGCTGGCGGTCCTGATGAAAGTATTGCCGCTGGGCCAGCAGGCCGCCCAGCGCCTGACCAGCCGCCTGTTACCGCAACTCGATAGCGCGCAGCAGCAGACCGCCGCTCTCCCACCCGAACAATGGGGCAGCGCCGCATTCGGCCTGACCCTGGCGAGCATGGCGCACGAGCGCCAGTACTCGCGTCTCTTCCGCTCCTGATGAGGAATTCACAGATGAACAGCCAACCCCTGCGCGTCGGTATCGGCGGCCCGGTCGGTTCCGGCAAGACCGCTCTGACCCTGGCCCTGTGCCGCGCCCTGCGCGAGCGCTACAACATCGCCGTGGTCACCAACGACATCTACACCCAGGAAGATGCCCAGTTCCTGGTGCGCAACGAGGCCCTGGAGCCCGAGCGCATCATCGGCGTGGAAACCGGCGGCTGCCCGCACACCGCCATCCGTGAAGATGCCTCGATCAACCTCGAGGCCGTCGAGCAGCTCAACCGGCGCTTTCCCGGCCTGGACCTGATCATCGTCGAATCCGGCGGCGACAACCTGTCCGCCACCTTCAGCCCTGAGCTGTCCGATCTGACCCTGTACGTGATCGACGTTTCTGCCGGCGACAAGCTGCCGCGCAAGGGCGGCCCCGGCATCTGCAAGTCCGACCTGCTGGTGATCAACAAAGTCGACCTGGCGCCCATGGTCGGCGCCTCGCTCGAGGTCATGGAGCGCGACACTCTGAAAATGCGCGGCGACAAGCCGTTCGTGTTCAGCAACCAGAAGGTTGGTCAGGGTCTCGACGAGATCATCGCCTTCATCGAACGCCAGGGCATGCTCACGGCAGCCTGATTCCAACATCAAGGAGATATTCATGAACCTGCGCAAAACCCTCTACGCGATCGCCCTGTTCTGCACCCCGGCACTGGCATTCGCCCACCCCGGCCATGGTGACTCCGGCATCATGGCCGGCCTGGCACACCCGGTCTTCGGCCTGGACCACCTGCTGGCGATGCTCGCCGTCGGTCTGTGGGCCGCACAGCAAAGCGGCACTGCCCGCTGGGCGCTGCCGGCGACCTTCGTTGGCACCATGCTGATCGGCGGCCTGTTCGGCTTCTCCGGCGTGGAAATCCCGCTGATGGAAACCGGCATTGCCGGCTCGGTTCTGGCCTTCGGCCTGCTGGTCGCCGTGGCCGCTCGCCTGCCAATGGCCGTATCCGTGGCTCTGACCGCCGTATTCGCCCTCAGCCACGGCGTTGCCCACGGCCTGGAACTGCCGGACCTGGCCAGCCCCTTCGCCTATGCCGTCGGTTTCATCGTCGCCACTGCGGCACTGCACGCTATCGGCTACGCCCTGGTGCGTTTTCTGCCTCAAGCAGCGGCACCGCTGGTGCGTATCGCAGGTGGCGCTTCTGCAGCTGCCGGGGTCTGGCTGCTGGCCAGCTGAGCCCATCACCACCGGGCGACGCAACCAACCAAAGGCGCCACTGAAAGCCGACAGTGCTTCGGGTGCGCCATGCGCACCGATGCCGACACGCACTGCGCGGATGCTGCAGTGCGCGCGGCGCACCCTACCCGCGTCGGCTGTAACACTTGCCAACGCCTCTACGCTGGGGCACAAAGTCCCGAACTGGCTTCGAGACCTAGCCCCATGCTGCGCCTCACTCGATTTCTGATCGCCCCGCTGCTGCTGATCGCCGTCGTCATACTGGCGTTGGCACTGACCAGCCGTCCGGCATCGACACCGGCTGTGCTGGCAGATCTGGGTCAACGCCCGTTGGTTATCGCCCACCGCGGCGGCAAGGGGTTGTGGCCGGAAAACACACTGTTCGCCTTCGAACGCGCCAGTACCCTGGGCGTCGACATGCTCGAGATGGATCTGCACCTGAGCCAGGATGCTCAACTGGTGGTGATCCATGACGAGACGCTGGAACGCACCACCAACGGCGAAGGCCAGGTCGCGCATTACAGTCTGGCCGAGCTGCAGGCCCTGGATGCCGGTTACAACTGGACGGCCGACGGCGGCCAGAGCTACCCCTACCGCGGCCAGGGCACCCGTATCGCCTCGCTGGCAGAGGTGTTCGAACAATTCCCTTTGATTCCCAAGATACTCGAGATCAAGGTGGCCGATGTCGGCATGGAGGCGGTGCTATGCGAAATGCTGGCGGCCTATGACCAGCTCGACCGGGTCATCGTTGGCAGCTTTCATGAACGCAGCCTCACCCGCTTTCGCCAACTCTGCCCGGAAGTCGCCACCTCAGCCGGACCGATCTCGGTGCGCATGCTGCTGGCACTGAACTGGCTGGGTCTGAGCGACCTGCTGTCGCCCTCCTACGCCGTGCTGCAGATTCCGCAGCAGCACAACGGGCTGACCATCGCCACACCCCGGCTGATTCGTAATGCCCAGACGCGTGGGCTGCACGTGCAGCTGTGGACCATCAATGAGCAGCCCGACATGCGCAATCTGCTGCAAATGGGAAGCAACGGCCTGATAACCGACTACCCGGATCGAGCTCTGCAACTGCTCGGCCGCTCCACCCAACTCGGTGCATTGCCCAGTCAGTAGGTTGACGATCAATACCTCATCGCCACCCGAGCCTGCAGCAACAGGTGCTGGCATGAATCATACCCAGCTTATCCACAGAGCGATCAACAACCTCCAAGTATAACTCATCTGAGCTGGAGGAAAAAACACCGCCAAGCTGGACAATCAACCACCAAGCTGCTCCACGAACACGCTGTTCATAAATTCACCAAAACGCTGGAAGCCCTATGAATAAAGGCTCTCAACAATAGGTACAGAAGTTATCAACAAGACCACCCACAGCTATCTTGGACAACGCCAAGCGCTTGCTACACTTTCCCAAAAAGCTGTCAAGCCTCTGTTAATAAAGGAAAATAACTGTTGATCAAATCTTCGCCAGCAGCCTGAAAGCGGCATTGTTACAGGCTGATGGATAACCGCCACCAGCTTTTCCACAGCGCTACCCACAGACTTGGTGGAAAACTTTATTTTGCTGATCTGGCCGGCTATCAGGGTCATCGAAACAATCTAACGGCACACCCCTCTCATCAGAGCTAGCCTGACCCGCATGTTCCCGCGTCAGGAAGCCGCGCCATGCACCTCAACGATCTGCTCAAACAGTTTCTCGCCACCTACGCCTGCGCCACCTGCGGCATCGATACGCGCTTCTGAAGCTTGGTCGCGACGCAACAGGCCGTTACCCTTGGCACATTCAGCCAAGGAGCCCGTCAATGTCCCTGCGTAGCGTCTGTGTCTTCTGTGGTGCCAGCCCTGGCGCCAGTCCGATCTATCGCCAGGCTGCCGAGGAACTCGGCCAGCACCTGGCTCAACGCGGTATCCGCCTGATCTATGGTGGCGGCGCGGTCGGCCTGATGGGCGTGGTCGCTGATGCGGCCCTGAACGCCGGGGGCGAAGTGATCGGCATCATCCCGCAAAGCCTGGAGCGTGCCGAGATTGGCCATCGCGGCCTGACCTGCCTGGAAGTGGTCGACGGCATGCACGCACGCAAGGCGCGCATGGCCGAACTGGCCGATGCCTTCATCGCCCTTCCCGGCGGCCTGGGAACGCTGGAGGAACTGTTCGAAGTCTGGACCTGGGGTCAGCTGGGCTACCACTCCAAGCCTCTCGGCCTGCTGGAAGTGAACGGCTTCTACAGCAAGCTCGGCGATTTTCTCGATCACCTCGTCGCGGAACGTTTCGTGCGCCCGCAGCACCGCGACATGCTGCAGATCGCAAGCAGCCCGCAAGATCTGCTCGACGCCCTGGCCGAGTGGCAACCCAGCGCGGCGCCGAAATGGGTCGATCGCTCACCAGACTGAGCACTGTCGATACGCAGACAGCCCAGGCAGTGCTAGGCTTGGCGCCCTGCCCTCTCCAGACACGGAAGCCACACCATGGCCGCAAGCAGCCTGCTCGCCCTGATCGACGACATCAGCACCGTACTCGACGACGTCGCCACCATGACCAAGGTCGCCGCACGCAAGACCGCGGGCGTACTGGGTGACGATCTGGCGCTTAATGCCCAGCAGGTCACCGGTGTCAGGGCCGACCGCGAACTGCCGGTAGTCTGGGCGGTGGCCAAGGGTTCGCTGATCAACAAGGCGATCCTGGTGCCTGCCGCCTTGCTGATCAGCGCAGTGGCGCCCTGGCTGGTGGTGCCGCTACTGATGTTCGGCGGCCTGTTCCTCTGCTACGAAGGAGCGGAAAAGCTCCTGCACAAGTTCCTGCATCGCCACGATGACGACGGCAAGAAGGCGCATCTGCAAGCTCTGGCCAACCCTGAGGTCGATCTGGTGGCCTTCGAGCGCGACAAGATCCGCGGCGCGGTGCGCACGGATTTCATCCTCTCGGCGGAAATCATAGCCATCACCCTGGGCACAGTGGCAGCCGCCAGTTTCGTCAATCAGCTCGTGGTCCTCAGCACCATCGCGCTGGTGATGACGATTGGGGTCTACGGCCTGGTGGCGGGCATCGTCAAACTGGACGACGCCGGGCTCTATCTCAGCCAACGCAGCAGCGCGCTGGCCCAACGCATTGGCCGCGCTCTGCTGGCTCTGGCCCCCTGGTTGATGAAGACACTCTCGGTAGTCGGTACCGCTGCGATGTTCTTGGTTGGCGGGGGCATCCTCAGCCATGGCCTGCCCCCGGTCGAGGCCGCCGTACACCACGCCGCCGAGTGGGTCGCGCAGGATGCCGGCCAGTTGCTTTCGGCACTGGTGCCGACATTGCTCAACGCCCTGCTGGGCATCGTCGCTGGCTTGATCAGCGTGCCGCTGGTGAGCGTGGCCAGCCGCCTGTGGCGCGCACTACGTCCAGCCAGTGCTGACTGAGACGCTCATTTCCTGAGCAGCCGACGCCAGGCTTCCAGAGCGCTGGCCTGGAGGCACTTTCCCCAAGCTTATCCACAGCTTGCTCCACGGTTTTCGGGGATAAGCTGACAGTGTCTGACTGCGTCGCTGTTTTTACCCTCTGTCTGCAGCCAATCAATTCATTACAAAGGATTTTTTGCTCTGCGGGCATGCCTTGGGCAGAACCTGACCAGCAGCCCAAAAAGCCCGCAGGACAGCGCTCTGGGCGGGCATTACAGAGCTTCTCAACAGTCTTATCCACAGTTTCTCGGGATAAACCACCGTGGCGTTCGGTCGCACCCAGTAGAGGGGCAAGCTGTGCGACTCTTTCCTGACCTGACCGGAAACTCAGAATCTGGAGGATTCAACGATGTTGCGTAACGCCGCTCTAATCGCTCTGCTCGGCCTGGCCAGCACCCCGCTGCTCGCCGCCGAATGCTCGGTAGATGTCGAATCGACCGACCAGATGACCTACAACACCCAGGCCATCTCCATCAGCAAGAGCTGCAAGACCTTCACCGTCAATCTCAAGCACACAGGCTCGCTGCCCAAGACCGCCATGGGTCACAACTGGGTGCTGAGCAAGACTGCTGATATGCCGGGCATCGCCACCGACGGTATTCCCGCCGGGGCTGACGCAAGCTACCTCAAGGCTGGCGACGAGCGCGTGATCGCCCATACCGACCTGATCGGTGGCGGCGAAAGCACCTCGGTAAGCTTCGATGTGAGCAAGCTGGCAGCAGGCGAAGACTACAGCTTCTTCTGCTCCTTCCCCGGCCATTACTCGCTGATGAAAGGCAGCGTGAAACTGGTCGACTGACACGTGCGGGGGCAACGCCCGCCGTCTCGTCAGCCCAACGGCAGCACCGTCACCTGAACTTCAGGGTCGTGGCTGCCGCCTCCCAGAATCACCCCACGTAGCGGCGAAACATCGGAGAAATCCCGGCCCCAGGCCAGGGTGATGTGCTCCAGTGCCGGCCGCACGTTGTTGGTCGGGTCGAAATCCACCCAACCCTGACGCGGGCAATACAGCGAAATCCAGGCATGCGAGGCATCGGCGCCAATCAGGCGCGGTTGACCGGGCGGTGGCTGGGTCAGCAGGTAGCCACTGACGTAACGCGCCGCCAGGCCACGCGAACGCAGACAGGCCAGCATCAGATGAGCGAAGTCCTGGCACACGCCACGCTTTTCTTCCAGCACCTGCAATAGCGGCGTCGCCACCTGAGTGGCGCCGGCATCGAAACTGAACTCGTCGAAGATCTTCTGCATCAGCGCCTGGCCGGCCTGCAGCAGCGGCCTGCTCGGGGTGAAGCAGTCGTCGGCGAAGTCGGCGAACACCTGCTTGAGCCGCACGTAGGGTGATTCGAAACGATAACGTGCGGCCTCCAGCAAGTCCGGCGCCAGACGCGAGCCGCTGTAGCTAAGCGCCGCGCAGGCAGCCTCCCAGTTCGGCGACTCATCCAGATCCAGTTCCGGCCGTGCCAGCACCTCGACACGTAGGCGCGCGCTGACGCTGAGCGCCTCGTGCGGACGCTCGAAGACCAGCCGCGTCAGCGGGTTGCCGAAGACATCCAGACCATCGCGACGCTGGCAGGGCTGCGGGTCGATGCGCAACTGCTGCTCATGATTGCGCTGCCAGGAACACTCGCGCGGCCATAGGTGTGCCAACTGCTGGGCCAGGGAGACCGGCGCCGAATAGCGGTAGTGGGTGTCGTGAAGCACTTGATACAACGCGCTGCTCATGAAGATTGCGTCCGCTGGCTGACATCGACATGGGCAAAGAAACGTAGCCCGAGGTGGTCGGATACTGCACCAGCGGCTTCGCTGATGGCGACCAGCAGATCGGCGAGGCCTTCGAGCACCGCGCGGGTGCTGCCGGGACCGAACAGCGGGTTTTCCAGGCTGGCCAGGCTCAAGGCGCTCAATTGCTGCTCCAGATAGACCAGGTAGCGCTCGGCAGGCACCTCGAAGCGCTCGTCCAGACGCTTCAGCGAAACCAGCATGGTGCGCAGCTGGAACAGCACGGCATGCGGGTTCTGCTCATCCAGCAGTAGCAGATCGAGCACCGGAATCAGCTGCGCAGAAGCCAGGTAACGGGTGCGATAGGTGATGCTGCTGTTACCCAGTTCCAGCAGCCACTCCAGCGCCGATTGGTCAGTGGCCGAACCACTGCGCAGGAACCCGGCAAAGCTGTCACAGAGAAACTGCAGACGCTCGATGTAGCGACCCAGCATGAGAAAGCGCCAGCCGTCGTCACGGGTCATGTCATCCAGGGCGAAACCGGAGAGCGCGGCCAGCGACATCAGCAGGCGATTGAGGAAGTCCAGCAACTCGCCGAAGTCGGCGGGCTGGGCTTCCAGCAACTGGGCTTCGCGTTGCAGCTCGACCAGCGCCTGCCAGTTGGCCTGAGACAGCTTGCCACGCACGCTGCCGGCGGCCCACTGCAAGCGTTGCAGGTTGGCACGCAGGCTGGCCGGCCAGTCGCCGCCGAGCAATGCCTGCAGCAGACGTGCTTCCAGCTCACCTTCCTCTGGATCGGCCAGCAGCCCCAGGTCCTGCGCCAGTGCCAGCGCACTCTGCAGCGCCTGCGGATCGTCATCGTCATCGACATAACGCGCCAGCATGATCCGCAGCAGACGCGCGCTGTCTTCACAACGCTCGGCGTAACGACCGAACCAGAACAGGTTTTCCACCACCCGCGACGGCAGGAACGGGTCACTGCGCACCAGGTCAGCGGTGCCCAGCGTACGCTGCGTTTGCCAGGGCTCGCCGCCACTCTGTCGCGTACCCAGCACCCAGGTGTCCTTGCTTGCGCCACCGCGCTGCATCGACACCACTTCGGCGTCGGCCTCACCGGCTACCCGCGTCAGGCCGCCAGGCATCACCCGGTAACCGTCGGCACTGGCCACCGCGAACACGCGCATGCCGATAGCTCGCGGCTGCAAACTGCGGCCGTCCCATACCGGCGCCTGCGACAGCTTGGCCCGCGCCTGGGCGACATAGGCATATGGGCGCGACTTGAGGCGCTCAGCCAGCTTGGCGCGCTGCGCCTCGTCCAGATCGCGGCCGAATACCGGTGCAAAACTCTGCGACGGGAACGCCGGGCGCACCAGCAACTCGTCGAGTTTTTCCAACGCCTCGTCCAGCACCGGCGGCTCACCGCACCACCAGCTGGCAATGGACGGCAGCAACAGTTCTTCGCCAAGCAGATGCTCGCTGATCGCGGGCAGAAAGCCGGGCAGACCGGGCGACTCCAGCACACCACAGCCCAATGCATTGGCCACCAGCACGCGCCCACGGCGCACCACTTCAAGCAAGCCTGGCACGCCCAGAGCCGAGTCGGTGCGCAGCTCCAGTGGATCGCAATAATCGTCGTCGAGACGGCGCAGCACCGCATGTACACGGCGCAGGCCGGCCAACGTCTTGAGGTAGAGCGTGGCATCGCGCACCGTCAGATCGCTGCCCTCGACAAGCGGATAACCCAGCTGGCGGGCCAGATACAGATGTTCGAAATAACTCTCGTTGAAGCGCCCGGGGGTCAGCAGCACTACCAGCGGCGTCTCTCCGCCACTGGGCGCCTGGCGCGCCAGGGTGTCCTGCAGGGTGCGGAAGAAGCCAGCCAGATATTGCACACGCAGATCGCGATACAACTCAGGGAAGGCACGCGAGACGATCTGCCGGTTCTCCAGCGCATAACCTGCGCCGGAGGGTGCCTGGGTCCGGTCCGCAGTGACCCACCAGCGACCAT
This sequence comes from Pseudomonas pichavaramensis, assembly GCF_050473265.1. Classification (NCBI taxonomy): domain Bacteria; kingdom Pseudomonadati; phylum Pseudomonadota; class Gammaproteobacteria; order Pseudomonadales; family Pseudomonadaceae; genus Pseudomonas; species Pseudomonas pichavaramensis. The sequence goes on along the minus strand of NZ_JBJKFJ010000001.1, from coordinate 379,590 downwards.
CCGGCGCCCGCGCCAGATCCACCGCATACAGATGCAGCCAGGTGCCACCAGGTGCCTGCATGCCCTGGCAGGGCCAGAGGAAATTATTGTGGCCGAATACCAGTTCGGTCGGCAGCAGGCCCTCACCGATCAGCTTCTGCGGGCCATACAGATCCGCCACTACGCGGTTCAGCAGGGTCGCGCGCTGGGCGACCCCGGCGGCTATCTGCTGCCATTCATCCGCAGGAATCAGGTTGGGCAGCAGGTCCAGCTCCCAGGGCCGGTCGGCGCCTTCGGGGTCGGCGTAGACGTTGTAGGTAACGCCGTTCTCCTGAATCTGCCGAGCCAGCATGGCCTCGCGTTGCGCCAGATGCTCGGGGCGGCTGCGTGCCAATTGCTCGTAGAAACGGCGCCAGTGCGGGCGCACGCCACCCTTGGCGTCGAGCAATTCATGATAGGCCCCGGCGGGGGGCGGGTAATCGGCTAGCAGGTCGTGCATGGTTGACTCGGCAGTGGCAAGGCGGCATGACGCAGATTGATCAGTTGCATCCGTGGGAGGCGCTTCAGCGGCGATCGTTCGCGGCTAAAGCGCCTCCCACAGCCTGGATCGACATCAGACGCGACGCAGGTCCAGGGTCATCGGTAGTTCATTATTGTCCATTGGTTGCACGACTGGGCGCTTGCCCGGGCTGTGGCCCAGACGGAAGAAGCGCGCCAGACGCCGACTCTCGGCCTCGTAGGCGTTGACCGGCAGGCTCTCGTAATTGCGTCCACCAGGATGGGCGACATGGTACTGGCAACCACCCAGCGAGCGCTGCATCCAGGTGTCGATCAGGTCGAACACCAGCGGTGCATGCACGCCGATGGTCGGCTGCAGACAACTGGCCGGCTGCCAGGCGCGGAAACGCACGCCACCGACGAACTCGCCGACCTTGCCCGTCGGGCGCAGCGGCACCGGCACGCCGTTGCAGGTCAACACGTAGCGATCCGGCGCCATGCCGCCCACCTTCACCTGCATGCGTTCGAGCGACGAATCGACATAGCGCACGGTGCCGCCGATAGCGCCCTCCTCGCCCAGCACATGCCAGGGCTCCAAAGCCTGGCGCAGCTCCAGATCGATCCCCTTGACCGCGAAGTCGCCGGCCTTGGGAAAGCGGAATTCGAAGTGCGGAGCGAACCACTCGTTACGCAGGCGGTAGCCGAAACTGCCGAGTTCCTGCAGCACGTCGGCAAAATCCTGCTCGACGAAATGCGGCAGGAGGAAGCGGTCGTGCAGCTCGGTGCCCCAGCGCACCAGCTTCGCCGGGCGATAAGGCTCCTGCCAGAAGCGCGCGATCAAGGCGCGCAGCAACAGTTGCTGAGCCAGGCTCATCTGCGCGTGCGGCGGCATCTCGAAGGCGCGCAGTTCGAGCAGGCCGAGGCGGCCGCTGGCGGAGTCCGGTGAGTAGAGTTTGTCGATGCAGAACTCGGCGCGGTGGGTGTTGCCGGTGACATCCACCAGCAGGTTGCGCAGCAGACGGTCGACCAGCCAGGGCGGGCAGTCGCGGCCCGGCTCGGGCATCTGTGCGAACGCCACTTCCAGCTCGTACAGTGCATCGTTGCGCGCTTCGTCCACCCGCGGCGCCTGCGAAGTCGGGCCGATGAACAGGCCGCTGAACAGGTACGACAGCGACGGGTGGTTGTGCCAGTAGCTGATCAGGCTGCGCAACAGGTCAGGGCGACGCAGGAATGGCGAGTCGCCCGATGTGGCACCGCCAAGCACAAAGTGGTTGCCGCCGCCGGTGCCGGTATGGCGGCCGTCGATCATGAATTTCTCGCTGGACAGGCGCGACTGCCGCGCCGCCTCGTAAAGGAACTCACAGCGCTCAACCAGCTCATCCCAGCTGGCGGCCGGATGAATGTTCACCTCGATCACACCCGGATCGGGGGTGACGCGGAAGTACTGCAGACGCGGGTCCTGCGGCGGCTCGTAGCCCTCCATCAGCACCGGACAATTGAGCTCGGCAGCCACCGCTTCGATGGCCGCGACCAGCTCCAGATAGTCTTCCAGGTGCGCCAGCGGCGGCATGAACAGGTACAGACGGCCATCACGCGGCTCGGCGCATAATGCAGTACGCACGATACCGGCAGCCGACTGGCCACTGGCCGGGCGCGCGCTCTGCACACCAGCGCTGGCTCCCCGCCAGACACCGCGTAGCTGACGCTGTATCTGTGCCGGGCTGGGCAACGGCGGCATCGCCTGGCTGGGGTCGACCGGATTGACGTAGGGGTAGTCGGTCTGACTCACCCAGGGCAAAGAATCGAGCGGCAGACGATAGCCTAGCGCCGAGTCCCCCGGCAGCAGCCGACAGTGCTCGTCACGCAGGAACCAGCGCCCGCTCTGCCACCCCTCGCCGACCACCTGACGCGCCAGCGGCAGGACATGACCTACCACCGCATCGAGCCCCTGATCGAATACCTTGCGCAGGCGTTCGCGCTCCAGTGGATCGCTCAGACGCGGATCGTCCGGAGTGACGTTATCCGGCAACTTGCGCTCGCGCCACAGGTAGTAGAACCAGTCCTCGAAGGCCGGGAAAACATTGCCTGCCTCCACACCCAAATGTGCGGCCAGGGTCGTGAGGAAGCGTTCTGCAGTCTCCGCCGTGGCGCCGTAACCGCGCTTTTCGTCAGCCAGCAGCTTCGGTTCGCGCCACAGCGGCTCACCATCACGGCGCCAGAAACAGTTCAGCGACCAACGCGGTAGTTGCTCGCCGGGGTACCACTTGCCCTGGCCGAAATGCACCAGCGCATTGGCCGCGTAGTGGTCACGCAGGCGGTAGAACAGGTCGGCGGCCAGCCGCCGCTTGTTCGGCCCCAGCGCGGCAGTGTTCCATTCGTCATCATCGGGGTAGTCGAGAGCGACGAAGGTCGGTTCGCCGCCCATAGTCAGACGTACATCATGCTGCTGCAGATCGGCGTCGATCTGCCGGCCCAGCGCCTGGATCGCCTGCCACTGCGCCTCGCTGTAAGGCTTGGTGACGCGCGGCGCCTCCCACACGCGCTCGACGCTCATCAGGTGCTCGAACTCCACCTCGCATTCGTCCAGCCCACCGGTGATCGGCGCCGCCGAAGACGGTTCCGGGCTGCACGCCAGCGGGATATGACCTTCGCCGGCGAACAAGCCGCTGGTGGGGTCGAGGCCGATCCAGCCGGCACCGGGCAGATAGACTTCGCACCAGGCATGCAGGTCGGTGAAGTCCTTGTCGGTGCCGGAGGGACCGTCGAGGGATTTGACGTCAGCGGTGAGCTGAATCAGATAACCGGAAACGAAGCGCGCCGCCAGGCCCAGATGACGCAGCAACTGCACCAGCAACCAGGCCGAGTCGCGGCATGATCCCGAGGCATTCTTCAGGCTCTCTTCCGGCGTCTGTACGCCCGGTTCCATGCGAATCAGGTAACGGATGTCGGCGGATAGGCGTTGGTTCAGCTCGACCAGGAAATCGACGCTGGGCCGCTCTTCGCGAGAGATGCCGGCCAAATACTTGGCGAACAGTGGCGTGGGCGGCAGCTTGACCAGATAAGGCGCCAGCTCGCGTTGCTCGCCCTCGGTGTAGGCGAACGGAATGCGCTCGGCATAGGGCTCGAGGAAGAAGTCGAACGGATTGAACACCGCCATCTCGGCAACCAGGTCAACCTCGACCTTGAACTCGCGGGTCTTCTCCGGAAACACCAGGCGGGCCAGGTAATTGCCCTGCGGGTCCTGCTGCCAGTTGATGAAGTGTTCGCCGGGCTCGACACTCAACGCATAGGAGAGAATGCGTGTGCGGCTGTGAGGTGCAGGACGCAAACGTACCACCTGCGGGCCAAGGTTCACCGCACGGTCGTAGCGGTAGTGGGTGACATGATGCAGCGCGACATGAATCGACACGGCGGCCTCCTGCTAGCCTGGACGATACCCTGTGTAGCGCAAGACTTATGCCAGAGGCAAACCGCAGGTTTTCCAGCGCGCCGCGCAAAGCCGGCCCCATATAGGGGCGCCTCCCGCACCAGGGTCACATAGGCGCACAACTATAGAGCAGGGAGCGCTGCAGGCGGATGACAATCGGCGCAGCTTTTTTGTCTTGCCATCCTGCTGGCCGCCGCACACACCTCAGCACCTGCTCAGCGTCGAAATGCAGGTGCCTGGCCACATGTCGCCCCTCCAGGGCGATACGCTTGCTGCAACCAGCGAGAAGCCGCAGACTGCGAACGCCGCACTTCTCGCCACAGACCAAGGACAGGCCGCCATGCATACGCTGGAACGTATCTACCCACTGAAGATGGATCAGCAGCTCGCCGCCGACCAGGCCACACTGGACCTGCACATGCAGCGCTACGAATTCGCCAGCACGGCTCTGCAGGGAGCGCGCGTACTCGATATGGCGTGCGGTTGTGGTTATGGCAGCGCGTTGATGGCTGAACGGCACCCGGACAAACAGATCACCGGGATCGATATCGATCCGCAAGCGATTGCCTATGCGCAAGCGCACTATCAGTTGCCCAACCTGCGCTACCTGTGCGCCAATGCCGAGAGTTTCAGCGACGCGGAAGGCTTCGACAGCATCGTCAGCCTGGAAACCATCGAACATCTGCCAGACCCGGTGCGCCTGGTGGAAAACCTCGCTCGACTGCTGGCCAAGGGTGGCCGCATCATCGCCTCGGTACCGACCACCCCGACGCTCGATGGCAACCCGCACCACCTGCACGATTTCAGCCCGCGTAGCTTCCGCACACTTTTTAACCGGCACGGCCTGCATCCACAGGTACAGTTCGAACAGATCCAGCGCTGGGAGTTTTCCGGCCTGTTCAAGAAGTCGGAGCAGAAGGAAGTACGCGAGCACCGCTCGGAAGGCGTCGGCAATGCCGTATTGGCCTACTATCGCCAGCACCCGCTGTACCTGCTCAAGCGTCTGGGGTCGATCCTGCGTTATGGCCTGAGCAACCGTTACCTGACCTGTAGCTTCAGCGCGAAGCCCTAGTCGCCACCGCGACAAAAACGCCAGCATCAAGCTGGCGTTTTCATATGCGGGAATGACTCAGCGCGGCGCGACGGGCTTTTTCGTCGGTTTCTTACCCTTGCCCTTACCGGCGCCGGAACGCTCGCGCGCGGCCTGCTGATTACGCGCCTCGGCAGCCGCCTTGGCCTGCTCGCGCTTGTCCCAGGGCTTGCTGCCGTCGCTGCCGCGCGGTGGCAGGCCAGTGTGCTGGGTAAGGATCTTGCCGCCACCATTACTGTTGCCGTTGCCGGCCTTCTTGCTGCCAAGCGGGGTGGAGTTCTTGCGCCGCGCGCTCTGGTAGCTGCCATCACCGGCCGGCTGGGTAGCCGGGATCAGCTGGTGCTTGGCCGGGCCGATCAGGTCGGCGCGACCCATGCGGGTCAGCGCCTCACGCAGCAGCGGCCAGCCCTTCGGGTCGTGGTAACGCAGGAAGGCCTTGTGCAGACGGCGCTGCTCCTCGCTCTTGACGATCTCCACACCGTCGCTCTTGTAGGTGACCTTGCGCAGCGGGTTCTTGCCCGAGTGGTACATGGCCGTGGCCGTGGCCATTGGCGACGGGTAGAAGGCCTGCACCTGGTCAGCGCGGAAGCCGTTGCGCTTGAGCCACAGGGCGAGGTTCATCATGTCCTCGTCGGTGGTACCCGGGTGCGCCGCGATGAAGTAAGGGATCAGGTACTGTTCCTTGCCTGCCTCTTTCGAGAACTTCTCGAACATCTGCTTGAAGCGGTCGTAGGAGCCGATGCCCGGCTTCATCATCTTGTCCAGCGGGCCACGCTCGGTGTGCTCCGGAGCAATCTTCAGGTAGCCACCAACGTGGTGGGTGACCAGCTCCTTGACGTACTCCGGCGACTCCACGGCGAGGTCGTAACGCAGGCCGGAGGCGATCAGGATCTTCTTCACGCCCGGCAGCGCACGCGCCTTGCGGTACAGCTCGATCAAGGAGGAGTGATCGGTGTTGAGGTTCTCGCAGATGCCGGGGAACACGCACGACGGCTTGCGGCAGTGACGCTCGATTTCCGGGTCCTTGCAGGCGATGCGGTACATGTTGGCGGTCGGCCCGCCGAGGTCGGAGACCACGCCGGTGAAGCCCGGCACCTTGTCGCGCATCTCCTCGATCTCGCGGATGATCGACTCATGCGAGCGGTTCTGGATGATGCGGCCTTCGTGCTCGGTGATCGAGCAGAAGGTGCAGCCACCGAAGCAGCCACGCATGATGTTGACCGAGAAGCGGATCATCTCGTAGGCCGGGATGCGCTCACCGCCGTAGGCCGGGTGCGGCACACGGGCGTAGGGCATGCCGAACACGTAGTCCATTTCCTCGGTGGTCATGGGGATGGGTGGCGGGTTGAACCACACATCCACCTCGCCATGCTTCTGCACCAGCGCGCGGGCGTTGCCCGGGTTGGTTTCCAGGTGCAGCACACGGTTGGCGTGGGCGTAGAGCACCGGGTCGTTGCGCACCTTCTCGAACGACGGCAGGCGGATCACCGTCTTGTCGCGGGTCATGCGCGGGCTGTCGAGAATCTGCACGACCTTGGCTTCGTTGGGGTCTTCGACCTCGCCTTTAGCCTGCTCGATGGCGCAGGCCTCGGTGTCCTGGGTGTTCACATAGGGGTTGATGATCTTGTCGACACGGCCCGGACGGTCGATGCGCGTGGAGTCGATCTCGAACCAGTCCCCCGGGGTGTCACGGCGGATAAAGGCGGTGCCACGCACGTCGCTGATGGTCTCGATCGACTCGCCACGGGACAGGCGCTGGGCCACCTCGACCACCGCGCGCTCGGCGTTGCCGTAGAGCAGGATGTCGGCGGTGGCGTCCATCAGGATGGAGCGGCGCACCTTGTCCTGCCAGTAGTCGTAGTGAGCGATACGGCGCAGCGAGGCCTCGATGCCACCGAGGATCACCGGCACATGGCTGTAGGCTTCCTTGCAGCGCTGGCTGTAGACCAGGCTGGCGCGATCCGGGCGCTTGCCGGCCACGCCGCCGGGGGTGTAGGCGTCGTCGCTGCGGATCTTCTTGTCGGCGGTGTAGCGGTTGATCATCGAATCCATGTTGCCGGCGGCGACGCCGAAGAACAGGTTCGGCTCGCCGAGCTTCATGAAGTCGTCTTTGCTGCGCCAGTCCGGCTGACTGATGATCCCGACGCGAAAGCCCTGGGCTTCGAGCAGACGGCCGATGATGGCCATGCCGAACGACGGATGGTCGACGTAGGCGTCACCGGTCACCACGATGATGTCGCAGCTGTCCCAACCCAATTGATCCATCTCCTCCCGGCTCATCGGCAGGAAGGGAGCGGGCCCGAAACACTCGGCCCAGTATTTGGGATAGTCGAACAGCGGCTTGGCGGCTTGCATATTTTTTGATCAGCGGGCTATCACGAGGGGCGCGGATCATAGCACAAAAATTAACCAAACCAGACTAATTCACTGGGTTTAATGCGCCGACAAGGACCACCCACCCTGGCATTCACACGCCCATCATCGTCGCTGAAATATCAAGAAAACGTGGCACCTTCCTGCATCATCGGGCGCCAGATTTGTTTTAGATCGATGACGATCCTGTGCATATACTCAAACACTCGAGAACCCGCTCTCAGGATGCCTATGCTGCAGCGCTTCGTCTTATCGCTCGCTCTCTTGCTGTCGCTGGCCTCCACCAGCCAGGCAGCGCCCGCCATCATGCTTGGCGAGAGCAGCAGTGGCTCGGCACTCAACAGCGACGTCGAGCTACTGGAAGACGCGCACGGCACGTTGAGCATTACCGATATCACCTCAGCCGAGCAGCAATCGCGCTTTCAGGCAGCCAATGGCCGTGCCAGTGTGGGCCAAAGTCAGAACCCCTGGTGGATCAAGCTCAGTGTGCAGCGCGACGTGAACGCTCCGGCAAACTGGGTGCTGGAGGTTGGCTCTGTGACCCAGCTCGATCTGCAGCTTTACCTGCCTGATGGTCAGGGTGGCTGGCAGTTACGCGAGTCGGGGGAACGGGTGCCCTTCACGGAGAACCGCGACCATTCGTATCGGCGCATGGTGTTCGACCTGCCAGCCCTGGGCGAGCAGCCACTGACTCTGTATCTGCGCGCCTTCGACCCGGCCGGCAACTCCTTCCCGCTGCGCATCTGGCAAGCCGACGACCTCACGCAACTGGCCATACGCGAAAACCTGGGGCTGGGCGTGATCTACGGCGTGGTCTTCGCCTTGCTGCTGTACAACCTGTTCATCCTCATCTCGCTACGCGACAAAGCCTATTTCTGGTACGTCCTGACCACCGCCTTCGCGCTGCTGTTCATCATCAGCATGACCGGTCATGGCGCACAGTATCTGTGGCCGAATCACCCCGTGCCGGTCTGGCTCGACCGAATCACCCTGCCATCTCTGTGGGGCCTGTTCGCCAGCCGCTTCACCCAGACGCTGCTGCAAACCAGGCTCTACGTGCGCTGGGCGCATCACCTGTTGAACATGGCCTGCGTGATCTACTTGGCCGCCATCGTCCTGAACTTCTTCGAGCAGCGCCATCTGGCGGCCTGGGCCATTGCCTTGCTGTCGCTGACCAGCATTCCCGCTGCACTTGGCAGTGCTGTGATCCGCTGGCGTCAGGGGTTCTTCCCCGCCCAGCTGTATCTCTACGGCTACGGCCTGGTGCTGGGCAGCGTCGCCATTCTGCTGCTGCGTACCACGGGCGTGCTGCAACCGGCCGAGTGGAACGCCTATGTGTTCCCCCTGGCCGTGGCAGCCGAGTCCATCCTGTTCTCGTTCGCCCTGGCCTACCGCATCCAGATACTCAAGCAGGAACGCGCAGATGCGCAGCAGCAGGCCGACCGCGAGAAAACTGCACGCCTGGCGCAGTTGCAAGCCAGCGCCGATGAATTGCAGGCCGCGGTAACCGCACGCACCGCCGAACTGGCCGCGACCAACGAACAGCTACGAGCCCGCGAACACGAGCTGCAGCATGCGGCCTTCCACGACCCACTGACCGAACTGCCCAACAGACGCTATCTGGTAGAGCGCTGCGAGTCGGCCCTGGCGCATGCCGAGCGGCACCAGGAAAGCGTAGCGCTGCTGCTGATCGACCTGGACCACTTCAAGCCGATCAACGATCGCTTCGGCCATGCGGCTGGCGACCTGATGCTGCAGGTGATTGCCAAACGTCTACGCGAGCACGTGCGCGCCGGCGATGCCGTCTCACGCCTGGGCGGAGACGAATTCGCGGCATTGATCTGTGGCAGCGATGCGGAAAGCCAAGCAAGGGAAATCGCCGCGCGCCTGGTGGCCGAACTGTCGGTACCCGTGCACTACGGAGCGGAACGCCTGCGCGTGACGGTCAGTATTGGCGTAGCGCTCTATCCCAGCCACGCGCAGAGCTTCACCGCCCTGTATAAAACGGCAGATGCCAGCCTCTATCGAGTCAAGGAGCTGGGGCGTTCAGGCTCACGCGTGCATGGCGACGATGGCGAACTCAGCGAACAGGCCTGCCTGCAGCTGGATGTGCTCAAGGTGCCAAGTGGCCTGGCTTGATCAGCCGATGTAGCGACGCGGCACGCGGGCCGTGACCTTGGTCAGCAACTCGTAACCAATGGTGCCGCAAGCGATCGCGACCTCATCCACCGGCAGGTTGCTGCCCCATAGCTCCACTGGCGAGTCGATGTCCGCCTCCGGCACATCGGTGATGTCCACGGCCAGCATGTCCATCGAAACCCTGCCCGCCAAGGGCGCCAGATGCCCGTCGACCAGCACCGGCGTACCGCTGGGCGCATGCCGCGGATAACCGTCGGCATATCCGCAACTGACCGTAGCGATGCGCGAATCTCGCTCGGCCACCCAGGCCGCGCCATAACCGACGCTTTCGCCAGCCGCTACCTCATGCACAGCGATAACCCGTGCAGCCAGGGTCATCACGGGCTTCAAGGCCAGCTCACTGGCGCTGAGATCGGCGAAAGGCGTGGCACCGTAGAGCATGATGCCGGGCCGCAGCCAATCCATGTGCGCAGCGGGAATGGTCAGTACTGCTGCAGAGTTGGCCAGCGAGCGGTGATTGAAGTCCAGATCCAGCAGACCTAGAAAACACTCAACCTGCTGCTCGGTGAGCGGATGGCCACGCTCGTCGGCGCAAGCGAAATGGCTGATCAGATTGAGCTCCGCCACCTGCCCGGCGTCCTGCAGGCGGGCATGCCACTGGCGCAGCTCGTCGACGCCGAACCCCAGGCGGTGCATACCGGAATCCAGCTTCAGCCAGACGTTCAGCGGTCGCAGCAGCTCACTGGCGAGCAATGCTTCGGCCTGCGCCGCGCTCTGCACGACAAGATCGAAGCCGAGCTGGGCGGCGATGGCATATTCGCCAGTCTCGAAACAGCCCTCCAGCAGCAGGATACGCGCCTCGTCGTGCATCGCGCGCACCTCCGCAGCCTCTTCCAGGCTGGCCACGGCGAAACCGTCGGCGATATCGCGCAGCGCCGTCACCACCTCACGCACGCCATGCCCATAGGCGTTGGCCTTGACCACTGCGAACGCCTGACGCCCCGGCGCGCAACGCTTGGCCATGCTGTAGTTGTGGACGATGGCGGAGAGGTCGACGATGGCAGCAAGCGGACGCATGACAGAGGGCCTGAACGAAAAACGGGTGCCCATCTTAACCGCTGGGCACCCATTTTCATTGATCTGTGCCAGACCATCTTTGCCGTCAACGCTGGGCGGGCAAGCCCGGAACACCGCACATTTGTTCACGAAGATGGCGCGCAACGCAGCCGGTCCTGCGCACAGCAGGTTTGCGTGACAGCGATTTATTCGTCGTCGAACTGATAGCTGCCCGGCGCCAGGTTCTCGAAGCGCGAGAACTTGCCGAGGAAGGCCAGGCGCGCGGTGCCCAGCGGGCCGTTACGCTGCTTGCCAATGATGATCTCGGCCACGCCTTTGTACTCGGTCTCGGGGTGATAGACCTCGTCGCGATAGACGAACAGGATGATGTCGGCGTCCTGCTCGATCGCACCGGATTCACGCAAGTCGGAGTTGATCGGGCGCTTGTTGGGGCGCTGTTCGAGGCCGCGGTTGAGCTGCGACAGGGCGATCACCGGGCAGTTGAATTCCTTGGCCAGGGCCTTGAGCGAGCGCGAGATTTCGGAAATCTCGTTGACCCGACTGTCGCCGCTGGAACCGGGAATCTGCATCAGCTGCAGGTAGTCGACCATGATCAGGCCGATCTCACCATGCTCACGGGCCAGACGGCGGGTACGTGCGCGCATCTCGCTCGGCGAGATACCGGCGGTATCGTCGATGAACAGCTTGCGGTCGTTGAGCAGGTTGACCGCACTGGTCAGACGCGGCCAGTCGTCATCATCGAGCTGACCGGCACGCACCTTGGTCTGGTCGATGCGCCCCAGCGAGGCGAGCATACGAATGACGATGGACTCCGACGGCATCTCCAGCGAGTAGACGAGGATCGCCTTGTCGCTGCGCATCAGCGCGTTTTCCACCAGGTTCATGGCGAAAGTGGTCTTACCCATCGACGGACGGCCGGCGACGATGATCATGTCGGCCGGCTGCAGGCCGCTGGTCAGGTTGTCCAGATCGTCGAAGCCGGTGGACAGACCGGTAATCGCGTCACCGTTGTTGAACAGCTCGTCGATACGGTCGATGGCCTTGACCAGGATGTCGTTGATGCCCACCGGGCCGCCGGTCTTGGGCCGGTCTTCGGCGATTTCGAAGATCTTGCGCTCGGCCTCGTCGAGGATTTCCTCACCGGTACGGCCTTCCGGGGCATAGGCGCTGTCGGCGATCTCGTTGCTGATGCCGATCAGCTTACGCAGGGTGGCGCGCTCACGGATGATCTGCGCGTAGGCCTTGATGTTGGCCACAGACGGGGTGTTCTTCGCCAGCTCACCGAGATAGGCCAGACCGCCGACCTGTGACAGCTGGCCTTCCTTGTCCAACTGCTCGGACAGGGTGACCACGTCGAACGGCGCGTTGCGCTCGGCCAGCTTGAAGATCGCGCGGAAAATCAGGCGATGATCATGGCGATAGAAGTCGCCATCTGACACGCCGTCGAGCACTCGTTCCCAGGCATTGTTGTCCAGCATCAGGCCGCCCAGCACTGCCTGCTCCGCCTCGATGGAGTGCGGCGGCACTTTCAGGGCCGCGGTCTGCAGGTCATATTGCTCGGGAATGCTGATGTCGTTCATAGGCTCGGGAAGAAAAAATACGGCGGTAGAAAAGCAACGGGCACGTCACCGCTTACGCAATGACGTGCCCGATTTTGGCAGACCCGCACCTGAGTGCAAGCCCGCCTGGCGGCTGCTAGCTAGAGTCTGTTCATGATCTAGCGAGCTAGAGCCCTGCAAGGCGAACGCTGGTGAGCAAGCGCAGTTTACGAGTAGTAAATGAGCATTGCGAACCAGCGTTCAACGCAGCAGGGCCGACGCGCCGCAGATCATGGGCGGGCTCTTAGGCGGCGACCACAATTACCTTGACGGTGGCTTCAACGTCGGTGTGCAGGTGCACGGCAACGTCGTATTCGCCGACCAGACGGATAGTACCGTTAGGCAGACGAACTTCAGCCTTGGCCACTTCAACGCCGGAGGCGGTCAGGGCGTCAGCGATGTCGTGAGTACCGATCGAACCGAACAGTTTGCCTTCATCGCCAGCAACGGCGGTGATGGTAACTTCCAGCTCGGCCAGTTGAGCAGCGCGAGCTTCAGCGGAAGCTTTCTTCTCGGCAGCGGCTTTTTCCAGCTCGGCGCGGCGGGCTTCGAACGCAGCTACGTTTTCAGCGGTAGCAGCGGTGGCCTTGCCTTGCGGCAGCAGGAAGTTACGGCCGTAACCGGCTTTAACGTTCACTTTGTCGCCCAGGTTGCCCAGATTGGCGATTTTTTCCAGCAGGATGACTTCCATTTGGGTCTTACCTCTTAACTTTTAACCTTCACCGTTCGCAGAGCCCGGGCCGTTCTTGCGCGCCAGGCGACCGCGAAAATCAAACAGACTGTCGATAACGGCTAATAAACAGATCAGGTTCATCGCTACCAGCAACGCTACGTAGAGGCCAATAGACCAGAAGCTGGACAACTGCTTCATGGCGATCAACCCGTGCCCCAGCGCCAGACCGGCCAGCATCAGGGGCAGCATACAAACCAGCGTGACCGACCAACCCGCATCCCCCAACACTGCCGGTGCCAGAAGCACACCGACAAGCAGAGCAATCGCCAAAGGCGCCGGCAGACGAACTTGACGAAACTCTTCGCCAAAACCGCCGGGGTTGTACAGCAACGCTTGCCAGTACCTCGCAAGAACAAGACCGAGAACGCTCGTACTCAACCAGAAGAACGTCATCATGCCCTGCAAAAACGGCAGCAGCGCGATCTGTTGCATGTTCTGAATCTGCTCGTCGGTCGCACCACCTGCAGAGCCTGCGGGCAACTCGGCCAATGCCTGCTTGAACACCTCGACATAACCCTCGAGGACACCCGCAAACACTGTATTGGCCAGCAGCATGAAGACGACGCCAAGCGGAATGCATGCACTCAGCACCCGAACCCAGGAGGTCGTTGTACGCAACACCTGCGCCAACACCAACGTTCCCAGCATCACCAGCAATACACTCGGCTCACCGAGGTAGCAGATGTAAAGCGCCGGAAACAATGCCCAGACAAGGATGCCCAACGCATCACTCAGCCCTCTGCGCAGCAGTACCAGACTGCTGGCAGCAGCACCGACCCAGAACAACAACGGCAAAACACTTGAACCTGCCACCACGAGGGTGGCCTGCATACGGCCGCGCATGATGTATTCAGCCAGGGCGCGCATGCGATCTATTCCTTAACGCTTGTCGACTATCCGATCTCAGCGGCCGTGGCTGTCGGTGTAGGGCAGCAGGGCCAGGAAGCGGGCGCGCTTGATAGCGGTGGCCAGCTGACGCTGATAACGAGCCTTGGTACCGGTGATACGGCTGGGAACGATCTTGCCGGTTTCCGAGATGTAGGCTTTCAGGGTGTTGAGATCTTTGAAATCGATCTCTTTCACGTCTTCAGCGGTGAAACGGCAGAATTTACGACGACGGAAGAAACGTGCCATGTGATTGGCTCCTCAATAGATCCGTGGATTACTCGTCAGCGTTGTCGCTGTCGTTGCTGTCGCTGTCATCGCTGTCGTTGGACTCAGCGTTTTCAGGACGTTCACGACGCTCGCGGCGCTCACTGCGGTTTTCTTCGGCCTTCAGCATCTCGGACTGACCAGTAACGGCCTCGTCGCGACGGATGACCAGGTTACGGATCACAGCGTCGTTGTAGCGGAAGCTGTCTTCCAGCTCGGCCAGGGCCTTGCCGGTGCACTCTACGTTGAGCATCACGTAGTGGGCTTTGTGGACGTTGTTGATGGCGTAAGCCAGCTGACGACGGCCCCAGTCTTCCAGGCGGTGAATCTTGCCACCGTCTTCTTCGATCAGCTTGGTGTAACGCTCGACCATGCCGCCGACTTGCTCGCTCTGGTCCGGGTGAACCAGAAAGATGATTTCGTAATGACGCATAAATGCTCCTTACGGGTTGTAGCCTGCCAACTAAGGTGGTCAGGCAAGGAGTGGGTTTTCTCGTGATGAGCTCACCGGACGAAAGGCATAGAAAAACCTGCCGTCACGGCAAGGGGCGCCATTCTAGAGAAGCCCCCCGCCGCACGCAAGGTGAACTGGCGATTATTTGAACAGTCAGCCACGCACCTTGGCCTGGCGCTGGCGCACCGCCTCGAACAGGCAGACGCCCGTGGCGACCGAGACATTCAGGCTGCTGACGCTACCACCCATGGGCAGCTTGACCAGGTAATCGCAATGTTCGCGGGTCAGGCGGCGCATGCCCTTGCCTTCGGCGCCCATCACCAGCACCGTCGGGCCGGTCATGTCGAGCTGATACAGCTCCTGCTCGACCTCGCCGGCTGTGCCGACCACCCACAAGCCTTTCTTCTGCAGCTTTTCCAGGGTGCGCGCCAGGTTGGTCACGGCCACCAGCGGAATCACCTCGGCAGCGCCGCACGCCACCTTGCGCACCGTGGCATTGAGCGTGGCGGACTTGTCCTTGGGCACAATCACCGCCTGCGCACCGGCCGCATCGGCAGTACGCAGACAAGCCCCCAGGTTGTGCGGGTCGGTCACGCCATCGAGCACCAGCAGCAAGGGCACGCCCTCGCTACGCTCGAGCAGCTCGTCGAGCATGTTCTCGCCCCACACCTGGCTCGGACTGACCTCGGCGACCACACCCTGATGTACGCCTTCGGCCCACTCGTCCAGCTCCTGGCGTTCCTTGTGCCCGACCGGCACGCGGTGCTGCGCCGCCAGTTCCAGCATCGGCTGGATGCGCGGCGCCTGACGGCTCTCGGCCAGCCACAGCTGCTTGACTCGCTTGGGGTGATGACGCAACAGCGCCTCTACAGCATGTACGCCGTAGACCTTTTCCAACTGACTCATCGTTTCGCCTTACGCTTGCTCGGACCGCCGGAGCCGCCAGCACCCTCGCCCGAGCTCTTGCCCTTGGGCGGCCCCTTGCGATGGCTGGAGCCCTTCTTCGCCGGCGCCTTGCCGCCGCCCTTCTTCGCCCCATCGAGCAGCGCCTTCTTCACCTCACGGCTTTTCTGCACGTCGGTGTTGCCCATGCCGCTCTTGCGGCCACGGCGCGTATCGTCGTCCTTGCTGGCTTTGCCCTGGCTCAGCTCGAAGTCGATCTTGCGCTCGTCGAGGTCGACGCGCATCACCTTGACTTCGACGCTGTCGCCGAGACGGAAGCTGCGCCCGCCACGCTCGCCGGACAGGCGATGATGGACCGGATCGAAGTGGTAGTAGTCGGCCGGCAGCGCGGTCACGTGCACCAGGCCTTCAACGTAGATGTCACGCAACTCGACGAAGATGCCGAAGCCGGTCACCGCGGTGATCACGCCTGCGAAGGTCTCGCCGACACGATCCTGCATGAACTCGCACTTGAGCCAGTTGACCACGTCGCGCGTGGCCTCGTCGGCGCGGCGCTCGGTCATCGAGCATTGCTCGCCGAGTTTCTCCAGGGTCGCTTCATCATATGGATAGATGCGTGCCTTGGGCATGATCGAGGCACCGGCACGCTCTACGTGCTTGGTGTCGCGCTTGGAACGAATCACACTGCGAATGGCGCGGTGCACCAGCAGGTCGGGATAACGACGGATTGGCGAGGTGAAGTGGGTGTAAGCCTCGTAATTGAGCCCGAAGTGCCCTTCATTCTGCGCGCTGTACACCGCCTGGCTCAGCGAACGCAGCATCACGGTCTGGATCAGGTGATAGTCCGGACGCTCACGAATGCTCTCCAGCAGGCGCTGATAGTCCTTCGGCGACGGACCATCCTTGGACTTGCCACGCTGCAGCGACAGCCCCAGCTCACCGAGAAACTGCTTGAGCTTCTCCAGACGCTCGAGCGGCGGGCCGTCATGCACGCGGTACAGCGAGGGAATCTCGTGATCCTGCATGAAGCGTGCAGTGGCCACGTTGGCCGCCAACATGCATTCCTCGATCAGTTTGTGCGCGTCGTTGCGCTGCGTCGGGCGGATCTCGTCGATCTTGCGGTCGGAACCGAAGACGATGCGCGTCTCCTGGGTCTCGAAGTCGATGGCGCCACGCTCGTGGCGCGCCGCGACCAGCACCTGATACAGCGCATACAGCTGATTGAGGTGCGGCAGAACCGCCTTGTACTCGCTACGCAGGGCCTTGCCCTCAGCCCCCTTGGGATCTTCCAGCATGTAGCTGACCTTGTTGTAGGTCAGGCGAGCATGGGAGTGGATCACCGCCTCGTAAAACTTGTAGTCGACCATCTGGCCGCTCTTGGACATGGTCATCTCGCAGACCATGGCCAGGCGATCGACATGCGGGTTGAGCGAGCACAGGCCGTTGGACAGCTCTTCCGGCAGCATCGGCACCACGCGCTCGGGGAAGTACACCGAGTTGCCACGTTCGACCGCCTCGGCATCCAGCGCCGAGCCAACTTTCACATAGTGCGACACGTCAGCAATGGCCACATAGAGCTTCCAACCACCGGAGAACAGCTTCCAGCGGCTGCTGTTCTTCTCGCAGTAGACGGCGTCGTCGAAGTCACGGGCATCCTCGCCATCGATGGTGACGAACGGCAAGTGGCGCAGATCGACGCGCTTCTCCTTGTCCTTCTCTTCCACCTCGGGCTTGAGCTTGCGCGCTTCCTTGATCACCGCCTCGGGCCAGACATGCGGAATATCGTAGCTGCGCAGCGCCACGTCGATCTCCATGCCCGGCGCCATGTAGTTGCCGATCACTTCGACGATATCGCCCTGCGGCTGGAAGCGTTGGGTCGGCCAGTGAGTGATTTTGATTTCGACGAACTGACCGATACGCGCACCGGCGGTGCGGCCTGGCGTGACCAGCACTTCCTGCTGGATCTTGGGATTGTCGGCGACCACGAAGCCGATGCCGTTTTCTTCGTAGTAACGGCCCACCACGGTTTCGTGACCACGCGCGATCACCTCGACGATGCCGCCCTCGCGGCGGCCACGACGGTCGAAGCCGGCCACACGCACCAGGGCACGGTCACCATCGAAGACCAGGCGCATCTGCGCCGGGCTGAGGAACAGGTCGTCACTGCCGTCGTCCGGTACCAGGAAGCCGAAACCATCGCGGTGACCGCTGATGCGACCGCAGATCAGGTCGAGCTTGTCCACCGGGGCATAGCTGCCGCGACGGGTATAGATAAGCTGACCATCGCGCTCCATGGCGCGCAGGCGACGGCGCAGGGCTTCGAGCTGGTCCTCGGTTTCGAGACCGAACTCTTCGACCAGCTGCTCACGGCTGGCAGGGGAGCCGCGCTCGGCCAGGTGGGCCAGGATCAGCTCGCGGCTGGGGATGGGGTTTTCGTATTTTTCCGCCTCGCGGGCGGCCTCGGGATCGAGGGATTGCCAATCGGCCATTTAAAGGGGGTTACCTATGCGGATGTATAAAGGTGAGTGCCATATGCCTATTGAAGCGCGAAAAAGGCATCCGGGGCAGCTTTTCCGGCGACAATAATTTTTTTGGGGTCAGGGGTTTACAAGGTAAATGCCCGCCCGTATAGTTCGCGCCCACAGCGTCGAGGAGACGTTGTAACACGAAGCAGATGATGATTCATCGGTTTCAGTGCCCAGGTGGCGGAATTGGTAGACGCGCTGGTTTCAGGTATCAGTGGCTTAACGGCCGTGGAAGTTCGAGTCTTCTCCTGGGCACCAAATTCGTGAAGCAGATTGATAACCTGCTTTACAATAACGGACGCAATGATCCGTATCGGCGACGATGAACATTGTAGTGTGCCCAGGTGGCGGAATTGGTAGACGCGCTGGTTTCAGGTATCAGTGGCTTAACGGCCGTGGAAGTTCGAGTCTTCTCCTGGGCACCAAAATTCAAGAAAACCGAGTCGAAAGACTCGGTTTTTTTATGCCCATCAAAAAGGCAGGGTGCGCCGCGCGCACCGCCAGGACCACAGATGTAGCGAAGTGCGCTACACCCTGAACTGCCCCAGACTGGCCTTGAGCTGCGCCGCCAGCTCGTCCAACGCCCGCGCATTGCCAGCGATGGCCGTTACCGCCTCTGCAGCACGGCGAGCTTCGGCGTGAATCACCTCGACGCGCTCACGTACCGCTCCAGCGCCCTCAGCCTGATGCGCGGCCGCCTGAGTCGCCGCATTGATGGCGCCATGCACCTCATCCACCGAGCGTTGCACCGACTGCTGCAAACGCGCGCTGTCGCGCAACACCTCGAGCCCCTCACTACCCTGAGTGCCCGCCTGGGCAATGACCGCCACCGCCTCCTGCGCACCGCGCTGCAGAGCGACGATATGGGTCTGGATGTCACCCGTCGACTGCTGAGTCTTGCTCGCCAGCGCACGCACCTCATCAGCGACCACTGCAAAACCTCGCCCGCTTTCCCCGGCGCGCGCCGCCTCGATGGCCGCATTCAGTGCCAGCAGATTGGTCTGTTCGGCAATGGACTGAATCACGCTGAGCACGACCTCGATCTGCTCACTCTGCTTGGCCAGGCGCTCGATCACCGCGGAACCGTCTGCCACACTGGCGACCAACCCTTCGATCAGAGCCGAAAGACGCTGAGCGATCAGCGCATTCTCCGTCGCCGCCTGGCGAATGGTATCGACGCGCTGCAGCGCGCCCTGCATCGCCTGACTCTCGGACTGCGCTTCATCCGCCATGCGCTCCAGCGCCTGCAGGCTTCCCGCCACTTCGTCACGCTGGCGACCGGCCGCCGCTTCCGCCGCCACACCACGCTCGGTCAGGCTGCGAATCTGCTCACCGGTACGCAGCGCCACTTCGCCAGACTCGCGCACGATGGGCTGCAGCTTGGCGATGAAGCGATTGACCGCCCCCGCCATCTCACCTACTTCGTCCTGGCTATCGATATCGACCCGCCGCGTCAGATCACCCTCACCCGCAGCCAGGTCATTGAGCGCATCACTAAGCAGGCGCAAGCGACTGAGGATTCGCCAGCCCAGCACCAACGCCACTACGCCCAGCGCCAACGCACCAACCACCAGTAGACTCAGGGCGATATTCCAGCGCAGCGAATCCGCTGCCTCACGCACCGACTCACCGCCATTACGGGCCATCTCCTGCGTGTAACGCTCGGCCGACTGCAGACGCTCACGCAGCGCCCCAGTCGCCTCCTCCGAAGCCCCGGACAAGCTGGAGTCGACCAGTTTTCCCGCGCCATCGACAAGAGATGCGAAGCGACCATCCAGAGCCGCCAGCTCCCGCTCGACGACGTCCAGCGACAAGCCCATCTGCACCTTGCCGATCTGCGCCCCCATGGGGTTGATATCAGCTTCGACCACGTACACCCGCGGGTCACGAGAAGCGGCATCGACCAGCTTGTCCAGCGGCGAATCACCTTGCCCTGCCGCAATCAACTCGCGCACCTGCGCGTTACTGCGGTTGAAATTGCGCGTCAGGCGCTTGCCCTCGCCGTCATAAATGATGGCGAACAACACCGACGGATCCTGCTGAGCGATGCGCGTCAGCGCCGTAAGCGCTGGAATATCCAGATCCCAGATCGACTTCGGCGCCACACCTGCCAACAGTTGCGCCAACGCCTGCCCGGAACTCTTCAGATTTCCTTCGAGCACCACTCGCAGCTGCGCCTGCTCATCTTTGAGCTGCCCCGACAAGCCTTCGGCAAGACGGGCACGAGTACTGCCAGCCAGCGCCGACAACCCCTGACTCATCTCGCGCTCGGCAGCTTCGAGCTCATCACCCAGACGACGACTTTCCGCCCCCATGCCCTGAGCGAGATCCTCGACCATCCCGTCGACAGAAGCACGCATCAACCAGACAGCCAAACCGACCTGAACCAACATGGCCAGACCAAGCGCAACGAACACCGGACGCAACAGACGACTGCGCAACATGGAAACGATGGCGAACACTGGCGGCACTCCTCAACGACCGTAACAGCTATAACGGCGAACTTCGGGATTTATTGAGCAACAGCAAAGCGTACGCCCAACAACCCGAAAACTGCCAGACAATCGGGATAGAAACGACACTGGCGCCCCAGCGGTCGAGCACAAAAAAGCCGCCCGAAGGCGGCTCTTGTTGCGCGATCAGACCGATCAGGCAAACGGATGACGCAGCACGATGGTCTCGTTGCGGTCCGGGCCAGTGGAGATGATATCGATCGGCGCGCCGATCAGCTCCTCGATGCGCTTGATGTAGGCACGCGCATTGGCCGGCAGCTCTTCCAGGGTCTTGGCGCCCAGGGTCGACTCGCTCCAGCCTGGCAGCTCTTCGTACACCGGCTGCAGGCCGATGTAGCTGTCGGCGTCGGTCGGCGCCTCGATCACTTCACCGTTCTCGTCCTTGTAGCCAACGCAGATGTTGATGGTCTGCAGACCATCGAGCACGTCCAGCTTGGTCAGGCAGATACCCGAGATGCTGTTGACGTCGATGGCGCGACGCAGGATCACGGCATCGAACCAGCCGCAGCGACGGGCACGACCGGTGGTCGAACCGAACTCGTGGCCACGCTTGGCCAGCGTCGCACCGATGTCATCGAACAGCTCGGTGGGGAACGGACCGGAACCGACACGGGTGGTGTAGGCCTTGGTGATGCCGAGGATGTAGTCGAGGTACATCGGGCCAACGCCGGAGCCAGTGGAGATGCCGCCGGCGGTGGTGTTGGAGCTGGTGACGTACGGATAGGTGCCGTGGTCGATATCCAGCAGCGAGCCCTGGGCACCTTCGAACATGATGTCCTTGCCGGCGCGACGCAGGTTGTGCAGCTCGGCGGTGACGTCGAGCATCATCGGCTTGAGCTGCTCGGCATAGGCCATGCACTCGTCCAGCGTCTGCTGGAAGTCGATGGCCGGCTCCTTGTAGTAATTGACCAGCTGGAAGTTGTGGTAGTCCAGAAGCTCGCCGAGCTTGGCGGCGAAACGCTCACGGTGGAACAGGTCACCGACGCGCAGACCGCGACGCGCGACCTTGTCTTCGTAGGCCGGGCCGATACCACGACCGGTGGTGCCGATCTTGGCTTCGCCACGGGCCTTCTCACGCGCCTGGTCGAGGGCGACGTGGTAGGACAGGATCAGCGGGGCAGCCGGGCTGATGCGCAGGCGCTCGCGCACCGGCACGCCCTTCTCTTCCAGCTTGGTGATTTCGCGCATCAGCGCGTCGGGAGCGACCACTACGCCGTTGCCGATCAGGCACTGCACGCCTTCGCGCAGGATGCCCGACGGGATCAGGTGCAGAACGGTCTTCTCACCATTGATCACCAGGGTGTGGCCGGCGTTGTGACCGCCCTGATAGCGCACAACGGCCGCGGCCTGCTCGGTCAGCAGGTCGACGATCTTGCCCTTGCCCTCATCACCCCACTGGGTGCCCAGGACGACGACATTCTTACCCATAAACTTGTCCTCTTCGCGCAAGCTTCGATGCCGGCAGCTGGCCGGCGAAAATGAATTCAGGACGCCAGGGGCGCCACCTGCCAACGTCCATCGCGCAACACCAGCAGCTGATCACAGCCCGCCTCATGCGCATCCGCCTCGCTCTGTCCGGGCAGCGCCTGTACCACGCGCTCACCCTCACTACGCAGACGACGAACGGCCTGCCACAGATAGAGGTCATGATTATCCGGCGCCCAGATGCCTTTGACAGTCTCATCGAGGCGCATATCCCCCAGGGTCACCAGGGTTTTCAGATCAGTGGAGAAGCCGGTTGCCGGACGCGCACGACCGAACACCGCACCGGTATCGTCGTAACGGCCACCCTGAGCAATCGCTCCGCCCTCGCCGGGCACGAACGCGGCAAACACCGCACCGGTGTGGTAGTTGTATCCACGCAGCTCGCCCAGATCGAAATACAGCGGCAACTCTGGGTAGCGCAGTTCCAGCGCATCGGCGATGGCAACCAGCTCATCGAGTGCGGCATGCACCGCATCCGGCGCCTCGACCAGCACTGCCTGAGCCAGATCGAGCACCTCGCGACCGCCACACAGCTCAGCCAGCGAACGCAGCATGTTGCCCAGACCGCCCGGCAGACCGGCGGTCAGCGCTTCGATCTCGTCCATCGCCTTGCGCTGCAGGGCGTCGAACAGCTGCTGCTCGGCCTCACCGGAGAGGTTGGCGGCCTGCGCCAGACCGCGGTAGATGCCGACATGACCGAGGTCCATGTGCACATCCGGCACGGAGGCCAGCTCAAGGGTCTCGACCAGCAGACTGATCACCTCGATGTCGCTGGCCGGACTGCCGTCACCGTAAAGCTCTGCACCGAGCTGGATCGGGCTGCGCGAAGTGGTCAGCGCACGCGGCTTGGCGTGCAGTACGCTGCCGGCATAGCACAGACGACTCGGCCCCTCGCGGCGCAGGGTATGCGCATCGATACGCGCCACCTGCGGCGTGATGTCGGCACGGAAGCCCATCTGCCGGCCGGACAGCGGATCGGTGACCTTGAACGTACGCAGGTCGAGATCCTGGCCGGCACCAGTCAGCAGGGACTCCAAGTATTCGATATGCGGGGTGACGACGAACTCGTAGCCCCAGCGTTGAAACAGATCCAGCACCTGACGGCGGGCTGCCTCGATGCGCGCCGCCTCCGGCGGCAGTACTTCTTCGATGCCATCTGGCAGCAGCCAGCGGTCTACCGTTGCCATTTCGCCATTCCCCTCTCGATCCGGGCGGCACAAGCCTTCAGTGAAGCAGATAGAGAAGAGCTGTACCCAGCAGCATGCTGATCAGCCCCATAAGACGCAGTCGACGGTCGGGCAGCCGAGCCGCCTGCAATACCGCCCCGCGCCAGTGGCGCGGATAGAGGAAGGGCAGGATGCCTTCCAGCACCAGTACCAGACACAGAGCGATGCCGAGTTCCTGCCACATGATTCTCACAGACGCAAAAAAGCCGGGATTTTCCCGGCTGCCGCATGATACCACGCTAAAAGCCTCAAGCCGCAAGCTTCAAGCCGCAAGTAGACGACCAGCGCCTACTTGCGGTTTGCTGCGACTCAAGGTTTGGCTTTTTCCAGGTAGCGAAAGAAGTCGCTACTCGGGTCCAGCACCAGCACGTCGCGCTTATCGGCGAAGCTTTCGCGATAGGCACGCAGACTGCGGTAGAAGGAGTAGAACTCCTGATCCTGACCGTAGGCACGCGAGTAGATGGCAGCCGCCTGAGCATCACCATCACCGCGCAGCTCCTCGGCTTCACGATAGGCTTCAGCCAGCAGCACGCGGCGCTGACGGTCGGCATCGGCGCGAATACCTTCGGCCAACTCACGGCCCTTGGCACGGTGCTCGCGGGCCTCGCGCTCACGCTCGGTGCTCATGCGCTCGAATACGCTACGGTTGACTTCGCGCGGCAGGTCGATGGCCTTGACCCGGACATCGACCACTTCGATACCCAGCTCGCGCTCAGCGGCACGATTGAGGGTCGAAGTCACGTCAGCCATCAGCGCATCACGCTCACCGGATACCGACTCGTGCAGAGTGCGCTTACCGAACTGGTCACGCAGCGATGCCTCCAGACGACGCGCCAGACGCTCGTCGGCCACCTGCTTCATGCCAGAAGTCGACTGATAGAAGCGCTCGGCATCCTTCACCCGCCATTTGGCGTAGGCATCGACCATCAATGCCTTCTTCTCCAGGGTGAGGAAACGCGAGGAAGTCGAATCCAGCGTCAGCAGACGCCCATCGAAGATGCGCACCTGGTTCACGTACGGAATCTTCACGTGCAGACCCGGCTTGACGTCCGGATTGACTACACGACCGAACTGCAGCAATACCGCTCGCTCGGTCTGCGCCACGATATAGAAGCTGTTCCACGCCACGATGGCCAGAACCACGGCCACGATCAGGCCGATCAGGGACTTGTTGCTCATCAACGGCCCTCCCGGGAACGCAGGTTGCGCTGCGACAGATCGCTACTCAGCGGCACGGCCGGATCACGCGTTGTCGTATTGCTGCTGTTGGCAGAAGAGGACGAAGACGAGGCACCGCCACGGCTGTCGATCATCTTGTCCAGCGGCAGGTAAAGCAGGTTGTTCTGCCCCTTGTCGCCAGTCACCAGCACCTTGCTGGTATTGGCCATCAGCTCCTGCATGGTGTCCAGATACAGACGCTCACGGGTAACTTCGGGCGCCTTGCGATACTCGGCAACCAGCTTGGTGAAGCGGTCCGCCTCACCCTGGGCGCGAGCGATCACTTCGTCACGATAACCGTTGGCTTCCTCCAGCAGACGCTGGGCCTGGCCGCGCGCCTCAGGAATCACGCCATTGGCGTAGGACTCGGCCTGATTCTTCTCACGCTGCTCGTCTTCACGGGCACGGATCACGTCATCGAAGGCTTCCTGAACTTCACGCGGCGCCGCAGCGCTCTGAATGTTCACCTGAGTGATGGTGATACCGGTACGGTAGTTGTCGAGGAAACGCTGCAGGCGCTCGCGCACCTCGCTGGCCATCAGCTCACGGCCTTCGGTCAGCACCTGATCCATCTCGGTCGAACCCACCACGTGACGCACGGCACTGTCGGTCGCATGTTGCAGGCTGACTTCCGGCTGGTCGACGTTAAGGACGAAGTCCTGCAGGTTGCTCACACGGTATTGCACGGTCAGCGGCACTTCGATGATGTTCTCGTCCTCGGTCAGCATTGCGCCCTGCTTGCTGTAGGCGCGCTCACGAGTAACGTTTTCCTGAAATTTGCGATCGATCGGCGGGAAGTAGATGTTCAGGCCCGGGCCGACGGTCTCATGGTATTTACCGAAGCGCAGCACCACGGCCTGCTCCTGCTCGTCAACCACATAGATCGCGCTGTACAGCCAGACCACCGCCAGCAGAGCCAGCCCCACGAACAGCAGGCCAAAGCCACCACCGCCACTGCGGCCAGAGTCATCGTCACCGCGCTTCTTGCCGCCACCGAAAAGCCCGTTGAGGCTTTCTTGCAACTTGCGGAACGCTTCGTCGAGATCCGGCGGGCCCTGCCGGCCACCGCCTTTCTTGCGGCCGCCCCAAGGGTCTTGATTATTCGAGTTGCCACCCGGCTCATTCCAAGCCATAGCGTTCTCCGTACTGATAAAGCGAAGGCGCGCCCGCGGCGCGCCGGCCAATGCTACCCAAAGCCCCCAGGTGACAGCAAAGCCGCCGTCCCAGGCTTTATTGCAAAGTATGTTGCTCGATAAAGACCTGAGGTTCCAACCCCTCGCGACTCACCAGGCGATTGAGTTCGACGCGTGGCAGGCGCACGGACAAGAGACTCTGCCCCTGCTCGTCATGCCCTTCGTTCTGCACCGCACCCAGCTGGAAAAACTGCGCACGCAGACGCCCCAGACGCTGTGGCAGCTGCAACGTACCGACAAAGAGATCGTTACCCAGCAACTCCGCCACGGCCTGCCGCAACAGTTCAAGACCGCGCCCTTCACGCGCCGACAGCCAGACACGCAGTGGCTTGCCGTCGGCATCACGCTGGATCTGCGGCTCGACACCTTCCAACAAATCCAGCTTGTTGTATACCTCGAGCATGGGTAGCTCGTTCGCGCCGATCTCCTTGAGCACCGCCTGCACCTGTTCGATCTGCGCCATGCGCTCGGGCTCATGGGCATCGATCACATGCAGCAGCAGATCGGAGTTGCTCGACTCCTCAAGCGTAGCGCGAAAGGCCTCGACCAGCTTGTGTGGCAGATGACGGATGAAGCCCACGGTGTCAGCCAGAACGATCGGGCCGAGGTCGTCGAGCTCAAGGCGGCGCAAGGTCGGATCGAGCGTGGCGAACAATTGATCTGCGGCATACACCTCGGAGGTGGTCAGCGCGTTGAACAGCGTGGATTTGCCGGCGTTGGTATAGCCCACCAGGGAAACCGAAGGGATATCCGCACGCTTACGGCCACGGCGCGCCTGTTCACGCTGGCTACGCACCTTTTCCAGCTTCTGCTTGATCTGGCGGATACGCACACGCAGCAGGCGGCGGTCGGTTTCCAGCTGGGTTTCACCAGGGCCACGCAGGCCGATACCACCCTTCTGCCGCTCGAGGTGAGTCCAGCCACGCACCAGGCGCGTGCTCATGTGGTCGAGCTGTGCCAGCTCGACCTGCAGCTTGCCCTCGTGAGTCCGCGCGCGTTGGGCGAAGATATCGAGGATCAACCCGGTACGATCGAGCACACGGCACTCGAAGGCGCGCTCGAGGTTGCGCTCCTGGCTCGGAGTCAGGGTGTGATTGAAGATGACCAGTTCGGCCTCAGCGGCCTTGACCTGATCGCGCAGTTCCTCGACCTTGCCACTACCAATCAGGTATTTGGCGGTCAGGCGACTGCTGGGCACACTGAGAAAAGCGACCATGTCCGCACCTGCGGACATGGCCAGCTCTTGAAACTCCTGGGGATCTTCGCTCGCCTCGGAGTCTTGGCCTTCCAGATGAACCAGGATGGCCCGCTCACCGCCCTCATGACGCTCGAAGAACAATGCAGCCCCCTATCAGGCGTTACCCGGCTCGGCATCACCCTGTTCGGAGTCGCCAGCGCTCGGCAGGCGTACCGGACGGCTGGGCACGACGGTGGAAATGGCATGTTTGTAGACCATCTGGCTGACAGTGTTCTTCAGCAGGATCACAAACTGGTCGAAGGATTCGATCTGGCCCTGCAGCTTGATGCCGTTGACCAGATAGATGGAAACGGGGACGCGTTCCTTACGCAGGGTATTCAGGTAAGGGTCTTGTAGCGAATGCCCTTTTGACATGTGCCGCACTCCTTTCGAGGATCAATTTTCAATATTTTAGTAAGTAAACAATAGCTTCGGACCATCACACCCCCAAGGATAGACGGCCAGCGGCAAGGTCTCAGTTCAATATGGAGACGCTTTCCAGGTATTTCAAGGTGCGAGACAGATTGTCGCAGGCAAGACTGTCAAGCCAGTGCAGCTCATTCCAGCTTCGCAACCAGGTGAACTGACGTTTGGCCAGCTGCCGAGTGGCGATGATGCCGCGCTCGACCATTTGCGCACGGGACAGATCACCTTCGAGGTATTCCCACACTTGGCGATAACCCACCGCCCGTATAGACGGCAATGCTGCGTGCAAGTCACTTCGTCTACGCAGGGCTTCGACCTCTTCTACAAAACCCTGTTCCACCATCGCCTGAAATCGTTGCGCAATGCGCTCATGCAAAACCTGGCGCTGCGCCGGAGCGATAGCAAGCTGCGCAACAGTATAGGGGAATTGTTCGCGACCCACTGTGCCCGCTTCGGGATTTCCAGCCGCCTGGCGCCGCCGGTGTTCACTCATGCTCAGGCCACTCACGCGGTAGACCTCTAATGCGCGAGTCAGACGCTGCGGATCATTGGGATGGATACGCGCCGCCGACTCCGGGTCGACCTCTGCCAGCTCGCGATGCAGCGCCTCCCAACCTTCCGCTGCCGCCCGTGCTTCCAGCTCTGCGCGGAGAGCCGGGTCGGCACTGGGCATGTCGGCCAACCCCTCCAGCAATGCCTTGTAATAGAGCATGGTGCCGCCAACCAGCAACGGAATACGCCCGCGCGCCGTGCTGTCAGCCATAGCCGCGAGGGCATCGGCACGAAACTCTGCAGCCGAATAGCTCTCTGCCGGGTCACGGATATCGATCAGGGCGTGGGGGAACTCGTCCAGAACCACCCGCTCGGGCTTGGCCGTACCGATATCCATACCGCGATAGATCAGCGCTGAGTCGACGCTGATCAGGTCGCATGGCAACACGCGGGCGAGATCGAGTGCCAGATCGGTCTTACCGGCAGCGGTCGGCCCCATCAGGAAGATTGCAGGAGGAAGCGAAGGCATTGGCAAGACTCGACACACGAAGACGGGGAGAGGTCCTGAACAAAGGGCCTCACTGACTCAAATTACTGACCGCGCATGAACAACTTGTCGAGCTGATCCATGCTCAGTTGCGTCCAGGTCGGCCGACCATGGTTGCACTGACCGCTGCGTTCGGTCTGCTCCATGTCGCGCAGCAACGCATTCATCTCGGGAATGGTCAGGCGCCGGTTGGCGCGTACGGAACCGTGACAAGCCATGGTCGCCAGCAGCTCATTGAGGTGCGCCTGGATACGATCGCTGGTGCCGTACTCAAGCAGGTCCGCCAACACGTCGCGGACCAGCTGCGTCGCCTCGGCCTGCTTGAGCAATGCCGGGATCTGACGAATCGCCAGGCTTTCCTCACCCAGACGCTGCAACTCGAAACCCAGGCGCTGGAACCACTCGCCATGCTCTTCGGCGCAATCCGCCTCACGCTGACTGAGGGCGATGGACTCGGGTACCAGCAGCGGCTGGCCGCGCAAACCTTCGCTGGCCATGGCGTGCTTGAGGCGTTCGTAAGTGATGCGCTCGTGCGCCGCATGCATGTCCACTACCACCATGCCCTGGGCATTCTCGGCGAGGATGTAAACGCCCTTGAGCTGGGCCACCGCGTAGCCAAGCGGTGGAATATCACCTTGCTCCTGTGGCATGGGCTGCGGCTGTGCGACTGGCAACGGAGAAAAATATTCGCGGTAGGCTGCCTGAGCCTCACCGGCCGAAACACCCGGGTTAGCAACCGGCTGCTGGTAACCGGCGCCACTGCCGCGCCAGGCGGGTTGAGGACTGGTCGCTGGAGCTTCAAGCACGCTGGCGGCCAGCCCCATCTCACCCTGCGGGCCGAACTCACCGGCGGCCTGCCCGGTGGGGCGCATCATCGGCGAAACGGCTGCCGGCGCGGCAACCTGATCCTCGGGGCGTACATCGGCCAGCGCGCGATGCAGCGTGCCGTAGAGGAAGTCGTGGACCATGCGGCTGTCGCGGAAACGCACCTCGTGCTTGGTCGGGTGCACGTTGACGTCCACCGTCGCCGGGTCGATTTCCAGGAACAGCACGAAGGTCGGATGGCGGCCGTTGAACAGCACGTCGCGGTACGCCTGGCGCACCGCGTGGGCGACCAGCTTGTCGCGCACCATACGACCGTTGACATAGAAGTACTGCAGATCAGCCTGACTGCGCGAGAAAGTCGGCAGGCCGACCCAACCCCACAGACGCAAGCCACCGCGCTCGATCTCGATCGGCAGCGCCTGCTCCAGAAACGCCGGGCCACAGACCGAGGCAACGCGACGCGCACGACTGATCTCATCGCCAGCCTCATGCAGGCTGAGCACAGTCTTGCCGTTGTGGCGCAGGTGGAAGCCCACATCGAAGCGGGCCAGCGCCAGGCGCTTGATTACTTCCTGCAGATGATCAAATTCAGTTTTCTCCGCGCGCAGGAACTTGCGCCGCGCCGGCGTATTGAAGAACAGGTCACGCACTTCCACCGAGGTGCCAACAGGATGCGCAGCCGGCTGCACGCGCGGTTCCATGTCGCGACCCTCGGTCTCCACCTGCCAGGCCTGATCAGCATCGGCGGTACGCGACGTCAGAGTCAAGCGCGACACCGAGCTGATCGAAGCCAGCGCCTCACCGCGAAAGCCCATGCTGAGCACGGCTTCGAGGTCTTCCAGTTCGCGAATCTTGCTGGTGGCATGGCGCGCCAGGGCTAGCGGCAGGTCATCCGGAGCGATACCGCCACCATCGTCGCGCACCTTGAGCAGCTTGACGCCACCCTGTTCGACTTCCACGTCGATACGTCGGGCTCCGGAATCCAGGCTGTTCTCCAGCAATTCCTTGGCCACCGAAGCCGGTCGCTCGACGACCTCGCCCGCAGCAATCTGGTTGGCCAGGCGCGGGCTGAGCAAATGAATACGGGACATGACACTCATTACTGGGCTGCCAGGGCCGTGGCGGGAATCTGCAGTTTCTGACCGACCTTGATCACGTCGCCCTTGAGTTTGTTGGTACTGCGCAGCGTCGCCAGGCTGATCTGGTAACGCTGCGCGATCAGCGCCAGGCTTTCGCCGCGGGACACCACGTGCTCACGCGGGCCGACGGCAATCTTACCTTCATCACGCAGCCAGGCTACGTAGGTGCCGGGCGGCGGGTTCTCGTGGAAGAACTGCTTGACCCCACTGGTGATGGAGCGCGCCAACGCCTGCTGATGGCTGGCCGTATGCAGTTTCTTGGCTTCCCCCGGATTGGAGATGAAGCCGGTTTCTACCAGGATCGACGGGATGTCCGGCGACTTCAGCACCATGAACCCGGCCTGCTCCACGCGGCGCTTGTGCAGCGGCGTGATGTTGCCCATGTTCGACAGTACCTTCTGCCCCACATTGAGACTAGAGGACAGTGACGCGGTCATCGACAGATCAAGCAGTACGCCGGCGAGCATCTTGTCCTTGTCGTCCAGGCTGACGTTGCCGGCACCGCCAATCAGGTCGGACTGGTTTTCCGCGTCCGCCAGCCAGCGCGCGGTCTCGGACGTGGCGCCGCGTTCGGACAAGGCATAGACGGAAGCACCGAACGCCGCAGAACGCGGCGCAGCATCGGCATGAATGGACACGAACAGATCAGCACCTTTCTTACGGGCGATCTCGGTGCGCTTGCGCAGCGGAATGAAGTAATCCCCCGTCCGCACCAGTTCGCCGCGGAAGCCCTTCTCGGCATTGACCTGTCGCTGCAACTCCTTGGCAATGGCCAGGGTCACGTTCTTCTCGTACTGCCCCTTGACCGGCGACAGGGCACCAGGGTCCTCACCACCGTGGCCGGCATCGATGGCGATGACGATATCGCGCTTGCCGCCCGGCACCGGCGTCAACTTGGGCGGCGGCTGGGTCGGTGTCACCGGCACGGCAGGAGACGTGGCCGCCACACTGGGCGCCTGCGTCGAGGGCGGTGCACTGCCCTGATCGAACAGATCGACGACCAGGCGATGCCCGTACTGCTGGTTCGGCGCCAGGGAAAAGCTCTTGGGCGTGACCGGCGCGGAGAGATCGATCACCACACGCAGGTCATCAGCACCGCGCTGAGCGGAGCGCACACCCGTGATCGGCGTATTGGCCAGCGACAGCTGTTCGAGGTTGGTGGCCAGTTTGGCGCCACTGACATCGATAACGATGCGGTCAGGTGCCGCAAGCGTGAAGACGCTGTGCTGCACAGGCCCGGACAGGTCGAAGACCAGACGGGTGTTGTCAGGAGCCCGCCAGAGACGCACGCTGCGCACATCCGAGGCAGCCAGGGCCTCGGCAGCCAGGGCCGCCAACAAAACACCCACAGCGGTAACCAGCGCGCCTATGCGCATACCCAACCCCATTGATTCTTACTTTATCCTTTACTGCTCAGGGCCTCGCACCAGGCATCCCCTCGAGCCCCATGCCCTTGCAGCAACAGCGAACGGCCGCCCGCTTGGGGGCTAATGGTAATGTCCATGTCGGGCTTTGGCAAAACACCCGCACCGCGCTGCGGCCACTCGATCAGGCAAAGCGCCGCGCCATCGAAATAATCGCGAATGCCGAGAAACTCCAGTTCCTCGGGATCGACCAGCCGATAAAGGTCGAAATGAAAAGCCCTCAGCTCGCCAATTTCGTAGGGTTCGACCAAGGTAAAAGTCGGGCTCTTCACGGCCCCTGCGTGCCCCAGGCCGCGCAGGATGCCGCGCGACAGGGTGGTCTTGCCCGCCCCTAGGTCGCCGTGCAGGTAGATAACTCCCGCGCCAGCGCTGACCTCGGCGATACGCGCCCCCAGGGCCAGCATCGCTGCTTCATCGACAGCTTCGAGTCTCACTTCAGACAAGGACAGAACTCCTCCAGTAACTGACGAATGGCGCAGGGCAGATCACCTGCCGCCAAACCACGCCCTCGTCGGGCCAACACCTCACCAGCCCGCGCATGCAGCCATACCGCGAGACAGGTCGCATCGAATGCAGCCATACCTTGTGCCAGCAGAGCGCCGATCAGCCCGGCCAGCACATCACCCAGCCCCGCGCCAGCCATCGCTGGGTGCCCGCGATCACACAAGGCCAAGCGACCGTCCGGCGCCGCAATCAGGCTGCCCGCCCCCTTGAGCACGACAACCAGACCGAAACGCTGCGCCAATGCGCGTGCAGCAGCCGGCCGGTCGGCCTGCACGCTCGCGGCATCCTGGCCGAGCAGGCGTGCGGCTTCTCCAGGATGCGGAGTCAGCACACCCAGCTGCGGCGCAGGCACCAGCCCCGCCGCCAGTAGGTTCAGCGCGTCGGCATCCCACACCTGCGGTAGAGCGGCACCCGCAACACTGGACAGCAGGCTGCGCGACCAGGCGCCCTGGCCCAAGCCTGGACCTACCACACAGACATCGGCACGCGCGGTCAACGCCAGCAACTGATTGGCCGAAGCCACCGCCGTGCACATGATTTCAGGACGCCGCACCAACGCTGCGGCGACATGCTCGGCACGCGTCGCCAGCGACACCAACCCCGCCCCACTGCGCAAAGCGCTATCGGCGCTGAGCAGCGCTGCGCCGCCCATGCCCAGATCACCGCCGATCACCAGCACATGACCGAAATGCCCCTTGTGTGCGACCGGCGAGCGCGGCGCCAGTCGCGGCAGGCCAGCTTCATCCAGTCGCAGCGCCACGCTGGGCGCCTGCGCCAGCAACTGCGCATCGCCCTGCAGATCATCGAACTGCAACTCGTCACACAACGCCGGTCCCTGACCGGTGAACAAGCCGAGCTTGAGCGCGATGAAGGTCATGGTCAGGTCAGCACGAACCGCCACGCCCAGACAAGCGCCGCTATCAGCATGCAGACCGGAGGGAATATCCACCGCCAGCACCGGCAAACCGGCCTGATTGATCGCGGCGATGGCCTGCGCATAGGGCTCGCGCACGGAGCCTGACAGTCCAGTGCCGAGCAGCGCGTCCACCAGTACACCGGCCAGCGGCAGACCCTCGTCCCAGGGCAGGATATCCACACCGGCCGCGCCGGCCTCGGCGTAGGCTTGCGCGGCATCGCCCTGCAGGGCTGCCGGATCGCCGACCGCCAGCACCCGGACGCGCCAGCCGGCACGTTGCGCCAACGCGGCAATCAGGTAGCCATCGCCGGCATTGTTGCCGCGCCCGGCCAATACCGTTATCTCACCCGCCTCCGGCCAGCGTCGCCGCAAGGCACGCCAGGCGGCGTGGGCGGCTCGCTGCATCAGCTCGAAGCCCGGCGTGCCGGCGGCAATCAGTTGCGCATCGAGTGCACGCACCTGCTGCGCACTGTGCAGACTCAAAGGCAGGGAAGCGGAAGTTCGATGCATGGCTCGCTCGGGGCAGATGTCTGGCAGAATTATACGCACCTCCATCATCCGCGCCTGCCTCATGTCCGACCACTCCCTTGATCTCGATGCCCTGGCCTTGTCCATCAAGGACTGGGGGCGTGAGCTCGGGTTCCAACAGGTGGGCATCGCCGATGTCGAGCTGAGCGAGCATGAAGCGCACCTCCAACGCTGGCTGGCCGCAGGCTACCAGGGCGAGATGGACTACATGGCCGCGCATGGCGACAAGCGCTCACGCCCGGCCGAGCTGGTGCCCGGCACCCTGCGCGTGGTCTCGCTGCGCATGGACTACCTGCCCGGCGACACGCAGATGGCGCAGCGCCTGCAGCAACCTGAGCAGGCCTACGTGTCACGATATGCCCTGGGCCGCGACTATCACAAACTGATCCGCAAGCGTTTGCAGCAGCTGGCCGAGCGCATCCAGCAGCAGATCGGGGCGTTCGGCTACCGCGCCTTCGTCGACAGCGCGCCGGTACTGGAAAAGGCCATCGCCGAGAAAGCCGGCCTGGGCTGGATCGGCAAGAACACCCTGGTACTGAATCGCAAGGCTGGCAGTTACTTCTTTCTCGGCGAACTATTCGTCGATCTGCCCCTGCCGGTGGATGCGCCCCATGCCAGCGAACACTGCGGACGCTGCAGCGCCTGTATGGACATCTGCCCCACAGCCGCCTTCGCCGGCCCCTATCAGCTGGATGCCCGGCGCTGCATTTCCTACCTGACCATCGAACTGAAGGGCTCGATCCCCGTCGAACTGCGTGCGCCCATCGGCAACCGGGTGTTCGGCTGCGATGACTGCCAGATCGTCTGCCCCTGGAACCGCTTCGCCCGCCCCACCGAGCAGGGCGATTTTCAACCGCGTCACGGCCTCGACAACAGCAGCCTGGCCGAGCTGTTCCTGTGGACGGAAGAAGAGTTTCTCGGACGCACCGAGGGCTCGCCGCTGCGCCGCGCCGGCTACGAACGCTGGCTGCGCAACCTCGCGGTCGGTCTGGGCAATGCGCCGTCGACCATCCCCGTACTGGAGGCGCTCAGCGCGCGCCGCGAGCATCCATCGGCGCTGGTGCGCGAGCACGTAGAGTGGGCGCTACAGCAACACGGCGCCCTGTAGCCCGGGTGCTATCTGGGAGCCGATAGCAGCGCCCCGAATGGCATCCGGGCCTCGGTGCGCACGGTGCACCCTACAGTGTGCGTCGGCTCAGTACCGGTCGGCTTACCGCTGCCCTTATACCTTGAGGAAGTGCTCGCGGTAGTGGCGCAGCTCGGCGACGGATTCGCGAATGTCGTCCAGCGCCTGGTGCGTAGCAGTTTTCTGGAAGCTGTCCTTGACCTCCGGCGCCCACATGCCGGCGAGGATCTTCAACGTCGACACGTCCAGATAGCGGTAGTGGAAGTAGGCTTCCAGTGCCGGCATGTATTTATAGAGGAAACGCCGGTCCTGACCGATGCTGTTACCGCAGATCGGCGACTTGCCCTTCGGCACCCATTGCTCCAGAAAGGCGATGGTCTGCGCCTCGGCCGCTGCGGTGTCGATCCGACTGTCGCGCACCCGCTGGGTCAGGCCACTCTCACCATGGGTACGGGTATTCCACTCGTCCATGCCGGCCAGGGCCTCGTCACTCTGGTGAATCGCGATAACCGGACCTTCGGCCAACACGTTGAGGTCGCTATCGGTGACGATGGTGGCCATCTCGATGATCACATCGTGCTCCGGCTCCAGGCCGGTCATTTCCAGATCAATCCAGATCAGGTTATTGGGGTTCTGCATGGCGTAGGGCTCCTTGGCTCAGGCGCCAAGTTTAGCGGAATCTGCACCCTGCATCTGCCAGAGAAGAAGACAGGTCTGCCGGCCCTCATTGACGTCGAGCAAGCGATCAGCCGGCGCGCCGGGAATCTCGAAAGTATTGCTGACCAGCCAGCTACCGGCACGCATCTGCACTTGCGCCTTGGCCCAGAGCCGCGGCATGGGCGCGGGCGAGAGAAAGCAGTAGACGACATCGAAGTCCGCCAGATCGACCTGCCAGATACTCCGGTAACGAACGCTGCAGTTCTCTTGCAGCAGGCAGCGCAGCCAGGCAAAGACGAAGAGCAGCGGCGCCGTCTCGACACCGACGAACTGCCCGCGCGGGCAAGCTCTCGCCAGTTGCAACAATGTGCCCGCCGTCCCACAGCCAAGATCGACGAAATGCACAGGGAGCTCACGCTCACTCAGCAGGCGCTGCAGCTGCTGCTGCGCCTTGCGCCCCGTCAAATAGAGCGGCACCTGCTCACGCAAACTGTTCCAGTTGACCAGCAGCAAGAGCACGAACCCCAACAGAAACAGCCAGGCGGGCAGCTCTGCACGCTGCACCAGCAGCAGCGAGGGAAGAAACGCCAGGTTGATCCACCACCACCAGCGCGACAAGCCCAGGCGCCAGCCTATTGCAGCGGCCAACACACCTTGCAGCAAGGCCACAGAAAACAGCGACAGGCGCCAGGGCACCAGTGCCAGCAGATACACCGTCACCACCACCAATGACACGGCCAGCCCCTGCGCGAGCAACGCACGCAACACAGGCAGTTGCAGCGCCCTTCTTTTCCCGCCTGTCGTCATTCCCTGCTCCCACTTCAGGCAGCCGAATGACCGCCGAGCGCTCATGCTAAACTCGCCGCGATCAACACTCCACCACCCCGGATGCTCCATGGCCAAACGCCAACTCAACCGCCGCCAGAGCTGGCGTATCGAAAAGATTCAGGGCGAACGCGCCGCCCGTGCCGCCAAGCGTGAATCGCGAGCGATGGAAGCACTGGAAGGTGGCGACCTGGGCCCGGAGCAGACCGGCCTGGTGATCGCCCACTTCGGCGTTCAGGTGGAGGTCGAAGGTTTGCAGGGCGAACTGGCTGGCCAGGTGTTTCGCTGCCACCTGCGCGCCAATCTGCCAGCACTGGTCACCGGCGACCAGGTAGTCTGGCGCCCGGGCAACCAGGGCGACGGCGTGATCGTCGCGCAACTGCCACGAGACAGCGAACTGTGTCGCCCGGACATGCGCGGCCAGCTCAAGCCCGTGGCAGCCAACGTCGATCAGATCGTCATCGTCTTCGCCCCGTTACCCGAACCCCATGCCAATCTGATCGACCGCTACCTGGTGGCCGCCGAGCACGCCGGAATACGGCCGCTCCTGCTGCTGAACAAAGCAGACCTGATCGATGCGCAGAACCAGGTGGCGCTGGATGCACTGCTCAAGGTCTACCGCCAGCTGGAGTATCCACTGCTGGAGGTCTCGGCTCACCAGGGCGACGGTATGGAGCAATTGAACAAGCGCCTGGATGGCCACGTCAGCGTCTTCGTCGGCCAGTCCGGGGTGGGCAAGTCATCACTGGTCAACAGCCTGCTGCCAGGCATCGACACCCGCGTGGGCGCGCTATCGGAGCTGACTGGCAAGGGCACCCACACCACCACTACGGCGCGGCTATTCCATTTCCCCGGAGGCGGTCAGCTGATCGATTCCCCCGGCATTCGTGAATTCGGCCTGGGCCATGTCAGCCGGGATGATGTGGAGGCGGGCTTCATCGAGTTTCACGAACTGCTCGGGCGCTGCCGTTTTCG
Organism: Pseudomonas pichavaramensis; assembly: GCF_050473265.1. NCBI lineage: Bacteria > Pseudomonadati > Pseudomonadota > Gammaproteobacteria > Pseudomonadales > Pseudomonadaceae > Pseudomonas > Pseudomonas pichavaramensis. The sequence continues at coordinate 342,386 of NZ_JBJKFJ010000001.1, read as the reverse complement.
TGATTGCAAGCACGACCGCGAGCCGGGCTGTGCACTACTCCAGGCACTTGACGAGGGTCGCATCCAGCCACAGCGCATGGCCAGCTATCGACATATCCTCGCCAGCCTGCCCGAAGACGACTATTGACCGTTGAGCTGGTCGAGCGGACCGCTGCCGCTGTCGAAGATATTCAATCGCTCTCGCAACTGATCAGCCGGAAGGGCCTCGGCAGGTTGCCCCTGCGTGGCACCCGCAGGGGCCTGGTCCTGCGGTTCGGGCTCCGCGCCCTGCTCTCCCTCGATGTTGCGCTGGGCACGCTTGGTCAGGACGACGATATCGATGCGCCGGTTGACCGGGTTCAACGGGTCCTCGCGATCGAACAGTGCTGACGAGGCATAGCCAACCACCCGGGCCACCTGCTCGTCCGGGTAGCCACCGGCAACCAGCGCTCGCCGGGCGGCGTTGGCGCGGTTGGCGGACAGCTCCCAGTTACCGAAGTCACCACGCCCCACGAAAGGCTTGGCATCGGTATGGCCGCTGACACTGATCTTGTTGGGTACGGCGCGAATGGTATCGGCCATGGTCAGCAGGATGTCTTCGAAGTAAGGCTGCAGTTCGGCACTGCCAAGGGCAAACATCGGCCGATTCTCGGCATCCATGATCTGAATGCGCAAACCATCCTGGGTGATTTCGAACAGGATCTGATCCTTGAAGCGCTGTAGATCGGGATTCTCCTCGACCTTGTTCTGCAGTTCCTGCAGCAATAGCTCCAGACGCTCCTGCTCCATCTTGTCGGCCAGGGTCTCGATCTGGTCCGCGCTGACACCCGTCTCGTCCGGCTGGCTCTCCGGCGTTTCGGAGATATCGGGATTGAGTGTGCGCTCTGGCGCCGGCGTCGGCGTACCGCCCAGGTCGATGGCGTAGGGACTGGCGCTTTCGGTGAAACCGACAGGGTCCTGAAAGTAGCCGGAAATGGCTTTTTTCTGCTCAGGAGTGGCCGACGACATCAGCCACATCACCAGGAAGAAGGCCATCATGGCAGTGGCGAAGTCGGCGAAGGCGATCTTCCACGCGCCACCATGGTGGCCGCCAGCGGTCTTCTTGACCCGTTTGACGATGATGGGTTGGTTGTTTTCCATGCGTCAGCTATCCGGTTCAGTTACCGCGCATGGCCTGTTCGAGCTCACTGAAGCTCGGCCGGTGCGCAGGGAACAGCACCTTGCGGCCGAACTCGACAGCCAGGGTCGGCGGCATACCCGAAGCCGATGCGACCAGCGTCGCCTTGATCGCTTCGTAGAGGTTCAGCTCTTCCTTGGCGTCATGCTCGAGCGCACCGGACAACGGGCCGAAGAAACCGTAGGAGGCCAGGATGCCGAGGAACGTACCGACCAGCGCAGTACCGACTTTCTCACCGATCTGTGCGTTATCCGCCTCGGCGAGAATCGACATGGTGATCACGATACCCAGCACCGCAGCGACGATCCCCATGGCCGGCATGCCGTCAGCGACCTTGGCGACGGCATGCGCCGGGTGCTCCACCTCCTCCTTGAGGCTCGCAAGCTCCATGTCGAACAAACCTTCGAGCTCATGAGGCGCCATGTTGCCGGACGACATGATACGCAGGTAATCACAGATGAAAGCGGTCATGCGAGCATCTTTCAGCACCGCAGGATATTTACTGAAGATCGGGCTGGCATTCGGATCTTCGACATCCGCCTCGATCGCCATCATGCCCTCACGCCGGCTCTTGTTGAGAATCTCGTAGAGCAGCTTGAGCACTTCCAGGTAGTAGGTGTGAGTGAAGCGCGAGCCGAACATGCTCAGCGACTTCTTGAACACCGTCATGAACATGCTGCCGGGGTTGGCCTGCAGAAACGCCCCCAGCGCCGCACCACCGATAATCATGACCTCGAACGGGTGGACCAATGCCATCAGTTGTCCGCCCGAAAGCACGAACCCACCGAACACGCAGCCAAAAACGACGATGATGCCTATGATTTTTGCCATAAAGGAACGCTTGTAGAGCCAAGAGGATGGGTTGTTTAAAACAACCCTTCTAATTATCGGAACTTATGCGCCAGACTATAGCCAGTTAAGGTCAAAAGCCAGCTCGGCTCAACCCACATGTCGACGCCAAAGCCTCTGCCACGCACTCTGGACGCCTGGTCGCAACACCTGGCCAGATTGCCGTTACCCATCGAGCAGCAGCAACATCTGCGCTTGCGTCGCGTGCTGGGCGACAGCCGCCGTACCTGGCGTGAAATTGCCGAAGCCATAGAGTCGAGCCCCTCGTTCGCGCTGCAGGTTCTGCGCGAGGCCAACCAGTCGGGCAACAGCCTGAGCGAGCCGGCGGAGAGCGTCGAAACCGCCCTATCACGGCTCGGACTGACACGTTGCGAAGCCTTGCTCAACCAGGCCCCCGCCTTACCGGAAAGCGAAATCCCCCTGGCATTTCGCCAGATCCTGCTGATCAGCCAGCATGCGAGCCAACAAGCTCGTGGCCTGTTCGGCGCGCGCCTGGCCCGCCTGTGGAATGAGCTGCACGGCTGCAGCCTACTGTTTCTCGCTCCGCTGTGGCCGCTGCTATGCGCCCATCCACACCTGTTCGAGGCTTGGGAGCAGCGGGTACTGCTCAAGGGCGAACGCCCGCAAATGGTCGAAAAGGAGCTGCTGGGGGGTTCCCTTATCCAGCTGTGCGTGAAACTGGCCGAGCGCTGGCGTCTGCCTGAGTGGATAGTGCGCGGCTACCGCCTGCTCGAGCGTGACCGTCGCCAACTGGTCAAGGCACTGCACATCGCTCGCGACAATGAACATCCACTGCATCAGCAGCAACTGCTCGACGCGGACATCCCGCTGCGCCACTGGCTGACCCAGCCCAGCAACTGCGTATTGCTCGCCAACGGTCTGGCGGTCTCCGCCCATCACGCCTGGGACACTCCGCACACCTTGCGCTGGCAACTGTTGACCGGGCTCTACCTGCAGGTTCCCCTGAGCGAGCTGCAGCAGGAAGTCCATCAGCATGCCGTTAGCAGCGCCCGATTGATTCATGACAACGCTCTGTGGCATCCGGCGCAGGCGCTGATATGGCCCTGGGACGCCCACCGCCTGAAGCCGGCGGTTAACGTGACCCCACCACCAAAACGTGATGACCTTGCCGCCTGGCGCCAGCTATGCGCGCGCCTGCTCGCCGAGCCCAGCAGTTTCACCAATGTGCCGCAGCTGACTGCCTGCGCCCGGGACGCCCTGCAGGCCTGCGGCCTGAAGCGCGTGTTGCTGCTACTTGCCGACCGCCAGCACAGCCGCCTGCAAACCCAGCAACAGGCGGGACTCGACCCCAGCGCGGCATCACTCAGCCTCGACCCGGCACAAAGCCAGGTACTGCGGCGCCTGCTAAGCGAACCTGGCCAACTGCGCCTGACGCCGAGTAACGTCGCCAAATTCTCCGCGCTGCTGCCGGGCCATCTCAAGGCCCTGTTCCCCAGCGAGCACCTGCTGCTGCGCTCGCTGGCCAGCAACGGCCGCGTGGTCATGCTGGTGGTCGCCGACCAGGGCGGCCAGCCGCTCAATGACGTATGCCTGCAGGCTTTCGCCAAGACCATACAGTGCATCGAGCGTGCGCTGAGCAGCTTTGCCCGCCGCGGGCGCTGAAACACGTGGTTTCCGCTACAATCGACCTCTTTTCATATGAGGAGGCCGCGATGTCCGCCTTCGACAACCTGCCGCTGGTGCTCGAACCCGCCGAACTGGCCGAGCGCCTGGATGCTCCCGAACTGATCCTGCTCGATCTCAGCAGCGCGGCGCGTTATGCCACAGGCCATATCCCGCGTGCACGCTGGGTCGATGCCAAGCGCACGCAACTGGGCCAGCCACCTGCACCTGGTCTGCTGCCCGAGCGGGCGCAACTCGAAGCGCTGTTCGCCGATATCGGCCATCGTCCGGATGCCATCTACGTGGTCTACGACGACGAAGGCGGCCCCTGGGCCGGGCGCTTCATCTGGTTGCTCGACGTGATCGGCCACCAGCGCTATCACTTTCTCAACGGCGGGCTGCAAGCCTGGGTCGATGACGGGCTGCCTCTGGACCAGGAAACACCTGAAACCGTCCGCACTCAGGTATCACTGACGCTGAGCGACGCCCCCACCGCCTCTCGCGAATACCTGCAATCGCGCCTGGGCGCTGACGACCTGGCGATCTGGGACGTGCGCGGTGCGGATGAGTACCGTGGCGAGAAACTGAGTTCAGCACGCGGCGGGCACATTCCCGGCGCCACGCACTTCGAATGGACTGCCGGCATGGATCCGCAACGCGGCATGCGCATTCGCACGGATATCGCCACGGTTCTGCAGGAGCTGGGCATCACCCCGGACAAGGAAGTGATCACCCACTGCCAGACCCACCGCCGCTCCGGCTTTTCCTACGTTGTGGCCAAAGCCTTGGGCTATCCCCGGATCAAGGCTTATGCCGGCTCCTGGTCAGAGTGGGGCAATCTGTCCGACACGCCCATAGAACGCTGAGCCCGAAACCCACTTATTGCCAGCGGGCCTGACCATGCCGGCTGGCTCCGCTGCCAAGGAAACACGATGAAACAACGCCTCTTCATTCTCAGCCAGTACCTGCTGCCCCACCACTTGCTGTCGCGCCTGATCGGTTATGTCGCCGAGTGCCGCATCAGCTGGCTGAAGAACCCTCTGATTGCCTGGTTCGCCAAGCAGTATCAGGTCAACATGAGCGAAGCACAGGTAGAAGACCTGCGCGCGTTCGAGCACTTCAATGCGTTTTTCACTCGCGCACTGAAAGAAGGCGCACGTCCGCTGGATGAAACACCGGGCGCCATCCTCAGCCCGGCCGATGGGGCGATCAGTCAACTCGGCACCATCGAACACGGTCGCATCTTCCAGGCCAAGGGCCACAGCTTCAGCGCAGTAGAACTGCTGGGCGGCGACAGCGAACGTGCCGCGCCCTTCATGGGCGGTCAGTTCGCCACTGTGTACCTGTCGCCGAAGGACTACCACCGCGTCCATATGCCGCTGGGCGGCACACTGAAGGAAATGGTCTATGTCCCTGGACGCCTGTTCTCGGTCAACCAGACCACGGCAGAGAACGTACCTGAGCTGTTTGCCCGCAACGAGCGGGTGGTTTGCCTGTTCGACACCGAGCGCGGGCCCATGGCCGTAGTCTTGGTCGGCGCCATGATCGTCGCCAGCGTCGAGACCGTCTGGGCCGGCCTGATCACCCCACCCAAGCGCGAGCTGAAAAGCACTCGCTACGATGCAGCAGCACGCGCACCGATCGAACTGGCCAAGGGCGCCGAAATGGGCCGTTTCAAACTGGGTTCCACCGCTATCGTGCTGTTCGGACCGGAGCAGGTGAAATGGGCCGAAGAGCTGGGTGCCGGCAGCACGGTACGTATGGGGCAGTTGCTGGGAAATGCTCAGCACTGAAGTGCTGACAAACTGAACCTGCATATCGACCACTTGGTCATAAATCCGTAGGCTGCGCTGGCTACCCGAACCTGAGGACGGGCTGCCAGCGCAGCCAGATGCTGCTAGAGTTCGAAAGACTATTACTAGAGCCGCGTGTCATCGTGTGGCCGGAGTATCCGAGTTCGATGGATAGACAGAGTCCCCACCTTCAGCTGTTACGCGTCCCAACACCGAGCAAGCAAAGCCTCAGCTTCTGCGACGGCACCCCCCGCGACCTCAAGCGCTGGATTGCCGCCCTGCCCAAAGCGAACATCGGTGAAACCGCGCGCCAGCTGTATCAGAGCCTGGTGGAACTCAATCAACTCCTCACGCCTTCGGACAATCGTCTGCAATTGCTGGAAATGTTGCGCCCGGAGGTCAGCTTCGTATGCCAGCATCTGGAACGCCACTTTCTCAACCAGGCCATCGTCCTCGACGAACGCCCGCGCAAGGTCGCCAACCTGTGCCAGGCCCTGCAGAACCACCTGGCCGTCGGCTACAAACTGATCATTTCCCGTGTCATTGCGCGCACCGGCAAGGATCGCGATCAACTGCTCGCCGTTGCCCTGCAACGTGCCAGCCACAGCTTGTGCAGCCCGCTGATTCGCGCCAGCCAACTGTACTGCCCTGTGCCGGAAGGTCTGTGGCTCGAACTGCATCAGCTCTATCAGATCGCCTTCGAACAACGCCTGCATCGCCAGGTCATCCGTGACCCGCTGGCGCGCCACACTCAAGGCCTGAGTACGGAACAAACGTACGTGACAGCGCTGCTACTGGGCTGCGCACGGACCAACCAGATGCGTCAGAACGGTATCGCACGCCTGGCCGAAGCCCTCGAACCCTGGAGCGCCCTGGTCAAGTTGCAGCCTGGAGACCAGCCGGGAAGCCTCTTCGTCCTCGCCCCTCAGGTCGATGGCCCCCCCCGCTACAAATCGCTCTACCAGAGTGGCGAGCTGCACAATCTGCTGGGCATCGATACGCAACCGCTGGTCGAAGCCATCAAGGAATATCTTGAACTCTCGGAAGAGGAGCGCGGCAAGTCGCGCCTGTCGATTCCCGAAGGCGTCAGCCTGGACTTGCTGCAGCACGTTGCCGCAGCCTGGGGAGATATCGCCGAGCGTACCTTCCAGCGCACACCGGGCCAGGGCAATCTGACGCTGTGCATCGGCATGACCGCACTGCACTTCTTTCTCTCCGGACAGCGCTCCTTCGCAGAGGTGCTCAAGCGCCCTGTGGAGCTCGGCACCGCGGTATTCAAACCCTCCACCGGCGAGCCGGATGTCTGGTCCAATGCCTTCGACGCCCAGCGCAACGCAGCGGATGAAATTCACTTCGAAGAGATCCAGTACACCAAGGCAACGCCCGGTGAGCAGGCACAACCTGAAAGCAGCGGCGAAAGCTATCCAACCTTCCCACTGGTCATCGTCAATCACAGCCCCGGTGGCTACTGCCTGTCCTGGCCAAAGGACGTCCCCAGCCAGTTGCAAGCCGGCGAGTTGCTGGGTGTTCAAGACAGTCCCAGCCAAGGCTGGAGTGTGGCCATCGTGCGCTGGATTCGCCAGGTTCGCGGCGGCGGCACGCAAATGGGCATCGAGCTGATCGCCCCCCATGCCCGTCCTTGCGGCCTGCAACTGGTACGCAAGTCCGAGCAGAACAGCCAGTACCTGCGGGCGCTGCTGCTGCCGGAAATCAGCGCCATCTCGCGCCCTGCCAGCCTGATCACGCCGCGCCTACCCTTCCAGGAAGGCAGCAAGGTGCTGATCAACGACCAAGGCGAAGAACATCGTGCAGTGCTGACGCGCAAACAGGTCAGCACCGGCAGTTTCAGCCAGTTCGAGTACCGCCGCGTCGGCGAAGAAGAAAGCACTGCCGGGACACCGGTCACAGCCTCGCAAAGCCAGAAGCCTGCCGGGGAGGAAGATTTTGACTCGCTCTGGAAGTCGCTGTAGGCTCCGACCAACTCACCATTTGTCGCCTTTTCGCGCCCGTTCGGCGCGGTATTGACCCCTCTATGGCCATCGAAAAAAAAACCATCCGCCTGCTGATTCTCGAGGATTCGCAGAACGAAGCCGAGCGCCTGGTCAGTCTGTTCCGCAATGCCGGACACGCCACCCGCGTCCATCGCCTGACTTCCAGCGAAGACCTCGCAGAAGCCCTGCAACACACCTGGGACCTGCTGATCAGCGCACCTAGCAGCGAGCATCTCGATCCTGGCGAAGCGATAGGCGCCATCCGCCGCCAGGCCAAGGACATCCCGGTGCTGCAGTTGGTCGACGGCAACGACTCCGAGGTCATCACCGAAGCCCTGCTGTTCGGCGCTCAGGACGCCCTGCCGCAGGGTGAAGATGAACGCCTGGTCCTGGTGGCCAAGCGCGAGCTGGCCAATCTCGAGGAACGCCGCGCCCGCCGCGCCGCCGAAGTGGCCCTGCGCGAAGCGGAGAAGCGCTGCCAGCTCCTGCTGGAAAGCTCGGTAGACGCCATCACCTATGTCCACGATGGCATGCACATCTATGCCAACCGGGCGTATCTGGAGCTGTTCCGCTACGAGGACGGTGAAGAGCTCGAAGGCATGCCGATGATCGACCTGATTGCCAGCGCCGATCAGAGTGCGTTCAAGGATTTCCTGAAGAACTATCACAGCACCGAGGGCGATGCCGAGCTGAGTTGCCAGGGTATCCGCGCCGACGGCAGCAGCTTCGCCGCACAGATGAGTTTCTCCCCTGCGACCTATGATGGCGAACCCTGCATTCAGGTGGTCATTCGCGCGGAAACCTCCAATGCCGAACTGGAAGAAAAGCTGCGCGAGATCAGTAGCCAGGATCTGGTCACCGGCCTGTTCAACCGCAACCACTTCATCGAACTGATGGACGGCGCCGCTGAACGAGCTGTCGGTACCGGCCAACCTTCGACTTTGGCCTACATTCGCGTGGACCGTTATGCCGGCATGCAAGGTGATATCGGTCTGGCCGGCATCGACCTGCTGTTGACTGATCTGGCGGGCCTGCTGCGCGCACATTTTCCGGCGGAGACTCAGCTGGCTCGCTTTGGCGACGACGTATTCACCGCGCTTCTTCCTGGCCAGACACCCGAGCAATGTGAAGCCAACCTGAGCGCCCTGCTGAAAAAGGTCGAGGGCCATCTGTTCGAGATCAGCGGTCGCACCGCCCAGACCACGCTTTCCATCGGCGTGGCCGGTCTCAGCGAGAAGACCGCCAAGGCCCAGGAAGTCATCGATCGCGCTCACCGCTGCGCAGACGAGTTGACCGATGGCAACGCCATCAAACTGTTCAACCCTGCCGCCGAACTGGCTGCCGCCGCCAACCGCGGCAACCTCCTGGCGATGGTGCAACAGGCACTGGAGAACAACAGCTTCCGTCTGCTGTTCCAGCCGATCATCAGCCTGCGCGGCGATGCTCACGAGCACTACGAGGTGCTCTTGCGCCTGCTCAACCCGCAAGGTGAAGAAGTACCGCCAGCGCAGTTCCTCGCCGCGGCCAAGGACGCCGGGCTGGGTGAGAAGATCGACCGCTGGGTGATCCTCAACTCGATCAAATTGCTCGCCGATCACCGCTCGAAAGGCCACAACACCCGCCTGTTCGTGCACCTCTCCAGCTCCAGCCTGCAGGATCAGACCTTGCTGCCCTGGCTCAGCGTGGCCCTCAAAGCAGCCCGGCTACCATCCGACTCACTGGTGTTCCAGTTCAGCGAACCTGACGCGATCGCCTACCTGAAGCAGGCCAAGGCGCTGACCCACGGACTCGCGGAGCTGCACTGCAAGGTCGCCCTGAGCCAGTTCGGCTGCGCACTGAACCCGTTCAATACGCTCAAGCATCTGCAGGTGGACTTCGTCAAAGTCGACGGTTCCTTCTCCCAGGACCTGAGCAATGCCGATAATCAGGAAGCCCTCAAGACGCTGCTCAGCAGCCTGCACGCTCAGGCCAAGCTGACCATCGTGCCCTTCGTCGAGAGCGCCAGCGTCCTGGCCACCTTGTGGCAGGCCGGGGTCAACTTCATCCAGGGTTATTACCTGCAGGGTCCGAGTCAGTCGATGGATTACGACTTCTCAGCCGGCGACGAGTAAACCAGCAGAAACGAAAAAGCCGCCTTCAACGGCGGCTTTTTCGTTTGTCTGGCTGCAGCTCAGTCCTGCCCCTCACGGTCGCGGAAGCCCAGCAGATAGAGGATGCCGTCCAGGCCAAGCGTGGAAATCGCCTGTTTGGCCGACTGTTTGACCAGCGGTTTGGCCCGGAAAGCCACACCCAGACCAGCCAGTCCCAGCATCGGCAAGTCGTTGGCGCCATCGCCCACAGCAATGGTCTGCTCCAGCTGCAGACCTTCCTTCTGTGCCAATTCGCGCAGCAAGTCCGCCTTGCGCTGAGCATCGACGATGGGCTCAACCGCAACGCCGGTGACCTTGCCATTCTCGATCTGCAGTTCGTTGGCGAACACGTAGTCAATGCCCAGCTTGGCTTGCAACTGCTTGGCGAAATAGGTGAAACCACCGGAGAGAATCGCCGTCTTGTAGCCCAGGCGTTTGAGCTCGGCAAACAGCACTTCGGCACCTTCGGTCAGGCGCAACGAGGCGCCGATCTCTTCCAGCACATCCTCGGACAAACCCTGGAGCAACCCCAGGCGCTCCTTGAAGCTGGCGCGGAAATCCAGCTCGCCACGCATGGCACGCTCGGTGATTTCGGCAACCTGCTCACCTACCCCGGCCGCCTTGGCCAGTTCGTCGATGACCTCGGCCTCGATCAGCGTGGAGTCCATGTCGAACACCGCCAGACGGCGGTTACGACGGAACACCGAATCGCGCTGGAAGGCGATATCGACATTCAGCTCCTGCGCCACACTGAGGAACTCGGCGCGCAGCGCTACCGGGTCGGCGGGCTCGCCGCGCACGGAGAACTCGATGCAGCCCTTGCCCTGCTCAGCGGGCATGTCCAACGGCATGCGCCCGGAAAGGCGGTCGATATGGTCGATATTCAGTCCGTACTTGGCGGTGATCGCGCTGACCCGCTGCAACTGCTCGGCAGTGACCTTGCGCGTCAACAGGGTGACGATATGCCGGGCCTTGCCCTGACCACCGACCCACTGCAGATAGTCTTCTTCGGAAACCGGAGTGAAACGCACCTGCTGATCAAGCTCGTACGCGGTGAACAGCAGATCCTTGAGTACGGCTTGAGAACGCCCGTTATCCGGAATTTCGATAAGGATGCCGAACGACAGGGTGTCGTGGATCACCGCCTGGCCGATATCGAGGATATTGACCCCGCCTTGCGCCAGTACGCCGGTGATGGCGGCGGTGAGCCCGGGGCGATCCTCGCCGGTGATATTGATCAGGACGATTTCGCGCAAGACGCACCCTCCAAGGCAAACGATTGAGGCAGACAGGCGGCGAATTGACCACCGCCCGACGAAAAGGCGCACATTCTACCCAGTTTCCCCACGATCCGGGCAGCCATGCGCTTTGCCCGCCCCAGACCGCTCGCTATACTGCGCGGCATCTTCAGTCGACAAGAGCCGAGCTCTGTGAACCGGCCCGCGCCCGTCAAGCCCGACAACTTCTTCATCATGATCTTCCACGCGCTGCGCCAGCGGCGGGTGCCTCTGGTGCTGCGCATTGCCAGCCACAGCCTGTTGCTGGTGGCCCTGGCCATGCTCATCTACGCCTGGGTCATGGGCATGCAGTTCAAGCAGGCCATGCAGCAGCAGGCCGATGCCCTGGGCCAGGCGATGATCACTCAGACAGCCGCCTCGGCCACCGAGCTGCTGGTGTCCAACGACATCCTCAGCCTCAATGTATTGCTCAACAATCTGGCGAAGAATCCGCTGGTCGCCCATGCGGCCATCTACAGCGTGGACAATCGCATCCTCGCCGAAGCGGGCGCACGCCCTACACGTAGCATGCTGGGCGAGAGCGACGGCCTGTACTCCACGCAAATCACCTTTCAGGAGGTGATCGCCGGGCAACTGCGTATCAGCCTGGACATGCGTCAGTTCCAACAGCCGATGACCATCAGCCTGCAGAGCATGGGCATTCTCAGCCTGATCCTGCTGGCCCTGACCCTGTCGCTGAGCATGCGCCTCGGCCGCCATATTTCAACACCGCTGCTGCAGCTACGGCTCTGGCTGCGTGATCCGGATGACCCGGCACCGGGCGCCGGACGCAATGACGAGATCGGTGATCTGGCTCGGCAACTTCAGGCTCGCCTGGTGCCGGAAAAGCCGGAACCCGAAGCAGAGGAACTGGAAGACGAAGCCCTGCTCGACGAAGAAGACTATCCACAGGAGCTAGACGACGAGGTCAGCCTCGCAGAGGAAGACGACAACGCAGCCGAGCGCCGCGTCGACGCAGTCACTCTAGATGATGACAGCGACGAGGCGCTCAAGCCCTGGCCCGACTCGATCGAGCCCGACGATCCCTTCGCTGACTTGCGGGACGAGGCAGCCGACAGCGCGCCCGCTACGCCCACCCAGTCGCCGCGCTCGGCGCAAGCCAGCGCCGTTCTGGCCATCCAGCTTGGCGCCCAGGAACAACTGCGACGCCTGCCACGCACGCGCCTGCTCGACCTGCTGGAACGCTACCGGGGCTGCCTGGAACAGGCTGCCGCGCTGTATCAGGGGCAACTGCACACCCTCAAGGACGGCAGCAGCCTGATGCTGTTTCACGAGCGTGAATGCGACGAGGACTACCTGACCCACGCCATTTGCTGCGGCGAACTGATGCGCGCACTCGGCCACGCCCTGCAGATCGAGGTCGCCGACAGCGGCATCACTCTGCAGTTGCAATTGGGTCTGACCCTGGGCAACGACCTGGAAGAGCTCGACCAGGCCGAGCTGCTGCTCAGCGACAGCGCCATGGACGCGCTCGCCCTGTCGCAACACAGCCGCAACCTGCTCTTGGTCGAACAGCGTGTCGCACAGGATACGCTGGCCCGCCAGCGTGCTCGCATTCGTCCGATCGCCAGCCCGGAGGGTGCCAGCTGCGTGGAACGCCTGCTCGACCCTTACCCGGCACTGCTGGAACGGCAACTGACGCGCATGCACGAAAGCCGGGCGCACTGACCGCCCTCCAGGGTCTGCTCCCATTTCATCGCAAAGCGCGAGTGTGACGGCAACAGGCCCTACGCCCCCACCAATGAGCGACGCTGTGGCGCTCGCACACCGTAGCGCAGCAGCCAGTCCTTCCAGCGGACTCGCTCATCACGCACCAGCCAGCCATCCTGCTCGGCGAAACTCTCGGACAGCCACAGACCGCGTGTGCTCGCTGCCTGCAGCTCACCTTTGCGCAAGGTGAACAGGCCACCACTGGGCGCCCCCCGATGCAGGGCAAGCAGGTAGATATCCGGCCGCCGACGCTCCAGACGCGCCACCAGACGCCCCTCCTCCAGACACTCGTCGACATGGAACAGGCTCAACTGCCTGGCATCGCGCGGCAGTTCCAGGCTCAAGTCATAGACCAGCTGCAAGGATGCGGTTGGCAGGTGCACATAAGCTCGCGGTCGCTCGAGCAGCGTTAGGTTGCCGCACTGTACGGGACGCGCCGCACCGGAAAGTGGGCTGAGACGAAAGTGGCTGGCCTCACGGTAACGCAGCGCCCCCTGATAGGGTGTCGGCAACCAGGTGTCGGCGAAACGTCCGCCCAGCCAGCCATCGGCAGTCTCGAGCAGGCACTCCTCCGCCACTTCCTGAATAGCGGTGAGCAACGGCAAATTCAGCTCATGCGCCGGCACATAGCCAGAGATCAACTTGAGCACCGTATCACCGCGGTCCGGGCGCCGCTGACGCACCAGCAGCCAGTAATCGCGACCATGCAGACGCAGAGTCAGGCGCACCGATACACCGAGATTGGCCAGCTCCACGGAAAAACGCGAACTGTCCACCACCTCGACCGGCCGGCGCCGTTCGAGCATCTGCTGAAAATTCAGTGGCTGGCCCAGGCTCTGGTAGCGCAGCCCATCAGCACTGGCCTCGACGAACAACGGCAGCGTTTTGAAGTTACTCGGGTCCTTGCGGATCAGCGTACGCGACATCTCGACTCCTTGTTCCGACTGGGCGTGAAGCCGGCAGTTACACCGGCATTCGCGCGAGGATCAGGGTGAAACGAAAACCGCTCAAGGCTGCCCCAAGCCAACCGTTCAATACAAGCCCGGCCTGTAAGGGGACGTGACCGGGGCCTCAGCGCATGTCGCGCAATACTGCCGCGACGGTGGCTACGTTGGCCGTCAGATGCGCAGGTGTAATGGTGCCGACGATGGCGCTGCTGACGCCTGGATGAGCGAAGATCAGCTCGAAACTGGCACGCACCGGGTCGACACCGTCGGCCAGGCAAGCATGCCCGCTGGCCAGCGCCTTCTTGATCAGAATGCCCTTGGCGTGACTGGCAGCGTAGTCCAGTACCGGTTTTTCGCCCTGCTCGCTCAGGTTGTAGGTGACCATGGCGCAGTCCCCCTCTTCCAGCGCCAGCAGACCGCCCTCGACGGTCTTGCCGGAAATCCCGTAGCCGAGGATCTTGCCTTCGCGCTTGAGCGCCGCCAGGGTTTCGTACACCCCCGTGTCACGCAGCACCGCCAGGTCGTTACCGTCGGAATGCACCAGCAGCAGATCGATACGATCGGTCTCCAGGCGTTTGAGGCTGCGCTCCACCGACAGGCGGGTATGCGCGGCAGAGAAGTCGAAATGCGACCGCCCCTGCTCGAACTCCTCGCCAGCCTTGCTGACGATCACCCACTCGTCACGCTGGCCGCGCAGCAGCGGGCCGAGACGCTGTTCACTGATGCCATAGGCCGGCGCGGTATCGATCAGGTTGATGCCCAGCTCACGCGCCTGACGCAACAGGGCCGTAGCCTGAGCATCATCAGGGATGGTGAAACCATTGGGGTACTTCACGCCCTGATCGCGGCCCAACTTGACGGTGCCAAGGCCCAGCGGCGAAACCCGCAGACCGGTGGAACCCAGCGGGCGATGCAGATCGTGCAGGGTGCTGATCATGGCAACAGCGCCTCCCAGACAGGTTGCCCCAGCGCCGGACGCGGCAACTCGGGCAGCGGCGCATGACTGGCCGGCACCACCTTGTCACGCTGCAAGGTCGCCAGTACGCGGTCGGCGAAATCCGGCGCCAGCGCCAGCTTGGTCGGCCAACCGACCAGCAGATTCTGCTGCTCGGCAAGAAAGGCGTTGTCCGGACGCACCAACCCCGATTGCGCGGGTTCGGCACGGTCCACACGCAGGGTAGCCCAGCGCGTCTGACTCTGATCGACCCAGGGCAGCAACGCCGCCATCTCCTTTTGTGCCACCTGAATCTGTTCGTTTTCTCCGCGTGCCACGCCGTCGGCCTCAGCCAGGTCACCGCCGAGATACCAGACCCATTGGCCATCGGCCGCAGGATGAGTGGTGACGGTCACGCGAGGTTTAGGCCCGCCGCCCAGGCAATGGGCATACAGCGGCTTCAGCGCCGGCCCCTTGGCCAGCACCATATGCAGCGGCCGCAGTTGCTGCGCCGGCTGCTCGATGCCGAGGGCAGCGAGCAGCTCGGCATTGCCGGCCCCCGCGCTAAACACCACACGCTGAGCACGAATCTCCCGACCATCGACGATCAGCCCGCGCAGCTCGCCATTGTCTCGCAACGGCTCGATCCGCTCGGCAGCCAACAGGCCATCGCCCGCCAGTTCGCTCAAGCGGGTGATCAGGCTGGGGACATCGAGTACCAGCTCGGCGAGTCGATAGACCTTGCCCTTGAACTTGGGATGCTGCAGCGCTGGCGGCAGTTGCTCGCCCTTGACCTGGTCGACCCGGCCGCGCACCGCCTTGCTGGCGAAGAAACTGGTCAGATTGCCAGCCAGGGTACCCGGCGACCACAGATAATGGGCATCGGAAAGCACACGTACACCAGACAGATCCACTTCGCCATTACCGGCCAGCGCCTCGCGCCAACGCCGTGGCATGTCGGCGATGGCTTCGGAGGCGCCGGTCAGCGCGCCGTGCAAGGCGTACTTGGCACCACCATGAATGATGCCCTGCGACTTCAGGCTCTGCCCGCCGCCCAGCTCGGCAGACTCGACCAGCACGGTGGCAAATCCCTGACGGCGCAGACGTGCATTGAGCCAGAGGCCGGCGACACCACCGCCGACGATCAGGACATCGGTGCTGAGAGACTGGGACATGAACGGGCCTCGGCGAAAATCGGGCGCGCAGTATAACCCGCCAAGCCTCGCGCCCGTCGGCCGATCAATGCCCGGTCGACTGGGAGAACAACTGAATCACCACCACGCCGCTGACGATCAACGCCATGCCGAGCATGGCCGGCAGATCGGGCTTCTGCTGATAGATGACGGCAGCGGCAATGCTGACCAGCACGATGCCCAGGCCGGCCCAGATGGCATAGGCGATGCCGACCGGGATGGTGCGTACCACCAGCGTCAGCATCCAGAACGCGATGCCGTAGCCGCCCACCACCAACAGCAGTGGCAGCGGTTTGTTGAACCCCTCGACGGCCTTCATCGAGGTGGTGGCGAGCACTTCGGCGGCGATGGCGATGGCAAGGTAGAAGTATCCGGGCATGGTGGCGACTCCTGAAAGACTGCACAGGATTCTAAGCAAAGCGACGATGGGATAAAGTCATTACCTATCAGCCATGCATATAGGTTGACCATGAACTGGAACCTCGATCAGCTTCATCTATTCGTCCGCACAGCCGAAAGCCGCTCGTTTTCTGCAGTAGCGCGGCAGACCGGGCGCGCCCAGTCTGCCGTTAGCACAGCCATATCCCTGCTCGAGAACGACCTTGGCGTGACACTGTTCGAGCGCAGCAGCGGGCGTCAACCACGGCTGACCGAAGCCGGTAGCGCTTTGCTGGAAGAAGCGCGCAGTGTGTTGCAGCAGTGCCAGCGCCTGGATGGCCGCGCACTGGGTCTGGCCCTTGGTCAAGAGGCTCGCCTGCGCCTTGCACAGGATGAGGCCATGCCCTATCAGCCGGTACTGGCCAGTCTGGAGGCACTAGCCGAAGCCTTCCCCCTGCTAGAGGTCCAGCTTGCCAGCGGCGCCCAGGGCGATGTAGCGCGCAAGCTGTTGCAACGCCAGGCTGATCTGGGCTTGCTGTTTCATCACGAGCAGATGCCCGGCGAGCTGGAGAGCCAGCGCCTGGGCACCATCGAAATGGTCACGGTATGCAGCCCGCAACATCCACTGGCCAAACTCGACAGTGTGGAACGCCGCGACCTCGCCGAACACCGCCAATTGTTGATGAGGCCGCAGGACAGTCACTACCCCGGCGGCGAGCAGATCAGTCCGCTGGTATGGCGCGCCGACAGTTTCTACGTGATGGCCGAGCTGGTAACTCGCGGCTTGGGCTGGGCCTGGCTGCCCCGTCATGTGGCGCAATATCCGACCTACCAGGGCCTCATCCAGGAACTGCGCAGCGACTGGGTACCCTTGCCACTGGTGGTGGAGCTGGTCTGTCGCCGCGACGGTGCGCTCGGCCCCGCGGCCAACTGGCTGGCCGACTGCCTGGCGCGCGAACTGTTGCGGCCGCAGACATGACTACCCTTCCAGCGCATGGCTGGCGGCGATAAGCTGCGCGCCCATGAACAGACTCTTCTATACCCTGCTGTTGCACCTGGCTCTGCCCCTGATCGCCCTGCGCCTGGCGCTGCGGGCACGCAAGGCGCCTGCTTACGCCCGTCGTATCAAGGAACGCTTTTCCTTCGCCCTGCCGGTGATGCAGCCCGGCGGCATCTGGGTCCACGCCGTCTCCGTAGGTGAAAGCATTGCCGCCGCGCCGATGATCCGCGCTCTGCAGGCGCGCCATCCCGAACTGCCAATCACCGTGACCTGCATGACCCCGACCGGCTCCGAACGCATCCAGGCCCTGTTCGGCGACAGCGTGCAGCACTGCTACCTGCCTTATGACCTGCCCTGGGCCGCTGCGCGTTTTCTCGATCGCGCGCGACCGCGTCTGGCCGTGGTGATGGAAACCGAGCTGTGGCCAAACCACATTCACCAGTGCGCCAAACGCGGCATCCCGGTGGCACTGGCCAATGCGCGTCTGTCCGAACGTTCCGCGCGTGGCTATGCGCGCTTTGGCAAACTCACCGCACCGATGCTCGCCGAACTGTCGCTGATCGCCGTGCAGACCCAGGCCGAGGCACAACGCTTTGCCGAACTCGGCGCCCGCACGGACTGCGTCGAAGTCACCGGCTCGATCAAGTTCGATTTGAAGATCGACGCAGAACTGCCGCAGCGCGCAGCCGAATTGCGTCACCACTGGCATGCCGAGCAGCGCCCGGTGTGGATTGCCGCCAGCACGCACGCAGGTGAAGACGAGATCGTTCTCGCCGCCCATCGTCAGTTGCTGGTCACTCAGCCCAACGCGCTGCTGATCCTGGTGCCGCGCCACCCCGAGCGCTTCAATTCGGTGTATGAACTGTGCCTGAGCCAGGGCCTGGCGACACGCCGACGCTCCACTGGCGCAGCAGTACAGGACGCCGACCAGATACTGCTTGGCGACACCATGGGCGAACTGTTATTTCTCTACGCGCTGGCGGATATCGCCTTCGTCGGCGGCAGCCTGGTGGCAAACGGCGGGCACAACCTGCTGGAGCCGGCGGCACTGGGCAAGCCGGTTCTAAGCGGCCCGCACCTGTTCAACTTCCTCGAGATCGCCGCGCAACTGCGTGACGCCGGAGCCTTGAGCGAAGTTGACGGCTCCGAGCAACTGGCTGACAGGGTTGCGACTCTGCTCAATGCCCCCGGTGAGATAAGACGTATGAGCGAGGCAGGCCTGGACGTGCTCAAGGCCAACCAAGGCGCTCTGGAACGTTTGCTGGTGGGGCTGGAAAGGCTACTGGCGGGACGTCGTCTGTAGCGCGTCCCGACCTGCGCAACCAAAAGGCTCTGTCCCAATACTGTGTTGGTCGGTGTCGATGTTTTTCGTAGGAGCCGCGCCCCGCGGCGAATGCTGCGCACACCGCCGACTGTGTGCAATGGCTGCAGTTGTTTCGCCCCGAGGCGGGGCTCCTGCATGTATTCGCAGGTGCCCTCAGGTGCTGCGACATGGCCTGCTAACGGCCGCAACAGGCAGTTGGTATAGCCAACAAAAAATCGCCGGGAGCGATTTTTGACGTCGGCGCCACCAACGGCCCGAAGGGTGGCCGTCAGGGATGGTAGGCCACGAAAAAACCGACTCGTGCCGGGCTTTTCGTCGCTGCAAACGCCTCAGAAATCCTGATTGTTCTTCAGGCGTTCTTCGGCGGCCGAGGCCAGATCCGGCGGCAGAAAGTCCTTGTCCGGGTTATAGTCCGGTTTGAGGAAGCTGCCCAGCGCTTCCAGATCAGCCGGGCTGAGGGTGCCGGCCGCCTGCTTCAGGCGCAGGTTGTTGAGGATGTAGTCGTAGCGCGCGTCGTTGTAGTTGCGCACGGCGCTGTACAACTGGCGCTGGGCATCGAGCACGTCGACGATATTGCGCGTGCCGACCTGGTAACCGATTTCGGTGGCCTCCAGCGCGCTCTGGTTGGAAATGATCGACTGGCGACGCGCTTGCACGGTTTCCACATCGGTGTTCACCGCGCGGAACAGGTTACGGGTGTTCTGCACCACCTGACGACGCAGGCTCTCACGCAGTTGCTCGGTCTGCCCCAGACGCTGGTAGGCCTCGCGCACCTGCGAGCTGGTCAGGCCACCGCTGTACAACGGGATATTCAGCTGCAGGCCAATGGAACGCTGCGACACGTCGCCGCTGTAACCGGGCGATAGCGGCGAACCGGAGTTGGTGAACCCAAGGCTGTCGTTGTCACCCTTCTGGTAGCTGGCCACTGCATCCAGAGTCGGCGCATGGCCGGCCTTGCGCTGGCGCAAGGTTTCCTCGGCCGCGTTCACCGCATAGTAACTGGCCTGCAGATTGAGGTTCTGCGCGGCGGCGGTATCGACCCAGGACTTTGCGTCATTCGGCGTCGGCGCCAGCACCGGCAGGGAGTGGACGATCCCTTCGACCGCCACATAGTCGCGGTTGGTCAGGGCCACCAGCGCCTCGAAAGCGTCATCCACCGCGCGCTCGGCGAGCAAACGGTTGGCACGAGCGGTGTCGAAGCCAGCCTGCGCCTCGAGCACATCGGTCTTGTCGGAAAGGCCAACATCGAAACGCTCGTTGGCCTGGTCCAGCTGACGCTTGAATGCCGCCTCTTCAGCTCGGGTCGAAGCCAGGTTGTCCTGGGCACGCAGTACGGCGAAGTAGGTTTCGGCGCTCTGCAGGATCAGGTTCTGCTCGGTGGCAGACAACTCCAGTGCAGCCTGCTCGCTGGTCGCCTCGGCGGCCTGCAACTGGAACCAGCGGTCGGCACGAAACAGCGGTTGGCTGAGGTTGGCCTGATAGACCAGGCCACTGCGCGAGATAGTGGCACTGGGCGAATCGACCTCGGTGCGGGTATCACCGTAGTTGGCCCCAGCAGACAGATTGGGCAGCAATCCAGCCCGCGCCTGCGGCACCACTTCACGGCGCGCCTGATAGTCGGCACGAGCGGCGGCGATGTCAGCGTTATTCTTCGCAGCTTCCTGGTACACGGTCACCAGGTCGGTCTTGCTGGACAGCGGGGCCTCTTCGGCCTGTGCCAGGCCGACCGAAGCGGCGGCCACGGCAAGGGCCAGGGAAAGTCTGCGCAACATGAATGTCGATCCTTGAATAGGCGGTAATCGGCAAGGCTACGGGGCGCGGCTGGCGGGGGTCAAGCGCTCCATTGGTGGCTTGAGTCTAGCTGGCGGCAAGCTATGTTGCTCACCGGGAACAATCCACCACGAGCACCAGCCGCGGTCGATTTCCGACGCGCGGGTCGAATTATTTTGACCCGGCGGTTGGTTTTCCGCATGAGGCTTGATTAGACTGGCCGGGTTCTTGTCGGGGTGCCCCACATGCGGGGCTGAGATTGGCAGCTGCCGGATCCCGTTGAACCTGATCAGGTTAAGGCCTGCGTAGGGAACAAGATGTCCTCGCCAGCACCCGGCGAGTCCTCTCGACACCGCCTATGGTGTATCTCGCGCCCTTCGTCCGCTCAGGTTCCAACTCCGACACCTATCCCGGAGAGAGCCTTGATGAGCACACAACAACAAAAGAATCTGAGCGAAAGCGCCCAGGTCGATCAGCAGTCGGTACAACCCTTCCCGCGTTCGCAAAAAATCTACGTTCAGGGTTCGCGTCCGGACATCCGCGTGCCGATGCGCGAAATCAGCCTGGACGTCACTCCGACCGACTTCGGCGGCGAGATCAACGCCCCGGTCACCGTCTACGACACCTCCGGCCCCTACACCGACCCCAACGTGACCATCGACGTGCGCAAGGGCCTGGCCGACGTGCGCAGCGCCTGGATCGAGGACCGCGGTGATACCGAGAAGCTGCCGGGGTTGTCCTCCGAGTTCGGCAACCGCCGCCTGAACGATGCCGAGCTCTCCGCCATGCGCTTCGCCCACGTGCGCAACCCGCGCCGGGCCAAGGCCGGCCGCAACGTCAGCCAGATGCACTACGCCAAGCAAGGCATCATCACCCCGGAGATGGAGTTCATCGCCATCCGCGAGAACATGAAGCTGGCCGAGGCCCGCGAGGCGGGTCTGCTGGGCGAACAGCACGCTGGCCACAGCTTCGGCGCCAACATCCCGAAAGAGATCACCCCGGAATTCGTGCGCAGCGAAGTCGCCCGCGGCCGCGCCATCATCCCCGCCAACATCAACCACGTGGAGCTGGAGCCGATGATCATCGGCC
The DNA here is from genome assembly GCF_050473265.1 of Pseudomonas pichavaramensis. Classification (NCBI taxonomy): domain Bacteria; kingdom Pseudomonadati; phylum Pseudomonadota; class Gammaproteobacteria; order Pseudomonadales; family Pseudomonadaceae; genus Pseudomonas; species Pseudomonas pichavaramensis. The sequence continues at coordinate 321,202 of NZ_JBJKFJ010000001.1, read as the reverse complement.
GCAACTTCCTGGTGAAGATCAACGGCAACATCGGCAACTCGGCGCTGGGCTCCTCAATCGAGGAAGAAGTGGCCAAGCTGACCTGGGGCATCCGCTGGGGTTCGGACACCGTCATGGACCTGTCCACCGGCAAGCACATCCACGAAACCCGCGAGTGGATCATCCGCAATTCGCCGGTACCGATCGGCACCGTGCCGATCTACCAGGCGCTGGAGAAGGTGGGCGGCATCGCCGAGGACCTGACCTGGGAGCTGTTCCGCGACACCCTGATCGAACAGGCCGAGCAAGGCGTGGACTACTTCACCATCCACGCCGGCGTACTGCTGCGCTATGTGCCGCTGACTGCCAAGCGCGTCACCGGCATCGTCAGCCGTGGCGGCTCGATCATGGCCAAGTGGTGCCTGGCGCACCATAAAGAGAACTTCCTCTACACCCACTTCGAAGACATCTGCGAAATCATGAAGGCCTATGACGTCAGCTTCTCGCTGGGCGATGGCCTTCGCCCCGGCTCGATTGCCGACGCCAACGACGCCGCGCAGTTCGGCGAGCTGGAAACCCTCGGCGAGCTGACCAAGATCGCCTGGAAGCACGACGTCCAGTGCATGATCGAGGGTCCCGGCCACGTGCCGATGCAACTGATCAAGGAGAACATGGACAAGCAGCTGGAATGCTGCGACGAGGCGCCGTTCTACACCCTCGGCCCGCTGACCACCGACATCGCCCCGGGCTACGACCACATCACCAGCGGCATCGGCGCGGCGATGATCGGCTGGTTCGGCTGCGCCATGCTCTGCTACGTCACGCCCAAGGAACACCTGGGCCTGCCGAACAAGGATGACGTCAAGACCGGCATCATTACCTACAAGATCGCAGCGCACGCGGCTGACCTGGCAAAGGGGCATCCGGGCGCGCAAATCCGTGACAACGCACTAAGCAAGGCGCGCTTCGAGTTCCGCTGGGAAGACCAGTTCAACCTCGGCCTCGACCCAGACACCGCCCGCGCCTTCCACGACGAGACCCTGCCCAAGGACTCGGCCAAGGTGGCACACTTCTGCTCCATGTGCGGGCCGAAGTTCTGCTCGATGAAGATCACGCAGGAAGTGCGCGACTACGCCAAGGAGCAGCGCATCGAAGCCGTCGATCTGGACGCAGAGCAAGGCATGCAGGCCAAGGCTGCAGAGTTCAAGGCGCAGGGCAGCCAGCTGTATCAGAAGATCTGAGGCTGTCATAGACGCTTGATCTGGCAGCGCTATGCTCGCTAGTGTGACGGGTAACGGGCCGCGGTTTGGCCCGTTACGACCATCTGGAGTACGCATGGACAAAAACGACATCGAAATCCTCGCTCGCGAGGAGTGCTTTCGCGGCTTCTACCGGCTCGACCGGCTCAAGCTGCGTCATCGGCAGTACGCCGGCGGCATGGGCCCGCAACTGACCCGTGAGCTGTTCGTACGCCACGATGCCGTATGCGTGTTGCCCTACGATCCGCAACGCGATGAAGTGGTGCTGATCGAACAGTTTCGCGTCGGCGCCATGGACAAGGCAGCCAATCCCTGGCTGCTGGAGCTGGTTGCCGGCTTGATCGACAAGGCCGAAGAACCCGAGGAGGTCGCCCGCCGCGAAGCGGTCGAAGAAGCGGATCTGATTCTGGGCCCGCTGTGGCCGATCACCCAGTATTTCCCCTCTCCTGGCGGCTCCGACGAGTTCGTCCACCTGTTCCTCGGGCGCTGCGACAGCAGCGGTGCGGGAGGTGTCCACGGTCTGCCTGAAGAAGGCGAGGACATTCGCGTGCATGTGATGCCATTGGAAGACGCCCTGGCCGCCGTGCGCGATGGGCGTATCAACAACGCCGCCAGCATCATCGCGCTGCAATGGCTGGCGCTGAACCGCGACGAAGTCAGAGGCATGTGGTCGTGAACCTGTTGCGCGAGCGCTACCGGGTTGATCTGGTCGAGTTGCAGAGCGCCTGCGAGGCCAACTACGCCCGTCTCATGCGCCTGCTACCACGCATGCGCGAACAGTGCGAAGGTCGCCGTGTCGCCCTGAGCCAGGGCGAACATCTGCTCGGCATACTGGCGCTTGAAGTGCGGGAAAGCTGCCCCTACACCACCACGCTGTGCGTTCGCCAGGAACACAGCCTGCCCTGGTTACCGGTACCGCAGCTCGAGGTACGGGTCTATCACGACGCACGCATGGCCGAGGTAGTCGGTGCCGAGAACGCTCGCCGCCTGCACATTCGCTACCCTTACCCGAACGCAGCCATGCATCAACCAGATGAGAAGAGCCAACTCAACCTGTTCCTTGGCGAATGGCTGAGCCACTGCCTGGCTTGCGGTCATGAGCCTCAGCCAGTGATGTAGAACGCCAGACGCGGCCATCAAGCTTTTTGTCATCAGGCCGATAGGGGTTACGCCGTTTTGTGGCCTGACGCCCATGACGACCCCTAATACCTGCCGCGAAGCGACGCGAAAAACGTTCCCAGCGGTTTTTCTGTGATCTGCGTCCGCTTCCTGGGTTTTCCCTTTATCGCAGCAGCCACCATAATTCACTCGATTGAGCCTTAGGAGACGGTCTTGCCGAGCCTGCCTACCCCTCACCCTGACTCTTCGGTCCTGCTGGTGCAGTTGTCCGACAGCCATCTGTTCGCCGAGGCGGACGGCAAGCTGCTGGGCATGGATACCTGTGACAGCCTGCAGCGCGTGATCGAACGGGTAAAGCAAGAGCAGCCGCAGATCGACCTGATCCTGGCGACAGGCGACTTGTCGCAAGATGGTAGCGAGGCTTCCTACCAGCGCTTTCGTCAGTTGACCGCAGCGATCGACGCCCCTTGTCGCTGGCTGGCCGGCAACCATGATGAAACCCCGCCCATGCAGGCCGTCTGCAAGGACAGCGAACTGCTTGAACCCGTGATCGACGTGGGGGCCTGGCGTATCGTCATGCTCGACTCCTCGATCCCTGGCGCAGTGCCCGGCTTTCTCGCTGACAATCAACTGGAATTGCTGCAGCGCACGCTCGGCGAGGCAACACAACGCCACCACCTGATTTGCCTGCACCATCATCCGGTGTCCATCGGCTGCAAATGGATGGACCCCATCGGCCTGCGCAACCCCGATGCACTGTTCGCCATCCTCGACCGTCATCCGCAGGCGCGCGCGGTACTCTGGGGCCATGTCCATCAGGAGTTCGACCGCCAGCGCAACAATCTGCGCCTGCTCGCCTCCCCCTCCACCTGCGTGCAATTCGCACCCGGCAGCGAAGACTTCCAGGTTGGCAGCGAGGCGCCCGGTTATCGCTGGCTGCGCCTGCATGACGATGGCACTCTGGAGACGGGCGTCTCGCGCGTCACCGGCATTCATTTCGAAGTGGATTACAGCGTCAAGGGTTACTGAAATCCCGCCAATCGGCTTGAGGCTTGCAGCTTGAGGCCCCGGACGAGTAGCCTCCCGCTCCATGACCGCATCCATCCTCTATATCCACGGCCTGAACAGTTCGCCGGCGTCGCTCAAGGCCAGCCAGCTGAGCCGCGCCATGAGCCACCTTGGCCTGGAGCAGCAGCTGCGCGTACCGGCACTGCATCATCACCCGCGCCAGGCCATGGCCCAGCTGCAGGCACTCGTCAGCGAACTGGGCGCCCCCGTGCTGGTCGGCAGTTCTCTGGGCGGCTATTACGCCACCTACCTGGCGGAGCAGCATGGACTCAAGGCATTGCTGATCAACCCGGCCGTAAGACCGCACCTTCGTTTCGACGGCTACCTGGGCCCGCAGAAGAACTATTACAGCGACGAGACCTGGGATCTGACCGAAGATCACGTCAAGGCCCTGGCCGAGTTCGAAGTCACGCCGCCGGTAGATGCAGTTCGCTATCAGATCTGGCTGCAGACCGCTGACGAGACCCTCGACTATCGCGATGCCGAGCGTTACTACCGTCATTGCGCCCTGCGCATCCAAGCCGGTGGCGACCACGGTTTTCAGGGATTCGCCGAGCGTCTTCCGATACTCTTCGCTTTTGCCGGCATTGACGCCACACTCTGGCGCGATATCGACTTTTCCGCATTCAATTGATGAACAAGAGAGCCCATGGCCCAGCAGAACGCCTATAACGCCGATGCCATCGAAGTCCTTTCCGGCCTCGACCCGGTGCGCAAGCGCCCGGGCATGTACACCGACACCACGCGTCCCAACCACCTCGCCCAGGAAGTGATCGACAACAGTGTCGACGAAGCGCTGGCCGGGCATGCCAAGACGATTCAGGTGATCCTGCACGAGGACAACTCGCTGGAGGTGATCGACGACGGCCGCGGCATGCCGGTGGACATCCACCCGGAAGAAGGCGTTCCCGGTGTCGAGCTGATCCTCACCAAGCTGCACGCCGGCGGCAAGTTCAGCAACAAGAACTACCAGTTCTCCGGCGGTCTGCACGGCGTCGGCATCAGCGTGGTCAACGCCCTGTCGACCCGTGTGCTGGTGACCGTCAAACGTGACGGCAGCGAATACCAGATGAGCTTCGCCGACGGTTTCAAGGCCAGCGACCTGCAGGTCATCGGCAGCGTCGGCAAGCGCAACACCGGCACCAGCGTGCACTTCTGGCCGGACGCCAAGTACTTCGACTCGTTCAAGTTCTCGGTCAGCCGCCTCAAGCACGTACTCAAGGCCAAAGCCGTATTGTGCCCGGGGCTGTCCGTCACCTTCGAAGACAAGGCCGCCGGCGACAAGGTCGAGTGGCACTACGAGGACGGCCTGCGCTCCTACCTGGTCGACGCTGTCAGCGAATTCGAACGCCTGCCCGCCGAGCCCTTCTGCGGTACCCTGGCCGGCAACAAGGAAGCGGTGGACTGGGCCCTGCTGTGGCTGCCGGAAGGCGGCGACGCGGTGCAGGAAAGCTACGTCAACCTGATCCCCACCGCGCAGGGTGGTACCCACGTCAACGGCCTGCGTCAGGGCCTGCTGGACGCCATGCGCGAGTTCTGCGAGTTCCGCAACCTGCTGCCGCGCGGGGTCAAGCTGGCCCCGGAAGACGTCTGGGAACGTATCGCCTTCGTCCTGTCGATGAAGATGCAGGACGCGCAGTTCTCCGGCCAGACCAAGGAGCGCCTGTCGTCGCGCGAGGCCGCTGCCTTCGTCTCCGGCGTGGTCAAGGACGCCTTCAGCCTGTGGCTCAACGCCAACCCGGAAACCGGCCTGGCCCTGGCCGAGCTGGCCATCAGCAACGCCGGGCGCCGCCTCAAGGCGGGCAAGAAGGTCGAGCGCAAGAAGATCACCCAGGGTCCGGCACTACCGGGCAAACTGGCCGACTGCGCCGGGCAGAACCCGTTGCGCTGCGAACTGTTCCTGGTCGAGGGTGACTCCGCCGGCGGCAGTGCCAAGCAAGCGCGCGACAAAGAGTTCCAGGCGATCATGCCGCTGCGCGGCAAGATCCTGAACACCTGGGAAGTGGACGGCAGCGAAGTACTGGCCAGCCAGGAAGTGCACGACATCGCCGTGGCCATCGGCATCGACCCGGGCTCAAGCGATCTTTCCGGGCTGCGTTACGGCAAGATCTGCATCCTCGCCGACGCCGACTCCGACGGCCTGCACATCGCCACCCTGCTCTGCGCCCTGTTCGTCCGTCACTTCCGCACTCTGGTCGATGCCGGCCACGTCTACGTGGCGATGCCGCCGCTGTACCGCATCGACCTGGGCAAAGAAATCTTCTACGCACTCGACGACGCCGAGCGCGACGGCATCCTAGACCGCCTGGTAGCCGAGAAGCGCCGCGGCAAGCCGCAGGTCACCCGTTTCAAGGGCCTCGGTGAGATGAACCCGCCCCAGCTGCGCGAAACCACCATGGACCCGAACACCCGGCGCCTGGTGCAGCTGACCCTGGACGACTTCGAGGGCACCCGCGAAATCATGGACATGCTGCTGGCGAAAAAACGCGCCAGCGACCGCAAAAGCTGGCTGGAAACCAAGGGCAACCTGGCCGAGGTTCTGGCCTGATGCGCAACCACCTCCTTGTGCTCAGCCTGCTGGCCGGCGCGGCCAACGCCGAGCCGGTGCTGCTGGAAGAACTGCAGTTGCAGCATGAATATCCGGTGGCAGAGATGCCAAGCGGTCACCTATCCGGCCTGGCGATGTGCGGTGAAGCCCTGTGGGCGGTGTCCGACCGGGATGACGATCGTCTCTATCAATTGCATCAGGAAGACACGCTGCTGCGTGCCGAGGCAGAGACCTTCGTCGCCCCCGAGCCGCCGCAAAGCGCTCTGCCCTGGGGTCTGCGCATGCGCAACTGGGCAGCCGGTCTGGTACGTGGCGGCAAGCTGGACTTCGAAGGCCTGTCGTGCGACACGCAGGGCAATCGCTATCTGGTCAGCGAAACCCATGCAGCGGTTTTGCAGGTTGCCAGCAACGGCAGCAGCCAGTGGCTCAACCTGCCCGGCGCCGTGGTTCGTCAGGCCCGTGCCAGTGGCATGCTGCTGCATTTCAACCAGGGCTTCGAAGGCATTGCCGTCGATCCTGCCGGCGAGCGCCTGTGGCTCGCCGCCGAGCAGCGCCGACGCGGCCTCGCCGTTCTGCATCGACGTGGCACCAGCTGGCGTTGCACCGGCGGGTGCGTACTGAACAGCGAAGGCGGCGAGGAGCCATCTCCCGAAGCACTGGGCGGGCACATGGCCGCACGCGACTTCTCCGGCCTGGCTTATTTCGACGAAAAGCTCTTTACCCTTGAACGTCAATCCCACCGCATCTGCCGGCGCGCGCTGGGCGACGGCGTCACGGAGCTGTGCTGGTCGTTCGCGGCCGAGGCCTTGAGTGAGCCACGTCGCTACGCTCAGGACTACGGCATGGCCGAGGCCCTGTGGATCGACAAGGATGGCGCCTGGATCGGCCTCGACAATGGCCAGCAGGCGCGCGGCGATGGCGAACAACGCCCGATCGTCTGGCGCTTTGCCGCGCCCAAGGGCGGCTGGAGCGAGCGTTCGTGAGCGAACAGGCGCCTGGCCGCCGCGCCGGACGCGTGATGCTGGTGCTCGCCTGGGGTGCCGGCCTGCTGCTGGCCACGCACTTCTTCGGCAACTGGGAAGACAGTCAGCACAACCCGAACCAAGCGCCGCAGTCGGTGCATGGCAACGGCTTCGTCGAAGTCAGCCTGGCCAGCAGCCGCCAGGGCCATTATCTGGTCAACGGCGAAATCGACGGGCAGGAAGTGACCTTTCTGCTCGACACCGGCGCTACCGCCGTGGCCGTTCCCGAAGCCCTGGCGCGCAAGCTCGGCCTGAAGCGCGGCGCGCCGATCACCCTGAGTACCGCCAACGGCCGCAGCACCGGCCATCGCACCCGCCTGGCAACCCTGCGCCTGGGCGATATCGAACTGCGCGACGTCGCGGCACTGATCGCCCCCGGCATGGACGGCGACGAAGTACTGCTGGGCATGAGCGCGCTGCAACAACTCGAATTCAGTCAGAAGGGCGGCACCCTGGTGCTGCGCCAATCAACCTTGCAATGAGGCCCGCATGAGCGAATCCCTCGATTTGAGCCTGGAAGGCGTGGAACGTCGGTCACTCGCCGACTTCACCGAACAGGCTTATCTCAACTACTCCATGTACGTGATCATGGACCGTGCCCTGCCGCATATCGGCGACGGCCTCAAACCCGTGCAGCGGCGCATCGTCTACGCCATGAGCGAACTGGGCCTGGACGCCGACGCCAAGCACAAGAAATCGGCGCGTACCGTCGGCGATGTACTCGGTAAGTTCCACCCACACGGTGACAGTGCCTGCTACGAAGCCATGGTGCTGATGGCGCAGCCGTTCAGCTACCGCTACACCCTGGTCGATGGCCAGGGCAACTGGGGTGCGCCGGACGATCCCAAGTCCTTCGCTGCCATGCGCTACACCGAGGCGCGTCTGTCGCGCTACTCGGAAGTGCTGCTGGCCGAGCTGGGTCAGGGCACCGTCGACTGGGTGCCGAACTTCGACGGCACGCTGAACGAGCCAGCGACGCTGCCAGCACGCCTGCCCAACCTGCTGCTCAACGGCACCACCGGTATCGCCGTGGGCATGGCCACCGACGTGCCGCCGCACAACCTGCGCGAAGTCGCCGCAGCCTGCGTGCGCCTGCTCGACGAGCCAAGCGCCACTGTCGAGCAACTCTGCGAGCATATCCAGGGCCCGGACTTCCCCACCGAAGCGGAAGTCATCACGCCCAAGGCCGACCTGCTGAAGATCTACGAGAGCGGCCGCGGCTCGGTGCGTATGCGCGCCGTGTATCGCGTCGAGGATGGCGACATCGTCGTCACCGCCCTGCCGCACCAGGTGTCCGGTTCCAAGGTGCTGGAGCAGATCGCCGCGCAGATGCAGGCCAAGAAACTGCCGATGGTCGCCGACCTGCGCGACGAGTCCGATCACGAGAACCCCTGCCGTATCGTCATCATTCCGCGCTCCAACCGCGTCGATGCCGACGAGCTGATGACTCACCTGTTCGCCACCACCGATCTGGAGTCGAGCTACCGGGTCAACACCAACGTCATCGGCCTCGACGGCAAGCCGCAGGTCAAGGACCTGCGCACCCTGCTGCGCGAATGGCTGGAATACCGCGTCGGCACCGTGCGCCGTCGCCTGCAGTTCCGCCTGGACAAGGTGGAGAAGCGCCTGCACCTGTTGGAAGGCTTGCTGATCGCCTTCCTCAACCTCGAGGAAGTAATCCGCATCATCCGCAGCGAGGACCATCCCAAGCCGGTGCTGATGGAGACCTTCGGCCTCACAGACGTGCAAGCCGACTACATCCTCGACACCCGCCTGCGTCAGCTGGCCCGTCTGGAAGAAATGAAGATCCGCGGCGAGCAGGACGAGCTGGCCAAGGAGCGCGAGAAGCTGCTGGCCCTGCTCGGCAGCGAAGCCAAGCTGAAGAAGCTGGTGCGCAAGGAGATCATCGAGGACGCCGAGAAGTACGGCGATGACCGCCGCTCGCCAATCGTCGCCCGCGCCGGGGCCAAGGCCCTGTCGGAAACCGAGCTGATGCCCACCGAGCCAGTCACCGTGGTGCTCTCGGAAAAAGGCTGGGTGCGTTGCGCCAAAGGCCACGACATCGACGCCAGCGGCCTGTCCTACAAGGCCGGCGACGGCTTCAAGGCCGCCGCTCCCGGACGCTCGAACCAGTACGCGGTGTTCATCGACTCGACCGGCAGGAGCTATTCGCTCGCGGCCCACAGTCTGCCTTCGGCACGTGGCCAGGGCGAGCCGCTGACCGGCCGCCTGACGCCGCCGCCGGGCGCCAGCTTCGAGTGCGTGATGTTGCCGGAAGACAGCGCCCTGTACGTGATCGCCTCCGACGCCGGCTACGGTTTCGTGGTCAAGGGCGAGGACCTGCAGGCCAAGAACAAGGCCGGCAAGGCCCTGCTGACCCTGCCCAACGGCGCCCGAGTGGTAGTGCCCAAGCCGGTGACCAGCCTGGACAACGACTGGCTGGCCGCGGTGACCACCGAAGGTCGCCTGCTGCTGTTCAAGGTCAGCGACCTGCCGCAGCTGGGTAAAGGCAAGGGCAACAAGATCATCGGCATCCCCGGCGAGCGCGTAGCCAGCCGCGAGGAGTTCCTGACCGATCTCGCTGTGCTGCCAGGTGGCGCCAGTTTGGTTTTGCAGGCCGGGAAGCGTACCCTGACACTCAAAGCCGATGACCTTGAGCACTACAAGGGCGAGCGCGGCCGTCGTGGCAACAAGCTGCCGCGTGGCTTCCAGCGCGTCGACCAGTTGCTGGTGGAGTAGCGTCGGCGCGACATGCCGTTCATTGGTCATATCCGCGCTACCGGCAGGCAGCCAAGGCTGGAGTCGTAGCGCGGTTTGGCGGATGATACGCGCCCTGGGTCATGCGCGAATGACCTCACCTGCATGATATGGGATCGATGTGCAGCTGCCCCAGAAGCAGCTGCCGGGAACGAATGATGACTGTAGTACGCCCCCTGGCCGTGCTTCTGATGACGCTGCTGACCCTGAGTGGTTGCAGCCTACTGCAGCAGAAGCCGGTACCTCTTTACCAGCTGGATAGTGGTAGCGCGGTGACACCGACCAAGGACAACGGTGTCACGGTTCTGGTCGGTCCGATCAGCGTGGCCGACTACCTGCGCCAGCAGAACCTGCTGCAACGCCAGGCTGATGGCAGCCTGGTGGCCGCTCCGGATGCTCGCTGGGCCAGTGGCCTGGCCAACGATATCGACCAGCAGATGTTGCGTCAGCTGGCCTGGCGCCTGGACAGCCAGCGTCTGGTTCTGGCCCCCGCCGCACCGGGTTTCAGTGCCGACGCACAAGTCATGCTGACCATCACCCGCCTCGACTCCGGCCCCACTCAACCAGCCGTACTGGAAGCCCAGTGGCGCCTGCTCGACCGTCGCGGTCAACTGCGCGACAGCCGCCTGATCCGCCTGGAAGAAGCCCACAGTGGTACGCTGGCCGAACAGGTAAAAGCGCAAAGCACGCTGGTGCAGCGCCTGGCCAGCGAACTGGCGGTCGCTATCCAGCCGATCGCCATGACCGGTGACCCGACACCGGAACCGCCGCGCAAAAAAGCGCCCGTAGCCAAGGCCAAGCCGGAAGAACCTGCCGGGCCGAAAATTCCGGTAGCAGAACCGATCAAGATCGATACAGAAGTCTTCCGCTTCTAAACAAAAAGCCCGCAGACGCGGGCTTTTTCTATTTCTTCGCTTACTTCAGCTCACTAGAGCTCTTGCCCAACAGACGCCTGGCAACGATCAACAGTTGGATCTGCTGAGTGCCTTCGAAAATATCCAGGATCTTCGAATCCCGCGCCCACTTCTCCAGAAGTTCGTCCTCGGCATACCCCATGGCGCCAACCAACTCGACACACTTGAGCGTGACCTCGCTGGCCACACGCCCAGCCTTGGCCTTGGCCATCGACGCCTCCTTGGAATTGGGCAACTTGTTGTCGGCCATCCAGGCGGCTTTGAGCGTCAGCAGACGTGCAGCCTCCCATTCGGCCTCCAGACGGTAGAGCGTCGCCTCGGCATGGCCGACGCTGAGCAGCGGCCGCGCATAGTCCAGACGACACCCTGCCTCGCGCAGCAGCGTACGGGTACGCTCAAGCGCGGCCCTGGCCACGCCAACCGCCATGCCTGCGACCAGCGGCCTGGTATTGTCGAAGGTTTCCATGACCCCGGCGAAGCCCTTCTGGACATCGACCTCCGCATTGCCCAGCAGGTTGGCCGCAGGCACGCGACAGTCACTGAAACTGATCGATGCCGTATCCGAGGCCTTGATGCCAAGCTTCTTCTCCAGACGCGTCACCGTCATGCCGGGCGTGCCCTTTTCCACCACGAACGACTTGATGGCCGCTCGCCCCAGGCTGCGATCAAGACTGGCCCAAACCACCACCGCATCGGCACGCTCGCCGGAGGTGACGAAGATCTTCTCGCCATTGATCACGTAATGATCACCGTCCTTCACGGCGGTAGCGCGAATCGCTGCGGAGTCCGAGCCACAACCCGGCTCGGTGATGGCCATCGCGGCCCAGGTCTTGCCCAAGCGTGCCAGCTGCTCGTCATTGGCGACTGCGGCGATAGCCGCGTTGCCCAGCCCCTGGCGCGGCATGGCCAGGAGCAGACCGACATCGCCCCAGCACAGCTCCATCACGCCCAGCAGCGCGGCCATGTTACCGCCATTCTTGACACCCTCCTGCTGCTCGCGCGCCGCGCCACGCTTGCTCGCCGAGCCGGCACCGACAGCGTCGGGCGAGCCCTCGTTCATGCCGTCGAGCAGCGCAGCCAGCATGTCCAGCTCCTTCGGATAGGCATGCTCGGCCTTGTCGTACTTGCGCGAGATTGGTCGCAGATAGCGCGCCGCAACCTGATGGGCCTGTTGCTGCAGGTCCGCGAACTTCTTCGGGGTTTCCAGATTCATGATCAGCTACCTGTCAGAGATGAAGACCGCCGGCGAGCACCGCCAGGCTGCGCAGGTCACGGTACCAGCGCTCGACCGGGTGTTCCTGGGTAAAACCGTGACCGCCGAGCAACTGCACTGCATCGCAACCGATCTTCATCGACTTCTCGGTACAGAGCAGGCGCGCCAGATAGGCTTCGCGGTGAAACGGTCTGCCTCTCTCGGCCAGCGCACAGGCGCGCCACAGCATCAGGCGCATGGATTCGAGCTCGATGGCCATCTCGGCAATCATGAACGCTACGCCCTGGCGATGACTGATCGGCTCACCGAAGGCCTGCCGCTCGTTGCAGTAAGGCACCACGTAATCTAGCGCTGCCTGCGCAGTGCCCACCGCCAGGGCGCAGAACGCCAGCGCCGAATAATCGAGAAAGGCGCGAAAATCAAAATCGGCTGCCGCGAGGCGCTGCCCGACGGGCACCTTGACCGACTTGAACTGGATGCGCGCCAGCCCGCAGGACCTGAGACCCATGGCCGGATCGGCCTGCCGCGTGATGCCCTTGCTGGCCGCGTCGACGAGGAACAACGCCGCTCCGTCGCTGGCCTGCGCCGTCACCAGCAGGCGACTGGCGGACATGCCGCCGAGCACCAGCGCCTTCTCGCCATCGAGCAGGTAATGCTTGCCACGTCGCCGGGCGCGGGTCGCAGGCGCTTGCGGGTCCGCCAGGACGGCCGCTTCGGTCACCGCCAGGGCATGTAGCAAAGCGCCTTCGTCACTGACGAAGGCGGGCAACCACTCGGCCTGCTGCTGTGGAGAACCCCAGCGACGAATGCAGTTGGCCGCTGACAACGGCCCCAGCAACGTGGCCGCCAACGAGAAATCTCCCTGAGCCAGACTCTCGGCAATCAGCGCATTGCTCAGCACGGTGCGCTCGCCGGCCAGGCCGCCCTGCGCTTCACTGACCCCGTAGTGCACCAGCCCCAGCTCGCGGGCCTGATTCAGCAGCGCCGCCGGCACCCGCCCCTCGGCATCGGCCTCGTGAGCGGCCGGGCGCAACACATCCAGCGCGAAGCCCTGCAGCATGTCCACCAACATCTGCTGATCATCGGAGAGCGTCAGGTCGAACAGATCGTCGCCCTGCGGGCGCTCGACACGCGGCTTGCCGGACGCGCGCTGGGCGACCATGCGAAAGCTGGCACGACTGCCGCTGTAGATGAACTTCTCGAAGGGTTTGCGCAAGTTCAGGCGGTCCGGCCAGTCGGCCTGCGCCACCTTGCTCAGCACGCTCAGGGCCTGGCCCTGGACATCGACTTTCATGGCATCTCGCTCCACGCGGGGGATGCCAGCGATGATGCGCCCACCACTGGCAAGCGACTATGACCTTCAAGCCGCGAGCGCACGGCAGTCGGGTCAAACCGGAAGCAGCGTGGGCATGGCTGACGCCAGGCCCACTACCGGCATCACTTGCTGCGAATCTTCTCGACGATGGCCGTGGTGGAGCTGTTCTCCACCAGGCCGAGGACACGGACTTCGCCGCCATAGGCCAGGACGATGTCGGCGCCCACCACCTGGTCGATGCCGTAGTCGCCGCCCTTGACCAGCACGTCCGGCTGCACCTGCCCCAGCAGGCGCTCCGGGGTGTCCTCGCTGAAGCTCACCACCCAATCCACTGCGCCGAGACCGGCGAGCACCGCCATACGCCGGTCGACGGCGTTGATCGGCCGGCCCGGGCCTTTCAGGCGACTGACCGAAGCATCGTCATTGACCGCTACGATCAGACGGTCGCCCTGCGCGCGCGCCTGCTCCAGATAGGTCACGTGGCCAGCATGGAGGATGTCGAAACAGCCGTTGGTGAAGACGATCTTCTCGCCATGGGCCCGCGCGTCCTCGATGGCGATGAGCAACTGATCCAGGCTCAGCACGCCACGCTCGGAGCCTTCCTCACGCTGGACCGCACGGCGCAGCTCTGGAGCGCTGATCGCCGCCGTACCCAGCTTGCCGACGACGATACCCGCGGCGAGATTGGCCAGGGCCACGGCATTCGGCAGCTCTTCACCGGCGGCGATGGACGCCGCCAGGGTGGAAATCACGGTGTCACCCGCACCGGTGACGTCGAATACTTCGCGGGCACGGGCTGGCAGGTGCAGTGGCGCGTGCTCCGGCCGCAACAGAGTCATGCCGTGCTCGCCACGGGTCACCAGCAGGGCGCCCAGTTCCAGTTCGCGCATCAGCTTGGCGCCCTTGCTGACCAGCTCGGCCTCGTCGGCGCAACCACCGACTATGGTCTCGAACTCGTGCAGGTTGGGGGTGATCAGGCTGGCGCCGCGGTAGACGGAGAAATCCTTGCCCTTGGGATCAGCCAACACGGCAATGCCGCGAGCACGCGCCAGCTGGATCAGCGCCTGATGATTCTGCAGTGCGCCCTTGCCGTAGTCCGACAGCACCAGCACCTTGACGCCAGCGAGCAGTTGCTCGACCTCAGCGGCCAGCGCGGCGGAATCGGTGCGGAACAGCTCCTCGAAATCCATGCGCAACAGTTGTTGGTGGCGGCTCATGACGCGCAGCTTGACGATGGTCGGCTGGTCGTCGAGACGCTGGAAATGGGTTTCCACGCCAACGCCGCGCAGGCTGTCGCTGAGGCTGTCGGCGGCTTCATCCACGCCGGTCACGCCGACCAGCAGGGCACGCGAACCGAGCGCCGCGATATTCAGGGCGACGTTGGCAGCGCCACCGGGACGATCCTCGATCTGGTCGACCCGCACCACCGGCACCGGCGCCTCCGGAGAGATCCGTGAGGTACCGCCATGCCAGTAGCGATCGAGCATCACGTCGCCCACCACCAGAACGGCGGCTTGGTCATAGCGGGGCATGGTCAGTTTCATTGCGGCTCCAGAAGGGGAGAAAAACGGAAAAATCATAGCATGACGTACTCGCGGTAACGCTCAGAGCCGGCGCACCCAGAACAGCTCGTGCCGGCGCACTGCCTTGCGGAAGAATTCATCTTCACCGGTGGCGGGCCAGTGACGCCCAGCCAGCACTTGCTGAATCAGACGTCGTAAACGTTTTTTCGGCGGCAGCGCCCCCTGCAGGTCGTGCTGTAATGCCAGCGCCATGGCCTTATCCAGTTGCCGCCCGGCGTCGAGAGTCGGACTCCACAGGCGATCGGCCGGTAGCGCGGTGATCGCCGGCGGCAAGGCAACCCCCTTACCCGCCGGCCCCATCGGCCAGCGGTCGTTGTCATGCAGGTGGTTGGCGTACAGCAACAGGGTCTGCGGCTGCCAGCTGGCCCGCTTGCAGGCTTCGAGCAGCGCGCGCGTGCTGGCGATATGATCGTGATGCGGGTCCAACTCCGGGTGCGGGGAGAGCAGCACCTCGGGGCGGTAATGCTCGATCACCGCGACCAGGTCGGCGATCAGGTTGTCCCAGGTCGGCTGGCCATCGGCATCCGCGGGCAGAGGCAACGGATTGTGCCGACGCACGCTGCGCACGTCGTGCTCACCGGATTCACGCGAGCCGAACGGCAGCTGCGGCTGCTCGGCCATGGCGGGCAGTTGCAAACAGTAGTATCCGAGCTGGACGCAACGCGCCTGCGTAACCCCGCCCCAGAGCGGCGCGGCCAGGCTGCCCCAGGCACGCAGACGCCCCTTCAGGCAAGCCGCTGCAGCCTTGTCCAGTCCCAACCGCTGGAGCCCCTGAGCCTCGATCTCCCCCTGAGTCAGGGTGACGATAGCCGTTTCAGGTGAGCGGCTGTACTGACCAAAAGCAGCCAGCTCGGCGTCGTCAGCATGCGGCGCGATAATCAGCATGCGCTGCGCCGCGTAGTCCGGATTACGCATGGCATACAAACGCAGCTCACCGTCGATATGACAGAAACGCGGCTCGATGCGCAGGTTGTGTGCCTGCTGACCGGAGAGGTTGACGTAGCGCCGCCCTGCCACGCCGCGCTCGAAGTCCTGACGGTCATCGCCGATATGCACGTAGGGATCGAGCCAGCGTCCGAGCCACGTCGCCTTCAGACGCAGTTCGAGCAGCAGAGTGTCGTAGTCCTCGAGATCGGCCTGGACCTGCAACAGCCCCTGCTCGATACGCGCCGGCACACTGAAGCAATCGGCCGGAAACTCATAGTGATAGTCATCACGCGGCGAATAGAACAGATGATCGGCGAACCAGGCCTCATGGGCTATCCAGCCCAAGACCAGCAGCAAGAGTGGCAGCCACCAGGCGACGAAGATCCCCAACAGCGCCAGTGTAAGCAATGCCAGCAGCAGGGCGATGCGTTTATTGCGCCGGTGGCGCATTAGAAGTTGTTGCTTGCGTCCTTTCATTGCCTCACACCTGATAAACCGGCACCCGGTTGCACCAGCGGTCCTTGTATTCGCGATCGGCACGGCCGAAAGAGTAGCGCAGCGGCTTGCCCTGCGCCCGTGCAAGCGTCCATTCAGCTTGCGTATTAACAAAGCTGAGCACGCTGCCGGGGCTGAACTCGCGCTGCTGCGGATCGACCCCGCCGTTGATGTACTCGAGGCTGACCCACTGCGGGGCCTCCACACGATAGAGCACCTGGATCGCCACCGGCTCGTCATTCAGGTAGATCAGCGAACCCGTCATGAACTCGCGCAACAGGCCGAACACCTCAGCCAGATGATCCTTGCCCGTAGCCTCGAACCCCCAGCGGCGCTGGAACAGATCGGCGTAAATGCGCGCCTGCTCCTGCGCCGTCAGCTCCAGCATCGGCCGGATCACGCCGCCCGCCTCCTCCAGCAAACGCTGCTCGCGACGCTGGTTGTAGCGGAACTTCTTGCTGTACTGCTCCGGCTCACGCGCCAGCGCCAGGCCCTCGGCCTGTTCTCTGGCGCCAATAAGCGCGGCGGCATTCAGTTCGGACAGGTAGCGCGCGCGATGGCGCAGCGAAACCTGTGCGCCAGCCGCCAGCGGCAGAATGATTTCGGCATTACCCAGATCGAACAGGCCGCGCTTGCCTCGTTGCTTCAGCACATCCTTGGACAGAGCCAGGTGCCGTCCCCAGGTGGCGATCGCCGCGTGCAACTGGCCATCAACCTGCCAGCCCAGGTAGCGCACGGCAATGCCGGCCAAATCGGCCAGCCGTGCTACCACCTCGGGATGCGTCGCCACGCTACCACCGAAACGCGCCCACGCGTCGGCATAGTCGGCAGCCGAAATCGGCGCCCAGCCCTGTTCACGCCAGAAACGCAGATGACTCAACATCAGGCGTCGTGCTCGTCAGTGGCGACCGCATCGCCCTCTTCGAACTGTTTGGCATGCAGACGCGCGTAATAGCCATTCTGAGCCAGCAGTTCGGCGTGACTGCCACGCTCGACGATCTGCCCCTGATCCATCACCAGGATCAGGTCGGCCTTCTCGATGGTGGTTAGACGGTGCGCGATAACCAGCGTGGTACGGCCCTGCATTACCTGATCCAGCGCGGCCTGGATATGCCGCTCGGACTCGGTATCGAGCGCCGACGTCGCCTCGTCGAGAATCAGCACAGGCGCATCCTTGAGCAGCGCCCGAGCAATGGCCAGGCGCTGACGCTGACCGCCGGAGAGCAGCACACCGTTCTCGCCGACCAGGGTGTCGTAACCCTGGGGCATCTTCTCGATGAACTCGGCGGCATAGGCATCACCCGCTGCCTGACGCACGGACTCCAGCGGCGCACCGGCCAGATCGCCATAGGCGATATTGTTGCGCACGGTATCGTTGAACAGGGTGACGTGCTGGGTCACCAGGGCTATATGGCGGCGCAGGTTACGCAGGGTGTAGTCCTCGACGTCCAGGCCGTCGAGCAGGATTTGTCCCTGCTCATGGTGATAGAAGCGCGGAATCAGGTTGGCCAGGGTCGACTTGCCGCTGCCGGAGCGGCCGACCAGCGCCACCATCTGCCCTGGCTCGGCGACGAAGGAGATGTTGTTCAGCACGGGCTTCTCGGTTCCCGGATAGCTGAAGCTGAGGTCACGCACTTCGAGCCGACCGCTCACGCGCTCACGTGCCTGCGTGCCATGATCGACCTCGGGTTCCTCGTCGAGCTGCTCGAAGATGCTCTCTGCGCCAGCCACACCCTTCTGGATGGTGGAACTGACCTCAGATAGCTGACGGATCGGCTTAGGCAGTAGGCCAGCCAGCGTAATGTAGGCCACAAGATCGCCAGCGGAGGCATCACCGCGCAGCAGCAGAACCAGGAACATCAGAACCGCCATCGCACTGTAGATGACAAGTTGGAGTGACGGCGTGTAAACCGCATTGGTCTTGACCATCTTCAGCTGCTTGAGCTTGTTTTCTTCGCTAGCCCCCAGAAAACGCTCTCTCTCATAATCCTCACCGCCAAAGCTACGCACCACGCGGTAACCCTGAATGCTCTCGGACGTCACATGCGTGACGTCGCCCATGCTGGTCTGGATCTTCTTGCTCTGCTTACGAAATTTCTTGCTGGTGCTGGTTACCATCACACCAATCACCGGCAGGATCGCCACCATGACCAGCGTCAGCTTCCAGTTCATCCACAGCAGCGTGGCAAACAGGAAAATGACCGTCATACCTTCACGCACCACTACCTTGATCGCATCGGTAGCCGCGCCGGTGACCATGGTCACGTTATAGGTGATCCGCGAGATCAGATGACCGGAATTGTGGCTATCGAAGTAACGGTTAGGCAGCGTCAACAGGTTGTTGAATAGCGCCACCCGCAGGTCCTGCACCAACCCCATGGAAACCTTGGCTAGATAGTAGTTACCAAGGAAGGAGCCAACCCCCTGCCACAACGCAATCAGGACAATCAACAGTGGTACGGCCTGCAACAGCTTCAGATGAGCCAGCCAAGGCGCATGTTCGAGCAGCCAGGGTACCCCCGCGAACAGACTGGCCTCAGGGTTGGATAACCCATCGACGAAATACTTGAGGATGTAGCCGAGCATCGGCTGAGTCGAAGCGAAGATCAGAAAACCGGCGATGCTGATGCTGAACAAGCCCCAATAAGGAACCACGTAGCGCAACAATCGCAGATACACCTTCATACTGGATTGCTGGTTGGAATTGGCCATTAGGCTTGCCTCACGCACTGCAAAAATTAGCAAGAGGCAGATTGTACCAGCACAACGCGTTTACACATCCTGATACTCAGAACTTTCGCCCTTGGGCCAGCTGAAGGGGTAAATCGCTGGCGTCAAAATTAAAACGCCATTACTGTACACGCTTTCGTCGGCTCAAGGGCCCAATATCCAAACTGTGCAGAAAGGACAACCGTTGTGATTTCCCACGGATGGAACAGGAAGCATTCAGCGCTATGCAAACGCTTTGAAAATGTCACCTTTTATGTAGCTGACGCCGACGCGGAAGCCGCACTTTGCAACCGGTGGCCGCACATCCGCAATATGCTTTCAGCACGCTGCAAGGCCAGTAAAAAACGTACCACACACACCCTTCACGCGAAGGGGGAAAAACCGCTTTTCGTCAAAAGCTCGACCATCGACAGTATCCCGTCACGCGTTAGAGTCACGTTAGGCCTGAAGCGACGATCAGGGCTTTATGATTGGCCTTTGGAAGAGCTGCGTAATCACGCCAAAGCGCAGAAGCGAACAGATCGGATACCAAGACTTCTTGGCTACGGCCTAGTCCATCAGAGCAACCGGGTCGTCAACGAAGTACTCTTGAAGTACGAGCACCTCACAGACTGGGTAGACGGCCACGAATGGCTGCAGACAAACAGTTCATTTGCGCGCCGCTTTGCAAAGGCCGGTCTAACGCTGATCACACATTTAAACCGCCGAAATATCTACCACCTAGACCTCTGGTGCGGAAATATGATGCTGAAAGACGGAAATCTAGAAGCACTCAAGGCGATTGACCTAGAAAACTGCTTTATTGGTGCCCCCCCCTATGCCAGCGAAACGCTTGGGTACCAGTTCGCCTTGCTTTATCAATACGAACTGCAGGGTTTCATCGAAGAGCACGAATACGATTTTCTAGTAGCTGAGCAGCTCACCAAGATGCCAGAGGTAGAACACTCCGGCTTTCAGACGTTCTACGAACACTTCAAACGCTATGGCGCCCACCGAAAAGAGCGTCATCTAATACCCAAAACAGGGCAAATCGATACTCTCCAACATCAACCTCATCCATGCTGAACCAGTAAACCGCCCTACCAAGAGGATGAATCACTGTATCCCCAAGGTTTCGCCTGAGGCAGGTTTTATCCTCTGTACCGCGAGCGCAAGGGTTAGCCCAATCGGCAACCAAGTTACAAACCACTCAGCTCGCGGACTCCCCCAAAGACTTGCAGCATCGAATTGCAGGGCAACGAAGGAAACCAGAAGGCAGCCTAGCAATAAGCGCCCCTCCGCAACCTTACGTTCACGCCAAGCCACTCTGAACGCCACCAACCAGAGCCCACACCAAAAAAACAACCCTGGCAACCCAAGCTCAATTGCAACATGGGTGAAAGCATTATGAGAATGATCGAAGCCGGCGGGAAAATTTTCAGTATAAACGCGATATCCCGACCCAATACCCAGCCCGAGCCACGGGGTTTCCATAATCATCTGCAGACTGGAAGCAAATATCTCCGGTCGATAGGAGAAACCCCGCTGAAGAATGAACGGCATGAAGAGAACTGAGCCGGCGATGGCCAGAGCACCAGCGCTAAACGCAACCAGCCATGCGACACGCCCACCATTCCATAACGGCATCGACAGTGCAGCCAGCCCCAAGGCAAGCATGGCCCCTCGGCTTTGACCAAAAACGATGAACATCATCAAAAAGACAATGAGCGCAGCCCAAACGCCACGCTGCCATGCGACCCTAGGCATAAACTGCAATCCCCACATAACGGCTAAAGCCATTACGTAAGCGCCAAGAATGGGGTGTCCGGCCTGCCCCATACCAGATAACCGGGCCTGCAGAGGGTGCATATCCTGCACGTAAAAAAGATAGAGACTAACTGGGCATGACAAGGCCAACCCAGCGAAGGCTACTCCCAGCCCCCTCCAAACAAATTCCGGCCGCATCTGAGCCATCAGCAGGAAAAAAACTAGGAAAAGGCATACATAGAAGACTCTCTTGAGCTCCTTCACTGGCTGCTCGGCAGCAGTCCAAGTCAAGCTCAACACTGCCCAACCAATGAACATGCAAAGCAGCGAAATCAACACCTTATTAGCCTGCCATGCCAACACAAAGCGCTTATGCATTAGCAGCCCCCCAGCCAAAGCAGGAAGCCAGAAAAAGGCTACTAGCCCTTGCTGATATAGCTTATTGGTGGGCATCCAGGCGATGCCGATCAGAAACCACAGATATCCAAGGCACAGAGCGCCCACTAACCAAAAACCACGAACACCTGCCATCCCCACTCCACCACGATAGGTTTATCACGCAGCTGCGACCGCACGCAGCACGGCATTCTACATCTAGAAAACTTCGAAGCCCGCAATAAATTCGATGCCTCAAACGCTGGACTGCCGCGACTCACCCATACATGTCAACCTGGCTTATAGGAAAGCAAGCAGCTAAATTAAAGCCGTTCAGCGGTCACCGGATGAAAAAACGCCCCGAAAAGAATTATCCTTGCCACAAACTTACATAATCGTCGACTAAACACTGACTAACCTTACGAATTTATGTCAACCAAGATCAAACTGAGCAACGAGATGCTAGCCACGCTCATAACGGGCGCCCTCGTACTAGAAAAAGACAGCTTTGGCCCCAAGGTATACAAGCTGGCCAATGGAAATTTCTTGAAATTATTTAGAAGAAAGCGCCTAGTTTCCTCGGCACTGCTCGTCCCTTACTCGGAGCGTTTCTGGCGCAACGCGGACAAGCTTAAGGCACTAAACATCCCTACTCTCACGCCACTAAGCATATATAGACTGGAAGACCCCGCCGTGACTGCCGTGTGCTACCGCCCTCTGGCAGGACGTACACTCAAGGACATCTACTTAGAGCAGCCATCCACCTTCGGCAGCTACATGCCAGAACTGATAAAGCTGATTCGTACACTACACCGCAGCGGCGTGTACTTCCGCTCATTACACCTAGGCAACATTGTGCTGACTCCCGGGGGCAAGATGGGACTCATAGACATCGCAGACCTAAGCATTCAGCGTCGAGCGCTTTCAACAGCTAAGGCAAAACGCAATCTCGCACACTTTTCCCGCTTGCTGAAAACTATGGGCATTGCGGAGCAGTTTCCTATGGAGGCCTTGAGCTCAGCAGTGCTGGACAATTAACGTAAAAGACAGCGATAGCACTCAACGAAGTCTTTCCAGGCACTCTCAGGGTTCATACCTGCCATTTGCGCCTGCGCCAACTCCGCCAAATTTCCCCGCAGATAAAAACTCAAGGCCGCTTTCCAGGCAGGTTTCTGATCGACAGGTAACAAGCCGACCCCTCCGGCCAATTGCTCACGGAATACCGGCAGATCACTTGCCAAAACGGGCACACCTGCGATCACCGCTTCGGAGAGGACCAAACCCAGCCCTTCCTGCCGAGATGGGATACACAGCAAATCGAATGCCCGATATAAGCGCACAGCTTCAGCAACATGCCCCAACAAAAAGACTTGCGTAGAAATCCCCAGCTTGCTCGCAAGCGTTGATAATGCTTCGCGCTCCGGACCTTCACCTAAAATTACAAGCCGATCATCAGGGTTGGCTCTCAACTCCTCAGCGAGCACCTCAATAAGCTGACTAAAGCCTTTCTCACTGACCAGCCTCCCTACCGCACCTATTATGCGCCCCCGCCCCTCTGCAACGGGAAGACCAAGCCCATCCCGTGCCGCCTCCTTATTCAAAAGAGACAGCCGCAATGTATCAGGGCGTAGAGCAACACGAACACCAGACACCTTACATCCCGTCTGATGCTGTATATCGGCAGCCAATGTTGCAGAAACCGCCATCAACTCTAGCCGCTCAGCGGGAAAAGCCTGTAGAAGTCGACTCTGCTCAGGTTTGATGCGCTTGTTACCGTGAAACAGTACAACGACACGCACCTGCGTCAACTCACGCAGCAAGGGTAGGACGTAGGTCGCCACTCCCATGCCATCTAGCAGAATGACTTGGGGTCTACGCACAGTAATCCACCGAACCAGACGTCGACGATCAATCAAACGCTGTATTGAAGCCAGACCACGTCCCTTAATCCGCGCCGAGGAAAGCCCGAGGCATGAGACTGGCCCCACCTCCATAAGCGGCGGTGCCTCACCGCCTTGCAGCAGCAGATTAACAATGCTCGAACCTCTCTCACTAAGCTTGAGTATGTCTCGGTGAACCTTGTGTACAGAGACGAAATCTGTGCCTCCGCCCCACATGACATTGAGGATATTCATTAGTTTCAGAGTCAGTGTCAGATGCCAATCTTGCGTAACAGTAACTGCAGTCGCGTTGGCTGAATGCCAGGAAGCAGAGGCGCAAGCATTGCTTCAACAATCTGCCGCCCTATGGCCGCAAAGCCATAACGCTGCTCAGCAAGCTGACGCCCAGCCTCGGCTATGTCCTTGGCTCGTAGCGGATCCTGCCTCAGGATACTCAACTTCTCGCGTAGCTCAGTCACGTCGTGGTACAGAACGATATTCTTCATATCGACAAAGCCAAGAGCCGTGCTTTCCAGTTCTCCATGATCATATGCGAACAGAACACAACCGCACGCCATAGCTTCGAAGTTCTTGATCATATATTCTCCCATTCCCACATCCGCACTCACGAAGAAACGGATACGGTTCAAGGTATCGCAATACTCCTCGCCGGATTTGGTCTTGGTCACGAACAGATCCTCGTGCCGCCCCAGCTCCTCGAGTAGCGCCTTGCGACCGCTATAAGCCACACTCTTGGTACTGCCGACGAAGCCCAGTTCGATGTCGCGCGTTCGACCTTGATAAGAAAGCAAGGCCTGATCGTATCCCTTGGGTACGAAGCAGGCATCGAAGCCTTCGTCTCGCAAACGCTGGCTGACCTGGGCGCCCGAGCTGATGATGCGCACCCACGGCATACGCCGATAGTGAGCACTGAACTTCCCCGTGTACTTGCAAGGGATATAGTTCTGGTAGGCATCGTGTTCCAGAATCACCACATTGGGCAGGGTACGAATGAAGCGCCATTGACGCATTTCTTTCTTGAACCGCAGAAAGAAAAGAATCCGGTCGTACCTCGAAGCATCCACATGCTCGCGGAAGTATCGCTTCAGGTTAGCTTGCTCATCGCTGCTCAGCCAACGAGTGTCGCAAGTACTACACGCATCAGCGATACCGTCATACAGCCGATCCAGTATTGCTCGCTGCTCAGCCTGGACCAGAAAAAGCACGTTCACAGGTACACCTCGAAAATCAGGAAACCGCACTGACGCTTTTGATGCTCTCACTTCCAGAGAAGGTGAGCCTCGCCACTGTATTGTCACGACAAATTGTTAGCTGGCAGGCAGAACGCTCATAGCAAGCCTGTACTCTCACCGAGCCACCCCTCCTGCCGCACTATGCTCAGGAATCGCATGCGCCCCTGTGCATCGGAGAAACACTCGAGCTGCCGGGAAGACGACGACTCCGTGGCACGAGCTGACTGCTCCTTAAGACATTGCGCAAGGCTTTGCGTATCCTTCAGCGGAAACAGCGCCCCCGAATCTCCCACAACTTCAGGTGCCCCGCCACAATCACTAGCCAGTATGGCTATCCCCGCCGCCATCGCCTCCAGCAACACCATGCCGAACGGCTCGTGGTCGGAGGTCAGGGCGAACACGTCGAACGCCTTGAAATAGCGCCGGCCGTTGGCCACCTGGCCGAGGAAGCGTACGGCATCACTTATACCCAGCTCGGCGGCCAGGGCCTTGAGCTGGGCCTCAAGCCGGCCACGGCCCATGATCGCCAGCAAGCTGCCGTCCGGCAGTTGTGGCAGTGCCTGGGCGAAGCCGCGGATCAATGTGGCCTGGTCCTTATCCGGATGCAGGCGGCCGACGTTGCCGACCACCCAGGCATCCTGTGGCAGGCCCAGATGCTCACGAGCCTGCTCACGGGAAACCTGCTCGGCCTGCACGGCGGCGATGTCGATACGGTTGTACAGGGTCTCGATACGTTCGACAGGCCAGGATGGCAGGCAAGCGCGTATGTCGTCACGCACGGCATTGGACACGCCGAGCAGCCTCAGGCGCTTGCGGAAACAGTTGGCGAACAGCTTCCGGGAGCGCCGTTCGTAGTCACCGAAGGCGTGGTGCACACCGATTACCGGCAGTTCACTGCCCAGCAGCGCAACATAGATCGGTTTGAAGCGGTGGGCGATGCACAGGGCGAAATCACGCGAGGCGGCGATACGGCGTAAATCACGGATCGCGCCCAACTTGAGGCCACGCACCTGGGCGCTGGAATAGTCGAGGAAGATCACCTCGTCAGAGGCAGAGCCACGCTCGACCTCCGCGGAAGGTGCGCCCGTCAGGTAGACGGTGCACACCTTGTAAGGCATGTCCTTGAACAGCACAGCGTATTGCCGCGCGCAATCCAGAAACGGGCCGTCATAGCCGTGACAGAACTGCAGAACCCAGCGCTGCGCTTGCTCAGTGTTCGTCTCAGACGCTGTCATACCAGTCCTTGCCGTCCTTGACCACGAGGATGTCTTCCATGATCAGGTACTGCAGGTCAGAGCCGTAGAACATGTTCAGCGCATCGGTCGGCGAGCAGATCATCGGCTCGCCACGGCGGTTGAGCGAGGTGTTCAGCGACACGCCGTTGCCGGTGAGTTTTTCCAGTTGCAGCATCAGGTCGTACCAGCGCGGGTTGTATTGGCGCTCGAGCACCTGGGCACGCGAGGTGCCGTCTTCGTGCACCACTTCGCCAACGCGCTCCTTCCACTCCTCGTTGACTTCGAAGGTGAAGGTCATGAACGGGCTCGGGTGATCGACCTTGAGCATCTTCGCTGCCACAGTGTCGAGCATGGACGGGCAGAAGGGTCTCCAGCGCTCGCGGAACTTGATCTGCTCGTTGATGCGGTCGGCCACGCCTGGCACGCTTGGGCAGCCAATGATCGAACGGCCGCCGAGGGCGCGCGGGCCGAACTCCATGCGGCCCTGGAACCAGGCCACCGGGTTGCCGTCGACCATGATCCGGGCGATGCGCTCAGGAGTGTTGTCGATGCGTTTGAACACCGGCTGATTAGGGTGCTTGGCGCAGGCGGCGATAACGTCTTCGTTGGAGTAGGACGGGCCGAGGTAGACGTGCTCCATCTTCTCCACCGGCACGCCGCGCTGGTTCGACACATAGGCCGCAGCGCCAACAGCGGTGCCTGCATCACCGGAGGCCGGCTGGACGAACAGCTCCTTGACGTCATCGCGGGCGATGATCTTCTGGTTCAGTTTGACGTTCAGCGCACAGCCGCCGGCGAAGGCGATCTTGCCGGTCTCACGCAGGATGTCGCCGAGGTAGTACTCCGTCATCTGCAGCGCCAGCTTCTCGAACAACGCCTGCATGCTGGCGGCGTAGTGGATGTACGGATCGTCGGCGATGTCGCCTTCGCGTTTCGGCCCCAGCCACTCGATCAGCTTGGGCGAGAAGTAGTAACCCTTACCGTTTTCCTTGTAGCGACGGAAGCCGATGACGTTGGCGTACTCGGTGTTGATGATCAGCTCGCCGTTCTCGAACTTGGCCAGCCGCGAGAAGTCGTACTTGGCGGCGTCACCGTACGGCGCCATGCCCATGACCTTGAACTCGCCGTCGAGCATTTCAAAACCGAGGTATTCGGTGATCGCGCCATACAGGCCGCCGAGGGAATCCGGATCGAAGAACTCCTTGATCTTATGGATCTTGCCGTTTTCACCGTAGCCAAAGAAGGTGGTGGCGTACTCACCCTTGCCGTCGATGCCGAGGATCGCGGTCTTCTCCTTGAAGCCTGAGCAGTGGTAGGCACTGGAGGCGTGCGCCAGGTGGTGCTCGATCGGCTCGATCTTGACTTTCTTCAGGTCGAAGCCGAGTTGCACCAGGCACCACTCGATGCGCTTCTTGTAGCGGTTGTAACGGCGGTTACCGAACAGGATCGCATCAAGGGCTCGATCTGGCGCGTAGGCATAGCGCTTGGCGTACTGCCAGCGGGCCTTTTCAAAGATGCTGATGGGCGCAAAGGGAATGGCCACCACGTCGACATCGGACGGCTTGATGCCGGCCTGTTCCAGGCAGAACTTGGCCGATTCGTAGGGCATGCGGTTCTTCGCGTGCTTGTCGCGCACGAAGCGCTCCTCTTCCACCGCCGCGATCAGCTTGCCGTCGATGTACAGCGCGGCGGACGGATCGTGACTGAGGGCGCCGGACAGGCCGAGAATGGTCAGTGCCACAGGTTTGAGCCTCTAATTCGGGCAGGTGCCGGGCACCTGCGGTAAACGTTGGTCGAGCAACTGGTGCAGGGCGCAGTCCGCCGGCCAGTTGCGCAGAAAACGGGCGCGGTCGCGAGCATAGGCCCGAGCGAAACTGCGCGCACTGCGATGTTGGCGCATGGCATCCAGGTCGATCAGCGACCAGGCACCCTGCGCGTCATCCCAAAACAGGTTGTGCCCCTTGAAATCACCGTGGCTGATTCGCTCACGCAGCAGCGCTGCGAAAAGACGATCCAGAGCCAACAGTTCGCTTTCCGGGGGAGGTGCCTGCTTATATGCTTCAAAACGCGCGATTATATCCTGCCCACCACAATAGTCAGTAATCAGGTACGCCCGTCCACGCAGCCAACACCAACGCCTTTCGATCACGGCCAGTGGTGTCGGCGTGATAAACCCTAGCAACTGCAGGCGGTTGCCTTCGCGCCAGCTATGCCAGGCCCGGCTCGGGCGCCAGAAGCGCTTGAACCAGTGCGGCAGGTTCTTAACGTTGTAGCGCTTGACCACCAGCGATCGAGCGTCAAGATCGACACGCGCTACGGTCGCCGTGCCGCCGGCCTTGTAAATATGTCCGCTCTCGATACAGGTATCGAGATTTTCCATTAACGGCTGCAGGGTCGACTCCGCCTCACGGCGCACCACGCGCAGACCGAAAGCACCGATGCGTGCGGCGAAAAGACTGCAGTCACGTGCCGTCTTCTTCAGGTAATCGCGCAAACGCCAGCGGCGTACCTTGGCAATCTCGGCCTGAAGCATCTCCAGTGGCAACGCGTGTTCGCCATTGGCCAGCAGATAATGAATCAGCAGTTCTTCGAGAAAGGCATCCAACTCGATTGGCAACTGGGCGAAGAACACGCCGAGGTTCTCCAGCACACGAGCGCGCGACAACGGCTGCCCCAGTATCTCGGCGTGCACCCCGCCGCCGTCGATCAGGTACAGGTGGCCGTCTTGGCGCAGCAGGTTGTCCAGATGCAGATCGGCCTGCCACAGACCTTGTGCATGCATACTGCCGACCGCTGCCAGCGCCTCCCCCAGAACCGCCTGCTGCTCGCCCGACAACAAGGGTTCGCCAGCGACTGCCTGCCAGGTCGACCAAAGACTCTGCGCGCCGTTGAGATACTCGAACAGCAACCAGCCGCCCTGCCCCTCGACGAAGTCATGCGCCAACAGAGCCGGTGTTGGCAGCCCCTGCCCGGCTAGCAGGCGGGCACCGTCCAGCTCGCGCTGATAGTGGCGCTGCGCCCGACCGCCAACCAGCAGCTTGGCCAGCACCTGGCGGCCTTGCCAGGTGGCCACACCCACATAGCGCTGGCCCGGCAGCACGCGTAGCCAATCACTGACCTGCAGATCAGCATCAGCCACCTGCAGTTGCAGCGGCAACACTGGCGTACGCCCGACCTGATTCAACTCAGCCAACTGCATCAGCGCGCCTCCTTGTGACGCTTGCGCGTCTCGAGCAGCTGCCACCAAGGCTCGATGTTCTCGCTGTGGCCGAGATAAGCCGCCAGCAAGGTGCGCACGTTCGCCTCGTTCCAGACACTGGCGCGGCGCAGCAGCGGCTCCAGATCCTTGATCCGGTCGCGGCGGCCGAACAGAAGCGGACGGGTCTTTTCCAGGTCGATCAATTGCGCTTCAAAACCTGCCGCCTTTTCGCGCAGGAAGATGTGCTTGGGATAGAAGCAGCCATGCATCTGCCCCGCCCGATGCAGCACCCCGGCCAGATCGCCACAGGCACGCAGAATCGCATGTTGTGTGACTGCGCTCAGCGTAGGCCATTGCGCGAGCCAGCTATCCAGATCACGCCAGCCATCCAGAGCGCGCGTCAGCAATATCGCACGGCGCTCACCGGGTATGCGCCGCTCGCCGAAGAACGCGGCCTGCAGGGCCGGTATCGCCATCTCGGCATAGCGACGAATGTTGCGAAACTCACGGGCGAAGGTCGGCTCCCCCCATGGGTGCAAGACGCTGCGCGTCAGGTGATTGCTCTGCCGCTTGAGATAGAACGCACGCTCGCCCAAGTCCAGACGATAGACGCTGCTCCAGCCGCCGCGCTCGGTGTTCGGTTCATCCACCGCTTCCAGCTTAAGCGTCCAAAGCGCATCAAAACTGGCCAGGCCATGCTGTTCGAGCAGCGCGCGATCCTGCTTCGAGACGAAATCCGTCATTCCCTACCCTCGAAGAACTTGAGCACCCGCCTGATACGCTTCTTGTCGCCCTCTCCGAGGCGCTCCCGATCACGATACTGCAGATAGAAGCGCAAACGCTGGGTGCGCGACAGCACGCGCTTGGCCACTTTATCGAGGCACGCCAGATCCTTGATGATGCGATAACGCAACAAAGGCCCCCACCAGAAACTACCCGTAGGGCAGTCGATGAAGAACAGCTCGGCCTTCTCGTTGACCAGCAGGTTGCGCCACTTGAGGTCGTTGTGGGTGAAATGATGGTCATGCAGGGTTCGCGCTCCCAGGGCCACTTGTTGGCTGACATGCAAGACCCATTCAGGATCAGCCAGACGCTGATCCTGGCGTTCGGCGATTTCGGCCAAATTGAGAGTATTGTCCAGCTCGCGCGTTACCAGCGCGCCACGCACGAAGGCACCAGCATTCCTCTCAAGCCCGTAGGCAACGATAGGAGCCGTGGGGATTCCCCACTTGGCGAACAGCTTCAGGTTTTGCCATTCCGCCTTGACCCGTGGTCGCCCAAGATAGCGACGCACCCCCTTTCCGGCCCCCCAATATCGCTTGACGTAATAACGCACGCCTTGGCGCTCGATCCGGATGACCTCCGATAAAGGGTCCTTAGTTAGCCGCTCCCCCTTCAGAGTGAATACAGCCTCGAGCGAGCCAAAAGCCGCCAGCAGAATAGGATCATGCACGTGATGCTTCCACGCCGACATACCTAGCAACTCCTCACATCGGCGAGCGCAGTCACAATACGCCGCAGGGGAATGAAAGGCCGCCAGACCGTATAACCCATCCACTTGAAACTGATCACTGGATTGATGACCTGGTTGAGATCATTGAAACCGGGACGCCAAGTGAAATCACTACGCCGGCGCGTGATGGTAAACGTGCGCAACCCCAGCAGCGACCCGAGATGACCACCGCCCGAGTCGTTACTGACGACTACGGAGCAGGTTCGCAGGTAATCGACCAGCCCCTTTAAATCCGTAAAGGCATGCACGACATGGCCAGGGTACTGACTACTCAAGGCTTGCTGCTCACTGACAATACCAACGAACTCGACATGCCAGCCCTTGGCGCTCAATCGACGAGCCAGACGCCGGAATCCGGAGCTGGAAAAGTTCTTGCTGACGTGCGGCGTCGTGGGGAAGATGGCTACACGGCGCTCAGCATCATTCGCGAGGGCAGGCAGTCCTTGAAAGCCCGTGACAGGCACGGCCAGATCTAGCCCCAGAATTTCTTCTGCGTACAGATCGATCCACTGCACCATCGTTTTACCGGCCTTGGGGTCGCGGCAGATCACATTGTGCGCGCCTGGAACCTCTATACCCTCAAGCATCACTGGACGCTCGGATAGGCGTAAATTTTCTGGCAGTTTCTTACCAGACAAATAGGCGATATTAGCTACCTGCGTCAGGTCGCCACCAGCTCGGACGGCCTTGATCAGCCAATCGATATAGCAAATGACTAGAGCATTGGAGTTAGCCAGTTGCAACAAATTCGGATTCACATCCGCTACTACCTGCAAGCCTGGAAGATACCCACTCAGTGAAGCCAAAGAGGGCGATACCAGCGTAACCCTTGCTCCAGCGGCCTGAAGACGCCACGCCAGCCGTAAAAACAGCGATGTGTCACCGAGAGCCGGACAGGAAACGACCGCAACACTCATACCTGGCTTGATAACTGTCTCTTCCACTGACATCTACAGTCGATCTCCATAACGCTGCTTACGCTCATACAATTTCGCCGCCCTGCGCTCCAGCCAGGCGAGCAGGCGCGCTTCGTCGCGCAGCACCCCGCGCAACGGGCGCTGGAAGTAGGTGCGCAGAAAACGCAGTTTGTCGCGACGGGTCAGGCCGATATCCAGGGCCGAGAAGTACAGAGCCGCGAGGTCTTTGTCACGCCAGCGCTGCGGGACTGCGTCCCGCACCTGTGCTCGGTGCAGGTCGATGACCGACAAGTGCAGGTCGTCAGCCTGTATCGGCCGATCGGTGTGCAGCAGGAAGTGGCAGATGTAGCAGTCGCGGTGGTTGACCCCGGCACGGTGCATGGTGCCGGTCATCTGCGCCACTTCGCGGATCAGCGCCCACTTCAGCACTGGCTGGGGCGGCTGCTCGGCCCAGTTCAGAGTCAGCTGCTCCAGATCGACGGTCGGCGCCAGCTCCTCGGTAACGATGAAGGAATGCTGGTGCGCCGGATTGCTACCGCGCTCGCCGTAGGCCACGGCGGTCATGGTTGGCACGCCTGCTTCGGTCAAACGCTGGATCGCCTGCCACTCTTGTGCTGCGCCGAGCACCGGCGCCTTGGCACTGAGCAGGTTCTTGGCGATCTCGCCCCAACCGATGCCACGGTGAATCTTGACGAAGTAGCCACGCCCGTCGACCTCTGTACGCAAGGTACGGCGCCCTTCCAGCTCTCGATAGACCTGACCCTGTAGCGCCTCGACAGCCTCGAAAGCGTCACGCTCGGCCCACAGGCTCTTGAACGGTTCGGCGAGGATCAGGCGCATGGCAGCCCCCCCGGCCGGGCATCCGTAGAGTGCGCCGTGCGTACTGAAGCCACTGCGATGTCGGTCTTGCGGTGCGCACAGCACACCCTCCCCAGACGGCTCATGCGTGCTTCTCCGCGAGGATTACGTCGGCGGCCTTCTTCGGCATGGAATAGAGGTCGGCGCTGTCGGCATAAGCCAGACCGTTGCGCACCCAGAAGGCGCGCTGCTGCGGATCGGCGAGCATGTCGGCCAGGGCGCGGTTGAGCCGCTCTTGCTCGAAGGGGCTGGGCAGCACCCGTCCGCAATCGGCATCGGCAATGTAGTGGGCATAGCCACAAACATCGGTGACCAGCACTGGCAGGCCGGAGACCAGCGCCTCCAGCAACACGGTGCCGGTGTTCTCGTTATAGGCCGGATGGATCAGTAGATCGGCGCCGAGCAAGAAGCGTGGAATATCGCTACGACCCTTGAGAATCTGCACCTGATCAGACAAGCCCAACGCCTTGACCTGCAGCAGGAAGGGCTTGGGATCGTCCTGGCCGATGGCGATCAGGCGGGTGCGTTTGCGCAACTCTCGCGGCAAGGAAGCCAGCGCTTTGAGGCTGCGGTCCAGGCCCTTGGTCTTGAACCCCGAGCCGATCTGCACCAGCAGCAGGTCGTCGTCGCCCAACTGAAACTCACGGCGGAAGTCCGCGCGAATCTCGGTGGCGTTCGCCGGCGCCCGGCGATCCTGGGCGATCCCCGGCGGCAGCAAATGAAAGCGTTGCAACGGCGTCTTGTAGTGTTTGACGAACAAAGGCTGCTGCACCTCGGAGATCATCAGGATCTCGGTCTTCGACTCCGGCGCGAACACCGCGCGCTCGTAATCGGCGAAGTGCTTGTAGCGCCCCCAACGCCGATAGATCGGATTACGCAGGGTCTGTGCCTTGTCTTCGAAACAGCCGTCGGCGGCGTAGTAGACGTCCAGACCCGGCATCTTGTTGAAGCCAATCACCCGGTCGACGGGGTCGCGCTTCAGATCGGCCTGCAGCCAGGCGCTGAACTTCTCGTTGCGGCGGTGATTGAACAACGCTCGCACCGGCGCCACGCGGATGTCGAAGCCACCCGGATTGTCGCCTTCCCAGATCGGCGTATATACGCGAATGGCGTGACCGCGCGCCTGGCACTCCAGGGCGATGCGCATGAAATCACGCTGTAGCCCGCCGAACGGGAAGTATTTGTAAAGAACGAAGGCCAGTTGCATAGCCGCTCCTTATAGGGTGCCGGGAGGCGCGAGCAGCAGCGCCTCCAGTTCCAGGCCAACGCGCGCGGCGTCGAGGCCATCGAAGCAGGGCTTGTCACGATCACCGCTGCCAGCGCCCGGACCGCTGGCACACAGATGAATCTGGCTACGACCATAGGCTCCGACCTTGCCGGGCAGCGTCGGGCCGTAGAGGGAAATGTTCGGTACATCCAGCGCCGCGGCCAGGTGGCCGAGCCCGGTATCGACGGAGACGCAGGCGCTGGCGCCGGCGATCACCTTGGCCACGCCGGCCAGGTTCAATTTGGGCAGCACGGCGACATGCCGGAGCCCGGCGGCGATGCGTTCGGCTCGTGCTTTCTCTGTCTCGCTGCCCCAAGGCAGGCGCACGGCCCAGCCCAGTTCGTCCATACGCTCGGCCAACGCACGCCAGTCGCTTTCCGGCCAGTGCTTGCTGACCCAGGTGGTGCCATGCAGGAACACCAGATAGGGTTGCGCCGTAGCGTCCATCATCGCTGCGCGATTGAGGCCGTAGTCAGCGCTGGCGGCAGGCAATGAATACCCCAGCGCCTTGGCAAACAACTGTCGTACGCGCTCCAGGGCATGTTGATCCTTGGCCACCGCGTAGCGCCGGTCGTAGAAGCGGCTGGCCAACGGCTCGCGCGCCGAATCACGATCCAGTCCGGCCACCGGCGCCTGAACATAGCGCGTCAGCCAGGCGCTCTTGAGCAGCCCTTGGGCGTCGATCACCAGGTCATAGCGATTCTCGCGCAAGCGCTGCTTGAAACGCGTCCACTCGCCACTGCGCCAGGTGCGTAGCGGGTGCTTGCGCCAGCGGCGAATGGCCACAGGAATCACCTGCGACACGGCCGGATGCCAGGCGGGAATCTCGGCGAAGCCTTCTTCCACGACCCAGTCGAAGCGAATGCCGGGAATGGCGCGAGCGGCATCGGTCAGCGCCGGCAAGGTATGCACCACGTCGCCCAGCGACGAGGTCTTGATGATCAGTACCCGCAAGATCAGTCGCCCTCGACCAGGGTCAGAGTTTCGCCGACCAGCCGTTCCAGCGCCTCGATGACCGGGCGCGGTTTGAGCTCGCGCAGGCAGTTGTAGTGACCGAAGCGGCAGGTGCGATCGAAACAGGGGCTGCATTCCAACCCCAGACGGACGATCTCGACACGATCGGCCAGTGGCGGAGTAAAACCAGGCGAGGTGGAGCCGTAGACAGCCACCAGCGGCCGGTTAAGTGCCGCAGCCACGTGCATCAACCCGGAATCGTTGGACACCACGGCAGTGGCAGCCGACATCAGGTCGATGGCCTCGGCCAGGCTGGTCTGCCCGGAAAGGTTGCAGACCTCCTCACGCAGGCCGGGAATCAGGCGCATGCGAATGTCTTCGCCGCCGGCATGGTCGTTCTTCGAACCGAACAGCCAGACCTGCCAGCCCTCGCGAATCTTGATCTCGGCGACCTTGGCGTAATGCTCGGCCGGCCAGCGCTTGGCCTCGCCGAACTCGGCGCCCGGGCAAAGCGCCAGCACCGGCCGGTCGAGCTGCAGGCCGAACTTGGCCAGCGCCTCGGCGCGGCTGGCCTCGTCAATCACCAGGCGCGGTTGAGGATAAGGCTGATGCAATTCGGCGCCCGGCTCGTAGGCCAGCGCCATGAAACGCTCGATCATCAGCGGGTAGCGCGCCTTGTCCAGCGTGCGAATATCGTTGAGCAGGCCGTAGCGCATCTCGCCCTTCCAGCCGGTGCGCTTGGGGATACCCGCGAACCAGGGCACCAGGGCGGACTTCAGCGAATTGGGCAGCAGAATGGCCTGATCGTATTGACCGCCAAGCGACTTGCCGATACGCCGACGCGTGGCCAGATCGAGCACACCATGCCCCAACGGCAGGCTGAGTGCGGCGCGCACCTCAGGCATGCGCTCGAGGATCGGTCGACTCCAGTCCGGCGCCAGCACGTCGATCTCGCACTCGGGATGACGCTGCTTGAGGCACTGGAACAGCGTCTGCGCCATTACCATGTCGCCTACCCAGCTCGGTCCAACGATCAGTATCTTCATATTCTTTCCAGAAACGACCAGGGAGGCTTTCGCCTCCCCGTCAAGCCTCCGAGGAACCCCTTACTTGACCAGCGTACGCCACCCGGCATGCGCGTTGGTCTTGCCGGTCACCAGGTCGAAATAGGCTTTCTGCAGTTTTTCGGTAACCGGACCACGGCGCCCGATACCAATCTGACGGCCGTCCACTTCACGGATCGGCGTGACTTCGGCGGCGGTGCCGGTGAAGAAGGCCTCGTCGCATATGTACACCTCGTCACGGGTGATGCGCTTCTCGACCACCTTGATGCCCAGCTCGTCGGCCAGGGTCAGGATGGTATTACGAGTAATGCCGTTGAGGCAGGAGGTCACTTCCGGGGTGTAAACCACACCATCCTTGACCAGGAAGATGTTCTCGCCCGAACCCTCGGCCACGTAACCTTCCGGGTCCAGCAGCATGGCCTCGTCGGCACCGCCGGAGATGGCCTCCTGCAGGGCCAGCATCGAGTTTATGTAGTTGCCGTTGGCCTTGGCGCGGGTCATGGAGATGTTGACGTGGTGACGGGTATAGGAGCTGGTACGCACCTTGATGCCAGTCTGCAGAGCTTCCTCACCCATGTAGGCGCCCCAGTGCCAGGCGGCGACGATCACGTGCACTTTCAGGCCAGCGGCACGCAGGCCCATGCCTTCGCTGCCGAAGAACACCATCGGGCGCAGGTAGGCGCTTTCCAGGCCGTTTTCACGCACCGCGGCGCGCTGCGCCTCGTTGATCTCTTCCTTGGAGAAGGGGATCTGCATGTTGAAGATGTGCGCCGAATCGAACAGACGGTCGGTGTGCGCCTGCAGACGGAAGATCGCGGTGCCGTCCGGGGTGTTGTAGGCGCGCACGCCTTCGAACACGCCCATGCCGTAGTGCAGGGTATGGGTCAGCACATGGGTGGTCGCCTCGCGCCACGGTACCAGTTCGCCGTCGTACCAGATCACGCCATCACGGTCGGACATCGACATCTTGCCTGCTCCTCAATTCGCTTCGCGGTTCGATCAATCAGTGCTCCCACCCGGGAGCCATCAGCTCAGTTCCAGCTGGCGCCACAAACGCATCACGGCGTGGCGCTCATCCTGAAACTGATCACCCGGCACTACCCCGGGCTGCTTCTGCAGCGCCTGGCGGTGAGCGGCCGAGCGGTAGACCTTGTAGGCCTCGCGCAACAATCCGGCATCTTGCGCCGACATCAGACCGACCCGCTCGAGCCCCTCGAGGATGCGGATGTTATCGGTGAATTCGAGCAGTTGCGGATGTTGCCACGACCAGGCCAGAGCCGCGTATTGCACCATAAATTCGATATCGACGATACCACCGGCATCCTGCTTCAGATCGAAGGAGGTTGCTGCATCGAAGGCATTTTCTGCAGTCCCGGCAGCCGTCGCACGCGTACCGAGGTTGTCGCGCATCTTCGCCCGCATCTCGCTGACCTCCGCACGCAGGGCGGCAATATCACGCTGACGCCCCAGCACCTCTCCGCGCACCCGGGCGAACTCGCCGCCCAGGCGCGGGCATCCGACCAGCACCCTCGCGCGTACCAGCGCCTGGTGCTCCCAGGTCCAGGCCTCGCCTTCCTGATAGCGCTGGAAGGCACCGAGCGAGCTGACCAGCAGCCCGGCCGCGCCCGATGGTCGCAGACGCATATCCACTTCATACAAGGCGCCGGAGGTGGTCTGCGTTGTCAGCAAATGAATGATGCGCTGCCCCAGCCGGGTAAAGAACTGCGCGCCGTCGATAGGTTTGGCACCATCGGTCTCGGCCTGCGGGTCGCCACCATGAATGAACACCAAGTCCAGATCCGAGCCATGGCCGAACTCGAGCCCCCCGACCTTGCCATAGCCGACGATGATGAAATCCGGATCGCAGGGCGCACCGTCGGCGCGACAGGGGCGGCCATGGCGCTGCACGGTGTGCTGCCAGGCCAGCGCCAGCACCTGATCGAGAATCGCCTCGGCCAGCCAGGTCAGGTAGTCCGACACCTTCATCAACGGCAGCGTACCGGCGATTTCCGACGCCGCCACGCGCAGGCTGTGCGCCAGCTTGAAGTGGCGCAGCGCTTCCATCTGCTGCTCAAGATCCTCCTCGGGAATACGGATCAACCGCTCACGCAATTCGGCCGCCAGTTCCGGCGCCTGTGGCGGCGAATACAACCTTCCTTCGTTGAGCAACTCGTCGAGCAGCAACGGGAAGCGGGCGATCTGCTCCGCGATCCACGGGCTGGCCGCACAGAGCGTGATCAACCGCTCCAGTGCGCCGGGGTTTTCAGATAGCAGCACCAGATAGGCCGAACGTCTCGCCACCTTTTCCACCAGCGGCAGCACCCGCTCCAGCACCAGATCCGGCACATCGTGCTCCGCCGCCTGCGCCAGCAGGCGCGGAATGAAGGCATCCAGACGCTCACGGCCGAGGCGCTGCATGGCACGCACCTGCGGACCATTGCGCAGGTCGCCCAGGCGCCGATAGGCCGCAGCAGCCTCAGTGAAGCCAGATTCTTGCAGTTGCTGAATGCCCGCTTCCTCATCCAGCGCCCCCTCCCACAACGGCAGCCATTCGGCGCCGACACAGGCCTCGCCGCCCTGCGCATCGTCCTCGTCAGGATCGGCGATCACTTGCTGGAAGTGCCACTCGATGCGGCCCCGCCAGTACATCAGGCGCTCGTGGAAGCTGGCCCAGTCGGCGAAGCCCATGATCGCGGCCACCCGCGCCTGATCCTGCGGATCGGCCGGCAGCATCTGCGTCTGCCGGTCACCGATGCCCTGCAGGGCATGCTCGGCGTAGCGCAGGAACTCGTAGCCTTCCTTCATTTCCGCTACCACCGCCGGCGGCAGATAGCCCTGCCCCTCCAGCGTGGCGAGGACCTTGAGCAAGGGTCGCTGCTGCAGGCTGAGGTCGCGCCCGCCATGGATCAGCTGAAAAGCCTGAGCGATGAACTCGATCTCGCGGATACCCCCGGCGCCGAGCTTGATGTTTTCGCTCATGCCCTTGCGCCGCACCTCCTGCTGGATCAACTGCTTCATCGCACGCAGCGCCTCGATGGCGGAGAAGTCCAGGTAACGGCGATAGACGAACGGGCGCAGCATTTCCAGTAACTCGGCTCCGGCAGCCTGATCGCCACCGACCACGCGCGCCTTGATCATCGCGTAGCGCTCCCAGTCGCGCCCCTGATCCTGGTAGTACTGTTCCAGGGCATTGAAACTGAATACCAATGCCCCGGACGAACCATAGGGGCGCAGACGCATGTCGGTACGGAAGACGAAGCCGTCGACGGTGATCGCGTCCAGCGCCTTGATCAGCCGCTGCCCCAGCCGGATGAAGAACTCCTGATTGTCCAGCGAACGCTTGACCCCTTCGGTCTCGCCGCCTTCGGGATAGCCGAAGATCAAGTCAATGTCCGAAGACAGGTTGAGCTCGTGAGCGCCGAGCTTGCCCATTCCGAGGATGACCATGTGCTGCGGCTGGCCGCTGCGTCGCCCCGTCGGCGTACCGAACT
This sequence comes from Pseudomonas pichavaramensis, assembly GCF_050473265.1. Taxonomy (NCBI): domain Bacteria; kingdom Pseudomonadati; phylum Pseudomonadota; class Gammaproteobacteria; order Pseudomonadales; family Pseudomonadaceae; genus Pseudomonas; species Pseudomonas pichavaramensis. Next base: position 282,521 of record NZ_JBJKFJ010000001.1, on the reverse strand, counting down.
GCTCGCAGTGGCGTGGATAGAGCCAGTGATAGGCCAGATCGATACAGGCGTCGGCCAGATCGGACAGATCGCGACAGGTTTCAGCGAGCGCAGCCTGACGACTGAAGTCGCGCCAGATGATGCGCAACTGTTGACGATTGCGGAAACGCCGTAGACAACGCCCCAGCGCCTCCTCATCGGCACAATCGGCCAACTGCGCATCGAGCTGCTGGCGTAACTCGCCCGGCACCAGACTGCGCTCCAGCTCACCCGACTCAGCCAGGGCAAGGAAGGTTTGCGGGTCACGCTGCGCCTGCTCTGCGACAAAATCACTCAGGGCCGCAACCTGTCGCCAGTTTTCCCGCCGCTGCTGCGGCCAGGCCGAGAATGCGGCTGCCGCCCCCTCATGCTCGCTCAGGGCGGCTTGTAGTGACTGTTCGGCGCGTTCGGCCAGGGAGGCAAGAGAAGGGGGCAACTCGACCAGCAACGGCAGGCTCATGGTCTATCCTTTTGGCGGACTGCCGGACGCACGGCGCAAACGCCCGGAACCCCGCACCTGCGGGGCGTGCGCGGCCGGCAGTGCCGCGGATTGTAGTTTTACTACGAAAGAATTGTATCCAGAGGGCTGAATCCGTCGTCGAAATGTAGTAAAACTACAAGCGGCCGGTCCTACCCCCGGTAAATCCAAGAATTTCAACTCGCCCGCCCAAAAAGCCGGCGAGACCCAACTGGCCTCCGATTCTGGAAGCCTTTCCGCCCTGGAGCAAGCCATGCAAGACCTCGATCCGATCGAAACCCAGGAATGGCTGGACGCCCTTGAATCCGTCCTCGACCGTGAGGGTGAAGACCGTGCCCATTACCTGATGACCCGTCTGGGCGAGTTGGCCACCCGCAGTGGTGCGCAGCTGCCTTACGCGATCACCACGCCCTACCGCAACAGCATCCCGGTAACCCATGAAGCGCGCATGCCCGGCGACCTGTTCATGGAACGCCGCATCCGCTCGCTGGTGCGCTGGAACGCCCTGGCCATGGTGATGCGCACCAACCTGGACGACCCGGACCTGGGCGGCCACATTTCCAGCTTCGCCTCCTCCGCGACGCTGTATGACATCGGCTTCAACTACTTCTTCCAGGCCCCGACCGAAGAACACGGCGGCGACCTGGTGTTCTATCAAGGCCACGCCAGCCCTGGCGTCTACGCCCGCGCCTTCATGGAAGGCCGCGTCAGCGAAGACCAGATGAAGAACTTCCGTCGCGAAGTCGACGGCAAGGGCCTGTCTTCCTACCCGCACCCCTGGCTGATGCCGGACTTCTGGCAGTTCCCGACCGTATCCATGGGTCTGGGCCCGATCCAGGCGATCTACCAGGCGCGCTTCATGAAGTATCTGGAAGCCCGCGGTTTCATCCCGGCCGGCAAGCAGAAGGTCTGGTGCTTCATGGGCGACGGCGAGTGCGACGAGCCGGAATCCCTCGGCGCCATCTCCCTGGCTGGCCGCGAGAAGCTGGACAACCTGATCTTCGTCATCAACTGCAACCTGCAGCGCCTCGACGGCCCGGTTCGCGGCAACGGCAAGATCATCCAGGAACTCGAAGGCGTATTCCGCGGTGCTCAGTGGAACGTCAACAAGGTGGTCTGGGGTCGCTTCTGGGATCCGCTGTTCGCCAAGGACAAAGACGGTGCCCTGCAGCGTCGCATGGACGAAGTGGTCGACGGTGAATACCAGAACTACAAGGCCAAAGACGGCGCCTATGTGCGCGAGAACTTCTTCAACACGCCAGAACTCAAGGAAATGGTCAAAGACCTTTCCGACGACGAGATCTGGAAGCTCAACCGTGGTGGCCACGACCCGTACAAGGTCTATGCAGCCTACCACCAGGCGGTGAACCACAGCGGCCAGCCGACCGTGATCCTGGCCAAGACCATCAAGGGCTACGGTACCGGCGCCGGTGAAGCGAAGAACACCGCGCACAACACCAAGAAGGTCGATGTCGACAGCCTGCGTCAGTTCCGCGACCGCTTCGACATTCCGGTCAAGGACGAAGAGCTGGAAAACCTGCCGTTCGTACGGCCGGAGCCGGGCAGCCCCGAGTACAAGTACCTGCACGAGCGCCGCACCGCGCTGGGCGGTTTCGTACCGCAGCGCCGCCAGCAGAGCTTCAGCATCCCGACTCCGCCGCTGGATACCCTCAAGGCCATCCTCGACGGCTCGGGCGACCGCGAAATCTCCACCACCATGGCCTTCGTGCGCATCCTCGCGCAGTTGGTCAAGGACAAGGAACTCGGCCAGCGCATCGTCCCGATCATTCCGGACGAAGCCCGTACCTTCGGTATGGAAGGCATGTTCCGTCAGTTGGGCATCTACTCCTCGGTCGGCCAGCTGTACGAGCCGGTCGATAAAGACCAGGTGATGTTCTACAAAGAGGACAAGAAAGGTCAGATCCTCGAGGAAGGCATCAACGAAGCCGGCGCCATGAGTTCCTTCATCGCCGCTGGTACTTCGTACTCCTGCCACAACCAGCCGATGCTGCCGTTCTACATCTTCTATTCGATGTTCGGCTTCCAGCGTATCGGCGACCTGGCCTGGGCTGCTGGCGACAGCCGCACCCGCGGCTTCCTGGTCGGCGGCACCGCCGGTCGTACCACCCTCAACGGTGAAGGTCTGCAGCACGAAGACGGTCACAGCCACATGCTGGCAGCGACCATTCCGAACTGCCGCACTTACGACCCGACCTACGGCTACGAGCTCGCCGTGATCATCCGCGAAGGTATTCGCCAGATGACCGAAGAGCAGCAGGACATCTTCTACTACATCACCGTGATGAACGAGTCATACCAGCAGCCGGCCATGCCGGAAGGCGTGGAAGACGGCATCATCAAGGGCATGTACCTGCTCGAGGAAGACAAGAAGGAAGCGGCGCACCACGTGCAGCTGCTGGGCTCCGGCACCATCCTGCGCGAGGTGCGTGAAGCGGCGAAGATCCTGCGCGACGAGTTCAATATCGGCGCCGACGTGTGGAGCGTCACCAGCTTCAACGAACTGCGTCGCGATGGCCTGGCCGTCGAGCGCAGCAACCGCCTGCACCCGGGCCAGAAGCCCAAGAAGACCTACCTCGAAGAGTGCCTGAGCGGTCGCAAGGGTCCGGTCATCGCCTCCACCGACTACATGAAGCTGTTCGCCGAACAGGTTCGTCAGTGGGTTCCGAGCAAGGAATACAAGGTCCTGGGCACCGACGGCTTCGGCCGCAGCGACAGCCGCAAGCAGCTGCGTCACTTCTTCGAAGTGGACCGCAACTGGGTCGTGCTGGCCGCGCTGGAAGCCCTGGTCGACCGTGGCGAGATCGAAGCCAAGGTGCTGGCAGATGCCATCGCCAAGTTCGGTATCGACGCCGATAAAGCCAACCCCCTGGACTGCTAAGGAGCGTAGCGATGAGTGAGTTGATTCGCGTACCCGACCTCGGCGGTGAAGGCGAGGTCATTGAACTGCTGGTCAAGGTCGGCGACCGTGTCGAAGCCGAGCAGAGCGTACTGACCCTGGAGTCCGACAAGGCCTCCATGGAAGTGCCCTCGCCCAAGGCCGGTGTGATCAAGGAAATCAAGGTCAAGATCGGCGACCGCCTGAAAGAAGGCGACGAGCTGCTGGTGCTGGAAGTCGAAGGAGCCGCAGAAGCGGCGCCTGCGCCAAAAGCCGAAGCAGCCCCGGCCGAAGCTCCGAAAGCGGCCGCTCCTGCGGCTGCTCCGGCCGCCGCGACCAGCAGCGTGCAGGACGTACACGTGCCGGACATCGGCACCGACGGCAAGGTCAAGGTCATCGAAGTCATGGTCAAGGTGGGTGACACCATCGAGGCCGACCAGTCGCTGATCACCCTGGAGTCCGACAAGGCCTCCATGGAGATCCCCTCGCCGGCTGCCGGCGTGGTCGAAGAAGTGCTGGTCAAGCTGGATGCCGAAGTCGGCACCGGCGACCTGATCATCAAGCTGCGCAGCGCAGGCTCCGCGCCTGCCGCCGCACCGGCCCAGGCAGCAGCACCCGCTGCCGCTGCGCCTGCGGCACCTGCTCCGGCCGCTGCTGCCCCGGCTGCCGCCTCGGTGCAGGACGTACAGGTGCCGGACATCGGTACCTCCGGCAAGGTCAAGGTCATCGAGGTCATGGTCAAGGCTGGCGACAGCATCGAGGCCGACCAGTCGCTTATCACCCTGGAGTCCGACAAGGCTTCCATGGAAATCCCCGCGCCGGCTGCCGGCGTGGTCGAAGAAGTGCTGGTCAAGCTGGACGACGAAGTCGGTACCGGCGACCTGATCCTCAAGCTCAAGGTGGCCGGCGCTGCTGCGGCAGCTGCACCGGCGCATGCCAGTCAGGAAGTGCACCGCGTACCGGAAGGCGCCGCACCGGAAGTGGCCGCCGAAGTACGCGCCATTGCCTCGCTGTCGGCTGCTGCTGCCGAAGTCGCCAACACGCCCAAGCGCGACGGCGCCAAGGTGCACGCCGGCCCGGCCGTGCGTCAGCTGGCGCGTGATTTCGGTGTCGAGCTGGCGGACATCGCCGGCACCGGCCCGAAAGGCCGCATCCTCAAGGAAGACGTGCAGGTCCACGTCAAGGCGATGATGCAGAAGGCCAAGGCCGCGCCGCAGGCGACTGCAGCTGCTGCCACTGGCGGTGCCGGCATCCCGCCGATCCCGGCCGTGGACTTCAGCAAGTTCGGTGAAGTCGAAGAAGTGGCCATGACCCGCCTGATGCAGGTCGGTGCTGCCAACCTGCACCGCAGCTGGCTCAACGTGCCGCACGTGACCCAGTTCGATTCGGCCGACATCACCGACCTGGAAGCCTTCCGCGTTGCGCAGAAGGCCGTGGCCGAGAAGGCCGGCGTCAAGCTGACCGTGCTGCCGCTGCTGCTCAAGTCCTGCGCCCATCTGCTCAAGGAACTGCCGGACTTCAACAGTTCGCTGGCGCCGAGCGGCAAGGCAATCATCCGCAAGAAGTACGTACACGTCGGTTTCGCCGTGGACACCCCGGATGGTCTGCTGGTCCCGGTGATCAAGAACGTCGACCAGAAGAGCCTGCTGCAACTGGCCGCCGAAGCCGCCGAACTGGCCGACAAGGCACGCAAGAAGAAGCTCTCTGCCGATGACATGCAGGGTGCCTGCTTCACCATCTCCAGCCTCGGCCACATTGGCGGCACCGGCTTCACGCCGATCGTCAACGCGCCTGAGGTGGCGATCCTCGGTGTGAGCAAGGCAACCATGCAGCCGGTATGGGATGGCAAGGCCTTCCAGCCGCGCCTGATGCTGCCGCTGTCGCTGTCCTACGATCACCGCGTGATCAATGGCGCCGCCGCTGCCCGCTTCACTCAGCGCCTGTCGCAGCTGCTGGCGGACATCCGCACCATCCTGCTGTAAATCGTTTCGAGCACGCCACGCTCGCATCCTCAACCCCGTCTGTTCAGACGGGGTTTTTTTTGCCTTGGCGACGACACCGTGAGCCGTCGTAAAGACCTGCGAAATACTACGTTGAGCAGATGACGAAAATGCCGTCAGCCCTTCTGCACGTTGCGAATCAGAAAACTCAGCGCCTTGGCCAGCTCGCCGGCGCCCTGATGGTCACGCACGATCGTCAACAGCGGGCTGCCGTCAGCCGGATTGAACAGTACGCAGCGGATACCACTGGTCGGACATTCATAGCGGATGAACGGATCGACACCGAACACCGAGAGGCGCTGATTGTGCACGGCGACTGCCGTGCCTTCGGCCCCACGTCGCTCCTCGCGCAGCACCAGTTCGCCCGAGCCAGCGACGCTGAAACGATAGAGCAGATCCTCACGCCCGGGCACGCCGACCTGGTAACCGGCCCGCAGGGCGTAGGTTTCCAGCAGTGCGTTGCTGTGCGCAAGCAATGCCTGACGCTCGTTTTCGGTCAGGTAAAGACGCTTCAGCCCGCCGAGGTAAACGGCTTGTTCATCCCCTTGCAGCGCCGCATCCTCCTCGGCGCTGGAGAGGGCAGGTATCGCGGCAAAAAACACGCCTCCCAACACGATGGCCATCAGTTTTCTTGTCAGTCTCGCTTGCATGATGCACCCTTGCCGAACGCTATAGTGAAGTAGGCCTGAGCCCTAGCCTCCGTCCATGCCACTGCGCCCTCTGGCAGCAGCGGTTGTACCGAGAACGGATGCCTCGCCTGGTCAGCATACTGGAAGCCCAACGCCCAATGAAAAGCCATCCCGATGCCAGCGCACGCTCGGCAGCCGAGGTTGTGACGCAGTTGCCAGTGCCCTCGAGGCTCGGCATGCTGCGTTTCGAGCGCTTGAACGAGCCGAGCTGGGCACTGCTGTTTCTCGACCCGGCCTGCGAGCGCAAACTCGGCATCAGCGCCGCTGATCTCTGCGCACTGATCGATGCTCCCTACGCCAGCCTGATGGAGCCCGAAGCGCGCTACCGGCTGCACGATGCCATCCAGCAACAACTGCTGCAGGGCCAGCACTATCTGGTGCGCTACACCCTGCATACGCCACAGGGCGCGTTGAGCCTGCTGGAGGTCGGCGAGCCGTTCAAACAACACAATCGTCAGTTGCTTCGTGGCTACCTGTTGATCGCCGATGAACACCTCGGCATGTATCTCCCCGATGACCGGGAACTGGTGGCGCAGAACCAGCAACTGCGCGATTCGCTCCAGCAGTACCAGCGCACTCAGCATGATCACCTGCAACACCTCGCTCGCTCGCATACCCAACAGCAGCTGATCGTGCGCCTGTCACGCCAGCGCTACGTTTCCAGCGACCCGCAACAGGAAGCCGCGGAGCTCATTACCCAAGCGGCCTGCGAGGTTTACGGGGTGGCCCGGGCAGGCATCTGGCAACTGCGCAACGAGCGCCTCGACTGCATATCGCTGTACCGCCGTGACCTCGAGCGGCATGAACAATTGCCGCCGGTAGATGCCCGACACGTCCCCAGTTACCTGGAGGCACTGCAGAGCGGCCGGGCTATCGATGCCCATGACGCGCAACAGGACCCGCGCACACGCGAACTGAGCGCCGACTATCTGGCCCCGCTGGGTATCAGCTCGATGCTCGATGCAAGCATCCGCATAGAAGGCGAAGTGGTCGGCATCCTCTGTCTCGAGCATATGGGGCCTAAACGTAACTGGCAGGCAGACGAAATTGCCTTTGCCGGCGAACTGGCCGACCAGTTCGCCCAAGTCCTGATCAACCAGGAGAGGCGTTCCGCCACCAGCGCCCTGAATCTGTTCCAGCGCGCTGTCGAACAGAGCGCCAGCGCCTTCCTGCTGGTCGATCGCGATGGCCGCGTTGAATACGTCAACCCGAGTTTCACTGCCATCACCCTGTACAGCAGCGACGAGGTCTGTGGCCATAGACTGTCCGAGCTGCCAGCGCTGGCCAATCTCAGCGACCTGTTGTTCGACGCAGACTCGAGCCTGGCCGAACACAGCAGCTGGCAAGGCGAATTTCGCAGCCGGCGCAAGAGTCAGGAGCCCTACTGGGGCCATCTGTCGATCTCCAAGGTCTATGGTGACGACGGCGAGCTGACCCACTACATCGGCATCTACGAAGACATCACCGATGCCAAGCTGGCGCAGCAGCGCATCGAGCGCCTGGCTTACACCGACAATCTGACCAATCTTGGCAACCGCCCCGCATTCATCCGCAGCCTGGAGGAGCGTTTCGCGCGTAACAGCCGGCGGCCCATGGGGTTGCTGTTGGTGGACATCGACAACTTCAAGCGCATCAACGACAGCCTCGGCCATCAGACGGGTGACAAGCTCCTCTCCGCCCTGGCCCGTCGCCTGCGCAATAGCCTGGGCACCCAGGGCACGCTGGCACGTTTTGCCAGCAACGAGTTCGCCATTCTCCTGGACGGTAGCGATCAGGAAAGCGGCCTGCACATCGCACAACAGGTGCTGCAGACGCTGGACAAGCCGCTGTTCGTCGACAATCAGTTGATCAGTATCACCGGCTCGGTAGGCCTGGCCATCGCCCCGGAACATGGCGAAGACCCGCAAACCCTGATGAAGCACGCCGGCCTGGCGCTGCACAAGGCCAAGGCCAACGGCAAACATCAGGTGCAGCTGTTCACCGAAGCACTGAACGCCGAAGCCAATTACAAACTATTCGTCGAAAACAACCTGCGCCGGGCGCTGACCCAGAGCGAGTTGGAAGTCTTCTACCAACCCAAGCTGTGCCTCAAGAGCGGGCAATTGCTGGGCATGGAAGCGCTGCTGCGCTGGCAGCACCCAGAGAAGGGCATGATCCGCCCGGACCAGTTCATCAGCGTCGCCGAAGAAACCGGTCTGATCATCCCCATCGGCAAATGGGTGGTGCGCCAGGCCTGCCGCATGAGCAAACAGATCGCTGCCATCGGCCTGGGCGAACTGCAAGTGGCGATCAACCTGTCACCCAAGCAGTTCTCCGACCCGGATCTGGTCGGCTCCATAGCTGCCATCCTTCACGAAGAACAGCTCGACCCACGACTGCTGGAGCTGGAGCTGACCGAGAGCCTGCTGCTGGAAGCCACCGATGACACCCGCCACCAGCTCGGCCGCCTGAAAAGCCTGGGCCTGACCCTGGCCATGGATGACTTCGGCACCGGCTACTCATCGCTGAGCTACCTGAAGAAGTTTCCCATCGACGTGATCAAGATCGATCGCAGCTTCATCAAGGACATCCCCGACAACCAGGACGACATGGAGATCACCTCGGCGGTGATCGCCATGGCCCACAACCTCAAGCTCAAGGTCGTTGCCGAAGGCATCGAAACCGGCGCTCAGCTCGGCTTTCTGCGCCGCCAGCAATGCGATGTCGGTCAGGGCTACCTGTTCGACAAACCGATCCCGGGCCGCGAGCTGATCGACAGCCTGCGCCGCTACCCCTGCCGGCCGCAGGCCGAAAGCGGCCGCAAGACCGACCAGCGGACGTAACACGCGGCCATCGACCGAGTCCAAACTCAGCCTTTAATCAGGAGATCGCCATGGTTCTGCGTTCCCAGATACTCGTTCACAAACTGGCCCTGCCAACCGCCGAGCAGGCCTTGCCGGGCCGCAGCGAAGCGCTGCCGGTAGCCAGCACCCATTACGTCAATGGCAACCCGATCAAAGCGCCCTTCCCGGCCGGCTTGCAGCAGGCGGTGTTTGCTCTCGGTTGCTTCTGGGGCGCAGAGCGGCGCTTCTGGCAACAACCCGGCGTGTTCAGCACGGCGGTCGGCTATGCGGGAGGCTTCACCCCCAACCCCACCTACGAGGAAGTCTGTTCGGGCCTGACCGGGCATACCGAAGTGGTGCTGGTGGTATTCGACCCACAGCAGACCAGCTTCGAGGCGTTGCTCAAGGTGTTCTGGGAGGCGCACAACCCGACTCAGGGCATGCGCCAGGGCAACGATCAGGGCACCCAGTATCGTTCGGCGATCTACTGCCAGGACGACGTCCAACTGAGCGCTGCGCTGGCCAGCCAGGCACGCTTCCAGGCAGAGCTGGACAAGGCCGGCCTGGGCGCCATCACCACCGAGATTGGCCTGGCACCGACCTTCTACTACGCCGAAACCTATCACCAGCAGTACCTGGCAAAAAATCCCAACGGCTATTGCGGCCTGGGTGGAACAGGCGTATGTCTACCCCCTGAATCTTGAAGTCGAGCAGATCGCCGTGGACATAAGCAGCATTTCCAGTCAGGTATCCAGCCAGGCATCGGCGCAGATGGCCGCGCAGATGTCGCTGTTGCTGCTGCGCAAGACGCTGGAACTGCAGGCCGCCAACATCGGCGGCCTGATGCAGTCGGTGGCGCCGGCCAGCATGCCGAGCAATCCGCCGAACCTGGGCAACAGCATCGACGTGATGGCCTGAGTCCGAGAGAAAGAAAGGCTGACCGGCGACCTGCGCCGGACTAAACTGCCGGCCAATAGCCATCACCTGCGCGAACACGGCATGTCTGCCAGCACTCCCTACATCACGCCCGAACAACTCTGTGTCGGGCTCTATGTGCATCTCGACCTGAGCTGGTGGGAGCACGACTTCGCTTTCAGCAACTTCAAGATCAAGGACGAGGCGCAGATCCGCGCCCTGCGCGCTCTCAATCTCAGGCAATTACGGTACGACCCGGCGCGCAGCGACTGCCCGCCGCTGGAACTTGCCGCAAGCGCCCCCGAACCCGAACAGGAAGAGGTGCCGGACGATCCTGAGAGTCGCGCCCGCGAGGAGCGCGTGCAGAAGCTGCGCCATCTGCGCACGCGCCTGGCCGAAGTCGACCGGCGTTTCATCGAAACCAGTCAACGCATCAAGGCCCTCAACCAGACCCTGCGCAGTCGCCCCGAAGACGCCATGCGTCAGGCCGGCGCCATCGTCGGCGAGATGGTCGAAACCCTGCTCGGCGCACCCGGCGTGGTCCTGCATGGGATTACCGGCAAAGCCGCCGAAGACAGTTACTTCCACGCTCTCAACGTGTCCGTGCTGTCGCTGCTGCTCGGCCGCCAACTGAGGCTCGACAGCGAGGCCTGCCACAGCCTCGGCCTCGGCGCCTTGCTGCACGACATCGGCAAACTGGAAGTGCCGAGCAAGGTGCTACTCAAGCCGGAGCCACTGACCCGCCCGGAACAGCAACTGCTGCAGATGCACACCGACTTCGGTATGCGCATGGGCCAGAAGCTGATGCTCGACGACGAAGTACTGCGCATCATCCATGAGCATCACGAGCATTGCGATGGCTCCGGTTATCCACGTGGCCTGCGCGAGGCCGGCATTGGCCGACTGAGCCGGCTGGTGGCCATTGCCAACCGCTTCGACAACCTGTGCAACCCGCTCGATCCACGCCAGGCGCTGAGCCCACACGAGGCCCTGGCGTTGATGTTCAAGCAACAGCGAGAGCATTTCGATGACGTGGCGCTGAAGGCCTTCATCCGCGTCATGAGCGTCTACCCGCCAGGCAGCCTGGTGCAACTGCAAGACGAGCGCTATGCGCTGGTGCTGGGCATGAATCCGAATCAGGCGTTGAAGCCGACGCTGGTTGTCTATGACCCGAACCTCCCCAAACAGGAAGCTTTGATCGTCGATCTGGCCGAAGAGCCCGGATTGACCATCGCCCGCAGCCTGCGCCCGTCGCAGCTACCGCTGGAGGTGCTGGAATACCTCAGCCCGCGGCGCAACCTGAGCTATCACATCGAGCCTAATCACAAGCCAGGTTGAAGTCCGACTACGCGCTGAAACGCGCATTCGCGAGCTCGGGAGTAGGGTGCGCCGCGCGCACCACCTGCAAGCGTGCTAACCAGCCGGTTTCTCCTCGACCAACCAGTCCAGCCGCCAACCACCCTGGCTTTGCCCCAACGCGTCGGCCAGCCACGGCAGCAGTTGTCTGAGCTCGTCCTCCAGCCCCCAAGGTGGGTTGCTGATCACCAGCCCCGAGCCAGTCAGGCGCGCCGCGTCGTCCGGAGCATGCACATAGAGTTCGGCGCGCAGCAGCTTGGGTGCAGCACTCTTGCCCAGATCGCGATAGAAGCGCGCAAGCTGGCGCTCGTCCTTGATCGGGTACCAGATCGCCACAATGGCCTGGCGCATGCGCCCGTGCGCCTCGTTGAGGGCTTCGACGCAGCGTTGCAGCTCATCGGTCTGCTCGAAGGGCGGGTCGATCAGCAGCAACAGGCGCTTCTCGCGAGTCGGCATCAGTGCCCGTGGCACATGCCAGCCCTCCCCCAGGTGCACGGCCACACGACGGTCGCCACGCATGTTGTCCTTGAGCAGCCGACCGTCATCCGGGTGTTTCTCGTTGAGCTGCAGACGGTCCTGCTCACGGCTGAGCAGCCGCGCCAGTTCAGGCGACCCTGGGTAGTAGCGCAGCTCACCATCGGGGTTCATCGCCCGCACCACGTCCAGGTAGGCCTCCACCGCGTCCGGTAGCTGCGTGGCCTGCCACAGGCGACCGATGCCCTCCTGGTACTCGCCGGTACGACTGGCCTGATCACCTTGCAGGTCATACAGGCCGATCCCGGCATGGCTATCGAGGTAGGCGAAAGGCGCCTCCTTCTTCGACAGCAGGGCGATCAGGCGGGTCAGCAGCAGGTGCTTGAGCACGTCGGCGTGGTTGCCGGCATGGAAGGCGTGGCGATAGTTCATGAAGGTCTCCGAAGCAGCCGTGGAGTTTACTCGCTGAGCGAACTTTGCGCGCGCATCTGCTCCAGCAACAGGGACAACGGCGGATGCTCGCCAGCGTCGCGACGCCGCGCCAGCAGGGTGGTGGTCGCTCCGAGTTCGGGGGCGATGGCCTGGTAATGCACCAGATGCACGCGAGGGTGGTGTTCGAGCAGGCTGCGCGGCAGCAGGCCGATGCCCATACCCGCGGCGATACCGGCGAAGATCGCATCGATCGAACCATAGCTCTGCCGCGCCGCCACCTGCAGGTTACTGGCGAGTGCCCAGCGCTCCAGGCGCTCACGGTAGTGACAGCCTTCGGGAAAGCCCAGCAGCGTTTGTGGCCGTGCTCCCAGCTCGGCGGCGTCCTGGCCCGGCGGCAACACCAGCATCAACTCCTCCTGCCAGATCGGCAGGCAATCGAGCTGCGGATGCTCGAACGGCCCGCCGATCAGCCCCGCATCCAACGCCCCACTGAGCACCTCCTCGACCAGCCGCCTGCTCGGCCCCGTACTCAACTGCAGGTTGACCCTTGGCGCGCGCTGATGGAAGGCCGCGAGCAGCTCGGGCAGGCGCACGGCCGCGGTGGTTTCCATCGAGCCCAGACGCAGATCACCACTCCAGACATCCTCCTGCACGCTGCGCCAGGCCAGCTGGCACAACTGTTCAAGATGCTCGGCATGCGGGCGCAGGCGCTCACCCGCCTGGCTCAGCCGCAGGCGCTGGCCCTGGCGGCGGAACAGGTGCGTGTCGAGCTGCTGCTCCAACTGACGCAGGCGGGCCGAGACATTCGACGGCACGCAATTGAGCCGCGCGCCGGCGGCGCTTAGAGAGCCCTCACGCACAACGGCGAGAAAATAGCGCAACAACTGCGGGTTGAGACGTTGCCAGGCATCCACTGTTCTTTCACCAAAAGTGAAAATTGATCGCAGTATTTTTCACTAACAGTCCTGGCAGGACAACGACTAAGGTGCGCAGCACGACCGGAGGCCAGATGTTCAGACTCGACCGCGACTGCTTCAACGCCCTACTCGCCGCCGCCCTGGCGCTGGTGGCCGTGCATGCCCTGGGGCGTTTCGCCTTCACTCCGCTGTTACCACTGCTGCTCGACGATGGTCTGTTCAGCCTTGCCCAGGGCGCCCAGCTGGCGACCTGGAACTACCTGGGCTATTTGCTTGGCGCCTTGCTCGCCCTGCCCATGGCCAGCCCTCGCGGGCTACGTCTTGGCCTGCCGGTCGCGCTGCTGCTCAATGCCGGTCTGACCCTGGCACAGGTCTTCACCCGCGACATCGATATGCTCGCCTTCCTGCGTCTGAGCAACGGCATCAGCAACGGCGTGGTCTTCGTGCTCGCCCCGGCCCTGGTCCTGGAATGGCTGGCCCTGCGCCAGGCCACGGCGCTGAGCGGCCTGGTCTATCTGGGGCTGGGCGGCGGCATGCTGCTGTGCGGCCTGCTGGTCGTACTCACGCCCTGGCAGGGGCCGCTACGCTGGCTGCCGATGGCTCTGGTCGCCCTGCCGCTGGCACTGCTCAGCGCAGCAATGCTGCGACGCCTGGCCCAACAGCTGCCCACCCTTTCCAAGGCCCGCACGCACGGGCGACTGATCGACCGCAGCAGCCTGCCGCTGCTATTGGCTTATCTGGGCGCCGGCCTGGGCTATATCCTGCCGCTGACCTTCCTGCCCGCACTGGCCCGTGAACAGTTGCCGCCGGATCACCCCCTGGTGCTCGGCAACTGGTGGTGGACCGCGCTGGCGTGTCTGATCTCCGCCAGCCTGTGGAATCACGTCGGCGCCTGGCTCGGTGACCGTCGCGCCCTGCAGAGCAACTACCTACTGCAACTGCTGGGAACCGCCTTGCCGGTCCTGTTACCCGGCCCGGTCGGGGTATTGGGCTGCGCCGTACTGGTCGGCGGCACCTTCATGGGTACCGTCCTGCTCACGCAGCGACTGGCCCGCACCCTCAAGCCGGACCAGGGCCCGCGCCTGGCGGCGTTGTTGATCAGCCTCTACGGCAGCAGCCAGCTGATCGGCCCCTGGTTCGTCGAACACTGGACCGCCGCTGGTTACAGCCTGACCAGCAGCTTCTCGATTGGCGCACTGGCCCTGCTATGGTCGCTGTTCTGGACCTGGCGCACGCCTACCGCACTCACATCCATTGAAAGGGGCAAATCCTCATGTTCGTGAATGACCTGTTCGGCAGTGAACTCCCCCTGATCCAGGCGCCCATGGCCGGTTCGCAGAACCACCGACTGGCCGCTGCCGTGTGCCAAGCCGGCGGCCTGGGCTCACTCCCCTGCGCGATGCTCACGCCTGCGGCCCTGCGTCAGGAGCTTGAAGCGCTGCGCGGCTTGACCCAGCGCCCGTTCAACCTCAACTTTTTCAGCCATGTGCAACCCGAGCCGGATACCACGCAGGAGATGTGCTGGCGAGAGGCGCTGGCATCCTACTACCGGGAGCTGAGCGTGGATCAGGCAGCCATCGCAAGCGGGCCCGGACGCCTGCCGTTCAACGATGAAACGGCGGCACTGGTGGAAGCGTTTCGCCCGGCCGTGGTGAGTTTCCATTTCGGCCTGCCAGATGAAGACCTGCTGCAACGCGTACGCCGCAGCGGCGCGAAGATCCTCTCCAGCGCCACCACACTGGACGAAGCGCTGTGGCTGCAGGAACGCGGCGTCGACGCGGTAATCGCCCAGGGACTGGAGGCCGGCGGGCATCGCGGGCACTTTCTCGATCACGACCTGAGCCGTCAGCTTGGTACTTTCGCCCTGCTACCGCAGTTGGTCGATGCCCTCGACGTGCCGGTGATCGCCGCCGGTGGTATCAGCGATGCACGCGGTGTATCGGCTGCCATGGTGCTCGGCGCTGCGGGCGTGCAAGTCGGCAGTGCCTACCTGCTGTGTCCGGAGGCCAGCACCAGTGCCATCCATCGTGCCGCGCTGCAGAGCCCGACGGCTCGCCATACGACCCTGACCAACCTGTTCAGCGGGCGCCCGGCGCGCGGCATCGTCAATCGCCTGATGCGCGAGCTGGGGCCGCTGAGCGCCCTGGCACCGGCCTTTCCTCTGGCCACGGCGGCCATCGCACCGCTGCGTGCTGCGGCCGAGGCTCGCGGCAGCGGCGATTTCTCGCCGCTGTGGGCCGGGCAGAACATCGCCAACTGCCGGCCCATGCCAGCGGCCGAACTGACGCGTGAGCTGGCGCGGGGCTTCGCTCGGGGTTGAAATTCGCGGCTGAAGCCGCTCCTACGAAACGGGCATTGGCAGGATGATGTAGCGCTTTATCACGGCCAATGATGATACTGGGCAGCCGGGCGACTGGCTGCCTAGACTCGCTCGATCATCTGGAGGCCCGTTCCATGTCCGAGACACTGCTCAGCTCCCGCAACCTGGCGTTCGAACTCTACGAAGTACTCGATGCCGAAGCCCTCACCCAGCGCCCGCGCTTCGCCGACCACAACCGCGAGACCTTCGACGCGGCGATCAGCACTGCACGGGGTATTGCCGAGGAGCTGTTCGCCCCGCACAACCGCAAGAACGACGAACACGAGCCACAATACGTGGACGGCGGCGCGGTGCTTATCCCGGAGGTCGAACCGGCGCTACGCGCATTCCATGAAGCGGGCTTTCTCAACGCCACCCGCGATTTCGAGCACGGCGGCATGCAGCTGCCCAACCTGCTGTCGCAGGCCTGCTTCGCCCACTTCCAGGCCGCCAACTGCGCCACCAGTTCCTATTCGATGCTGACCATGGGCGTGGCCAATCTGATCGAAGCCTTCGGCAGTGACGAGCAGAAAGAGCGCTTCCTGCAGCCGATCATCGACGGTCGCTTCTTCGGCACCATGGCCCTGACCGAGCCGCACGCCGGCTCCTCGCTGTCGGACATCCGCACCAAGGCCGAGCCATATGCTGATGGCAGCTATCGCATCAAGGGTAACAAGATCTTCATCTCCGGCGGCGACCAGCCCATTTCCGAGAACATCGTGCACATGGTCCTGGCCAAGCTGCCGGATGCCCCGCCCGGCGTGAAAGGCATCAGCCTGTTCCTGGTACCGAAATTTCACGTCAATGCGGATGGCAGCCTGGGCGCACGAAACGACGTCACCCTGGCCGGCCTGTTCCACAAGATGGGCTGGCGCGGCACCACCTCCACTGCGCTGAACTTCGGCGACAGCGGTGAGTGCGTCGGCTATCTGGTAGGCAAACCGCACGCCGGCCTGTCCTACATGTTCCAGATGATGAACGAGGCACGCATCGGCGTCGGCATGGGCGCCATCATGCTCGGCTACGCCGGCTACCTCTACTCCCTGGACTACGCCCGCAACCGCCCGCAGGGGCGCCAACCGGACGGCAAGGACCCGAGCAGCCCGCAGATTTCCATCGTCGAGCACGCCGATGTGCGACGCATGCTGCTGACGCAGAAGGCCTATGTCGAGGGTGCCTTCGATCTCGGCCTGTATGCCGCGCGACTGTTCGATGATACCCATACGCTGGAAACCGCCGAAGACCGCACCCATGCGCTGGAGCTGCTCGACCTGCTCACGCCCATCGTCAAATCCTGGCCTTCGGAGTTCTGCCTCAAGGCCAACGAGCTGGCCATCCAGATTCTCGGCGGCCACGGTTATACCCGCGAATACCCGGTGGAGCAGTACTACCGCGACAACCGCCTGAACCCGATTCACGAAGGCACCCACGGCATCCAGTCCCTCGACCTGCTCGGCCGCAAGGTGTCGCAGAACGGTGGCGCGGCACTCAAGCAGCTGCTCAAGCTGATCAATGCGTGCTGCCAGCGCGCCAGCGAATATGAGTCGCTCACTGCCCTGCGCCAACCGCTGGAACAACTGGTGGCGCGCCTGCAGGCGGTGACCCTGGCGCTGCTCGGTGACCTGATGAGCGGCAAGGTCAACCAGGGCCTGGCCAACTCGGCGCTGTACCTCAAGGTGTTCGGGCACACGGTGATCGGCTGGCGCTGGCTGGAGCAGGCGATTCGCGCCGAACAGGGCCTGGCCCGTACCGACAATGCCGAGGAGCAGGCCTTCTACCGTGGCAAGCTGCAGGCTGCGCGTTACTTCCTGACCTGGGAGGTGCCAGGCTGCCACCACGATCTCGCCATCCTAGAAGCCCGCGACGATACCTGCCTGAGCATGCAGGACGCCTGGTTCTGAGTCAGTTGGAGCAGCATCGAAGCGTCCGCCCAGCGGCCGCTGCGGGGCTAGCTCGAAAAATGTAATAACCTTTTTGACAGCAGTACGAAGGCTACGGTTAGAATCCCTGGCACGCGCCATGCATAACGGCGCACCGTCCACCCAGCCAGGAGTACGCGCATTTGGATGCCAGCGCCATCAACAATCTGTTCTTGATCGGCGCCTTGTTGGTAGCAGCCAGCATTCTGGTCAGCGCGTTCGGGACACGTTTCGGCATCCCTATCCTGGTGATCTTCCTTGGTGTCGGCATGCTCGCCGGCACCGACGGCCCTGGCGGCATCGTCTTCAACAATTACCCCCTGGCCTATCTGGTCGGCAACTTGGCGCTGGCGGTGATCCTCCTCGACGGCGGCATGCGCACTCGGGTTTCCAGCTTCCGCGTGGCCTTGTGGCCCTCACTGTCACTGGCCACCATCGGGGTGATGATCACCGCCGGCCTGACTGGCATCGCGGCCGCCTGGCTGTTCAACCTGACCCTGCTGGAAGGTTTGCTGATCGGCGCCATCGTCGGCTCCACCGATGCCGCCGCGGTATTCTCCCTGCTGGGCGGTCGCGGCCTCAACGAGCGGGTCAGCTCGACCCTGGAAATCGAATCCGGCAGCAACGACCCGATGGCGGTGTTCCTCACTATCACCCTGATCGCCATGCTCGCCAGCGGCCAGACTGGCTTCAGCTGGGATCTGCCGATCCAGCTGGTGCAGCAGTTCGGCCTCGGCACGCTGCTGGGCCTGGGCGGCGGCTGGCTGCTGCTCAATCTGATCAACCGCATGGAACTGGCCACCGGCCTGTATCCCCTGCTGGTGGTCAGCGGCGGCCTGATCATCTTCGCCATCACCACTGCCGTGGGCGGCAGCGGCATTCTCGCCATCTACCTGTGCGGCCTGTTGCTGGGCAATCGCCCGATTCGTTCACGCCACGGCATCCTGCACATGCTCGACGGCCTCACCTGGCTGGCCCAGATCGGCATGTTCCTGGTGCTCGGCCTGCTGATCACGCCACATGAGCTGCTGCCCATCGCCCTGCCGGCGCTGGCCCTGGCGCTGTGGATGATCCTGTTCGCCCGGCCGCTGTCGATCTTCCTCGGCCTGCTACCCTTTCGCGCCTTCCACGACCGCGAGCGCATGTTCATCGCCTGGGTCGGCCTGCGCGGCGCGGTGCCGATCATTCTCGCCGTGTTCCCGTTGATGGCCGGGCTGCCCAACGCACAGCTGTTCTTCAACGTGGCGTTCTTCATCGTGATCATCTCCCTGCTGCTGCAGGGCACCAGTCTGCCGCTGGCGGCCAAGCTGATGCGCGTTACCGTACCGCCGGAGCCGGCACCAGTGTCACGCGCCGGGTTGGAGGTGCATCCGACCAGCCAGTGGGAGCTGTTCGTCTATCGCCTGGGTGTGGAGAAGTGGTGCATCGGCGCGGCCCTGCGCGAACTGAACATGCCGGAAGGCACCCGTATCGCAGCGCTGTTCCGTGGCCGTGAGCTGCTACACCCATCCGGCAGTACGCGCCTGGAAGCCGGCGACCTGCTTTGCGTGATCGGCCACGAGCACGACCTGCCGGCCCTCGGCAAGCTGTTCAGCCAGGCGCCCAAGCGTGGCCAGGATCTGCGCTTTTTCGGCGACTTCGTGCTCGAAGGTGACGCCGAGCTCAGTGCTGTTGCAGCGCTCTATGGCCTGAAACTGGGTGACATCGAAGGTAACCAGTCGCTCGGGCGCTTCATCGCCCATGAGATCGGCGGTGAAACCATCGTCGGCGATCAGGTGGAATGGCAAGGCCTGACCTGGACCGTAGCGGCCATGGAAGGGAACAAGGTGCGCAAGGTTGGCGTCAGATTCCCCGAAGGTGTTCGTCCGGGGCCCGGGCTGCACTTCTAGGACTCTGCTAGCATCAGCACCACACGCGGGCCACAGGCCCGCGTATGCGTTAAGCCGCCAGTATTCTCATCGCCACCGCCATCGGTAGATCACTTCACCATGCACCTGTCGCGCCTGCCCCTCGTTGCCATCCTGTTCGCCCTGTGCCTCAGCCTGCCGCCGGCGTTCGCCGACGAACCGCCAAAAGCCGAGAACGTCCAGCAGAGCCTGGACAGCCTGGCCGACCGCAAGCTGCCTGAAGCTGAACAGCTGGCCATGAAGCAGACGCTGGAACAGACGCTGCGCATGCTCAAGGATCGCGACGCAGCCGAGCAACGCCTGAACGACTTGCGCAAGCAACTGGACGAAGCCCCCCGCCTGATCACCGAGTCTCAACGCGAGCTGACCCGGCTCAAGGCCAGCCCCGATCAACCGGTCGCTGAACGTCATGCGCGCACGACGCTGCCGCAGCTCGAACAACTGCTGAACGAACGCTCCAGCCAGCTCAGCGAATGGAACAAGGCGATCATCGAAGCCAATAGCCTAGTGATTACCGCCCAGACTCGCCCGGAGCGCGCGCAAGCGGAGATCAGCCAGAACCAGGCACGCAGCCAACTGATCAATGACAGTCTCAAGAGCGGTCGCTACGAGGGCAAATCGCTGAGCCAGGAGCGCCGCGACCAACTCAATGCGGAACTGGCCCTGCTCGCCGCGCAGACCCAACTGCGCCGCCAGGAACTGGCCGGCAACAGCCTCCTGCAGGATCTCGGCAGCGCCCAGCGCGCCTTGCTCGAAGAACGCATCAACCGTGCCGAGCAGGAGCGTCAGGCCCTGCAGAGCCTGATCAACGAGCGACGTCGCGCCGAGTCGGAACAGACCGTCGCCGAGCAATCGCGGGAAGCCGAGCGCGCCAGCTCGGACAAGCTGCTGGCCAAGGAGAGCACGCTCAATCTCAAGCTATCCGACTACCTGTTGCGCGCCACGGATCGCCTCAACCGTCTCACCGAACAGAATCTGCAGACGCGCCAGCAGTTGGACAACCTGGGCCAGGCGGAACAGGCGCTGGACGAGCAGATTCGAGTTCTGCAGGGCAGCCTGCTGCTGTCGAAAATTCTCTATCAGCAGAAGCAGGCGCTGCCTCAGCTCAAGCTTGAAGACGGCTCGCTGGCCGATGAAATCGCCGATATCCGCCTGTACCAGTTCGAGCTGAACAAGCAGCGCGAAGAGACTCGCGACCCCGCCCGCTATGTGGACAACCTGCTGGCCAACCAGCCGGGTGAAGAGATCACCCCGGAGCTGCGCACGGCCCTGCTCGACCAGCTCGACACCCGTCGCGAACTGCTCGACCGCCTCAACCGCTCGCTGAACGCACTGCTCAATGAGTCGATCACCCTGCAGCTCAACCAGAAGGAGCTGCAAAGTACCGCCAGCAGTCTGCGCGCCACCATCGACGAGCAGATGTTCTGGATTCCGAGCAACAAGCCACTCGACCTGGACTGGCTGAAATCGGCTCCCCGGCATCTGCAGCAGCAGCTCGCCGACATGCCCTGGGCAATCGCCATCAGCGAACTGGGTGCGGGGCTGATCGACCGTCCCCTGGTGTTCCTGCCGCTGATCCTACTCTGCGCGCTGATCCTCAGGCGCCGTCAGTATCTGTTCAACAAGCTCGGCAGCCTGCATGGCGATATCGGCCACTACAAGCACGATAGCCAGCTACACACTCCGCTGGCTCTGGGTCTGAACCTGATCCTGGCGCTACCGGTGGCCCTGTTCCTCGCGCTCTGCGGCTATGCCCTGCTGCACGACGCCCGCGGCCAGAACCTCTATCTGGGCGGCGCCCTGTACGAGATGGCCGAAGCCTGGCTGGTGTTCTACACCCTGCACCGGATTCTCTCGCCCGATGGCGTGGCCATCCTGCACTTCCACTGGCCGCCGGCCAACGTCACTTTCTTCCGCCAGCATCTGCGCCGCCTGGGCCTGGTGGTGATGGCGCTGGTCGCCGTGGTGAGCATCGCCGAACATCAGCCGGCGAGCCTCGCCAACGACGTGATCGGCATCGCCGTGGTATTGACCTGCTACGCCCTGATGGCCTGGCTGCTGTTCCACCTGCTGTTCAACGCGCCGCTGCGCGAGAACGCCTCCGGGCTGCGCACCGGCCTCGGCGTGCTGTTCAACCTACTGCCACTGGCGCTGATCGGCGCGGTCGCTTTCGGCTACTACTACACCGCGCTCAAGCTCACTGACCGGCTGATCGACACTCTGTATCTGCTAATCATCCTGCTGATCGTCGAAGCCACTCTGGTGCGCGGCCTAAGCGTTGCAGCACGGCGCCTGGCCTACCAGCGCGCCCTGGCCAAACGTCAGGCACAGAGCAAGGAAAGCCTGGACGGCGAAGCACCGGTGGAAGAGCCGACCCTGGATATCGAGCAGGTCAACCAGCAGTCTCTGCGCCTGATTCGCCTGGCCCTGCTCGGCGGCTTCCTGGTCTGCCTGTACGCGGTCTGGGCCGATCTGATCGGCGTGTTCACCTACCTCGATACCGTCAATCTGTACGAGTACAGCAGCGGCACGGGAGACGCAGCAACGCTGGTCCCCATCAGCCTGATGGACGTGCTTGGCGCGCTGATCATCGTCGCCATCACCGTAGCGCTGGCGCGTAACCTGCCTGGCCTACTGGAAGTGCTTGTGCTGTCACGCATGCGCCTGGCGCAGGGCAGCGCCTACGCCACTACCACACTGCTGTCCTACGCCCTGGTCGCGATTGGCATCGTCAGCACGCTGTCCACGCTGGGGGTCAGTTGGGACAAGCTGCAATGGCTGGTGGCAGCGCTGTCGGTCGGCCTGGGTTTCGGTTTGCAGGAAATCTTCGCCAACTTCATTTCCGGCCTGATCATCCTCTTCGAACGCCCGGTGCGTATCGGCGACGTGGTGACCATCGGCAACCTGTCCGGCACGGTAAGCAAGATCCGCATCCGCGCGACCACCATCACCGATTTCGACCACAAGGAGATCATCGTCCCGAACAAGACCTTCATCACCGGCCAGTTGATCAACTGGTCGCTGACCGACACGGTCACCCGCGTCACACTCAAGGTTGGCGTGGGCTACGGTTCGGATCTCGATCTGGTGCGCAAACTGCTGCTGCAGGCCGCGCAGGAAAACAGCCGGGTGCTGAAGGACCCGGCGCCGATTGCCTACTTCCTCAACTTCGGCGAAAGCACGCTGGATCACGAGCTGCGCATTCACGTGCGCGATCTCGGCGACCGTAACCCGGCCACCGACGAGATCAACCGTTTCATCGACAAGGAATTCCCCAAGAACGGCATCAACATCGCTTTCCGCCAGGTCGAGGTGTACGTGAAGAACTTCGAGCACGGCGAGCAGAAGCTCGACCAGAAAGACCTGGCGAAAGCCGCAGCAGCAGGCGCCGCCAGCGTGCAAGACACGCCACCGCCACCCGCCACATCCTGACCTGCAGAGGAGCCACAGGTGAAAAGCCTCGACGAGCTGACCTTCGACAACCGCTTCGCCCGCCTGGGTGATGCCTTCTCTACCGAGATGCTGCCCGAGCCCATCGAGCAGCCCCGGCTGGTGGTGGCGAGCGAGTCGGCCATGGCCCTGCTCGACCTGTCGGCAAGCGAAGCGCAACGGGAGGAATTCGCCGAGCTGTTCGCCGGACACAAGCTCTGGGGTGAGGCCGAACCACGGGCGATGGTCTATTCCGGCCATCAGTTCGGCGGTTACAGCCCGCGCCTGGGTGACGGCCGTGGCCTGCTGCTCGGCGAGGTGCTGAACGAGGCAGGCGAACACTGGGACCTGCACCTCAAAGGCGCCGGCATGACCCCCTACTCGCGTATGGGCGACGGCCGCGCCGTGCTGCGCTCGTCGATCCGTGAGTTTCTCGCCAGCGAACACCTACACGCGCTCGGTATTCCCAGCTCACGGGCGCTGTGCGTGACCGGCTCTGACACGCCTGTCTGGCGTGAGAAGAAGGAAAGCGCCGCCATGGTCCTGCGCCTGGCACGCAGCCACGTGCGCTTCGGCCACTTCGAGTACTTCTACTACACGCGCCAGCACGAGCAGTTGAAGGTGCTCGGCGAGCACGTGCTGGCCTGCCACTTCCCCCATTGCCTGGAGCAGGCGGAGCCGTGGCTGGCGATGTTCCGTGAGGTGCTGGAGCGTACCGCGCAGATGATCGCCTACTGGCAGGCCTACGGTTTCTGTCACGGCGTGATGAACACCGACAACATGTCGATCCTTGGCATCACCTTCGACTACGGCCCCTACGCCTTCCTCGACGATTTCGATGCCAACCACATCTGCAACCACTCCGACGACACCGGTCGCTACAGCTTCAGCAACCAGGTACCGATCGCTCATTGGAACCTCGCTGCACTGGCCCAGGCGCTGACGCCCTGCGTCGCCGTGGAGCAACTGCGCGAAACGCTGGAGCTATTCCTGCCGCTGTACCAGGCCCACTACCTCGACCTGATGCGCAAGCGCCTGGGCTTTACCCAGGCCGAAGACGATGACGAGGCACTGATCCAGCGCCTGCTGCAACTGATGCAGGCCGGCAAGGCCACCGACTACACGCTGTTCTTCCGCAAGCTCGGCGAGCAGCCAGCAGCCGAAGCGCTGCAGGTGGTACGCAACGACTTCGTAGACCTCGCCGGCTTCGACGCCTGGGCAGGCGACTACCAGGCCCGCAGCGACCGTGAAGGCGGCGAGCAGGCCGAACGCCAGGCGCGCATGCAGGCGGTCAACCCGAAATACATCCTGCGCAACTACCTGGCCCAGAAGGCCATCGAAGCCGCCGAACAGGGCGACTATGGCCCGGTGCGCGAACTGCACGCCGTGCTCAGCCGTCCCTTCGATGAACAGCCCGGCATGCAACGCTACGCCGAACGCCCGCCGGAGTGGGGCAAGCATCTGGAGATCAGTTGCTCGTCGTGAGCAGCGACTGGGACGTCCCCTTGATGGCCTTATCTGTTAAACCGAAAAGGCATATCAATCTACCCAAACATTCTTAGACTATCTAAGAGAAGCCCTCTATCTTGGCGCCCAGCCAGGCCGCCCCAGCGCGTGCCGATACCTCACACGAGATTCGCTGCCAAGGATTTTCATGCCCTGGGACTCCCTGCCCCTGTTGTTCGTCGGCGCCCTGCTGATCTGGGTGCTCTATGCTTTTGTGCGGGAGAAATGGAGCCCGGACATCGTCGCCGCCATCGCCGTGGCCGCGCTGCTGGTCAGCCAGTTGCTGACGCCGGGCGAAGTGCTCAGCGTGCTGTCCAACTCGGCGCCGGTGACCATCGCCTGCATGTTCGTGCTCTCTGCCGCGCTGGAACGCACCGGCTGCATCGACGCGCTGGGTAACTGGCTGGGCAATCTGGTCGGCACCAGCCCGATCCGCGTGCTGACGGGCCTTACCATCACCGCCCTGGTGGTCTCGGCCTGCCTCAACAATACCCCGGTAGTCGCCATCCTCACCCCGGTCGCCATCGCCCTGGCCCGCCGTGCCGGTACCCTGCCCTCCAAACTGCTGATTCCGCTGTCCTATGCCACCATCCTCGGCGGCACGCTGACCATGATCGGCACCTCGACCAACATCCTGGTCGATGGTGTCGCACGCAAGGCTGGCCTGGCGCCGTTCGGCATCTTCGAGATCACTGGTGCCGGCCTGATCATGGCCGCTGTCGGCATGCTGTATCTGCTGACCATCGGCCACCGCCTGCTGCCGGAGCGTGAAACCCTCTCGCGCCAGCTGCGCCCGGACCTGTCGCGCACCTTCATGACCGAACTGCTGGTGCCACACGACTCGCCGATGATCGGCAAGACCCTGCACGAGGCCAACCTCAATGGTGGCAGCGGGCTGCAGGTGCTCAAGCTGTTCCGCGATGAACAGGAACTGACCGAGCCTGGCGCAGGCACCCTGCTCGCCAGTGGCGACCGCCTGATGCTGCATGGTCAGGTCAAGGATGTGGTGGAACTGCGCGAGAGCGGCCACCTGAGCTTCAATCGCGGCGATGCGTTCGAGACCATCAGCAGCCACGACGTGATCCTCGCCGAAGCCATCGTCGGGCGTAACTCGCGCTACAGCCACCGACCGATGCGCGACCTCGACCTGACGGCGCGCTATGGCATCGCGGTGTTGGCGATCCATCGTCAGGACGAAAACGTCCAAGGCAACCTCGACGACTTCCAGCTGCAGTTCGGCGACGTGATGCTGGTCGAGGGCACGCCCGCGCAGATCAAGCGCTTCGCCGACAATGGTGAACTGATCAGCCTCAATGCCGTGCAGGAGCGCGCCTTCCGCCGCGACAAGGCGCCGATTGCGATCATCGCTACGCTGGCGGTGATGCTGCTGGCGGCCTTCGGTGTAATGCCCATCGAAGGCCTGGCGATCATCGGCGCCGTCACCGTCCTGGCGACCCGCTGCCTCGACGTGGAGGACGCCTACAAGGCGGTGGACTGGAAGATCCTCAGCCTGATCTTCGGCATGCTGGCCATCAGCATCGCCATGGACAAGGTCGGCTTGGTCAAGCTGCTGGTGGAGAATGTCATGGGCTGGCTGCCCTGGGCTGGCCCGCTGCTGATGCTCAGCGTGATCTATCTGTTCACCTCGATCCTTACCGAGATGCTGTCGAACAATGCCGTTGCCGTGCTGGTGACGCCGATTGCCATCGGCCTAGCCCAGCATCTGGGCGTCGACCCGCGCGCCTTCGTGGTCGCGGTGATGTTCGCGGCCAGCGCCAGCTTCGCCACCCCGATCGGTTACCAGACCAACACCTTCGTCTACAACGCCGGGGGCTACCGCTTCACCGACTTCATGAAGGTCGGCGTGCCGCTCAACCTGTTGCTCTGGCTGGTGGCCACCGCGGTCATTCCCTGGTTCTTCCCGCTGACGCCGATCTGACTTGATATTCGCTGGCGGCGACTCCATCTGAGCAGCATGTTTTCTGGAGCTTTGCCGTCATGTCCGATCCCCTGCTGATTCCCTGCCCGCACTGCAACGGGCTCAATCGCCTCCCCAGTGAGCGCCTGCAGGACAGTCCACGCTGCGGCCGTTGCAAGGCGCAAGTGCTACCCGCCAGCCCCTTCGAGCTGAACCAGCGCAACTTCGCCAGCCAGCTCAAGGGCGACCTGCCCCTGCTGGTGGATGTCTGGGCCAGTTGGTGCGGCCCCTGCCAGGCGTTCGCCCCGACCTTCCAGCAGGCTGCGGCTCAACTGCAAGGTCGCTGCCGCCTGGGCAAGCTGGACAGCGAGGCCAACCCGCAGCTCTCCGGACAACTGGGTATCCGCTCGATTCCCAGCCTGATCCTGTTCAAGGGTGGCATGGAGGTTGCCCGCCAGAGCGGCGCCATGCCTTTGCCGCAATTGCTGGCCTGGCTGCACCAGCAAGGCCTGTGAGCGCTTCGGTCAACGCGCTCGGGCGCTGAGGTCAATTGCAGGGCAGGGTCCAGCCTTTAGGCTGGGGCGATCACCACCCCTGGAGTCGCACCATGCCACTGCCCACGGAAATCGCTCGCCAGCTGACCGAAGAACAGATCGCCTTCGTCCACCGCAGTGGCCTCAAGGCCGAGGTGCTGGAGCCCGGTTTCGTGCGCCTGCGCATGCCCCTGCAAGGCAACCAGAACCATATCGGCAGCATGTACGCGGGCGCCCTCTTCACCCTGGCGGAGATTCCGGGTGGGGCCCTGTTTCTGACCAGCTTCGACACCCAGCGCTTCTACCCCATCGTCAAGGAGATGAACCTGCGCTTTCGCCGCCCGGCCAGCAGCGACATCCAGGTGGAGGCGCGTCTCTCGACCGAGGAGATCGGTCGCCTGGAGGAACAGGCACGACAGCAAGGCAAAGCGGATTACCTGCTGGAACTGCAACTGACCGACGGCGCCGGAGAAGTGGTCGCGGAAAGTCGCGGTCACTATCAATTGCGTTTACGCTGAACGACGCCGCGACCGGCATACGCAATCGGTAACAGTCCCCGACCTTGCCATAGGTCAAAAGAGCGGCTATCTGAACAGGCACAATAAAATTGCCGACGGGTATCGGCAGGAGAGCCGTCACCATGTTCAACCACATTCTTATCGCCCATGACCTGCGCGACACCGCCGACATGGCTCTGTGCCGCGCCGCCCAGCTGGCCAAGCAACACAATGCCAGCCTGACCATTCTCCATGTGCTCGATCCCAGCCAGAGCAGCGAGCAGCACGAGAAAGCGCGCCAGGCTCTCGACCGCAGCCTGACCCAGTACGCACCGGCAGGCACTGCGCTGCGCATGCTCAGCGGCAAGCCCTCGGAAGTGGTACTGCAACAGGTCCAGGAGAGCGGCTGCGACCTGCTGGTGTTGGGCGGCCATCATCAGCGCCATGACTTCTTCTCCGGCACCAGCCTGGACCGCATCGCCCGCCGCTGCACCGTGCCGCTGCTGCTGGTCGCACGCAATGACGTTGCCCCTTATCAGCGAGCACTCGCCGCCATCGACTTCTCTCTGTGTGCCTGCAGTGCCCTGGGGCAAGCCTATCGACTACTGCCCGAAGGCGCCGAGCTGCATGCGCTGCATGTGTTCGAGCCGGACAAAGGCACGCCGCAGCAGGTCGAACTGCAGCTGCAAACGCAGCGCGGCCTGATCGACCAATTGCTGCATGACGAGGCGCAAAGCCTGCCTCCAGGCGGTCCCAAGCTGAGCCATGAGGTACTGCAGGGCGGCATCCTGCGCAGCCTGCAGGAGCAGATCAAGAGCCGCCGCGGCGAGCTGCTGGTACTCGGCTGCCATGGTCGCAGCGCCTTCTCCCAGGCGCTGCTCGGCAGCCTGGCCCAGCACTTTCTGCACAAGGCCCCATGCGACGTATTAGTGGTGCGCTGACAAAAAAGGCGCCCGTAGGCGCCTTTGATTTCTACCTGCCGATCAGGCCTGATTGAGCAGATCATGCAACTCGACGAACTGCTGAGTCAGCTTGTGCCGTGCATCCAGATGGATCAGCGGCGTACACACCTGGTGCGACTCGCGCATCTTCACCGAGCTCATCAGATTGACCGGGAGAACCGGCAGGCCTTCGGCTAACAGCTCGTCCAGCAGTTGCTGCGGCAACGAGGCACGCGGCTGGAACTGATTGACCACGATGCCCTCCACCTCCAGCGCCTCGTTGTGGTCCTCGCGCAGCTCTTCGATTTCGGCCAACAGCCCGTACAGCGCGTTGCGGGAGAAGCTGTCGCAATCGAAGGGGATCAAGACCCGGTCAGCCGCGATCAACGCGGAAACCGTGTAGAAGTTCAGCGCAGGCGGCGTGTCCAGGTAGATGTGGTCGTAATCCTCAGCCAGCTCGTCGAGCAGTTTGCGCAGCTTGTTGATCTTGTGCTTCTGCTCGAGCTTGGGCTGCAGCTCAGCCAACTCTGCCGTGGCGGTCACCACATGCAGGTTGTCGAAAGGCGTTTCATAGATATCGACCTTGCCCTTCTTGGAGAAGGGCCCGGAAGACAGGGTCTGCTTGAAGAAATCGGCAATGCCCACCGGGATTTCTTCACCAGTGAGGCCGGTCAGGTAGTGGGTCGAATTGGCCTGCGCATCCAGATCGATCAGCAACGTCCGATAGCCTTGCGCCGCACTCACCGCCGCGAGATTACAGGCGATACTGGACTTGCCCACGCCCCCCTTCTGGTTGAACACCACTCGTCGCATCGCTGCTCTCCCTGATCCCGAATGTTCCGAATTCTATGCAAAGCCCATGACAGGCACGAGACGTAGACCACAACGCCATCATCCGCCCATCAGAAGAAGCTGCGCAACATTTGCACAGTGCCGCGCGCATCTAGATAATGCCCGACCGAATTAGTACCGGCACTATGCCATGGATCTGACTGATAACGTTTCTTTCAGGTGCTTCGTCGTGTCGATGAGTATGCCCGGAGTGGCGAAAAGCCTCGTGCTATGAATTTCCAGATCGAAGGATTGCGCGCCTGGGCCCCTGGCCTGGAGTCAGTGGATGATTGGCGTGCCTGGTGCAACGCCCCCGTGGTCGTGCCCGACGACCAGCAACAGCCTGACGTAAGCTTCCTGCCGGCCATGCAACGCAGACGTCTCAGCCGGCTGGCGCGGATGATGTTCCACGTCGCCTGGCCATTGGCCGATGGGCAAGGCCCGCTGCCGCTGGTGTTCGCCTCTCGTCACGGCGAGACGCCGCGAACGCTGGCCATCCTCGAAGAGCTCGGGCAAGACGAGCCGCTCTCGCCCACCCAGTTCAGTCTGTCGGTACACAACGCCATCATCGGACTGTGGTCGATCCTGCGCGAGGACACCAGCGAAATGACCGCCATGGCCGCCTCCGGCGACGGCCTCGAGCAGGCCATGCTCGAGGCCAGCGGCCTGCTCGCCGAGGGGGCGCCTGCAGTCCTGTTAGTCGTCGCGGAAGAATTGCCGCCCGCCCTCTACACACCCTATATAGATGACGTACCCTTCTCTTACGCGATCGCGCTGCTGCTGAAACCGGGCAAAAGCTGGAGCTTGAGCCTCGCACCTGCCGAATCCGGCTTACCCGCCGCCTGGCCACATCCCCTCAACCTGTTGCGCGCGATCCATGGCGAGCAACGAACACTGACCCACTACTGGAAAGGCCGCCAATGGACCTGGTCACGCAACGAGGACTGAGCCCTTACAGCGCTCCCTATGCCTGGAGACTGGTGGCCACCGCGCTGAGCTTTACCCTGTTCGGGGTGGGCGGCGTGCTGCTGCGCGTACTGGTGTTCCCGCTGCTCAGCCTCCTGCCTGGTGACGTCCTGCGCCGACGCACTCGCGCTCGGGCCGTAGTCAGCTGGACCTTTCGCGTGTTCGTTCAGTTCATGTATCGCACGGGCGTACTCACCTATGAGGTCGAGGGCGCAGAGCGTCTCGGGCGCCCCGGGCAGATGGTGATCGCCAATCATCCGTCGCTGATCGATGTGGTGGTGCTGATAGCCTTCATCCGCGACGCCAACTGCGTGGTCAAGCAGAGCCTGTGGGAAAACCCCTGCATGCGCGGGCCGATTCGCGCGGCCCAGTACATCAGCAACAGCGGCAGCATGGATATGCTCGACGAAGCCGCAGGTGCGCTGCAGAGCGGCGAAACATTGATCGTATTTCCCGAAGGCACTCGCACCGTGCCCGGCAGCAACCCGGAGTTCCACCGTGGCGCAGCAGCGATCGCCGTGCGAGGTGCGAGTATCGTCACGCCGGTGGTGATCAGCGTAACGCCCACCACCCTGACCAAGGCCGAACCCTGGTACAGCATTCCGTCGCGCCGCTTTCACTTTCGCCTGCGAGTCGGGGAGGATATCGACCCGCGGCAATTCACCGAGCAGGCCCCACTGCCTATCGCGTCGCGCAAGCTCAATGACCATCTGCATCAACACTTCATGAAGGAGCTCGCAACAGATGAGCGATCTGCAACTTGAAATCAAGAACCTGATCATCGATGCCCTTGGCCTCGAAGACATGAGCGCCGATGATATCGACGCCGATCTCACCCTGTTCGGTGAAGGGCTGGGCCTGGACTCGGTAGACGCACTGGAGCTGGGCCTGGCGATCCAGAAGCGTTTTGGCATCAAGATCGACGCCGAAGCGAAGGACACCCGCAAGCACTTCGCCAACGTCGCCAGCCTGGCAGAGTTCATCTCCGCCCGCCAAGCAGCCTGAGGATCGCCGCCCATGCAAAACCGCGATGAAATCTTCGCCACCCTGCGCAGTGCGCTGGTGGAGTTGTTCGAACTGGATGCCGAGCGCGTGACGCTGGAAGCGAACCTGTACGAAGACCTGGAAATCGACAGCATCGACGCCGTCGACCTGATCGACCATATCAAGCGCCAGACAGGACGCAAACTCGCCGCCGAGGAGTTCAAGAGCGTGCGCACGGTGGGTGACGTGGTGGAAGCGGTGTACCGCCTGATCAACGCCCCCCAGCCCCAAGACTGACAGCATGGCTCGGCTGTTTGGCCTGCTTCTGCTGCTGGCTGGCGTGCTCTACCCCTTTGCCGTCTATTACGGCATGGAGCACCTGTCACCGCGCCTGTTCGCGGTGCTGCTCGGCGCGCTGTGGCTGGCCCGTGTGCTGACGGCCCGTCAGCGCCCAGGCGGCCTGTGGCTGGCCATATCGGCGCTGGCGTTCTGTCTGCTGCTCGGTGTCGCAGGTGAACCCGCCCTGCTGCGTTGGTACCCGGTACTGCTCAACCTGATGCTGCTGGCGCTGTTCGGCCTCAGCCTGAAGTACGGCCCACCGCTGGTGGAGCGCATGGCCCGTCTGCGCGAGCCGCAGCTGCCGGAAGTCGCCGTACGCTATACGCGCAAGGTCACGCTGGTGTGGACGCTGTTCTTCTGCGCCAACACCCTGGTGCTGATCGCCCTGGCGCTCTGGGCGCCGCTGGCCTGGTGGACGCTGTATACCGGCCTGATCTCCTACGGCCTGATTGGCCTGTTGTTCGCTGGCGAATGGTTGATCCGCCAGCAGGTAAGGAAGCACGAATGACCTGGTTGCCCCTCACCGACCTGTTGCTGGAGGCTCACGCTGGCCGCCAGGTCGCCCTGGAACCCGCCCTCGAACATGGCGCACTGCGCCAACGCGCCTTGCGCCTGGCCGCGGCCCTGCAGGCCCGCGGCATCAAGCGCGTGGCGCTGTATCTGGAAGATGCCGGCGAGCTGGCCATCGCCCTGCTTGGCGCCTGGCGCGCCGGGGTCGAGGTCGTGCTGCCGGCTGACGCGCAAGCACAGACGCGTCAGCGCCTGGTCACGCAGGTCGACCTGTGGCTCGACGACCTGACCGGGCTCGATGCCGAAGCACTGCCGGCGGCGCGCCTGCAGCCCGAGCACTGCCGTCTGACGCTGTGTACTTCAGGCTCCAGCGGTGAACCCAAGCTGATCGACAAGAACCTGACGCAACTGGCCAACGAGGTCGAGGCACTGGAGCAGTTGTGGGGCGCCAGCCTGGGCAACGCCAGCATCCTCGGCAGCGTCGCCTGCCAGCATATCTACGGGTTGCTGTTCCGCCTGCTCTGGCCGCTGTGCGCCGGCCGGCCATTCCATCGCCGCGCGCTGCCCTTCCCGGAAGATCTGCAGCGCATCAGCCTGAGCCAGGCGGCATTCGCCTGGATCGCCAGCCCGGCGCTGCTCAAGCGCATGAGCGACAACCTCGACTGGGCGGCGCTGAGCCGCGTACAGCGAGTGTTCTCCTCCGGTGGCGCGCTGCCGGCCGAGGCTGCCAGCGCGCTGCAGGAACGCCTTGGCCAATGGCCGACGGAAATCTACGGCAGCTCCGAAACCGGAGGGATCGGCTGGCGCCAGGGAGACACCCCCTGGCAAGCCTTCCCCGGCGTCGAGCTGAGTCTCGACGAGGCGGGAGCCTTGCGTATCGCCTCGCCCTACCTGCCGAGCGGGCATATCGAGCAGAGCATGGACGCCGCCGAGCTGGGTAGTGATGGTCGCTTCGTTCTACGCGGCCGCCTCGACCGTATCGTCAAGCTGGAAGAAAAACGCATCGCCCTGCCGATGATCGAGCAGACGCTGATCGATCATGAATGGGTGGCCGACGCGCGTGTCGGCGTCATTCAGGAGGGGCGCGCCTTCCTGGGCGCGGTGCTGGCGCTGAGCCCGGCGGGTATGCACACGCTGCGCAACGAAGGCCGGCGCACGCTGACCGAAACGCTGCGCCGCCATCTGGCCGAACACTGCGAAACCATCGCCCTGCCCCGTCGCTGGCGCCTGCTGCAGGAGCTGCCCTACAGCAGCCAGGGCAAGCTGCCACAGAAAGAGATCGAAGCGCTGTTGCAGGCTGCGCGGCCAACTCGCGCGGAGCCCAGCAGTTGCGAAGAACGCGACGGCGAGTGGCTGCTGCAACTGCCAGTGCCGCTGGACCTTGCCCACTTCACCGGGCACTTCCCAAAAACGCCGGTGCTGCCGGGCGTGGTCCAGGTCGATTGGGCGCAGCATCTGGCGCGTCGTTTCATTCCCGAGCTGCCGCCGCGCTTCGCCGGCATGGAAGTGCTCAAGTTCCAGCAACTGGTGCGCCCCGGCGACACCCTGAAGCTGACCCTGCGCTTCGATGCCGAGCGCGGCAAACTGTACTTCGCCTACCACAACGGCGAGGCCGCCTGTTCGTCCGGGCGCATCCTGCTGGAGCCGGCCCATGGCTGAGCCTGGCTTCCGTCCCTGCGCGGTCATCCCGGTCTACAACCACGAGCAGCCACTGCCCGGGGTTGTCGACGCCCTGCGCGAGGCCGGCCTGCCCTGCCTGTTGGTGGATGACGGCTCGCACGCGGCCTGCGCCGCGGTCATGGACGAGCTGGCCCGGCAACCAGAGGTCGCGTTGCTGCGTCTGCCCAGCAACCAGGGCAAGGGCGGCGCAGTGGCAGCCGGCCTGCGTGAGGCGGCGCGCCTGGGCTACAGCCATGCGCTGCAGGTGGATGCCGACGGCCAGCATGACCTGAGCACCCTCGAGACCTTTCTGAGCACCGCACAGCAGCATCCGCAGGCAATGATCTGCGGCTACCCGGAATATGACGAGAGCGTGCCGAAGGGTCGCCTCTATGCCCGCTACCTGACCCACGTGTGGGTCTGGATCAACTGCCTGTCATTGCAGATTCGCGACTCCATGTGCGGCTTTCGCGTTTACCCGCTGACGCAGACTCTGGCACTGCTGGACAGCTGCCGCATCGGACGGCGCATGGATTTCGACACCGAGATTCTGGTGCGCATGGCCTGGCGCGAGCAGCCCATGCACTGGCTGCCAACCCGCGTGCACTACCCCGAGGACGGTCTTTCGCACTTTCGCCTATGGCAGGACAACCTGCTGATCTCGGGCATGCACGCCCGGCTGTTCTTCGGCATGCTGATCCGCGCCCCGAGAATCATCTGGCGCAGGCTGGCGGCATGAGTGTGATGGGGCAGAAAGGTCACTGGGCCAAACAGGGCGAGCGCGGCAGCTTCCTGCTGATGCGCTTCACCGCTGCTGCCGTGCGACTGCTGGGCAGGCGCCCACTGGCGCCGCTGCTGTATCTGATCGTGCTGTACTTCTTCATCTTCGGGCGGCGCGCGCGCGCCAGTATCACGCAGTACCAGCAGCATCTCGCGAGCTGGAGCGCACGCCCCGAACTGGCCCCCCGCGCGGGCTCCGTGCTGCGCCAGTTTCTCGCCTTCGCCGACAGCCTGCTGGACAAGCTGGACGTGTGGAACGGCCGCCTGCCATTGCAGCAGTTGCAACTGGTCGACCCCGATGATCTGCGCGGACAGCTGCATGCCGGCGGCCGCGGACAACTGCTGGTCGGCGCTCACCTGGGCAACCTGGAAGTGTGCCGGGCCCTGGCCGAACTTGGCGAGCAGGTACGCATGAACGTGCTGGTCCACACCAAGCACGCCGAGCGCTTCAATCGCCTGCTTGGCGAAGCCGGCGCCAGCCACCTGCGCCTGATTCAGGTCAGCGAGCTGGACCCGGCGATCATGCTGCAACTGGCCGAACGCCTCGAGCGCGGAGAATGGCTGGCCATCGCCGGAGACCGCGTGCCGCTGCATGGCGGTCGGCACACCGTGGTCGATTTCCTCGGCCAACCCGCTGCCTTCCCGCAAGGCCCCTGGCTGTTGGCCGGTTTACTGCAATGCCCGGTAAGCCTGGTGCACTGCCTGAAAATCGATGGCCGCTATCAGGTTCGCCTGGAACACTTTGCCGACAGCGTGCAATGGACACGTCGCGAGCGCGAGCGAGTCATCGCCGAGTGGGCGCAACGTTATGCACAACGCCTGGGCGAGCATTGCCTAGACGCACCGCAACAATGGTTCAACTTCTACCCATTCTGGAAGCAAGATGACGACATACCAGCCTGAGCCGGTGATCTTCGGCGAACGCGCCCTGACCATCGAGAACATCGTAGCCCTGTCGCAGCGCCAGGCGCGCGCGCAGCTGCAGGACGATGCCGCCTACCGCGAGAAGATCGCCAAGGGCGCACGCTTTCTCGACACCCTGCTGGACAAGGAAGGCGTGATCTACGGCGTCACCACCGGTTACGGCGACTCCTGCGTGGTAGCCGTGCCGCTGCATCAGGTCGAAGCCCTGCCCAAGCACCTGTTCACCTTCCACGGCTGCGGCCTGGGCAAGCTGCTCGATGCGCCAAGCACGCGCGCCGTGCTCGCGGCCCGCTTGCAGTCGCTGTGCCATGGGGTATCCGGGGTGCGTGTCGAGCTGCTGGAGCGCATCCAGGCGTTCATCGAGCACGACGTACTGCCACTGATCCCCGAAGAGGGCTCGGTTGGTGCCAGCGGCGACCTGACCCCGCTGTCCTATGTCGCAGCCACCCTCACCGGCGAACGTGACGTGCTGTACAAGGGCGAGCGCCGCAGCGCCGCCGAGGTGCACCGGGAGCTGGGCTGGACGCCGCTGACCCTGCGTCCGAAAGAAGCCCTGGCGCTGATGAACGGCACCGCCGTGATGACCGCTCTGGCCTGCCTGGCCTATTCGCGCGCCGACTACCTGCTCAAGCTGGCGACGCGCATCACCGCCCTCAACGTGATCGCCCTGGAAGGCAACCCGGAACACTTCGACGAGCGTCTGTTCGCCGCCAAGCCGCACCCGGGCCAGACCCAGGTCGCCGCCTGGATCCGCCAGGACCTGGCCGTCGAAGCGCCGCTGCCGCCACTGCATCGCCTGCAGGATCGCTACTCGATCCGCTGCGCGCCGCACGTACTCGGCGTGCTGGCCGACAGCCTGGGCCTGCTGCGCCAGTTCATCGAGACCGAGCTGAACAGCGCCAACGACAACCCGCTGTTCGACGCCGAAACCGAGCGCACCCTGCATGGCGGCCACTTCTATGGCGGGCATATCGCCTTCGCCATGGACAGCCTGAAGAACCTGGTCGGCAACGTCGCCGACCTGCTCGACCGCCAGCTCGCCCTGCTGGTCGACAGTCGCTACAACCACGGCCTGCCGAGCAACCTGTCCGGGGCCCCGGCCGCGACGGCGATGATCAACCACGGCTTCAAGGCCGTGCAGATCGGCGCCAGCGCCTGGACCGCCGAAGCGCTGAAGAACACCCTGCCGGCCAGCGTGTTCTCGCGCTCCACCGAATGCCACAACCAGGACAAGGTGAGTATGGGCACCATCGCCGCGCGTGATGCGTTGCGCAGCCTGGAGCTGACCGAGCAGGTCGCCGCTGCCACCCTGCTGGCCGCCAATCAGGGCGTATGGTTGCGCGAGCGCGCTGGCAAGCGCGATATCCCGGCACCGCTGGCGGCAATGCGTGAGCAGCTGGCTGGTGACTTCCCTCCGGTGATCGAAGACTGCGCCCTGGAGGGCGAACTGCGCCTGTGCCTGGAGCGCATTCGCAGCCAGCACTGGAGCCTGTATGCCTGAGTCTGTTCTGGTGCGCAGGGCGCACCCTACGATCCACTGCCAGGCTGGGGCCGCCATGCGCACCATCGGCACAGGAGCGATCCATGCGTAAGTCAGGTGTGTTGCAGGCCGAGGTCGAGCTGCAGGTGCAGTTCTACGACGTCGACATGATGGAAATCGTCTGGCACGGCCACTACGTCAAATACTTCGAGCAGGCGCGCTGCGCCCTGCTCGACAAGCTCGGCCACAACTACCGGCAGATGCGCGACTCCGGCTACGCCTGGCCGGTGATCGACCTGCAGCTTCGCTATGTGCGCGGTGCCCAGTTCGGCCAGCGCATCGTCGTGCGCGCCGATCTGGTCGAGTGGGAGAGCCGCCTGAAGATCAACTACCTGATCAGCGATGCCGAAACCGGCGAGCGCATGACCCGTGGCAGCAGCGTGCAGGTCGCGGTGGAAATCGCCACGCGGGAAATGCAGTTCGCCTCGCCACAGGTGTTCGTCGAGGCAGTTGAGAGGGCGTTGGCGTGAGCAAATGCGTAGCCCGGATGAAAGCCGGGGAGTGCAACGCCGCAAAAGCCCCGAATTGCATCCGGGCTACGAGGCTGTCGCGAATTGTCTCCGCGCTACTGTTCACCTGCCTCACCTCCCTGGCTCACGCCTTCAGCCTCGACGACCTCAGCACCCAGCTGTCCCAACCCCAAGTGGTACGTGGCGACTTCATCCAGGAGAAGCACCTGCGCGCCCTGCCGCAGCCGCTGACCAGTCGTGGCAACTTCGTTCTGGCCAGGGAGCAGGGCCTGCTCTGGCTGCTCGCAAGCCCGCTGCGGCAGGACTACCGTATCGATGCACAAGGCATTGCCAGACGCACCGAGCAGGGCTGGCAACGGGTCGCCCAGCAAAGTGCCACCGCTCAGCAGAACCGCCTGTTCCTTGCCGTGCTCAAGGGTGACAGCAGCGGCCTGCGCGAGGATTTCGAACTCAGCCTGAGCGGCAACGCCGATGCCTGGCAGCTCGAACTGACGCCACGCAGCGTCCTGCTCAAGCAGGTGTTCAGCCGCATCCTGATCGACGGCGGCGAACTGGTACAACGCATCGAGTTGCAGGAAACCCAGGGCGACAGCACCGTGCTGCGCCTCGAAAACAACCGGGCAGCAGCCTCGCTGAGCGACGCGGAGTTGCATGACTTCCAGAGTTGAACACTGGGGCTCGAAGCTCTTTCCACTCGCCCTGCTCCTGCTCATCGCGGCTGCCATCTGGCAGTGGCGCGGCGCTGCCCCGGTGTCCGCCAACCTGCTGGAACTGGTACCCAGCGCCACACCGGACGCACTCGAAGAGCAGGCCGTGCAGCGCATGCAGGAGCCGCTCAACCGCGAACTGCTGGTACTGATCAGCCACCCACGGCGCGAGCAGGCCATGGCACTCGCCGCTGAACTGGGTCAGCAATGGCAGCAGCAAGCACCGTTCGAGAAAGTGCAGTGGGCGCCACAGGCCGACCTCTCCAGCCTGCGCCAACAACTGCAGGAACAACGCCTGGCCCTGCTGCCGACAGCCGAGCGCGAGCTGCTGATCGATGCTCCCGCAGCATTCATCGAAAAACGCGTACAGGACCTGTTCGACCCGTTCCGCAGCCAGGGCGTGGTCGCCACCAATGACGACCTGCTGGGCCTGAGCACCCTGATCGAGAAAGGCCTGCCACACAGCCACGACCTGCAGGTCGACCTCAGCGGTGCACTGATCGCCGAGAGCGAGGGCGTCACCTGGGCACTGCTGCGAGCGCGCACCACAGCCGGCGCATTCGACGGCAACCTGGCCATGGCCGTGGACGACCTGGTCACCAAGGCACGCCAGGACGTAGAGGCGCGCGGCGGACAACTGCTGGCCAGCAGCGGACTGCTCTATTCCGCCCACGGTCAGCGCGAGGCCACCCGCGAGATCAGCCTGATGGGCAGCATCGCCAGCGCCGGCGCGGTGCTGCTGATGCTGCTGGTGTTCCGCCGTGCATGCATCGTCCTGGCGTTCATTCCAGCCGCAGTCGGCGTGCTCGCCGGGCTGACCGCCTGCATCGCGGTATTCGGCCATATTCATGTGATGACGCTGGTGCTGGGCGCCAGCCTGATCGGCGTGGCCATCGATTACCCCCTGCACCTGCTGTCCAAGAGCTGGACGCTGCAGCCCTGGGACAGCAGGCGCGCGCTGCGTGCCACACTGCTTGGCCTGACACTGGGCCTGCTGAGCAATGTCATCGGTTATCTGGCCCTGGCCTTCACCCCGTTTCCGGCCCTCAAGCAGGTGGCTATCTTCTCCGCCGCCGGCCTGCTCGGCACCTACCTGAGCACCCTGTACCTGCTGCCGTTGTTGCTTGGCAAAGTCGAGATTCGTCCCTGGCAGGCACCGATGGCACTGGCCCAGCGCCTGCTCGACTGGCGCCGGGCCCTGCTACGCCGGGTACCGACACCCTGGCTGCTGCTGATCTTCGCGCTGTTCTGCATGGGTGGCGTGCTGCAGCTCTCGCACAAGGACGACCTGCGCCAGTGGGCCAGCGTACCGCCGCAGTTGCTGGAGCAGTCGAAAGCCATTGGCCAGATCATCGGCATACGCCCCACCAGCCAGTTCTTCCTGGTCCGCGGCAAGGACGAGGAACAGCTGCTGCAACGCCAGCTGCAGTTGAGCAAGCGACTCGACGGCCTGGTGCAACAGGGGCAGCTGAGCAGCTACCTGGCGCTCAGCCAGCTGATCGCCCCACGCACGCAACAGGAGCGCTTGCGCCAGGCCGTGGCAAGGCTGACCGAACACAGCAGCGCACTCACTGCATTGGGCATTCCCGCCACGGCAATCGACGCGGAAGTGCATCAATTACAGGCGCTGCCCACGCTGGGTATCGAAGCGGTGCTGGCAGCGCCGCTGGGCGAGCCCTGGCGACCGCTATGGCTGGGCCGGACAGATAACGGCCAGGTCGCCGGGCTGATCAGCCTGCAGGGCCTGAGCGATAGCGACCTGCTTGCCGGCCAGGCCGAAGGGCTCGAGGGCGTGCAACTGGTCGACCGCCTCGGCGAACTCAATCGCCTGTTCGCTGCCACCCAGGTCAGTGCGGCCGAGCTCAAACTGGCCTCCTGCCTGCTGATCTTCATCCTGCTGTGCGTCCCCTTCGGCGCACGCGGCGCGGCCCGCATACTGGCCGTTTCGCTGCTGGCTGCACTGGCCAGCCTGGCGTGCCTCGGCTGGCTGGGGCAGCCATTGACCCTGTTCAGCCTGTTCGGCCTGCTGCTGGTCACCGCCATCGGCGTGGACTACGCCATCCTGATCCGCGAACGGGTCGGCGGTGCGGCCACCAGCCTGCTCGGTACGCTGCTGTCGGCGCTGACCACCTGGCTGTCATTTGGTCTGTTGGCCGTATCGAGCACGCCTGCCGTGAGTAATTTCGGCCTGACCATCAGCATTGGCCTGGTCTTCAGTTTCCTCCTGGCCCCCTGGGCGAGCGACAGGCAAGCCGAGGCGCAACCGGAATGATCCCATCTGCATTACCCGTTACCCATAACCCCTGGCGCACGATGCGCCAGGCATGCCCACAACCTTGAGGCGAAGAAGTCGTCATGCAATCTCCTGAAATCGAACAGCGTCAGATCGTCGTTATCGGTGCAGGGCCGTCCGGAGCAATCGCGGCAGCCATTCTCAAACGCCAGGGGCATGACGTGCTGGTGCTCGAGCGACAGCGTTTCCCGCGTTTTTCCATCGGCGAAAGCCTGCTGTCGCATTGCCTCGATTTCATCGAGGAAGCGGGCATGCTCGAGGCGGTCCAGGCGGCAGGATTCCAGACCAAGCATGGTGCAGCCTTCGCCTGGGGTGAGCGTTACACCGAGTTCGATTTCCGCGACAAATTCACCGCGGGCCACGGCTCCACCTACCAGGTGATCCGTGCCGACTTCGACAAGCTGCTGGCCGACGAAGCAGCCCGCCAGGGCGTGGAAATTCGCTATGAAGAGGAAATCTTCGCGGCGGATTTCAGCGGCGACTGCCCGCGCCTGTCGGTGCGCCGTCTGGCCGATGGCCTCGAGTACCAAGTCGAGTGCGCCTTCGTCCTCGACGGCAGTGGCTACGGCCGGGTACTGCCGCGCCTGCTCGATCTCGACACGCCGTCTGCCTTCCCGGTACGCCGCGCGGTGTTCACCCACATCGAGGACCGCATCGATCCGGCCAGCGGCTTCGACCGCGAAAAAATCCTTATCACCACCCACCCGACCCTGCGCGACGTGTGGTTCTGGACCATTCCGTTCAGCAATGGCCGCTGCTCGCTGGGCGTGGTCGCTGCCGCCGAGCACTACGCCAACCGCCCGCAGGACCTGGATGCCTGCCTGCGCCAGTTCGTCGAAGAAACGCCTTCGCTGGGCAAGGTGCTGGGCAATGCCGTCTGGGATACCCCGGCGCGCGAGATCAACGGTTACTCGGCCAACGTCAAGAGCCTGCATGGCCGTGGTTTCGCCCTGCTGGGCAACGCCGCCGAGTTTCTCGACCCGGTATTCAGCTCCGGCGTCACCATCGCCATGCGCTCGGCAAGCATGGCAGCCGGCCTGCTGCACCGCCAGCTGGGTGGCGAGGCAGTGGACTGGGAACAGGAGTTCGCCGTGCCGCTCAAGCGCGGCGTGGATACGTTCCGCGTGTATGTGCAGGGTTGGTACGATGGCTCCTTCCAGGACGTGATCTATTACGAGAAGGCATCGCCGGAGATTCGCCGTATGATCAGCTCGATCCTCGCCGGCTATGCCTGGGATACCCAGAACCCCTACGTGGCAGAGCCCAAGCGCCGACTCGGTGTACTGGCCGAACTCTGTGCCCTGAACTGACAAAGGAGTGTCGATGAACAGCGCCCCACCCGTTTCGCCCACCTACGTCGAGGAAACCCGCTTCGGCTTCTGGTTCCTGCAAAGCCATGTGTGGCAACACCATGTGTTGCGGGTGGCGATCAACGATCTGCTGCGCCTGCTCGGCGAGCCGTTGCCACAGGCAGCGGTGCTGCTCGATGCCGGCTGCGGCCAGGGGCGTTCTTTCCAGTTGCTACAGCAGGCATTCGCACCGGCGCGCATGATCGGTCTGGATGCCGACCCGCACAGCCTCGACTGCTCGCGCCGGGAAGCTGAACGACTGGGTCTCGATGTCGAGTTGGTGGCCAGTGACTGCGCCGCCATCGACCTGCCCGACGCCAGCGTCGACCTGCTGTTCTGCCACCAGACGCTGCACCATCTGGTGGAGCAGGAAAAGGCGCTGGCCGAATTCTGGCGGGTGCTCAAACCCGGCGGCCGGTTGCTGCTAGCGGAATCGACCAAGTACTACATCGACACCTGGGTAATCCGCTGGCTGTTTCGCCATCCGATGCACGTGCAGCGCAGTGCCCAACAGTACCTCGACATGCTCGGCGCCCAGGGCTTCGAATTCAGCGACGCACAGGTCTCCTATCCCTACCTGTGGTGGAGCCGCTCCAAGGACTTCGGCCTGCTCGAACGCTGGGGGCTGATGCGCCCGAAACCAGTGGGCCAGCGCGACGAAACCCTGCTCAACGTGGTGGCACGCAAACCGCTATGAGCCGCATTGCCCTGCTTCTCGCCAGCCTCCTGCTCGCGGCCTGTGCCGCGCGCACCCCGCTGCCCGAGGTGACACCGCCGCTCGCCGCGCCACTGCCGCTGACCCTGCAGATCCAGCGCCAGCAAGCCGATGACAGACAGGACTGGCTCCTGGTGATCCAGCGTGAAGGCCAGACCCTGCGCTGGTCATTGCTCGATCCTCTGGGGATTCCTCTGGCTCGTCAGCGCCTGCAAGCCGGCACGTGGCAGAATGACGGCCTGCTGCCGCCCAACCCGGAAGCCAGGGAGCTGTTCGCGGCCCTGCTGTTCGCCCTCACTGACGAGGCCGCGCTGCCAGGCAGTTACCCCGTCGGCAGTTGGCAACGGCGTGCCGACGGCGGGCGCGAGTTGGCACCACACTGGCAGGTAAACTACAGCTCCACGCTGAACTTCAGCCTCGCCAGGCCGGAGCTGAGCTATCGGATAAGCGTACTGACTCAGGAAGACCGCAATTGATGCCCAGCTACCTCAACGCACTCGGAGTTGTCTGCGCCCTCGGTGCCGACAAGCAAGCCGTGGCCGATGCGCTGTTCGCCGGTGACAGCAGCGGCATGCGCGCCGAGGACGGCTGGGTCAGCGGGCGGCAACTGACCGTAGGCGCCGTGCGCGCGCAGCTACCAGCGATGCCCACAGGCTTCGAGGCCGCACAAAGCCGCAACAACCAGCTGCTGCTGGCCGCGGCGTTGCAGATCGAGGCGCAGCTGCGTACGGCGATCGAGCGCTATGGCGCGGCGCGCGTCGGCCTGGTATTGGGCACCAGTACATCGGGCATCCGCGAGGCCGGCGAGCATATCGCCCGCTACGTTCAGGACGGCGAACTGCCGCGCGAATACAGTTACGCCGAGCAGGAAATGGCCGCTCCGGCGACCTTCCTCGCTGACTGGCTGGGCCTGACCGGCCCCGTCTATTGCCAGTCAACGGCCTGCACATCCAGCGCCCGCGCGTTGCTCAGCGCTCATCGCCTGCTGCAGCAAGGCATCTGCGACGCAGTGGTCTGCGGCGGCGTGGACAGCCTGTGCCGCCTGACGCTCAATGGTTTTTCCTCGCTGGAGGCGGTGTCCGCCGAGCCGTGCAACCCGTTCTCGGTCAATCGCAACGGCATCAACATCGGTGAAGCCGCGGCCCTGTTCCTGATGAGCCGCGAACCTGCGCCCATTAGCTTCTTCGGCGGCGGCGCCAGCTCCGACGCCCACCATATTTCCGCGCCGCACCCGGACGGCCTCGGCGCCCTCAGCGCAATGCAGAAAGCCTTGAACAACGCAGGGCTGGCACCTGAGCAGATCGACTACCTGAACCTGCACGGCACCGCGACCCGCCACAACGATGCAATGGAGAGCAAGGCCGTCCACAGCCTGTTCCCCGATGGTGTCGCCTGCTCCTCGAGCAAACCCATGACCGGGCATACCCTGGGCGCAGCCGGCGCACTGGAGGCCGCCTTCTGCTGGCTGAGCCTCAGCGAGCACAACCCCGACACCCTGCTGCCACCTCACCTCTGGGACGGACAATGCGATCCGCAGCTGCACGCTCTGCAGCTGACCCAGCCGGGTGAGCGCCTGCGGCGTAAGCAAGGCCGATACCTGATGAGTAACTCCTTCGCCTTTGGCGGCAACAACATCGCCCTGATTCTCGGAGACGCACCATGAGCCTGTGGCCTGTAGCCGAACTGGTGCCACACGCCGGCAACATGGTGCTGCTCGATGAAGTGCTGAGCTGCGACACGGAAGCCATCGAGGTCCGCCTCATGGTGCGCCCGGACAGCCTGCTCAGCGACAGCGACGGCGACATGCCGGCCTGGACCGGCATCGAGCTGATGGCCCAGGCCATCGCCGCTTTCGCCGGCGTCCAGGCCAAGCGCGCCGGCCAGCCGGTGGAACTGGGCTTCCTGCTGGGCACACGCA
The DNA here is from genome assembly GCF_050473265.1 of Pseudomonas pichavaramensis. NCBI lineage: Bacteria > Pseudomonadati > Pseudomonadota > Gammaproteobacteria > Pseudomonadales > Pseudomonadaceae > Pseudomonas > Pseudomonas pichavaramensis. Next base: position 238,530 of record NZ_JBJKFJ010000001.1, on the reverse strand, counting down.
AATACAGCTGCAACGTCGAGCGTTTTCCGGCCGGCAGCGAACTGCGCATCCGCGCCCTATGCTCGCTGCAGGACGACAACGGCATGGGCGTGTTCGAGTGCCATCTCGACGGCCCCGATATCCACGCCGAAGCCCGCCTCAACGTATTCCGCCCGCCGCAGCCGGCGGTCTATCTACAAGAACTGCAAGAACAATCCAATGACTGAAACCATCCTCGTCACCGGCTCCAGCCGCGGCATAGGCCGCGCTATCGCGCTGCGCCTGGCCCGCTCGGGCTACGACATCGTCCTGCACTGCCGCTCGCGCCGCGATGAAGCCGAAGCCGTGCAGGCGCAGATCCATGAACTGGGCCAGCAGGCGCGCATCCTGCAGTTCGACGTCTCCGACCGCGCCGCCTGCCGCACCGCCCTGGAAGCCGATATCGAAGCACACGGCGCCTACTACGGCGTGGTGTGCAATGCCGGCCTGACCCGCGACGGCGCTTTCCCGGCGCTGTCCGAGGAGGACTGGGACCAGGTGCTACGCACCAACCTCGATGGTTTCTACAACGTGCTGCACCCGCTGACCATGCCGATGATCCGCCGCCGCACTGCCGGGCGCATCGTCTGCATCACCTCGGTATCGGGGCTGGTGGGCAATCGTGGCCAGGTCAACTACAGCGCCTCCAAGGCTGGCGTCATAGGCGCGGCCAAGGCACTGGCCATCGAGCTGGCCAAACGCAAGATCACCGTCAACTGCGTGGCCCCCGGGTTGATCGACACCGAGATTCTCGACGAGCTGGTGCCAGTGGAGGAAATCCTCAAGATGATTCCGGCCGCGCGCATGGGCACCCCGGAAGAAGTCGCCGGCGCGGTGAACTTCCTGATGTCCGCCGAGGCGGCGTACATTACCCGCCAGGTACTCGCGGTCAACGGTGGGCTGTGCTGATGAAACGTGTCGTCGTCACCGGCATGGCCGGTATCACCTCGCTGGGCAGCGACTGGCCGACCATTTCGGCCAACTTCAAGGCCGGCAAGAGCGGCATCCGCCGCATGGACGAATGGGATCGCTTCACTGAGCTGAACACCCGCCTGGGTGGGCCGGTGGACGACTTCGTCCAGCCCAAGCACTGGAACCGCAAGCAGACGCGCAGCATGGGCCGCGTATCGAAGCTTGCGGTATTCGCCGCCGAGCGCGCGTTGGAGCATGCCGGCCTGCTCGGCGATCCGTGCATCGCCGACGGCCGTATGGGCGTGGCCTGCGGCTCGTCCACCGGCAGCACCGAGGAGGTCAAGGCCTTCGGCAACATGCTGCTGAACTCGGTCGCCGATGGCCTCAACGCCAACTCCTACATTCGCATGATGCCGCACACCACGGCGGCCAATATCAGCATCTTCTTCGGCCTCAAGGGCCGCCTGATTCCCACCTCCAGCGCCTGCACCAGCGGCAGCCAGGGCATCGGCTATGCCTATGAGGCGATCAAGTTCGGGCGTCTGAAGATGATGCTCGCTGGCGGCGCCGAGGAACTCTGCCCCACCGAGGCGATGGTGTTCGACGCGCTCTACGCCACCAGCCTGAAGAACGACGCCCCGCACACCAGCCCGCGCCCCTACGACAGCGGCCGTGATGGCCTGGTGATCGGCGAAGGCGCCGGCATCCTGGTGCTCGAAGAGCTCGAACACGCTCTCGCCCGCGGCGCCACCATCCATGCCGAGATCGTCGGCTTCGGTTGCAACGCCGATGGCCAGCACGCCACCAAACCGGTGCAGGAAACCATGCGCGGCGCCATGCAGCTGGCGCTGGACGATGCCGGCCTGGAGCCCGCGGCCATCGGTTACGTCAATGGTCACGGCACGGCCACCGAACAGGGCGACGTCGCCGAGACCCTGGCCACCAGCAGCCTGTTCGGCCCGAACATGCCGATCAGCTCGCAGAAGAGCTATTTTGGCCACACCCTCGGCGCCTGCGGCGCACTGGAGTCCTGGTTCAGCATCGAGATGATGAACTCAGACAGCTATGTACATACGCTCAACCTCGATCAGATCGACCCGGCCTGCGGCGAGTTGGACTATCTGTGCGGCGAATTCCGCACCATGCGCCACGAGTACGTGATGAACAACAACTTCGCCTTCGGCGGCGTGAACACTTCTCTGATCTTCAAGCGTTGGCACCAGGTATGAAACTGATGACTCCCCGAATCCTTCCACGCCTTCTGTTCGTCCTGCTGCTGGTGGGACTCGCCGCCTGCAGCCGCGTGCAGCCGATCATGACCGTTCATCAGGAGCTGCCCGCCAATACCACACTGAGCGACGAGCAACTGCGCGAGCCGCTGATCCGCGCCCTGACCAGAGCCAGATGGACCCTGGAAGAAGAAGAGGCCAATCGCATCCTCGCACGCATCGACTTCCGCCAGCACAGCGCCTCCATTACCATCGACTACGCTGGCGGACGCTACGACATTCGCTATCGTGACAGCCAGGATCTGGACTACGCGGATGGCAAGATTCACAAGCGCTACAACGCACTGGTGAAGAAGCTCAATCGGGTGATCCTGCAGGAAGTCCGCATCGCACAAAACCTCAACGGTTCGCTGCAATAAGAGAGTGTTTACCAAGCCGCGAGCGAAGGTCAGGCTGATGTCAACGCAGCATGGCCGAGCGCAGTAATTTGTAGGCACCCTCGAACATCACCAAGGAGAGAGTTTGATGAAACACAAGTACTGGATTGCCACCGCTTTCTGCGCCAGCCTGCTGCCCGGCCTCAGCCAGGCTCGTGATACCGCGCACTTCCTCGACTTCCAATCGGTGGTCAACGAGGCGACCCAGGCTGGCCGCCTGGACGGCTCGGTGAAGTTCTACCTGAACAAGACCCCGGCTGGCGCGCAGATCATCAACGCCAACGTCACCACCAGCCAGAAGACCAACGCCTTCAACAAGACTGACGAAGCGGCCTGCAGCTGGGTTCTGCAGTCGGCCCTGGTCAAGCTGCAGAACTCGGCCAAAGCTGCCGGTGCCAACGCCGTGGTCGACCTGGCCAGCAACTACAAGAACAAGGAATACCGTGACGACACCAAGTATGAGTGCCACGCCGGCGCAATCATGGCGGGTGTCGCACTGAAGGCCAAATACGCCAAGGTGAAGTAAACACCGCCCCCGTCAGGCCACCGCAACGGTGGCCTTTGTCCCTTCAAGGAAGACCCATGCTGCCCGCTCGTTCCTGCCTGCCAATGCTCACTGCCGCCATGCTGGTCGGCTGTACCGCCACGCAGGTCACACCTCTGCAAAACGCCGCAGATCAGATGTGCATCGAAGAAAACCCCAAGGTGCAGATCAGCGATTTCGTACCCGTGCTGCAGGAAGGTTTCGCCCGGCACGGTATCGAGACGCAGCTGTACGCCAAGATTCCCAGAGAGCAGTGCGCTTATGTGGTGACCTATACGGCCCGTCGCTCATGGGACATGGCCCCATATCTGTCGACTGCCGAAATCGTCATTCTCGGCCCCCGCCGGCAAACCCTGGCGAAGGCCAACTATCACCTGCGGGGCAAGGGTGGCTTGTCGCTGATGAAGTGGCAGGGCACCAAAAGCAAGATCGACCCGGTCATCGACGAGTTGCTGGCCGGCGCCCAACTGAGCGTCACAGCAACGGCTGCCAGCCAGACAGACGCCACCCACGCGCCGCACCAGAGCTTGGATGAACAGGTGCGTGAGCTGCAGAAGCAGAATCTCGGCTACGAGGACTATCAACGCGCCTATCGCCAGCTCCTGCTGGACAACCAGGGTGCTTACTGACGCCCGGCGACAGCCGGCTCAGAACACGAACGGCACGAACATGCGGCTGCGCTTCATGTAGTGACGATAATCGTCGCCAAAATAGGCCAGGCACTCGCGCTCCTCGAAACGCGCCGCGCACCACAGCAGCACGCTGGACAGCGCGGCCAGCAGCAGCATCAGCACGTCGATGCGTTTGAAGGCAATGCCCCAGGCCAGCAGCAGCAGCGAGCAGTACATCGGATGCCGGATATAGCGGAACACGCCACCGGTCACCAATCGGGACGTACGCTCGAAGGCGAACAGCTCGTCGTCCTGACGCTGTGCTCCGGCCCGGCCAAAGCGGCGCATCTGATAAACCCCGGCGAACAGCACCAGCAACGACAGGCTGAGTAGCACCCAGGCAATCTGCTGGTGCAGCTCACCCCGGTCACCGAACCAATGCTCCGCATTGAGCAGCAACATCACCAGCATCACTTCCCAGGCCAGGAAGCGATAGAAACCATGGCTACGCGGGTTACCCAACGTACGCCAGGATATTCCCACCAGCACCGCGCTGAGCATCACAAAAGCCACCAACTGCCACGTCGTCACCACGTCCTCCCTCTGCCCCCCGGGGCACCTCCCTCTGTTACACTGCCTCGCCCGTACGCCCTGACCCTTCGCCATGGATCGCACCCAACTGCACTCACTGCTGCCGCATCAGGGCGACGCGCTCTGGCTGGATGCGTTGATCGATCACGACACCGATGGCATTCGCGGCCTGAGCGGCTGGCATCATCTCGACAAGCTCGGCAAAGATGCCTCTCCCGACCTGCTGTTCGAGGCCGCCGCCCAGCTTTGCGCGGCACATGGTGCCCTATACGGCGAGAACGATGCCATCGAAATGGCCTTGGTCGGCAAACTTTCCCAACTACATCTGCACCCGGTCACACGCCGCGACGGGCCCCTGCTGGTAAGCGCCCGGCAGGAAGCCCTGAGCCCGGCCGGCGCGCTCTATGCCTTCGCCATCCACGCCGGCGAGCAACCTCTGATAGACGGCAAACTGCTGCTGGTGCTCGTGCATGCTTGAGTTGAATGACGTCAATTTTCGCTACCCCGGCGCGCAGCAACCGGCACTGCAGGGCATCGACCTGCAGCTGCAGGAAGGCCAGTGTCTGGGCCTGCTCGGCAGCAATGGTGCAGGCAAGACCACCCTGCTCGCCCTGCTCAGCGAAACCCTGGCCATGCAACACGGCAGCATTCGCTGGGAGGGCCCGCGCAGCCTGGGCCTGGTGCCACAACAATTGGCCTTCTACGCAGAGCTGACGGTAGCCGAGAACCTGGCGCTGTTCGCCGATCTCTATCGCCTGCAAGGCGCCCAGCGCCGCCAGCGTCTGGAGCTGTGCATCAGCAGCTGCGTGCTCGCAGACAAACTGTCACAGCGCGCCGGAAGGCTGTCCGGTGGCGAACAACGACGCCTGAACTTTGCCATCGGTCTGCTCCAGCCCGCACGCCTGTACCTGTTCGACGAAGCGACGGTCGGCGTCGACGCCGCCAGCCGGCAGTTGCTGCTCGATGCCGTTGCACGCCTCACCAGCGAAGGCCACGGCGTGATCTACACCAGCCACTACCTGGACGAAGTCGAGCGGATAGCCGGGCGCATCCTGCTGCTGCACGAGGGCCGTGTGCAGCTCGACGTGGACAAGCAGCAGTTGCTCGACGCCGGCCACAGCCTGCAGCTGGAATGGCCGCAACAGGTGCCGGAGGGTTTCAGCGCACTGCTCACGCAACTGCAGCTGCACGCCGAGCCCTTGCCTGGTGGAGTGCGCATCAACGAGATCGATGCCGCGCAACTGCAGGCCATCACCCAGTTCGTCTGCGCCCAGGCCACGCCCCCGAGCCTGCTGCGCTTCGGTCGCCCATCACTGGAGCAGCTCTATCTGAGCCTCAACGGAGGCCGGCTATGAAGCCCATGCTGGCACTGATCCGCAAGGAATACCTGCTGCTACTGCGCGACCCGCATGCGCTGGCGGTGCTGTTCATCATGCCGACCCTGTTTCTGCTACTGATGGCCGCAGCACTCTCCAACTACCTGAGTGACCAGCCGCCAGCGCTGGACCTGGTGCTCGAGAGCGAACGACACAGCGAGGCCAGCGACTTCTTCCGCCAAGCCCTGCAGGCGCAATTGCCGGGAAGCCAGGTGCTCGCCAGCAGCGACGAGGCGCTGCCGCGTATCATCCTCGCCGATAACTTCTCCGATACGCTGCTGGACATACCCCATGTTGGCCCCACGCTGACCTACCCCGCCCGCGTCGACAACCAGACCCGCCAGCGCCTGCGCGCCGCGCTGAACATTGCCCTGGCGCAGACCCGCCTGCTCGCCTTCCTCGAGGACAGCGGTGCGCTGTCTGAGGAGGCGAGCGCCGAGGAGCGCTGGCAACTGATCCAGCAGCGCACCCAGAGCCAGATCAGCGAAATGCAGCTGCTGGCCAGCGGTGAGCTCAGCGGCAAGGCCAACGCCAGCCAGCTGAGCGTGCCGGGCTGGTTGATCTTCGGCATGTTCTTCGTCGCGCTGCCCATGGCCGGAGGTTTCCAGCGCGAACAACAGAGCGGCGCCCTGCTGCGTTTCCGTGCCCTTGGGCTGAGCCCTACCGCCCTGGTAGTGAGCAAGCTGCTGCCTTATCTGAGCATCAACCTGGTGCAGTTCGTCCTGCTCCTGACGATCGGCGTCCACGCCTTGCCACTGCTCGGCCTCAGCGGGCTGGAGCTGCCCGGCTCCACGCTGGCCTATCTCTTGCTCGCGCTCAGTCTGAGCCTGGCCGCCTGCAGCCTGGGGCTGCTGCTGGCGGCATTGGCCCGCAGCGGCGAACAGGCATTGCTGCTCGGTGGCGGCATCAATATCATCCTCGCCGCTATCGGCGGCATCATGGTGCCCAAGAGCGTGATGCCCGAAGCCATGAGCCAACTGGCGCAAGTGTCGCCGATGAGCTGGGCACTGGACGCCTTCCTGACCCTGCTGGTGGGCCAGGGAACGCTTGCCGATATCGCGCCTGACTGTGCCCGCCTTCTGCTGTTCGCCCTGTTGCTGGGCAGCGTCGGGCTTTTTCTGTTTCGCAAACGAGTGCAGCAAACGCAATGGACCACACATTACTAGAACAAGAACTCAAGCAACTGCTGATCCGTGAATGCGACAAGGAAGACGACATCGACTGGCAGAGCATCGAGGATGACGAGCCCCTGTTCGGCCAGCAAAGCCGCATCGCCATGGACAGCCTCGACGCCCTGCAGGTATCGCTGGCCCTGCAACAGCACTACGGCGTACGTATTGAAGGGGCCAAGGATGGCCGCCGCATCCTGGGCAGCATCGCCAGCATCGCCGCCTTCATCAGGCAAAAGCAGTGACACCCATCTATCTGCAGCGCGGCGCCCTGCACAGTGCCCTGGGCCCTGACCTGCAGACTGCGAGCGGCGCCCTGCAGCGGGGCACGCGCCCTGTGCCATCGTCGTTCACCCTGCATGAGTTGCAGCAGCCGCGCGCCTACCTGCGGGCAAGCCCCGGTCTGGAAAACCTGGACCAGCGCTTCGATCGCCTGATCCGCGAAACACTGGGCAGCGACACGGGCGATCTGCGCGACTGCCTGCTGATCGTCGCCAGTACCAGCCTCGACATCAATGACCTGGAGGCCCAGGTCGCCGCGCGGGGTGGCTTTCGCAACGAGCACTCGACCTCACTCGACTTGCTGGCCGTGAAGCTGCAGCAGCGCTGGCGCTTCGCCGACGCCTTCACCCTGAATACCGCCTGCACCAGCGCCGCCAATGGCCTGCTGTACGGCGCCCGGATGCTCGCCGCCGGCTTGTACCGACGTGCGCTGGTGCTGGCATTCGAAACACCCAGTGCCATCGCCCAGCAAGGCTTCGGCGCGCTCGATCTGACCAGTCCCAGTGGCGACTATCGGCCATTCCACCCGGAACGCGACGGGCTGGTTCTCGGCGAAGCCTATGCCGCCGCCCTGCTGTCGTCGCAGCCCGGCGAAGCACCGCTGGCAAAACTGCTCGGCGGCTTCAGCGCCTGTGACACCAGCAACCTGACCACCACTCGCGAAGATGGCAGCCACATCGACTGGGTCATGCGCGAAGCCCTGCGCAGTGCCGGCATCGGTGCAGAGCAGATCGATCTGGTCAAACTGCACGGCACCGCTACCGGCGCCAATGACCGCGCCGAGAGCAACGGTGTACGCCTGCTGTTCGCTGAGCAACTGCCACCTCTGTGCGTGCTCAAACCCTGGCTCGGCCACACCCTGGGAGCCTGCGGCCTCAGCGAAACCCTGCTACTCATGAACACCCTCGCCCGCCTGCCCGGCCTGGACTACGCCGCCGAGGCCATGCTGCCCCTGGCCAGCGAACCGAGCTGCGTCAAGGCGGATGGCCTGCTGCTGGCCAATTTCTTCGGCTTTGGCGGCAACAATGCCAGTCTGGTGCTGCAAGGTTGCCCGGGAGGCATGCCATGAAAGCGGTGATCGCGGCCTGCAGCGTAAGCGGCGACGCCAGCTGCAGCGACAAGGAGCTGAAAGCGGCACTGGGTCAATGGCTACCGACGCCGCCACGGCGCATCGACCGCATGATTTTGCAGGCGCTGCTGTGCACGGCGCCGCTGAAGGCGCAGGTGCGCCCACGCTGCGGCCTGTATCTGGCGTCCCGCCATCCGGACCGCGCCACCATGGGGGCGCTGCTCGATGCCGTTTGCGTCCACCAGCGCCAGCCGAAACCCTTCGAGTTCGTCAACAGCGTGAGTAACGCAGCCGGCTTCCACGTCGCGGCGCAGTTGGGACTGGAAGGTCCGAACCTGTTCATCGGCGCAGGGCCTCGGGTCTGGTCGCAGCTGCAGGCACTGGCCGCTCTGGATCTGGCCGACGGCATGATCGACCAGGCGCTGCTGGCGGTCATCGATGAGAACGGCAGCTTCCAGGCCCACGCCGTGCTGATCGATGCAGCGACGGCGGCGCTGGACTTCGCCAGCCTCACAGCGGCTGTCGAAGTCCAAGTATTGCAGTTCTAGCGGCGCTTGGACCAGGCGCCCAGCTCTTTCATCAACAGCCGTTCCTGATCGGCAATCGCCCGCAATCTCTTGGCGATCGGCCGGAAATCCGGCACTTCCCCCTTGCTGCGGCTGGCGCGCACGCACGCCGAGGCGAACTGGCGCCAGTCATCGCCCACCGCGGTCAGACGCTCCGAAGCCTCCAGCAGGTTGTTGTCGGCGATCTTCTCCCCCGCTTCCTGCAGGAAGCTGGCGTACATGAAGCGAAAGCCGGCGCCACCGGTGCCTATCTCTTCCTGCATGCGCACGATGTGGGTGAGGTACAGGCGGTTGTACTTGGTCTGCGCGGGGTCGAGTTTCTCGACGCACCTGGCCAGGTGCTGAATGCCGCGAATACCGATCCACGGCAACGGCATGCCATCGAGGATACGTGAGGTGGAGAGCACGCTCTGCCGGATCAGGCGTTCCCAGTCCTGTTCCTGCGGCACGTCGTCGAGGTAATACATCAACCCTTTGGCCGCCAGCGCGCCCTTGGCGAAACGCGCCTTCTGCAGGTCGGCACTGGCGCAACGCACGGGCTCTTCGAAAACCGGATCGCTAAGCAGGTAATCATCGCCCTCACGCCCGTATGCCAGCAGGTTGTGGGCGTTGAAGTGAAAACGCATTTCCGGCGGGAAATACGGCAGCCAGAACACCGAACTCTGCAGACCGGCCAGACGGCCGCTGTCGAGTGCCGCGTCCAGCGCTATCCGCCCCTGCTCGGGGTTGGCGAAGGTGCGGCTGGTCAGCTTCACGCCCAGACGCTTGCTCAGGGTCTTGATCAGGTGTCGCGGCGGCATACGATAGGCAATCAACGGCATGCCACCGAGCTTGACGATCGGCAGGTAGGCAAAGGCCAGGCCGGAGGCCAGACCAAATGCCATCGGCTCGCTCATCGGCAGGCCGGCATGGGTCAGCAGGCTGGCCATCACGCCACTCTCGCAGTGGGCACTCTGGCGGTGCTGGAAGGCAGTCATGACAACTCTCTCTGGTAGCGACGCAGCTCGTCGACGGTCAGGCCGAAAGCCTCGGCGTAGCGCGCCAGCACAGAGGTGCTCAGGCGACGATAGATGTGCGGGCGGAAATGACGGCGCACCCGCCATTGCCACAACCCGGTGATCTGAGCCAGTGCCGGCTCATCCATGCGATAGCGATACATCAGGCATTTCAGTGGCGACAGTTCGCCGCGCTGCCAGCCCGCCAGGGCCTCGGCCTCCTGAGCCTCGAGCTCGGCGACCGCCAGCTGAGTAGCGTAAGCCTCCGGCTCCCAGCCGTCGCTCTGCGCGCGCTGATAATGCCCGCTGTCATCCACGGCATAAACCAGCTTGCTGTGGCCACCGTAAGTGGAGCTGTGATCCTGGGGAACTTCGTCAAGCTTCATCGCCGACCACCGTCAGATGCATGAACGCACTGGAAAAACGCCCGCTTTCAGGCACGTAGCAGAGCAATCGCTGACCACTGCGCAAACGCCCACCGTTGAACAGTTCTTCGAGGATGATGAAGATCGAGGCCGCGCCAGTGTTGCCTTTGCTGGTCAGGTTGGTGAACCAGCGCGCCTGCGGAATCGGCAGATCGACATTGGCCAGACCAGCGGCCAGCGGCTCGCGGAAGAACGCCGAGGAGTAATGCGGCAGGAACCAGTCGATATCCGCCACGCGCAGCTCGCGGCGCGCCATGATACGCTTGAGCGCTTCTTCCACGGTGTACTTGACGATGTTTTCGTTGAGCAGTTTGACGTTCTGCTTGATCGCCATGATCGACTGCTTCGCGCGCGCCTCGGCCTCGTAGCGGCTCCAGCCACGCAAGCGGCCGTCTTCCATATCGGCGCCGGCATACATGCAGGCTGGCATCTGATCGGCGAAGGAGTAGATGTCCAACCAGTCGATGCACAGACTCAGCCCAGCCGTGTTCGGCTGGCGCTGCAGCAGCACCGCGCCGGCGCCGTCGGAAAGCATCCAGCGCAGAAAGTCTTTCTCGAAGGCGATTTCCGGATGATTTTCCAGCTCCTCGACGCGGCTCTCGTACTCGGCGTTGAAATTGCGCGCCTGCATCAGCGTCGAGGCCACCTCCGAGCCACAGGCCACGGCGTTGCGGCTCTCACCGCTGGCCACGCTCATCCAGGCGTATTTCAACGCGGTCATGCCGCACAGGCAGATACCGGCGGTGGTCGCCACCTCGCAGGACGGATTACCCAGCTCGCCATGCACCATCACCGCATGCCCCGGCATGACCTGATCAGGCGATGAAGTGCTGGCCACCAGGCAATCCAGTTGGTCGAGCTCGAAGCCTTCGCCCTGCAGGCCACGAATGGCCTCGGCGCTGAGCTGGGCATTGCTCATGCCCGGCTCGCCTGTCAGCGGGTCGATCACATAATGACGCTGCTGGATGCCGTTGCGCCGCAGCACCAGCTTGCGCGCGCGTGAGGGCTTGCCACCGACCATGCCGAGGCGCGCTTCCATCTGCTCGTTGTCCACGGGGTCGTGCGGCAGGTAGGCGCTGATGCGATTGATGAATACGGGGTGAGCCACTGCAATACCTCAGGTCACGTCACTCGCCGGACGGGCCGGCAAAGTAGGCCTTCTCGCGCTGGATGCGCGCCTTGAACAGCGGCGCCAGCAACTTCTTCAACAGCGCCGTGACCGGCACCACGGTGACAATCAGGCAAATCAGAAAGACGATATACACCACCAGGCCGACGCCACGGCGGCGACTCTGCTGCGGACCGAGCGCAGACAGCAGACGACTCCACAGGGTAAAGCTGCGATTGCCGACCTTCTCGCTGGCGATCAGCTTCTCGTCCACCTTCACCGCCCCCAGGCCGCTGAGCATGGGCTGCTCGACCGGCAGATCATTGTGCTGCAGGCGCTGGGCAATGGCCTCGCCAAAGCGACTGGCCGCGACTATCTCAGCCTCGTCGATACCCGCACGCGGCACCCACGAATAGGGTTTCTGCCGGCCGGTGAACATCCACAAGGGCGTGGCCAGAAAACTCGCGGCGGTACCGCAGGCATCGGTCAGCACCACGTTATCCACCAGGCGCGCGCCGAGCGCCTGCAGACGCGCTTTGACCTTCTCCTGCGCCATCAGCCACATGTTGCGGCAGCCAACGAGAGTGACCACCGGCGTGTCCTGGAGCAGACGTGCGGCCTCGGGCGAGGCGAGAAAGCTGGTGCAGGGTAGCGACGGTGAGAGGAACCACACCTGATAGGCCAGGATCACCAGGTCGTAGCGTTTGTCGGCGTCCACGTCCAGCGGCAGCAACGGCTGCGGCTTCATCAGCACGGTTTCCGGGAAGATGCGAAAGAAACCGAGAAACGGCCAGGGAAAGGGGAACGGCTGCGCGGGCTGCAGTGCCAGATAATCGACTTCAATATCGTTACACTTGTGCAAAGGTGCGCAGACCGATTGCACCAACCGATTCAGCTGGCCAGTCTGTGAGAAGTGAACGACTAAAACCTGACGCATCCCAGCGCATTCCCTGCAAAATGGGCGGATTATGCCACAGAGAACTCATCAAATCGTAACCAAACTATGCGCACTGCTTCTCCTGTTCGTCGCCTTTTCCGCCTCGGCAGGCGACCTGCTGATTTGCGTCAGCGGCCTGCAGGACAGCGACGCAGAGCTGTACGTGGCACTGGTACCCGCCGAGCAGAAGGACTGGCAACCGGCGCTGCGCGAGCTGCGTGGCAAGGGTGAGCAACTGCGCCTGCCGGACGTGCCGCCCGGGCAGTACGCCATCCAGCTGTTTCAGGACACTGACGGTGACGGCAAGCTGGCCCTGAGCCCGCGAGGCATACCACGCGAGCCGGTGGCATTCTCCGGCAACCCATCGCTGTTTACCGGTAAACCGAGCCCGCGCAAGAGCCGCTTCGAGCATGGCGAAGAGGACACGCAGCTTGAGTTGAAACTGCACAATCCCAGAAACAAGCCCTGAGATCCAGTTGCCGAGCGCCAGCTCGCGGGGTGGAGGACGCTTGCCGGGCGGCCATCGGTGAGCGCAAGGGTGGATGAAAGCGTCATCCACCCTACGGCTGCATTGAACCTAGCGGTGGTACTGCGCCGACAGCTCGTGCACCGCCTCGAAGAAGGCGCCGGCGTTGGCCGGGTCGACTTCCGGGGTGATGCCATGGCCGAGATTGAACACGTGGCCACTGCCGGCGCCGTAGGCCGCCAGGATGCGCGCCACTTCGGCGCGGATCGCCTCCGGCTTGGCGTAGAGCACCGCCGGGTCCATGTTGCCCTGCAGCGCCACCTTGGCGCCGACACGGGCGCGGGCGCTGCCGATGTCACAGGTCCAGTCCAGGCCCAGGGCTTCGGCGCCGCTGTCAGCCATGGATTCCAGCCACAGACCGCCGCCCTTGGTGAACAGGATCACCGGCACCTGGCGCCCGTCATGCTCGCGGATCAGCCCATCGATGATCTTCTTCATGTAGGCCAGGGAGAATTCCTGATAGGCCGCTGCCGACAGCGCACCGCCCCAGGAATCGAAGATCTGCACCGCCTGCGCACCGGCCAGAATCTGCCCGTTGAGGTAAGCCGTGACCGACTGCGCCAGCTTGTCCAGCAGCGCGTGCATGGCCTGCGGGTTGTCGTAGAGCATGGCTTTGGTCTTGCGAAAGTCCTTGCTCGAGCCGCCCTCGACCATGTAGGTCGCCAGCGTCCACGGGCTGCCGGAGAAGCCGATCAGCGGTACCCGGCCGTTAAGCTCGCGGCGAATGGTGCGCACGGCGTCCATCACGTAGCCCAGATCCTTCTCGGCATCAGTCACCGGCAGCGCTTCGATGTCAGCCATGCTGCTGACCACTTTCTTGAAGCGCGGGCCTTCGCCGGTTTCGAAGTACAGGCCCTGGCCCATGGCATCGGGGATGGTGAGGATGTCGGAGAAGAGGATCGCCGCGTCCAGCTGCGGGTAGCGGTCCAGCGGCTGGATGGTCACTTCACAGGCCAGCTCCGGGTTCTTCATCAGGTTCACGAAGTTGCCGGCCTGGGCCCGGGTCGCGCGGTACTCCGGCAGATAGCGACCGGCCTGGCGCATCATCCAGATCGGCGTGACATCCACGGGTTGCTTGAGCAGGGCACGAAGGAAACGGTCGTTTTTCAGGGCGGTCATGGTGGCATCCGGCGAAAAAAGTGCGGGCATTTTCGCAGAGCGCAAAACAAAAGGCACGGCGGGTGCCGTGCCTTTTGTCCATCGCGACGATATGCCGCGACGATTTACCAGCTGCGATAGGGCAGGAATTTGCCGTTGAGGACGATCTGCACGCGGTCGCCCTTGGGGTCGGCGACACGGGAAATGTCCATGCTGAAGTCGATGGCGCTCATGATGCCGTCGCCGAATTCCTCATGAATCAGTTCCTTGATGGTCTCACCGTAGACATTGATCATTTCGTAGAAGCGATAGATCAGCGGGTCGGTGGGGATGGTCTTGTCCCAGTGCTTGTGCGGGAACTTCTGCAGCGCAGCGGAGACGTCCTCCGACAGTTCCAGCGTCTCGCACAGGGCGTCGGCGTTCTCCTTGGGCATGCTGTTCATGCCCAGGCAGGCCGAGGTGGTCCACACCGGCGACATGCCGATGCCCTTGCCGATTTCCGCCCAGTCCAGGCCGAGGCGTTCCTTGGCGGCGATGATGGTGCTGCGCATTTCTTGCTTATCCATGGTGAAGCTCCTTCACAGAGGTCAGGGGTACGACCCTGGCGGCGCCGCTTGGCTCGTCCAGGGCAGGGTTGATTTCCGGCGGGAAGCCGTGCTCGTCGCTCAGGGTGCGCCCGCGCAACTCGTGCGAGCGGTTCACCAGGAAGTCCACGAGGTGATTGCGAATGCGGTAATAGCCCGGGTGGTGAATCACCTGGTCACGCTGGCGCGGGCGCGGCAGGTCGATGCGCACCGACTCGGCGATGCGCGCCCGCGGGCCGTTGGTCATCAGCAGGATGCGGTCAGAGAGCAGGATCGCCTCGTCGACATCGTGGGTGATCATGAACACCGTCTGTTTGGTGGCGCTCCAGATCTTGATCAGCTCGTCCTGAATCACCCCACGGGTCAGGGCATCCAGCGCGCCGAACGGCTCGTCGAGCAGCAGCAATTGCGGCTGAGTGGCGAAGGCTCGGGCGATGCTCACGCGCTGACGCATACCGCCGGACAACTGCGCCGGCTTGCGCGACTCGGAGCCGCCCAGGCCGACCATCTCCAGGTACTTACGGCTGTGCGCGCGGCGCTGCTCCTTGGACCACTGCGGGAAGCGCGCACGCACGCCGAACTCGACGTTCTCCAGCGCACTGAGCCAGGGCAACAGGCTGTAGTTCTGGAACACCACACCGCGCTCCAGGCTCGGCCCGGCGACTTCCTTGCCGGCCATCTCCAGGGTGCCCTCGCTGAAGCTGTCGAGCCCGGCCAGAGCGTTGAGGATGGTCGACTTGCCACAGCCGGAGTGGCCGATGATGCAGACGAACTCGCCCTGTTCGAGGCCGAAGCTGACCTCTTCGAATACCGTCAGCGGCTCCGCGCCGGGTTGCGGGAAGCGCTTGGCCAGGCGCCGCGCATCGAGAAAATAACGGGACATGACATCACTCCTGATAGCTGACGAGACGGGCGATGCTGCCCAGCAGAAGATCGAGCAGCATGCCCACCACGCCGATCATCAGGATCGAGAAGATCACGCTGGACAGGTCCAGGTTGTTCCACTCGTTCCACACGTAGTAACCAATGCCGGTACCGCCCACGAGCATTTCGGCGGCGACGATCACCAGCCAGGCGATGCCCACGGAGATGCGCATGCCGGTGAGGATGGTCGGCATCGCAGCCGGCAGGATGACGCTGAACGCCGTGCGCAGCGGGCCGAGCTCATGGGTACGGGCGACGTTGATCCAGTCGCGGCGCACGCCGGCCACGCCGAAGGCGGTATTGAGCAGCATCGGCCAGACCGAGCAGATGAAGATCACGAAGATCGCCGAGGTCTGCGAATCCTTGATCACGAACAGCGCCAGCGGCATCCAGGCCAGCGGCGAGATCGGTCGCAGCACCTGGATGAAGGGGTTGAGCGCGCGGTACATCAGCGGCGACATGCCGATGACGAAGCCGATCGGAATCGCCACCAGCGCCGCCAGCAGGTAGCCGGCCAGCACGCGGTACAGCGAATGCCCGAGCTGAATGCCAATGCCCTTGTCATTGGGCCCGTTGTCATAGAACGGCTGGCTCAGCTCGTTATAGGCATGCGCCAGCACCACCGAAGGTGGCGGCACGCTGGCACGCTGCTCGGCTTCGCCCATGAGCAGGGCGTACTCGTCATCGGCGGCCACCTCGCTGCTCGGCGGCACGCGGCACAGCGCCTCCCACACGCCGAGCAGCAGCACCAGCAGAAGGATCGAGATGATCGCCGAACGCAGCGGCAGCGAAGCTTTCATCACGACCTCCGCAAGGCGAAACTGGACAAGTAGCCCTCGGGGTCGGCCGGATCGAACGGCTTGCCCATCACGCTAAAGGACTTGTAGGCGTCGCCTGGCACCGGCAGACCGAGGTCTTGCATGACCTTGCCAGCGTCGGCGGCGAGGAACACCCGCTCGGCGATAGTGCGGTAGTCGACGTCGCCTTCCAGATAACCCCAGCGCTTCATCTGGGTGAGGATCCACACCGCCATCGACTGCCAGGGGAAGGGGTCGAAGTCGATCCGCTCAGGCTCGTCGTGAATTTTGCCCAGACCATCGGCGTAGCGCCCGCTGAGCACCTGCTGCACCACCGCGACCGGCTGGTTGAGGTAGTTCTTGGTGGAGATCGCCTCGGCCACCGCCTTGCGGTTTTCCGCCTTGGAGGAGTACTGCGTGGCGTCGACCAAGGCGTGCAGCAGCGCGCCGTAGGTGTTGGGATTCTCGCTGGCGAACTGCTGGCTACAGGCGAAGGCGCAGCACGGGTGGCCCGGCCACAGGTCCTTGGTCAACAGGTGGATGAAGCCGACCTTCTCCCACACTGCGCGCTGGTTGAACGGGTCCGGCGAGAGGAAGCCGTCGAGGTTGCCGGCACGCAGGTTGGCGACCATCTCCGGTGGCGGTACGACGCGAATCTGGATGTCGCGATCCGGGTCCAGGCCGTGCTCGGCGACGTAATAGCGCAGCAGGAAGTTGTGCATCGAATACTCGAACGGCACGCCGAAACGCATGCCCTTCCACAGCTTCGGATCACGCTTGTCCTGATGCTGCATGCCCAGCACGATGGCCTGGCCATTGATGTTCTCCAGCGCCGGCATGACGAACGGCGTTTGCGTCGAGCCCAGGCCCAGGCTGATGGCCAGCGGCATCGGCGAGAGCATGTGCGAGGCGTCATATTCACCAGCCAGCGACTTGTCGCGCGCCACCGCCCAGCCGGCGGTCTTCACCGTTTCCACCTCCAGGCCGTACTTGGAGTAGAACCCCATGGGGTCGGCCATGATGATCGGCGTGGCGCAGGTGATGGGTACGAAGCCGATCTTCAGCTTCTTCTTCTCCAGCGGGCCGAGGCTGTCCTTGACCGCAGCCTTGACCGCATCGAGGGGAATCATGCTGCCGAGGATCGCCGCCGCCATCCCACCACCGATCATGCCCATGAAGCTGCGGCGGGAGAAATCGTTGTGGCCGAACACACCACGAACGATGGCACTCTCCACGGCGCGATCGAGCATGTCCTCGCTGCTCGCCGGCAGCGCCGCTGCACTCGGCGCGCAGCGCTGGCAATCGCAACCCGTGGTATGGGCTAACTCGCTATCGGGGCTGAACGGATCGTCCAGGCTGTTGACACTCATCGTGGCGTCTCCTGCTGCGGCATGCCCCAAATTGGTGAGGCTGGCGCTGAGTGAAAGGGGCCGTTGCCGGCCGGTTCACCCTGGCTATTGCAGGAGCTGTACCAACTGAAAAATAAACTCAAGCCATTGATAAATATGACTTTTTAAAATAACCAAGAATGACGATATCTCGTGATAAACGAGATATCGTCATTACGAAAAACGAAAAGCCGTCAAATGGCACGCCGCTTGATAGCTCCTGTTCAGCTCATCCTGCGGAGCACACCATGCCCGACTCACAGACTGCCAGCCGCTTGCTGCTGGAACACATGCGCAGCGCCAGCCTGCTCATCGACCCTGCCAGTGACCGCATCCTGCACGCCAACCCGGCCTGCTGCGCCTTGCTCGACTGCAGCCAGACAGTCTTGCTCGCGCAACGCGCCAGCCGCCTCTGGGCCCATGACCTTGGCGCACTGGTGAGTTTTACCGAGGAGGTTCAGGCACGCGGCCATGCCTGGCGCGACAACCTCGGCCTATTGCGCCTGGACGGCGGCTACCTGGAAGTGGAGATCAGCGGCAGCCACCTGCTGCATGACGGCGCCGCCCTGCTCGGCCTGCTGATTCAGGAACGCCGCCCACTCGATGCCCTGCGCGGGCTGGCCGAGGCTGAGCGCTATCAGCGTCAGGGGCTGCTGGAGTGGCAAGGGGTCGAGCGCATCTTCCGCCAGTTCGAACGGCAGAATCAGCTGATCCTCGGCGCCGCTGGCGAGGGCATCTACGGGGTCAATCGCAATGGCGAGACCACCTTCGTCAACCCGGCTGCCGAGCGCATTCTCGGCTGGCGCGCCGAGGACCTGATCGGCCACAGCATTCACCAGCTGATCCATCACCATCATCCCGACGGTAGCGCCTACGACGGCCACACCTGCCCCATCTACGCCGCCTTCAACGACGGCGAGGTGCATCAGGTGGCGGACGAAGTGTTCTGGAACAAGGACGGCAACCCCATCCCCGTGGAGTACACCAGCACGCCGCTGCGCGACGACGGCGAGCTGGTCGGCGCCGTGGTGGTGTTTCGCGACATCAGCGAGCGCCTGGAAACCGAACGACGCCTGCGCCAGGCGTTAAACGAAGTGCAGCAGCTCAAGCAGCGCCTGGAACTGGAAAACGCCTACCTGCAGGAGGAAATTCGCGGCGAGTACGCCCAGCACAACCTGGTCGGCCGCAGCGCTGCGATGCAGCAGGTAATCCACCAGATCGAACTGGTCGCCCCGACCGGCGCCAACGTGCTGATCACTGGCGAGTCCGGCACCGGCAAGGAGCTGATCGCCCGCGCCATTCACGACAACAGCGGGCGCAGCCAGCGCCCGCTGATCCGCGTCAACTGCGCTGCGGTGCCGCGCGAGCTGTTCGAGAGCGAGTTCTTCGGCCATATCCGCGGCGCCTTCACCGGCGCACTGAACGACCGCGTCGGCCGCTTCGAACTGGCCGATGGCGGCACGCTGTTTCTCGATGAGGTCGGCGAGATTCCCCTGGAGCTGCAGAGCAAGCTGCTGCGCGTGCTACAGGAGCAGCAGCTGGAGCGCGTCGGCGACACCCGCACACGCCAGGTGGACGTGCGGGTGATCGCCGCCACCAACCGTGACCTACGTCAGGAAGTGCGCGCCGGGCGCTTCCGCGAAGACCTGTATTTTCGCCTCAACGTATTCCCCATCGAGTCGGCGCCACTGCGTCAGCGCGCCGAAGACATCCCGCCGCTGGCCCAGCATTTTCTCAGCCGCGTTTGCCGCCAGTTGAACCGCCCGGAACCCAGCCTGCGCCTGGCCGATATCCAGCGCCTGCAGGGCTATTCCTGGCCCGGCAACATTCGTGAACTGGAGAACCTGATCGAACGTGCGGTGATCATTTCACCGGGCAGTCGCCTGCGTCTGGACCTGCCGAATGACGCACCGGCAGAACAGCTGACGCCTGCGCCTCAGGAACAGGAAGCGCGCATTCTCACTCAGGGTGAGCAGCGCAGACAGATGCGCGAAAACCTGATCGCGGCGCTCAGCGCCTGTGCCGGCAGGATATCGGGCAAAGATGGCGCGGCGCGGTTGCTGGAGCTCAAGCCCACCACACTGCGCTCGCGCCTGGAGAGTTTCGCCATCGACCCGCGCGACTACCGGGTGCAGTCGCGCCGGTCGCAGGCGAATCAGACGCCGAGGTAGTCGAGGATGCCTTCGGCGGCGTTACGACCTTCGAAGATCGCCGTCACCACCAGGTCGGAACCACGCACCATGTCGCCACCGGCGAAGATTTTCGGGTTGCTGGTCTGGTGCTTGAACTGGCTCTGCTCAGGCGCGACGACGCGACCCTGACTGTCGGTCTGGATCTCGAACTGCTCGAACCACGGCGCCGGGCTCGGGCGGAAGCCGAAAGCGATCAGCACGGCTTCCGCCGGGATGACCTCTTCGGAGCCCGGAATCGGCTCGGGGCTGCGGCGGCCACGGGCATCCGGCTCGCCGAGACGGGTCTCGACCACCTTGATGCCTTCCACCTTGCCTTCACCGACGATGGCGATGGGCTGGCGGTTGAAGAGGAACTTCACACCCTCTTCCTTGGCGTTCTTCACTTCCTTGCGCGAACCCGGCATGTTCTCTTCGTCACGGCGGTAGGCGCAGGTAACGGCCTTGGCGCCCTGACGGATCGAGGTGCGGTTGCAGTCCATCGCGGTGTCACCACCGCCGAGCACCACGACGCGCTTGCCCTTCATGTCGATGAAGTCTTCCGGCGTTTTCTCGAAACCGAGGTTGCGGTTGACGTTGGCGATGAGGAAATCCAGGGCGTCGTAGACGCCCGGCAGGTCCTCACCGGGGAAGCCGCCCTTCATGTAGGTGTAGGTGCCCATGCCCATGAACACGGCATCGTACTCATCCAGCAGTTGCTGCATGGTCACGTCCTTGCCGATCTCGGTGTTCAGGCGGAACTCGATACCCATGCCGGTGAAGACTTCACGGCGGCGGCTGAGCACGGTTTTTTCCAGCTTGAACTCGGGGATACCGAAGGTCAGCAGGCCACCGATTTCCGGGTTCTTGTCGAACACCACCGGGGTCACACCGTTGCGCACCAGCACGTCAGCGCAGCCCAGGCCGGCCGGGCCGGCGCCGATCACGGCAACACGCTTGCCGGTCGGCACGACCCGCGACATGTCCGGACGCCAGCCCATGGCGAAGGCGGTGTCGGTGATGTACTTCTCCACCGAGCCGATGGTCACCGCGCCGAAGCCGTCGTTGAGGGTGCAAGCGCCCTCGCACAGACGGTCCTGCGGGCACACCCGGCCGCACACTTCCGGCAGGGTGTTGGTCTGGTGGCTCAGCTCGGCGGCGGCGAGGATGTTGCCTTCCGAGACCAGCTTGAGCCAGTTCGGAATGAAGTTGTGCACCGGGCACTTCCACTCGCAATACGGGTTGCCGCAGCCCAGGCAGCGATGCGCCTGGTCAGAAGCCTGCGCCGGCTTGAAGTTGTCGTAGATCTCGACGAATTCCTTCTTGCGCTGACGCAGCAGTTTCTTCTTCGGGTCTTTGCGCCCGACTTCGATGAACTGGAAGTCGTTGTTCAGACGTTCAGTCATTGCATTACCTCATCAAACCACTTCAGGCGCATTCTTATTGCGGGTTGGCACGGGTGCTGGACAGCAGCGACTTCAGGCTCGCCGCTTTCGGTTTCACCAGCCAGAACTTGCGCAGGTAATCGTCCAGGTTTTCCAGCAGGTTCTGCCCCCACTCGCTACCGGTTTCCTCGACGTACTCGGCCAGCACGTTTTCCAGGTGGCTGCGGTAAGCTTCCATCGCCTCGCTGTTGATGCGTTGGATTTCCACCAGCTCGTGGTTGACGCGGTCGTAGAAGCCGTTGTCCAGGTCGAGCACGTAGGCGAAGCCGCCGGTCATGCCCGAGCCGAAGTTGTAGCCGGTCTTGCCCAGTACGCAGACGAAGCCGCCAGTCATGTATTCGCAGCAGTGGTCGCCAGTGCCTTCCACCACGGCGTGGGCGCCGGAGTTACGCACAGCGAAACGCTCACCCGCAGTGCCGGTGGCGAACAGCTTGCCGCCGGTGGCGCCATACAGGCAGGTGTTGCCGATGATGGCGCTGTCTTCGGTGGCGAACGGGCTGCCGGCAGGCGGGGTGATGACGATCTTGCCGCCCGTCATGCCCTTGCCCACGTAGTCGTTGGCATCGCCTTCCAGGCGCAGGTTCAGACCACCGGCGTTCCACACACCGAAGCTCTGACCGGCAGTGCCCTTGAAGCGGAAGGTGATCGGCGCGCCGTTCATGCCCTGGTTGCCGTGAGCACGGGCGATCTCGCCAGACACACGGGCACCGATGGAGCGGTCGCAGTTGCCGATCTTCAGTTCGTACTCGCCACCGGTCTTGCCGGCGATGGCGTCCTTGGCCAGCTCGACC
Organism: Pseudomonas pichavaramensis; assembly: GCF_050473265.1. Classification (NCBI taxonomy): domain Bacteria; kingdom Pseudomonadati; phylum Pseudomonadota; class Gammaproteobacteria; order Pseudomonadales; family Pseudomonadaceae; genus Pseudomonas; species Pseudomonas pichavaramensis. The sequence goes on along the minus strand of NZ_JBJKFJ010000001.1, from coordinate 216,540 downwards.
ATCTTCTCGGCCAGCAGGCCTTCGTCGAACGGCGGGTTCTTCGGCACCTGGCAGAACTGCGGCTTGTCAGCCGGGATGTGCGCACTGGCGAGCAGCGGCGACAGGTCCAGGTTGCCCTGCTTGGCGGTTTCGCCCGGCAGCATCTCGAGCAGATCGGTACGTCCGATCAGGTCCTCAAGACGGCTGACGCCCAGCTTGGCCAGCCACTCACGGGTTTCCTCAGCGACGTAGGTGAAGAAGTTCATCACCATCTCGACGGTGCCGATGAAGTGGTCCTTACGCAGCTTGTCGTTCTGCGTCGCCACGCCGGTGGCGCAGTTGTTCAGGTGGCAGATACGCAGGTATTTGCAGCCCAGGGCGACCATCGGCGCGGTGCCGAAGCCGAAGCTCTCAGCGCCGAGGATGGCGGCCTTGATCACGTCCAGGCCGGTTTTCAGGCCACCGTCGGTCTGCACCCGCACCTTGCCGCGCAGGTCGTTGCCGCGCAGGGTCTGGTGGGTCTCGGCCAGGCCCAGCTCCCACGGCGCGCCGGCGTAACGGATCGAGGTCAGCGGCGAAGCGCCGGTACCGCCGTCATAACCGGAGATGGTGATCAGGTCGGCATAGGCCTTGGCCACACCGGCGGCGATGGTGCCAACGCCGGCTTCAGCCACCAGCTTGACCGATACCAGCGCCTTGGGGTTGACCTGCTTGAGGTCGAAAATCAGCTGCGCCAGGTCTTCGATCGAGTAGATATCGTGGTGCGGCGGCGGCGAAATCAGGGTCACGCCCGGCACCGCGTAGCGCAGCTTGGCGATCAGACCATTGACCTTGCCGCCCGGCAGCTGGCCGCCCTCACCGGGCTTGGCGCCCTGGGCCACCTTGATCTGCAGCACTTCGGCATTGACCAGGTATTCCGGGGTCACGCCAAAGCGGCCGGTAGCCACCTGCTTGATCTTCGAGCTCTTGATGGTGCCGTAACGCGCCGGGTCTTCACCGCCCTCACCGGAGTTGGAGCGGCCACCCAGGCGGTTCATCGCCTCGGCCAGCGCCTCATGCGCCTCGGGCGACAGCGCGCCGAGGGAGATACCGGCAGCGTCGAAGCGCTTGAAGATCGACTCCAGCGGCTCGACCTGGTCGAGGCTGATCGGCGTGGCGGATTCCTTGACCTTGAGCAGGTCACGAATCATCGAAGCCGGACGGGTATCGACCAGCGCCGAGTATTCCTTGTACTTCTCGTAATTGCCCTGCTGCACGGCGTCCTGCAGCGTGCGCACCACGTCCGGGTTGTAGGCGTGGTATTCGCCGCCGTAGACGAACTTGAGCAGGCCGCCCTGCTGGATCGCCTTGCGGTTGTTCCAGGCTTCGAAGGACAGCAGCTTCTGCTCGCTCTCGATGTCGACGAAACGCGCGCCCTGGATGCGGCTGGCCACACCACGGAAGCACAGCTCGGTGACTTCATCGGCCAGGCCGACCGCTTCGAACAGCTGCGCACCGCGGTAGGACGCCACGGTGGAGATGCCCATCTTCGACAGGATCTTCAGCAGGCCCTTGGAGATGCCTTTGCGGTAGTGCTTGAACACTTCGTACAGATCGCCCAGCACTTCGCCAGTGCGGATCAGGTCGCCGAGCACTTCGTAGGCCAGGAACGGATAGATCGCCGAGGCGCCGAAGCCGAGCAGTACCGCGTAGTGGTGCGGGTCCCGCGCGGTGGCGGTTTCGACCAGGATGTTGCAGTCGCAACGCAGGCCTTTCTCGGTCAGACGATGGTGCACCGCACCAGTGACCAACGCCGCATGCGCCGGCAGCTTGCCGGGTGCGATGTTGCGGTCGGTGAGCACCAGCAGGACCTTGCCGGCACGCACGGCTTCTTCGGCCTGATCGGCCATGTTGCGCACGGCGGCTTCCAGGCCCAGCGACTCGTCGTAGTTCATGTCGATGACATGACGGTCGAAGCCCGCACGCTCCAGGCTCATCAGCGCGCGCCATTTGGCCGGCGAAATCACCGGGCTGCTGAGGATCACGCGAGTGGCGTGCTCCGGCGACTCGCTGAAGATGTTGCGCTCGGCGCCCAGGCAGATTTCCAGGGACATCACGATCGCTTCGCGCAGCGGGTCGATCGGCGGGTTGGTGACCTGCGCGAACTGCTGGCGGAAATAGTCGTACGGCGAGCGCACGCGCTGGCTGAGCACCGCCATCGGCGTGTCGTCACCCATCGAGCCGACCGCTTCCTGGCCCTGCTCGCCGAGCGGGCGCAGCACCTGGTCACGCTCCTCGAAGGTGACCTGGAACATCTTCATGTACTGCTTGAGCTGATCCGGGTCGTAGAAGGCCGAACCATGGTCGCGGTCTTCCAGCGTCGCCTTGATGCGCTGGGCATGCTTGCGCAGCCACAGTTTATAGGGGTGACGCGACTTCAGGCGGCTGTCGATGGACTCGGTGTCCAGCACCTGGCCGGTCTCGGTGTCGACAGCAAGGATCTGCCCCGGGCCGACACGGCCCTTGGCGATGACGTCCTCGGGCTGGTAATCCCATACGCCGATTTCCGAAGCCAGGGTGATATAGCCGTTCTTGGTGGTGACCCAGCGCGCCGGACGCAGACCGTTACGGTCGAGCAGGCACACGGCATGGCGACCATCGGTCAGCACCACGCCGGCCGGGCCATCCCAGGGTTCCATGTGCATGGAGTTGTATTCGTAGAACGCGCGCAGGTCGGCGTCCATGGTCTCGACGTTCTGCCAGGCCGGCGGAATGATCATGCGCAGGCCGCGGAACAGGTCGATGCCACCGGTGACCATCAGTTCGAGCATGTTGTCCATGCTTGAGGAGTCGGAACCCACACGGTTGACCAGCGGGCCCAGCTCATCGAGATCAGGGATCTGCTCGTTGGCGAACTTGGTGCGACGGGCCTGGGCCCAGTTGCGGTTGCCGGTGATGGTGTTGATCTCGCCGTTGTGCGCGAGATAGCGGAAGGGCTGTGCCAGCGGCCACTTCGGCAGGGTGTTGGTGGAGAAGCGCTGGTGGAACACGGCAATGGCAGTCTGCAGGCGCTCGTCACCCAGGTCCGGGTAGAACTGCTGCAGGTCCGCCGGCATCATCAGGCCTTTATAGATGATGGTCTTGTGCGAGAAGCTGCAGATGTAGTGATCGCTGTCGTCGGCGTTGGCTACCGAGGAACGACGACGGGCGCTGAACAGCTTGATGGCGAATTCCTGATCGCTCAGACCTTCGCCGCCGATGAACACCTGCTCGATCTGCGGCAGACGCTCCAGCGCCAGCTGGCCGAGCACGCTGGTATCGACCGGCACCTTGCGCCAGCCCACCAGTTGCAAACCAGCCGCGAGGATTTCGCGGTTCATGTTCTCGCGCGCGGCTTCGGCCTTGGCCGCATCCTGATTGAGGAAGACCATGCCCACGGCATATTGAGCAGGCAGCTCAGCGCCGAATTGCTCCTGGGCGACCGCACGCAGGAACTGGTCAGGCTTCTGAATCAGCAGACCACAGCCATCACCGGTCTTGCCGTCGGCGTTGATACCGCCGCGGTGAGTCATGCAGGTGAGGGCCTCAATAGCGGTCTTGAGCAGGTGATGACTAGCCTCACCTTGCATATGGGCGATCAAGCCGAAGCCGCAGTTATCCTTGAACTCATCAGGACGGTACAAACCTGCTTTCATAGGGGAAACTCTCACCAGGCTGCCTAGACTTCAGGCAAATTACTTTCTAATTCAATGACTTAAACCCGAAAAGCAGGCACGCGCCAGCTTTGCGTGGGCAAAAGGGAGGTCATTGTACATATCCACCTTGGGCGTCACAAATTTTCGTGACGAGGGGGTGAAAATTAATGTCGCAAAAACGAAGGATAGGACCGCAAGGTCGTGCTACCGACCAGGCGGTCATATTGGAACAGAGCGCTTAGCGGCTCATTTCCTGCTGGATACTGCCCAGCGTGCGCGGCCACGGCTTACCCGCCTGCAGCTTGGCAGGCAGACTCTTTATCGCAGCCTGGGCGGCATCACGACTGGTAAAGCTGCCATACGTCAGTACATACAACGGCTGCCCCTGGTGAACCTTCTTGAAGTAGTGGTACTCAGCGCCACCCTCTCGTACCAGCGCCTGAATATTCGACTCCGATCGCGAGCCCACAACCTGCAGCGCATAGCGCGACGCAGATTGCTGCGCATACCAACCACTCGCCGCAGTAGCTGGATTAGCGCTCGGCGCCGGAGCAGGTGCCGGCTTCGGAGCTGGAGCAGCAGGCTTCGGTGCAGCAGGTTCTGGTTGTTTGACAGGCTCAGGCTGCTTTGCAGGTGCAGGTGCAGGTGCAGGTGCAGGTGCAGCAGGGATTGGAGTCGACGGCGCAGTAACCGTCGAGGGCTCCGGCGAAACTGGCGGCTCGAAGTCATCCAGCTCTTCGCCTGCTGCCTCGGCCAATGGCTGACGAATGACCGCCTGCGACTCCCCTACCAAAGGTAATGGCAGCGGCTGACTGTTACCCGCAAACTCGATAGCCGGTGCGCGCTCCCCAGATTCGCTCTCCGGCTTCGACTCCTCAGCCCCCGCCACTGGCTCAGACGATTGCATGGGGAGCGATGCGTTGTCGGCAACCGGCGCAGGCGCCGTCGAATCTCGCCCCTGCATGAACCAAGCAGCCGCAACCCCCACCAGCACTACTGCCAGGGCCAGCAGATGCTTTCTGGGCAAGGCCAACCCGCCTGTACCACGCCCAGCCGAACGCTGCGCAAGCATCTGCTCAACCAGCAGCTCGCGGGCCTCTTGATTGACTGCCCCTGGCCAACCCAGGGAGCGAGCATGAATATCCTCGACCTGCTCATCTGTAAGCAGATCAATGCCCTGCCCCGCGCCCTCGAGCCGCTGAGCGAGGTAGTCGCGCGTCTCGTCTTCGGCATACGGCTGAAGCTCTATGGCGTGATAACACTCCTCGCCACCCGCCAAGGCCTCCAGTCGGGCCAACAGGCCCTGCTCGGCAAACAGGAATACATGCGGACGACCTTCGCCATTGCCTGCGGCCAGAGCCAGCACAGTTTTCAGCGCAGCATCATCGAGCTGATCGGCATCATCGATCAGCAGATAGACTTCCTGCCCCGTCAGCGCCAACCGGCCAACCTGAGCCAGAATCGAATTCGCATCAGCCTGGGCAACGGACAACCCCTGAGCCACATGACGCAACAGCGCTTCGCTCCCTGTCACGCTCTGGGCAACGACCACCGTCTGCACAGCCTGCTTGTTGGTACTGGCAACCAATGCCTGGCGCAGCAGGGTCTTGCCGCTGCCCTCCGGCCCGACCACCGCCAGCAACAACTGGCTGTAGCGCGCCAGGTGATGCAACTGCCCCAGCACCGGCTTGCGCTGCGCCGGGAAAAACTTGAAACCGGGCACTCGTGGCGCGAACGGATCGTGACTGAACTGGTAGTGCGCCAGGAAAGCTTCGTCAGCATGCAAACTGGTCATGAATCACTCTTCAAGAGTTGGATGACTGAGCCAGAGCCGCATAGTCGCTACGCAGCGTGGCGTCGAGAATTTCACGCGGGTAATCGGCGGTCACGACAGCCTCGCCGAGACGCTTGAGCAGCACGAGTCGAAGCTGACCATCGAGAACCTTCTTGTCCACCGACATATGCTCAAGAAACTGCTCGGGCGTCATATCGGCAGGCGGCACTACAGGCAATCCGGCCGCCTGCAAAAGGCGTACGCCTCGATCCCGGTCGACAGCAGACAACCAGCCGAGACGATAGGACATTTCCAGCGCCATCACCGTTCCAGCGGCAACCGCCTCGCCATGCAGCCAAACGCCGTAACCCTGCTCGGTCTCGATAGCGTGACCAAAGGTGTGCCCCAGATTCAGGGTGGCGCGCACGCCCGACTCGCGCTCGTCAGCCCCGACCACGCGCGCCTTGGCGGCACAGGAGCGCTCGATGGCATAGGTCAGCGCAGCGCCATCCAGCGCACGCAGAGCCCCCATGTTGCTTTCCAGCCAGCCAAGAAAAGGCTCGTCACAGATAAGGCCGTATTTGATCACCTCAGCCAAGCCAGCGGACAGCTCACGCTCCGGCAAGGTATTCAAACTGGCGGTATCGATCAGGACAGCCTTGGGCTGGTAAAAGGCGCCAACCATGTTCTTGCCCAGCGGGTGGTTGATTCCCGTCTTGCCTCCGACCGAGGAATCGACTTGCGACAGCAGGGTGGTAGGCACCTGGATGAAATCGACACCACGCTGATAGCACGCTGCCGCGAACCCGGCCATATCACCGATTACACCGCCTCCCAGAGCGATTACGGTGGTGCGTCGGTCATGACGGGCGGTCAGCAAACCATCGAATATCAGCTGCAGGGTTTCCCAGTTTTTGAACGCCTCACCATCAGGCAGGACGACCGATGCAACCTTGAACCCCTCCAGTGAACGCATGAGGGTATCGAGATACAGAGGCGCCACCGTCTCATTGGTGACCACCGCCACTTGGCGCCCCGCAATGTGACGCGCCAGTAATTCAGGACGCACAAGCAGGCCATCACCGATGTAAATGGGATAGCTACGCTCGCCGAGTTCAACGTGAAGAGTCTGCATGAGGCCCCCAGGATAAAAAGGCCTTAAGGATAGCGCAGTTCGCCCCGAGCTTTAACGGGGCGACAGTGCTTCCAGACGCGAGAGAATTTCCTGAACGACCATCCGTGGCGGACGCTCGTCAGTCTCGATGATGATGTCAGCCACTTCGCGATAAAGCGGATCCCGCGCCGCCATCAAATCCCTGAGTACCTGAGCGGGATTGGCGGTACGCAACAGGGGACGGTTACGATCTCGCGAAGTGCGATCAATCTGCTGCTCGACCGAGGTGTGCAGGTAGACGACGCGACCACCTGCATGCAACGCATGGCGATTTTCCGGACGCATTACCGCACCACCGCCAGTGGCGAGCACCAGCCCGTCCTGCAAGGAGAGCTCAGCAATGACTGCCTGCTCCCGCTCACGGAAACCCTGTTCACCCTCTACATCGAAGATCCAGGGAATGTCGGCACCGGTACGCTGCTCGATCTCCTTGTCGGAGTCCTTGAAAGGCAAACGCAGTTCTTTGGCAAGCAAACGCCCGATGGTGCTCTTTCCAGCTCCCATCGGGCCTACGAGGATTACATTCCGCACTTAGATCATCGATTCACGGCAATGGCTTGGTTGTTCATGATGCGCGGAGTGATGAAAACCAGCAACTCGGTCTTGTCGTCTTGCACGATATCGCGGCGGAATACTCGACCGATGAAAGGTAGATCCCCAAGGAAGGGTACCTTTTCGGTCGCCTTGGTCTGGGTATTCTCGAACACCCCACCAATCACGATGGTCTCACCATCGTTGACCAGCACCTTGGCATTGACCTCATTCTTGTTGATCGGCGGAACACCGTTGATGGCTGCCTGGAAGTTCGGCGCATCCTTGGTGACCTTGACCTCCATGATGATGCGGTTATCCGGCGTAATCTGCGGAGTCACCTCCAGAGAAAGAGCAGCTTCTTTGAAAGAAGTACTGGTCGCACCGCTGGAACTGGCTTCCTGATACGGCACTTCCTGCCCTTTCAGGATCTTTGCGGTCTCCTTGTCGGAGGTCACTACCTTGGGCTGGGAAATCACCTCGCCATTACCAGTTGCTTCCATAGCAGAAAGCTGCAGGTCCAACGTGATGTTATCAGTGAGGAAGCCGATACCAATACCTGAAGTGCTACCCAAGACCCCCATATCTACGAAAGGCACAGGAGCAACACCATCTTCCAAGGTGAACTCGCCTACTTCATCAGTGCCTGGCAAATAGGCAAGGCCCTCATCATTATCAAACGACGTAGCACCGTCCTTACCGTAGACACTCCAATTACCACGACGGGAGTTCCCCCCCCAACGCACACCAAGTGCCTTGTTGTAGTTGACGTTAGCTTCGACAATCCGCGCCTCGATCATCACCTGACGCACCGGAATGTCCAACTGGGCAATGATACGGCGCAGTTCATCCAGGCGATCCTGGGTTTGATAGGCAATGATGCTGTTGGTACGGTCGTCGACAGTGATGGAACCGCGATCGTCAGCCGCGCCGTCGGCACTGGTCACCGACTGGAACAGCTTGGCCATGTCGGTCGCCTTGGCATAGTTCACCTGAATCAGCTCACGACGCAGCGGAGCGAGTTCAGCAATCTGCTTCTGCGATTCCAGCTCCTGGCGTTCACGAGCGGCAATTTCATCAGCCGGCGCAACCAGCAGGACGTTACCAACCTTGCGTTTGTCCAGCCCTTTGGTCTTCAGCACCAGATCCAACGCCTGATCCCACGGCACATTCTGCAGACGCAGCGTGATGTTGCCGGCCACGGTATCACTGGCAACCAGGTTCAGATCGGTAAAGTCGGCAATCAACTGCAGAACGGAACGAACATCAATATCCTGGAAGTTCAGCGACAATTTCTCGCCTGTATAAGCGAAACGGTCTGCATTGCGACGTTCAACGTCCTCCTGGGAAAGAGGTTTGACGCTCAACGTCAGCTTGTCTTCGGTCTGATAGGCAAGATAGTCGTACAGCCCTACCGGTTCGATCAGGATGCTTGCCTTGTCCGCACCGCCCGTCGCACTCACGAACTGAACCGGTGTAGCGAAGTCCTTGACATCCAAGCGCACTCGCAGGGACTCAGGCAACTCGGTCTTGGCAAAGTCGAGACGAATCTTGCCGCCCTGCTCCTGGATATCGGGAGCAACAGACTTGTCGGACAGGGTAATCACGACATTACCCTCGCCCTGCTCACCGCGCTGGAAGTCGATATTGCTGATTGCCTTGGGTTGAGGGCCGTAGGTTTTCTTGGCGGGAGCAGAGGTTGCGACAGCAGGTGCAGCAGCCGGACGCGACGCAGCAGCAGTCGAATCACCGACAAGAACGAACAGATTATTGCCGTCCACTCGCGTACTGTAAGGAGCCAGGCTGGTCAGATTGACGATCAGACGAGTACGGTCCTTGGCTTCGACGATGGTGACACTGCGGGCATTACCCACACCGAGTTCTCTGTTCTTTGAACCCAGCTTGTTCGATACGCCGGGAAGATCCAGAGCGATACGAGCTGGCTGCTCTATCGTGTAGCCTCGCGGCGCGTTTACCGGCTCGTCGAAAGAGAGTTTCAGCTCGACCCTGTCGCCAGGCAAACTGGCAACATCCAAGCCCTGAAGATTGGCCGCCAAAACTGCGGGCGACAGCAGCACCGCCATAAAGGCGACACTAAGACGCGAAAGAGAGCCATTCATTTTCGTATCCCGTTTGGCAGACAGATTATTTGTATTCATTTCTCATACCGCTCCGTCAGGAGCGCTCCTTCAAGGAAAGGCTGCGTGGTCGCTCAAGCCAGCCACCCTCGCCATCCGGAACTATTTCCATTACGTCGATTTTGGATTCATCGATCAAAAGTATCTTGCCGTGATTACGCCCCAGATAATCACCAACTTTTACACGATGAACGCCTCCTGCGCCGCTAACCAGAGCAAACAATTCGCGATCGTTTCTCAGCGTACCGACCATCTCGAACGTTTCGATGTTGAAGCCTTCCAGGAACTGCTTGACTCGACTCTCGTCAGGCTTGATCTCCGCCGAACCTTTTTGTCGAGTAACAACGTCGATCTTCACCGGCGGCTGGAAGGGACTACGCAATGATGCCGCACGGTAGGTGAAGCTCTCGTAAGGCTGGAATGTCGGCAACGGTTCGATAGCGCCTTTCGGCTTGGCACGAACTTCATCCATATAGCTACGCAGATCCGCGAAATCGCTACTGGAACCACAACCAGCAAGAGTCAAGAAACCCGCCACCAGAAATAAACGAGAGAAACTCATTATTGAGCCCCCTTATCATTGTAGCGATAGGTCTTGGCCATGATCTGCATGCTCAGGCGACTTGAACTGTCTGCGCTCGCTGGCGCCAACTGGAAGTCATGCAAAGTCACGATACGAGGCAGACTGGCGACACCACTGACGAATGTAGCCAGATCGTGGTAGCCACCGCTGACTTTGATCTGAATAGGCAATTCGATATAGAACTGCTGGGCGACTTCCGGAAGAAGCTTGATTTCTTCAAACTCCAGGCCACTCCCTAGCCCTGTACGAGTGATGTCCTCCAGAAGCCCTGGAACTTCAGTATCGCTCGGAAGTTGCCGCAAAAGAGCACCGAAAGAAACCTCCATTTCCTGCATTTGCTCTTTATAGGCTTCCAAGTTCGCAGCTTGAAAAGCCTTTGTAGAAAATTGCTGCTTGAGCGTCACTTCTTCATTCTGACGCTGTTCCAACATACTCTGCAGGTCTTTCAAATGAAAGTTGTACCCAAGCCCGAGAACAACGATAAGCAAGAGCAGGCCCGCAATGAACTTGACTGCCGCCGGCCAGGAGCCGACGTTATTCATATCGAGATCATTCAGGTCGACGCTGCGCAGCCCCTCAAGAGAACTTTTGATGCTCATTGCGCCGCCTCCGCTTGTTCCTGATCAGGTTGGGTTTGCTGAACAGTGAGCTGGAACACGTTCGCCTGATCCAAAGCGCCTGCAGTGACTGCCTTGACCTCTGTGAGATTAGGGGCGGTAAGCCACTCGGAACCATCCAGATTACGCATCAGATTTGAAACCCGATTGTTAGACTCAGCAGCACCGACAATCGCGATACTCTTGCCCGCCATCTTGACGCTGGTGAAATACACACCATCCGGGAGTGTTCTTACCAACTGGTCAAATACCCGACCGATGATCGGGCGATTACCCTGCAAGTCCTGGATGATCTTCATACGCTCCAGCAACTGCTGACGACGAGTCTTCAGCTCGCTGATTTCCTTGATCCGCGCATCCAGAACAGCAATTTCCTTCTTGATGAAGTCGTTACGGGCGTTCTGATTGCTGATCGCTGCATTCAGCAACTGATCACCGAGAAACACCAAGCCAGCAGCAACAATGAACACTCCGGCCAGGCTGACCAGAAACCGCTGCTTGCGCTCCTCGCGCAGCTGTTCGCGCCAGGGCAGTAAGTTAATCCGCGCCATCAGTCGAAACTCCTCATCGCCAGGCCACAGGCAATCATCAGTGCCGGCGCATCACTGGCCAGCGCACCGGCATTGACCTTGCCACTCAGCGCCATATCGGCAAAGGGATTGGCCACCAACGTCTGCGTACCGATCTTCTGCTGAATCAATCGATCAAGATCAGGGATGGACGCGGTTCCACCCGCCAAGAGGATATAGTCGACGTCATTGAACTGGCCGGCAGCGAAGAAGAACTGCAGCGAGCGAGAAACCTGCTGAACCACAGCCTCTTTGAACGGCTGTAAAACCTCGCTGTCGTAGTCATCTGGAAGACCACCCTGCTTCTTGGCAAGCCCAGCTTCTTCAACCGACAGGCCGTAGCGACGCTGAATTTCTTCAGTGAGCTGTTTGCCACCGAAGAGCTGCTCGCGGGTATAGATGGTGCGACCGTTGTGCAACACACTCAGCGTGGTCATGGTCGCGCCGATATCCACCACGGCTACCGTCAGCTCGTCATGCCCGCCACCAAGCTGCGCTTCCAGCAGCCCATATGCACGCTCGAGCGCATAGGCTTCGACATCAACCACCTTGGCAGTCAACCCGGCTAACGCCAGGGCTGCTTCGCGGACCTCGACGTTTTCCTTACGGCATGCCGCCAGCAGAACCTCGACTCGCTCGGGATTACGCGGCGCCACCCCTTGCACTTCGAAATCGATAGCGACTTCTTCGAGCGGATAAGGAATGTACTGATCAGCCTCGATCTTCAGCTGGTTTTCCAAGTCGTCCTCGGAAAGCCCGGCCTCCATTTCGATGGTCTTGGTGATGACGGCCGAGCCAGCGACGGCAACTGCGGCGGTCTTGACGCCGGTCTTGGCCTTGGCCAACACGCGCGAGAGCGCCTGACCGACCCCCTCTAGCTCGGCGATGTTCTTCTCAACCACTGCGTTCGGCGGGAGCGGCTCGACTGCGTAAGCCTCTACCTTGTAGCGGCTTCCCGAGCGACTCAGTTCGAGGAGCTTGACCGAAGTCGAGCTGATATCGATCCCCAGCAGCGTATTCGCTTTCTTAGTGAAGAGCCCTAGCACGACCGTTTTCCTATTGGCATCCGCGACTTACGGACTATTTATGTTTTTCCACATTAAATATCAGTCTTGACAGAAGCGCAAATGGCTCCCCGGGAAAAAAAACGCTTATAATGTGAACAGCTTTTCCCTTTTCGCCTCGACACCTGCTTAACTCATTCTTTTACTTGGAATTCCGAACATTTTGATACGCCTGCTGAAGTTCATCTGGTGGTCTTGCGTTGCCGTTTTTTGTGGGCTGTTGCTCAGTTTCAGCGGTGCGTTTCTTTATCTTAGCCCGACCCTTCCGTCCGTCGAGTCACTGCGCCAGGTGCAGCTGCAGATCCCTCTGCGCATCTACAGCAGCGACGCCAAGCTGATTGCCGAGTTTGGCGAGATGCGCCGCTCCCCCATTCGCTTCGATGAGATCCCCAAGGATTTCATCAGCGCCCTGCTGGCAGCAGAAGACGACAATTTCGCCAATCATTATGGCGTCGATGTGACGAGCCTGATGCGCGCTGCCACGCAATTATTGAAAAGCGGTCAAATTCAGAGCGGCGGCAGCACCATCACCATGCAGGTGGCGAAGAACTTCTTCCTCACCAGCGAACGCAGCTTCTCGCGCAAGGCCACCGAAATCCTCCTGGCCTTGCAGATCGAGCGCGAGCTGAGCAAGGACGAGATCCTCGAGCTTTACGTCAACAAGATCTACCTCGGCCATCGCGCCTACGGCATCGAAGCGGCTGCACAGGTGTACTACGGCAAATCGATCCGCGACCTGAGCCTGGCGCAGATGGCGATGATCGCCGGCCTACCCAAGGCCCCATCGCGCTACAACCCATTGGTGAACCCGACACGCGCCAAAGAGCGCCGCGACTGGATTCTCGGCCGCCTGTTCCGTCTGGGCAGAATCGATCAGGCAAGCTATGAGTCGGCATTGGCCGAAGAGGTCGACGCCCGCTATCACGTGCCAGCGCCGGAGCTGAGCGCTCCCTATATTGCCGAGATGGCGCGCGCTGAGATGGTCGGCCGCTACGGCAGCGAGGCGTATACGGAAGGCTTCAACGTAACCACCACGGTACCGAGCAATCTGCAGGAAATGGCCAACAGCGCCCTGCGCGACGGCCTGATCGCCTACGACCAGCGCCATGGCTATCGCGGCCCGGAAAGCCGCCTACCAGGGATGACCCGCGACACCTGGCTGACCGAGCTGAACAAGTTCCGCAGCATCGGCGGACTGGAACCAGCAGTTGTCACCCAAGTGGAGAAGAGCGGCATCCTGGTATTGACCCGCAACGGCGAAGAGCAGGCCGTTGCCTGGGATAGCATGAAATGGGCCCGCCCGTTCCTGAGCACCAACAGCCTCGGCCCAAGACCACAACAACCTGGCGACGTTGCTCAGGTCGGAGACGTGGTCAGGGTACAACGCCAGGACGACGGCAGCCTGCTGTTCACCCAGATCCCAGCAGCGCAGAGCGCACTGGTATCCCTGGACCCCTACAGCGGCGCCATCCAGTCACTGGTCGGTGGATTCTCCTTTGACCAGAGCAACTACAACCGCGCGGTGCAGGCCAAGCGCCAACCCGGCTCCAGCTTCAAGCCGTTCATTTATAGCGCGGCGCTGGATAGCGGCTACACCGCGGCGACGCTGGTCAACGATGCACCCATCATCCTTTCCGACGACTACCTGTCGCAGAAGTGGCGCCCGAAGAACGACAACAACACCTTCCTCGGCCCCATTCGCATGCGTGAGGCTCTGTACAAGTCGCGCAACCTGGTCTCGATTCGCCTGCTGCAAGATATGGGCGTCGACTCAACGGTGAACTACATCCAGCGCTTTGGTTTCGCTGAGCAGGACCTGCCGCGCAACCTGTCCCTGGCACTCGGAACGGCCAGCCTGACGCCTATGGAAATCGCCGAGGGCTGGGCCACCTTCGCCAATGGCGGTTACAAGATCGAACCCTATCTGATCGAGCGCATCGATGATCGCAATGGCAAGCCGCTGTTCCGCGCCAACCCGGCACGCGTTCCCGGCAGCGAGCCCGAACCCAGCGAGGAAAGCGCCAATCTCGCGGTTAATGCCGCCGATGATCTGCCCCTGGAAGAACCGCAGGTTGCCGAGCAGATCATCGATGAGCGCACAGCGTACATCATGACCAGCATGCTGCAGGACGTGATCAAGCGCGGTACCGGCCGACGCGCCCTGGCCCTGGGCCGCAATGACCTGGCTGGCAAGACCGGCACCACCAACGACTCCAAGGACAGCTGGTTCTCCGGCTACAACGCCGACTACGTCACCACCGTGTGGTCCGGCTTCGATCAGCCGGAGAGCCTGGGCCGCCATGAGTACGGCGGCACCGTCTCACTGCCCATCTGGATGAGCTACATGGGCGCTGCGCTCAAGGATAGGCCCAGCCATCTGCCCAAGGAGCCGAAGGGCATTCTGACCTTGCGGGTCGACCCGGTCAGCGGCCGCGCCGCCGCCCCCGGCACGCCGGATGCCTACTTCGAGCTGTTCAAGAGCGAGGACTCCCCGCCGCCAATGAGCGAGTTCGAACCCGGCATGGGCATTCCGGGCAGCCCACTGCCAGCCGATGAAATGGCGCCGATCGATCTGTTCTGATCGGCACACCGCTCGCCCTCACAAGCAAGCGACAGACAACAAAAAACCCGCCTAGGCGGGTTTTTTGTTAGCGCATCCAGCCGGCTTAGCCGTTGAACACGTCATCCACCGACTTCAGCGGATAGTGTTTCGGATACGGCAGAGTCGCCACACCGGACTCGATCGCAGCCTTGGCCACAGCATCACACACCACGGTGATCAAACGCTGATCCATCGGCTTCGGAATGATGTACTCACGCCCGAAGGACAACTCGATACCGCCGTAGGCATCGCAGACTTCCTGCGGAACCGGCAGTTTGGCCAGATCGCGCAGCGCCAGCGCCGCAGCGATCTTCATCTCTTCGTTGATGCGAGTGGCACGGACGTCCAGAGCACCACGGAAGATGAAGGGGAAGCCCAGCACGTTGTTGACCTGGTTCGGGTAATCGGAACGACCGGTGGCCATGATCACGTCATTGCGGGTCTCGTGCGCCAGCTCCGGCTTGATTTCCGGATCCGGGTTGGAGCAAGCGAAGACGATCGGGTTGGCCGCCATGCGCTTGAGGTCTTCCGGGCTCAGCAAGTTAGCGCCGGACAGACCAACGAATACGTCGGCACCTTCGAGCGCGTCGGACAGCGTGCGCTTGTCGGTCTCGGTGGCGAACACGGCCTTGTACTGGTTCAGGTCGTCACGGCCGGCATGGATAACACCCTTGCGGTCGATCATGAAGATGTTCTCGACCTTGGCGCCCATGCTGACCAGCAGCTTCATGCAGGAGATGGCCGCAGCACCAGCGCCCAGGCAGACGATCTTCGCCTCTTCCAGAGTCTTGCCAGCGATTTCCAGGGCATTGAGCATGCCGGCAGCGGTGACGATCGCAGTGCCGTGCTGGTCATCGTGGAATACCGGAATGTCGCATTGCTCGATCAGCGCGCGCTCGATCTCGAAGCACTCGGGGGCCTTGATATCTTCCAAGTTGATGCCGCCGAAGGTAATGGAGATGCGCTTTACGGTGTCGATGAAGGCCTGCGGGCTTTCCGAATCGACTTCGATATCGAACACGTCGATACCTGCGAAACGCTTGAACAGTACGCCTTTACCTTCCATTACCGGCTTGGAAGCCAGCGGGCCGAGGTTACCCAGGCCAAGGATGGCGGTACCGTCGGAAATCACGGCGACCAGGTTGCCTTTACCGGTGTAACGGTAGGCCAGCTCGGCGTCACGGGCGATTTCACGCACCGGCTCGGCTACGCCCGGGCTGTAGGCCAGCGACAGGTCGCGGGCAGTGGCAGTGGCTTTGGTCAACTCGACGCTGAGCTTACCGGGACGGGGCTGAGCGTGATATTCGAGAGCGGCAGTTTTTAGATCTGACATAGTGGCATTTCCGCTTTTGTTGGCTGTTGAACGGGCAGCGGCCGAGGATACGCAAGTTGTATACACCTGCACAAGACCGTCCGGTCGCGATTGAAGCGCCGCACTAACGCAGCGTTTTCAGCCATTCCCCCGCACGCGGCTCACCATTCGGGTAAAGCCCATTGAGCAAACGCAGCTGCGACTCGCCATCGCTTGGTAAAGGCGATTGCTTTGCCAGTGCAGCCAGACTCTGCCCCGCCTTGGCGCGCACCAAACGCAAACGCACCGGCTCAGCCAGCTTGCGTTCGGCCGCTTTCAGCGGTCGGTAACTACGGATAACGTCAAGAAAACGCTGATCCTCAGTCTCCAGCGAGGCACGCCCTTTAACCGCCGCCACGAACAGGTAAGCGCTATCACCCCGGTAGATCACCGCCACTCGCCGAGCGGACTGCCCTTGCAGTACTGCCGTATAACCCTGCAGCGTTCCCAGGTGCAGCTCTTCGCCAGCAACCAGACGCTGATTACCGACGCGATTACGCAGGAACTCGGCGGGAGAAAGACGCTTGTCTGCCGCCTCCAACGTCATGGCGATGAAGGCTTGCTCATCCGCGCTATGGCCGATCAGCACGTCGGGGCGGTTGACCAGCTGCCAGCCCTGCGGATAAGTCAGGGTGAAGTCCAGCTCACCATGATAGAAATGTCTGCCGCGACGAATGCCGCTGGCCGCCGAATCACCAAACACCAGGCCATCGAGCATCTGCAGAAAGTTGTCACGACCAACTTCCTGATTGCCACCCGCCAGCGCACGCGCCGGACCGATCACCTCCTGCAGGCGACGATCATTGTCCGGATGGGTGTCGAACAGGCCGTGGTAACCACTCGCAGTGGGTGCCTCGCCACGCTTGGCCGCCTGCTCGCGGGCAAAGTCCTCCTGACTCTTGAGCACCTTGACCACCTCGATCATCGCTTGCGGGTCGTAGCCGCCGCGCGCCAGGTATTGCGCTCCCAGGCCATCGGCCTCCAACTCCATATCGCGCCCGTAGCCGCGCACGAAGGCATTGCCCATGACACTGGTCAGATCCCCGACCGCCCCGACACCGGTACCGATGGCCGCAGCCTGACCGAGCAGCCCCCAGGCCGTGGACTGGCTCTGCTGACGCACGCTGTGGCGTGCCGTCACGTGCCCGACCTCATGCCCCAGCACCGCCGCCAGCTCCGCTTCGGAATTGAGATAGGCGAGCAGGCCGCGATGGATATAGATGTAGCCGCCTGGCAACGCAAAGGCGTTGACGTCCGGGCTGTCGACCAGAGTGAAGACGTAGTTGAGCTGACTGCGATGACTGCTACGCGCCACCCGCTCACCGACACGCTGGATGTAGGCCTGCAGCTTGGCATCCTCGTAGCGCGGGTACTGCTTGAGGATTTCCTGGTTGTAACGCGCGCCAAGATCCAGCTCCTGGCGCTCGCTCATCATCACGAAATCGGTGCGCCCGGTGGCGGGGTTGACGGCACAACCCGCCAACCAACTGCAGAACAGGCACAGCGTCAATGCACGCATCATGGCAACACCTCCAGCATCGCCGAATGGGTGAGCGGCAACATCCAGCGCGCCTGCCCGGATTTCAAACCACCACGGCTCTGCCGATCGATGACCCAGCCGCGCGCCTCCACTCGCTGCCCCTTGAGCTTCTGCAAGGCAGGCACGTCGAACTCGCCAAGCAACTCGGGCGCCACCCGCAACACCCTGGCACCATCGAGTTCGAGCCAGAGGCCACCGCGATTACGCTGCACGTCGACAACCCGCCCAGCGAGCAAGGCGAAGCCGCCGGCTTTCAGCTGACCAGCCGTCTTGACCTGATCACTGCGCCATACGCCGAGCCGCTGGAGCCGAGCCAGGCGCTCGGCGCCCGCCTGGCAAGTCACCAGCGCAGTATTGGGCGCCACCGCCACCATGAAGCCAAGCCCTTCGCTCAGCAGCTGCGCTTCGAGGTTGCGCCCCTGGCGATCATAGAGATGCGCCAGCGTGCGCCCATAACGGTCCTTGCGTTGCTCGCCATAGAGCAAGCCAACGCGGCCATCGCTGGCATCCACCAAGGCCTGCAGGCGGCGTGTCGCCTGCACCGCATAGGGCTCATCTGTGCGCCCCTTGCGCCCCAGTTCCGGGGCATTGATACCAATCAGGCGGATGCTGCGGCCGTCGGCCAAACGCACGGTATCGCCGTCGACCACATGACGAACGGCAAACTGCGCAAGATCGTCGCGCAGCGGACAGAAGGCCTGCGCCAGCCCGACGCAAAACAGAGAAACGAAAAAGGCGCCCACCAGGGACGCCTTTTTCAGTAGCACGGAGTGGCGCACGCCAGATTCCGCCTTGCTTCGGTCGCTTACTTGGCGCCGAATACGCCGAAACGCTGCTTGAAGCGATCGATACGGCCGCCGGTGTCCAGCACTTTCTGCTTACCGGTGTAGAACGGATGGCACTCGGAGCAAACGTCGAGGCTCAGGTTCTTGCCCAGGGTGGAGCGGGTCTTGATGACGTTGCCGCAGGAGCAGGTGGCGTCGATCTCGACGTAGTTCGGATGGATATCGGCTTTCATGGTGCTTTCCTCGGGGTAGTCGTGCCGCCACCCGACCAATGTCAGGCACCGCACAGAAATAGGCCGCGCATCTTACCAGACACACGAAGCGATGCAAGCCAGGCAGGGCACCGGCTGTCGCGTGTTAACATCGACCACCTGTCACTGGAGCTCCTGGCTTGTCCGACCTGATCCTGCGCCTCGCCCTGCCCTCGCCGCTGCGCCGCCTGTTCGACTACCTCGCCCCTGCCGGCGTGCCGCGCAGTGCGCTGCAGCCGGGTGCGCGCCTGCGGGTGCCGTTCGGCCGCCGCGAGATGATCGGCGTGCTGGTCGAGGTCGACACCCAGAGCGACGTGCCGACGGACAAACTCAAGCCGGCACTGGAACTGCTCGACACGCGCTCGCCACTGCCGGCGCCATTATTCAAGCTATGCCTGTGGACCGCGCAGTACTACCAGCACAGTTTAGGCGACACCCTGAACTGGGCCTTGCCGGTACTGCTTCGCCAGGGCGAGCCCGCCGAGGTGCGCCAGGAGCGCTTCTGGCTGGCCAGCAACGGCGCCAGCGTCGATGACCCACGCCTGGCCCGCGCGCCACGTCAGCGCGAAGCGCTCAAAGCGCTGGCGCAACACCCGCACGGCGTTGCCCACAGCCTGCTCAGCCAGTTGCAACTCAACCGCGACAGCCTGCAACTGCTGCACGAAAAGGGCCTGGTGCGCGTCGAAGTACGCCGCAGCAAGCCACAAGCCAAGCCCGCGCACTGGCTGGCGCAACCGGAGCTGCCGCTCAACGCCGAGCAGCGCGCTGCAGTCAACGCCATCGCCTCGGGCTGGGGCCAGTTCAATGCCTTCCTGCTGGCAGGCATCACCGGCAGCGGCAAGACCGAGGTCTACCTGCAGCTGATCCATCAGTGCCTGGAGGCCGGCAAACAAGCGCTGGTGCTGATCCCCGAGATCAACCTCGGCCCGCAGACCTTCGAGCGTTTCGCCCGCCGCTTCAACGCACGCATCGCCCTGCTGCACTCGGCAGTCAACGACCGCGATCGCCTCGATGCCTGGCTCGCCGCGCGCGACGGCGAAGCCGATATCATCATCGGCACGCGCTCGGCACTGTTCACGCCGATGAAGAAACCCGGCCTGATCATCGTCGACGAAGAACACGACGCCTCCTATAAACAGCAGGAAGGTCTTCGCTACCACGCCCGCGATCTGGCCCTGGTGCGCGCCCGCCAGGAAGACGTGCCCATCGTGCTCGGCTCGGCCACGCCTTCGCTGGAGAGCCTGCACAACGCCCACAGCGGCCGCTATGCCCTGCTCAAGCTGACCCAGCGCGCCGGCGGCGCCAGCCAACCACGCTTCCTGCGCCTGGACGTGAAGAGCCGGCCGCTGGATGCCGGCATCTCCGGGCCGATGCAACAGGCCATCGCCCAGACCCTGGCGGCCGGCCAGCAGGTGCTGGTGTTTCTCAACCGCCGTGGCTTCGCCCCGACCCTGCTCTGCCACGACTGCGGATGGCTCTCGGAATGCCCGCGCTGCGATGCGCGGATGACCGTGCACCAACGCTATCAGGAACTGCGCTGCCATCACTGCGGCCATGTCGAACGCCAGCCGAGCAATTGCCCAAAATGCCAGCACGTCGACCTGCGCCCGGTCGGTGCCGGCACCGAGCGCGCCGAGGAACGCCTGGCCGTGCTGTTCCCCGATTACCCGGTGCTGCGCATCGACCGCGACAGCACCTCGCGCAAGGGCGCCATGGATCGCCTGTTCGCCACCATCAACAAGGGCGAGCCGTGCATCCTGGTCGGCACACAAATGCTCGCCAAGGGTCATCACTTCCCACGGGTGACCCTGGTGTCGATCCTAGATGCCGATGGTGGCCTGTTCTCCGCGGATTTTCGCGCCAGCGAGCGCATGGCGCAGATGGTCGTGCAGGTCGCTGGTCGCGCCGGACGCGCCGAGGAGCCCGGCAAGGTGATCATCCAGAGCCACCTGGCCGACCACCCGCTGCTGGTACAGCTGACTGAACAGGGCTACTTCGCCTTCGCCGAACAGGCCCTGAGCGAGCGCCGTGGCGCCGGCCTGCCGCCGTTCTGCCATCTGGCCCTGCTGCGCGCCGAGGCGCACAAGCCAGGGCAGGCGGAAGGTTTTCTCGACGAGGCCTGCAGCGAAGCCGAATACCTGCTGGGCGAGCTGAAGCTGTCCGGCATCGAACTGCTCGGCCCCGTGCCAGCGCCGATGGAACGCCGCGCCGGACGTTTTCGCGCGCAGTTGCTGCTGCAAGGCAACACCCGCGCCGCCCTGCATCGCCTGCTCACGCCCTGGCTGCAGGCGCTGGAGCAGATGCCCAGCGGCCGCGCGGTGCGCTGGTCACTGGATGTCGACCCGATCGATCTGTTTTGAATGCTGCGCCAGTACGCAAACCCGTAGGGTGCGCCGCGCGCACCAGCCTCTCGATTCGCAATCAGGCACCCATGGTGCGCGCGGCGCACCCTACAAGTTATGGCCTGCGGCTTGCCGCTGCTCTTATAATGCACAGTTTTCGACCAAAGCCCCCAAGGCAGCCCCGAGCCGAACATGAAAGACAGCATTCGCCACCTGATCCAGCAAGCCCTCGACCGCCTCACCGCCGAAGGCGTGCTGCCTGAAGGCCTGACCCCGGCCATCCAGGTGGAGAACACCAAGGACAAGACCCACGGCGACTTCGCCAGCAACATCGCCATGATGCTGGCCAAGCCGGCCGCCATGAAGCCGCGTGACCTGGCCGAGAAGCTGATCGCTGCGCTGCCGGCCGATGCGCAGATCGCCAAGGTGGAAATCGCCGGCCCGGGCTTTCTCAACTTCTTTCAGAACAGCAACGCCCTGGCCCAGCGCCTGGAAGCGGCGCTGGCCGACGGCAAGCTCGGCGTGCGCAAGAACGGCGCCGCGCAGCGTGTGGTCGTTGACCTGTCGGCGCCCAACCTGGCCAAGGAAATGCACGTCGGCCACCTGCGTTCGACCATCATTGGTGACGGCGTCGCACGCGTGCTGGAGTTCCTCGGCGATACCGTGATCCGCCAGAACCATGTCGGCGACTGGGGCACCCAGTTCGGCATGCTGCTGGCCTACATGCAGGAAAACCCGGCCGCCGCCGAGAGCGAGCTGGCCGACCTGGAAGGCTTCTACCGCGCCGCCAAGAAACGCTTCGACGAGTCCGCCGAATTCGCCGACCGTGCACGCCAACTGGTGGTCGAGTTGCAGGCCGGCGATGCCGAATGCCTGCGCCTGTGGAACCGCTTCAACGATATCTCGCTGAGCCACTGCCAGGCGCTGTACGACCGCCTTGGGGTCAAGCTGAGCATGGCCGACGTCAAGGGCGAGAGCGCCTACAACGACGACCTGGCACAAGTGGTCTCGGATCTGGCCGCCAAAGGCCTGCTGACCGAGGACAACGGTGCGCAGTGCGTGTTCATGGACGAATTCAAGAACGCCGAAGGCAACCCGCTGCCGCTGATCGTGCAGAAGGCGGGCGGCGGCTACCTGTACGCCACCACCGACCTGGCCGCCACCCGTTACCGCGCCGGCACGCTCAAGGCCGACCGCGTGCTGTACTTCGTCGACCAGCGCCAGGCCCTGCACTTCCAGATGGTCTTCGCCTGCGCGCGCCTGGCCGGCTTCGTCCCGGCCAGCATGAACATGGAGCACATGGGCTTCGGCACCATGAACGGCCCAGATGGTCGCCCGTTCAAGACCCGCGACGGTGGCACCGTGAAGCTGGTACATCTGCTCGATGAAGCCGAGCAACGCGCCTATGAACTGGTCAAGAGCAAGAACCCGGAGCTGGGCGACGACGAACTGCGCCAGATCGCCCGCGTGGTCGGTATCGCCTCGGTGAAATACGCCGACCTGTCCAAGCATCGCACCAGCGACTACAGCTTCAACTTCGACCTGATGCTCAGCTTCGAGGGCAACACCGCGCCCTACCTGCTGTACGCCTACACACGCGTGGCTGGCGTATTCCGCAAGCTGGGCAAGGGCGTCGAAGAGATCGGCGGGCAGATCTGCCTGGTCGCCGAGCAGGAACAGGCCCTGGCCGCCAAGCTGGCGCAATTCAACGAGCTGCTCACCAGCGTCGCCGAAAAGGGCACGCCGCACATGCTGTGCAGCTATCTATATGACCTGGCCGGTCTGTTCTCCAGTTTCTACGAAAACTGCCCGATCCTCAGTGCCGAAGACGAAGCCACGCGCGACAGCCGCCTGCGCCTGACCGCACTGACCGGCCGTACCCTCAAGCAAGGCCTGGAGCTGCTCGGCCTGGAAACCCTGGAGCGGATGTAAATGGCCGCGCGCAAGAAGCCAGCGCCCAAGCGCGGCGCCAGTCGCTATCAAGCCCCGACTAAGAAGCCTGTACCGGGCTGGCTCTGGCTGGCCTGCGGCCTGGTGGTCGGCGGTTTCTTCATGTTCCTGTTCAGCCTCGAGCCGGGTCGCGACGAGATCAAGCGCGACCGCGGCGAGCAGGCGCGCAGCACCAAGCCGGAACCCAAGCCAAGCAAGCCAGAACCGACCAAGCCCAAGTACGACTTCTATACCCTGCTTCCGGAGTCGGAAGTGATCCTGCCGCAGGCGCTGGAGGAAACGCCGCCACCCGCTCCTGCACAGAAACCGGTCACTCCCGAGGAAGCGGCAAAGATCGACACCGCCCGTGCCGAGGCCGCACTCAATGGCCAGGTGCCGCCACCCGCGCCGCAGGTCATTGCCAGCGCGCCGGTCACCACGCAGTTCTTCCTCCAGGCCGGCTCGTTCCGCAAGCGCGACGACGCCGATACCCTGCGTGCGCAGATCATCCTGCTAGGGCAGAACGTGCGTGTGGAAACCGGCAAGGTGCGCGAAGAAACCTGGCACCGCGTGCTGGTCGGCCCCTTCGCCAGCCGCGAGCAACTGGCGTCGGCGCAGAAGACCCTGGCCGGCAATGGTTTCAGCAACCTGCTGTTACAGCAGCGCCAGGTCCGCTGATCGCCCAACAGGCCGTTGAAAAACGTAGGCGAGGCAGGCTGGCCGAGGCAAAAACAGCCGAAAAAGCGCAGTTTACGCGTTGTAAATGAGCATTTTGAGGCTGTTTTTAACGACGGCCAGACAACGCAGGTAGTTTTTCAACAGCCTGTTAAGCCCGCCGCCGGTTGAAAAGCTGCGGCGGGCACCCCATCTGAGTTTCCATCCGGGCAATTCGCCCCGCAGCGTGGAGATTCACCCTTGACCACCATCGTTTCAGTGCGCCGTCATGGCAAGGTCGTGATGGCTGGCGACGGCCAGGTATCGCTCGGCAACACCGTCATGAAGGGCAACGCCAAGAAGGTGCGCCGCCTGTACCACGGCCAGGTGCTGGCCGGTTTCGCTGGCGCCACCGCCGATGCCTTTACCCTGTTCGAGCGCTTCGAAGGCCAGTTGGAAAAACACCAGGGCCATCTGGTGCGCGCCGCCGTTGAGCTGGCCAAGGACTGGCGTACTGACCGCAGCCTGAGCCGCCTGGAAGCCATGCTGGCGGTGGCCAACAAGGATGCCTCGCTGATCATCACCGGCAACGGCGACGTGGTTGAACCCGAAGAAGGCCTGATCGCCATGGGCTCCGGCGGCAACTTCGCCCAGGCCGCCGCGCGCGCTCTGCTGATGAAGACCGACCTGTCCGCCCGTGAAGTGGCCGAGACAGCCCTGGGCATCGCAGGTGACATCTGCGTCTTCACCAATCATCACCAGACAGTCGAGGAACTGGACGCCCCCGAGTGAGGCCTATCTAAAAACTACCTGCGTTGCCATCGCCGCGTTGAAAACAGGCTCGGAATGCTCATTTACAACAGTAAACTCCGCGTCCTCGCCTGTTTCCGCCTTGCGCTGACTGCCTCGCCTACGTTTTTAGAGAGCCCCCAAGCGTCAACTTTTTTATTGATTCGATAGCGAGCCAGATTCCATGTCCATGACGCCCCGCGAGATCGTCCACGAACTCAACCGCCACATCATCGGCCAGGACGACGCCAAGCGCGCTGTCGCCATCGCCCTGCGCAACCGCTGGCGGCGCATGCAGCTGCCGTTAGAGCTGCGCCAGGAAGTGACGCCGAAGAACATCCTGATGATCGGCCCGACCGGCGTGGGCAAGACCGAGATCGCCCGGCGTCTGGCCAAGCTGGCCAACGCGCCGTTCCTCAAGGTCGAAGCGACCAAGTTCACCGAAGTGGGCTATGTCGGCCGTGACGTCGAGTCGATCATCCGCGATCTCGCCGATGCCGCGGTGAAAATGCTGCGCGAGCAGGAAATCATCAAAGTCCGCCACCGCGCCGAAGACGCCGCCGAAGAGCGCATTCTCGATGCCCTGCTGCCTCCGGCCCGCCAGGGCTTCGGCGACGAGCCTGCGCGTAGCGAGGACTCCAACACCCGTCAACTGTTCCGCAAGCGCCTGCGTGAAGGCCAGCTGAACGACAAGGAAATCGACATCGAGGTCGCCGAGTCGCCCATGGGTGTGGAGATCATGACCCCGCCGGGCATGGAGGAAATGACCAACCAGCTGCAGAACCTGTTCTCCAGCATGGGCAAGGGCAAGAAGAAGAGCCGCAAGCTCAAGGTCGGCGACGCGCTGAAGCTGGTGCGTGACGAGGAAGCCGCACGCCTGGTCAACGAGGAAGAACTCAAGGCCCGCGCCCTGGAAGCCGTCGAACAGCACGGCATCGTCTTCATCGACGAAATCGACAAGGTGGCCAAGCGCGCCAACGCCGGCGGCGCCGACGTGTCCCGCGAAGGCGTGCAACGCGACCTGCTGCCGCTGATCGAGGGCTGCACGGTCAACACCAAGCTGGGCATGGTCAAGACCGACCACATCCTGTTCATCGCCAGCGGCGCCTTCCACCTGTCCAAACCCAGCGACCTGGTACCGGAGCTGCAGGGCCGCCTGCCGATTCGCGTGGAACTCAAGGCGCTGAGCCCACAGGACTTCGAGCGCATTCTGCGTGAGCCGCATGCCTCGCTCACCGAGCAATACAGCGAGTTGCTGAAGACCGAAGGGCTGCACATCGAGTTCGCCGAAGACGGCATCAAGCGCCTGGCCGAGATCGCCTGGCAGGTCAACGAGAAAACCGAGAACATCGGTGCCCGCCGCCTGCACACGCTGCTCGAACGCCTGCTGGAGGAAGTATCCTTCAGTGCCGGCGACCTGGCAGGTCAGCAGAATGGCGAGCCGATCCGCATCGACGCCGACTACGTCAACGGCCACCTGGGCGAACTGGCTCAGGACGAAGACCTGTCGCGCTATATTCTGTAAATCCAGGCGCACGATCTGGTCGCCGGTAGCCGGCGTCATTCTGTAGGAGCGGATTTATCCGCGAATTTCGCGGCTGAAGCGGAATGCCGCCCAGCCGCTCCTACAGGAGGGCGCAATCACTCAACTAGGCGTAGCGCCTAAATAAGATCACGGAAATCAGCCATGCCCATCCCCAGCGCGATCAAACTGCACAAGGCCTCGAAGACCCTGGAGCTGCGCTACGGGGATACGCGCTATCAGCTCAGCGCCGAGTTCCTCCGCGTGCACTCGCCCTCGGCCGAGGTGCAAGGGCACGGCCAACCGATCCTGCAAACCGGAAAACTCCATGTCGGTCTGGAGCGCATTGAGCCAGCCGGCAACTATGCACTGAAATTGTGCTTCGACGACGGCCATGACAGTGGCCTGTTCACCTGGGACTATCTGCACGAACTGGCCACGCGCCAGGACGCACTGTGGGCCGACTATCTGGCGCAACTGAGCGCCGCCGGCAAATCCCGCGACCCCAATGAATCAGTCGTTCGCCTGATGCTCTGAGGCGTCAGGTAAACCCTTGTCGCAGAGCGCTCGGCACCTTCGACATAGATCACGTTAGTGGCAGTTAGGGCGAGTTTTCTAATCTATCGCGGCATACTCCTGCCCCATTGACTGGCTTGCTTAACGACGCAAACTCGGGTAACCAAGGAACTGGCAGGTTCCCTGCATTTGGCTGTGCCAGGTGCAACGAAGACGCGGATTCGATCCGCCCCCGGTAACCCGAGCAGTACCTGGCCCTGTTCAGCTGCGCGCCTTCGCAGGCCGGTATTCGTCTCAGGACAATGGAGCGTCGTAGATGAGTGACAAGAACAACGATGACCTGAAACGCCAGGCCTCGGAGAACACGCTGGGACTCAACCCGGTGATTGGCATCCGCGGCAAAGATCTTTTGACTTCTGCCCGCATGGTGCTTTCTCAAGCACTCAAACAACCCTTCCATAGCGCCAAGCATGTGGCCCACTTCGGCCTCGAACTGAAGAACGTCATGCTCGGCCAATCTGCTCTGCTGCCCGAGGACGGTGATCGCCGCTTCACTGATCCGGCCTGGAGCCAGAACCCGCTCTATCGCCGCTACCTGCAGACCTACCTGGCCTGGCGCAAGGAACTGCACGACTGGATCGAGCACAGCTCATTGTCCGAACAGGACGCCAGCCGCGGCCACTTCGTCATCAACCTGATGACCGAGGCCATGGCTCCCTCCAACAGCATGGCCAACCCGGCCGCCGTCAAACGTTTCTTCGAGACCGGCGGCAAGAGCCTGCTCGATGGCCTCTCGCACCTGGCCAAGGACATGGTCAACAACGGCGGCATGCCCAGCCAGGTCAACATGGACGCCTTCGAGGTCGGCAAGAACCTGGCCACCACCGATGGTGCGGTGGTCTTTCGCAACGACGTGCTCGAGCTGCTCCAGTACAAGCCGATCACCGAAAGCGTGCATGAGCGTCCGCTGTTGGTGGTGCCGCCGCAGATCAACAAGTTCTACGTATTCGACCTGTCGCAAGACAAGAGCCTGGCGCGCTTCCTGTTGCGTAGCCAGGTGCAGACCTTCGTGGTCAGCTGGCGCAACCCGACCAAGGCACAGCGCGAGTGGGGCCTGTCGACCTATATCGAGGCACTCAAGGACGCCATCGACGTCATCTGCGCCATTACCGGCAGCAAGGACATCAACATGCTCGGCGCCTGCTCCGGCGGCCTGACCACCGCCTCCCTGCTCGGCCACTATGCCGCGCTCGGCCAGCAGAAAGTCAACGCTCTGACCCTGCTGGTCAGCGTGCTCGACACCCAGCTCGATACCCAGGTCGCACTGTTCGCCGACGAGAAAACCCTGGAAGCGGCCAAGCGCCGCTCCTACCAGGCCGGCGTGCTGGAGGGCAGCGACATGGCCAAGGTATTCGCCTGGATGCGCCCCAACGATCTGATCTGGAACTATTGGGTCAACAACTACCTGCTCGGCAACGAGCCGCCGGTGTTCGACATCCTCTACTGGAACAACGACACCACGCGCCTGCCAGCAGCGCTGCACGGCGAATTCATCGACATGTTCCAGACCAACCCGCTGACCCGCCCGGGTGCGCTGGAGGTATGCGGAACGCCGATCGACCTGAAGCAGGTCACCTGTGACTTCTTCGTCGTGGCCGGCACCACCGACCACATCACACCCTGGACCTCATGCTACAAGTCAGCGCTGCTGTTCGGTGGCAAGTGCGAGTTCGTGCTGTCCAACAGCGGCCATATTCAGAGCATTCTCAACCCACCGGGCAACCCCAAGGCGCGCTACATGACCAACAGCGAGATGCCACTGGACCCGAAAGCCTGGCAGGAGAGCTCCACCAAGCATGCCGACTCCTGGTGGCTGCACTGGCAGAACTGGCTGTCTGAGCGCTCGGGCGCGACCAAGAACGCCCCCAGAGCACTGGGCAACAAGAAGTTCCCGACCGGCGAAGCAGCGCCGGGCACCTATGTACACGAACGCTGATTTTCGAGCCCAACCGCGGCACCTGGAAGTGCCGCGCGCCACGCCGCCCCGTTCGGATATGGCGAACCAGGCGCGTCCTGGTAACCCTGGAGAAGACCCGGATGGTCGCCTCCAGTGCTCAACTCCATAGGGGCTGCGCCTATGCCGCAACCATTCGCATTCCGCACCATCGATCTCGATGGGCAAACCATCCGTACCGCGGTGCGGCCGGGCAACAGCCAGTTGGTGCCGCTGCTGATCTTCAACGGCATCGGCGCCAACCTGGAGCTGGTCATGCCCTTCGTCGCCGCTCTCGATCCCGAACTGGAAATCATCGCTTTCGACGTGCCCGGCGTCGGCGGCTCATCGACGCCCGCCACGCCCTACCGCTTTCCCGGACTCGCCAAGCTGGCGGCGCGCATGCTCGATTACCTCGACTACGGCCAGGTCAATGCCATCGGCGTGTCCTGGGGCGGCGCTCTGGCCCAGCAGTTCGCCCACGACTATCCCGAACGCTGCAAGAAGCTGATCCTCGCCGCCACCTCGGCCGGCGCGGTGATGGTGCCCGGCAAGCCCAAGGTGCTCTGGCGCATGGCCAGCCCCAGACGCTACGTGCAACCCTCCTACGGCGTGCGTATTGCCCCGGACATCTACGGCGGCGCCTTCCGTCGTGACCCGAAGCTGGCCATGGCGCATGCCAGCAAGGTCCGCTCCGGCGGCAAGATGGGCTATTACTGGCAACTGTTCGCCGGCCTCGGCTGGACCAGCATCCACTGGCTGCACAAGATTCGCCAGCCTACGCTGGTCATGGCCGGCGACGACGACCCGCTGATCCCGCTGATCAACATGCGTCTGCTGGCCTGGCGCATTCCCAACGCCGAACTGCATGTCATCGACGACGGCCACCTGTTTCTGGTGACTCGCGCCGAAGCGGTGGCGCCGATCATCATGAAGTTTCTCGAGGAGGAGCGGCAGCGTGCAGTGATGCACCCGCAGCCAACACCATTGCGCCAGCATTGATCGCACCGACAGAGTGCGCGATGTTCTGCATGCTCGATAAAGGGGCCTGCGGAGCCTCCTGAAAAGTTCGACGCGGCTGTCTGGGATGCACCTCCTGCGCGTCTGGTACAGGGCTTGCTGCAAGCCAAGCACAAGCGAGCGGCGCACGTGGGCTTCGAGCGAGCCTGGTAGTCGGTGCCATGCGAGTCTCTAGACGGTTTGACGACGGAGTGTTGCCATGCGAGACAAGTCGAACACCGGCGGCCTGCCGGCACCTGCCAGCTTCATGAATGCCCAGAGCGCCGTGGTAGGTGTACGCGGCCGCGATCTGGTATCCACAATGCGCCTGCTGGCTGCTCAAGGGCTGAAAAACCCCGTGCGCAGCGGTCGGCATTTGCTGGCTTTCGGCAGCCAGCTGGGACGCGTGCTACTCGGCGACGAGCTGCACAAGGTCAACCCGCAGGACGCCCGCTTCGCCGATCCGACCTGGCACCTCAACCCCTTTTATCGACGCAGCCTGCAGGCCTACCTGGCCTGGCAGAAGCAGCTCGCCGCATGGATAGACGATAGCGACCTGTCAGCCGATGACCGTGCCCGTGCGCGTTTCCTGGCCTCGCTGATGAGCGATGCGCTGTCGCCCTCCAACAGCCCGCTCAACCCACAGGCGGTCAAGGAATTGTTCAATACCGGCGGCAGCAGCCTGTTCAAGGGCCTGCGCCATCTGTTCGACGACCTGTTGAACAACGACGGCCTACCCAGCCAGGTCAGCAAACACGCCTTCGAAGTCGGCCGCAACCTGGCCTGCACGCCCGGCGCCGTGGTGTTTCGCAATGAGCTGCTGGAGCTGATCCAGTACAAGCCGATGAGCGAAAAACAGTATCTGCGCCCGCTGCTGATCGTGCCGCCGCAGATCAACAAGTACTACATATTCGACCTGTCCAACGACAAGAGCTTCGTCCAGTACGCGCTGAAGAACGACCTGCAAACCTTCATGATCAGTTGGCGCAATCCAGACCCGCGCCATCGCGAATGGGGGCTGTCGAGCTACGTGCAAGCGGTGGAAGAGGCCATCGACGCCTGCCGCGCCATCACTGGCAGCAAGGACGTCAATCTGCTCGGTGCCTGCGCCGGCGGCTTGACCATTGCCGCGCTGCAAGGCCACTTGCAGGCGCGGCGGCAGTTGCGCAAGGTTGCCAGTGCCACCTATATGGTCAGCCTGCTGGACAGCCAGATCGACAGCCCGGCGATGCTCTTCGCCGACGAGGAAACCCTCGAGTCGGCCAAGCGCCGCTCCTATCAGCAAGGCGTGCTGGACGGTCGCGACATGGCCAAGGTGTTCGCCTGGATGCGCCCCAACGACCTGATCTGGAACTACTGGATCAACAACTACCTGATGGGCAAGCAACCACCTGCCTTCGACATCCTCTACTGGAACAACGACAACACGCGTTTACCGGCGGCCCTGCATGGCGACCTGATCGACTTCTTCAAGCACAACCCACTGGCCCGCCCCGGCGCACTGGAGGTGTGCGGCACACCGGTGGACCTGACCAAGGTCACGGTCGACAGCTTCAGCGTGGCCGGGATCAACGACCACATCACGCCCTGGGACGCAGTGTATCGCTCGACCCTGCTGCTCGGAGGCAACCGCCGCTTCATCCTCTCCAACAGCGGGCACATCCAGAGCATCCTCAACCCGCCAGGCAACCCCAAGGCCAATTACTACGAGAACAGCAAGCTCACCTCCGACCCGCGTGCCTGGTACCACGACGCCAAGCATCAACATGGCAGCTGGTGGCCGCAGTGGCTGGAATGGATTCAAGCCCGCTCAGGTGAACAACGCGAAACACTGATGGCGCTGGGCAACCAGAACCATCCGCCTATGGAAGCCGCACCGGGTACCTACGTGCATATCCGCTGATCAACAGCAATCGGCAGGTATAGCCGACAGCGCCTTGCCCGGCTATGGTCAAACCTTCGCGACAGGACGAACAAGAAGCAACGGATGAAAACCCGCGAGCGCATTCTGCAAACGGCCCTGCACCTGTTCAACGAAGAGGGCGAGCCCAACGTTTCCACCCTGGAAATCGCCAACGAACTGGATATCAGCCCCGGCAATCTCTATTACCACTTTCACGGTAAGGAGCCGCTGGTGCTGGAGCTGTTCGAGCGTTTCCAGGCCGAGATGGCTCCGCTGCTCGACCCGCCAGCGGAGGCACAGCTCGATGTCGAGGACTACTGGCTGTTCCTCCATCTGATCGTCGAGCGCCTGTCGCAGTACCGCTTCCTCTTCCAGGACCTGTCGAACCTGGCCGGGCGCCTGCCCAAGCTGGCACGTGGCATTCGCCACTGGCTCAACGCGCTCAAGCGCACGCTCGCAGCACTGCTGGCCCGCCTGATGGCCAACGGCCAATTGAACAGCGGCACCCAGGCGCTGGGACAACTGGTCGAGCAGATCACCCTGACCCTGCTGTTCTCCCTGGACTACCAACGCATCCTCGATCAGCCAGGCGAGGTGCGGCTGGTGGTCTTCCAGATCATGATGCTGGTTGCTCCACACCTGAATCAGCCATCACGTGGCGCCGTCGAACAACTCGCACAACGCTACCTGGAAGCCTGAAGCACCGTTACCAGCGTTTACAGGACGCATAACGCAAACGCCCGGCACTAGGCCGGGCGTTTTTTGCTCCCGAGAAACTCAGGTCGGGTTGGCAGGTGTTGCCGGAGTAGCAGCCGGGGCCGGAGCAGCGGCGGGAGTCGCTGCTCCGGCAGGTGCCGCTGGCGCTGCCGGTTTCGCTGCAGCAGCCTTGGGTGCGGCAGGCTTTTTCGCTGCTGGTTTTTTCGCTGCTGCCGGCTTGGCTGCAGCCGCTGGCTTGGCAGCGGGTTTCGCTGCGGCCTTGGCTGCCGGCTTCGCCGCTGGCTTGGCAGCAGGTTTAGCGGCTGGTTTTGCAGCCGCAGGCTTCGCGGCAGCTTTAGCAGCAGCCGGTTTAGCGGCCGGCTTTGCTGCGGCTTTGGCCGCTGGTTTAGCGGCCGGTTTAGCAGCAGGTTTGGCTGCTGCTTTCACAGCCGGTTTGGCAGCAGGTTTAGGCGCAGTTTTAGCAGCCGGCTTGGCAACCGACTTGGCCGACACACCCGCAATCTTCTCCAACTGCTTGGTCAGGCTATCGACCTTGTCATTCAGTGCCTTCACTTCGTTGCGGCTGGGCACGCCCAGGCGCGAGATGGCATTGTTCAGACGCTTGTCGAACGCCTCCTCCAGCTCACCCCACTTGCCGATCGCCTTGCCCCGGACCTCGTCGACCTTGGAGCGGGCCGAGCCGACACTGGCTTTCACCGTACCGACCTGCTTGTCGACTTCGCTCTTGGCCTGCTTCTCGGCCTTCTCGCCATCCTTGACCAGCGAGTCGAACAGCTTGGTGCCGTCCTTGCTGACCTTGGAATAAGCGCCCAAGCCTGCCAACCAGATCTGGCGCGAGTATTTCTCGACCTCGCCGATCCAGGAGCTGGTCTGTTTCTCGGTTTTTTTCTTAACAGCCATCCTGATCTCCTTATTTGGTACGCGCGACGTGCTCGAGCAACGCGCTCAGCTCATCCAGCTTAGCAGAGAGTCCTTCAACATCCTGCTTGGACGGGATGCCGATGCGATTCAACGCGGCAGCCACACGAGTGTCGAAAGCCTTCTCGATCTTGTCGAGCTGAACTTCGACCTTGCCTTTTACGCTGGTGACGTTGCTGTTGACCGACTGCTTGACCGATTCGATCTGGCTGTTGGCGGCCTCGACCTGTTCGTCGACCAGCTTCTTGCCTTTGCTTTCGACGCCTTCACCGGTCTTGACCAGTTCCTTGAAGTATTCGGCCCCCTCGGCCCCTGCCTTGGCATAAGCGCCCAGGCCGGCGAGGTAGATCTTGCGGGCATAACCCTTCACGTCGTCGAGCAGACCGGCTTTGTCTTCGACCACAGATTCGACTTTTTTCTTCACGGCAACTTTCGACATGGTGCACCTCACGCGCTTTGACAGTTAGCGGAAACGCCCACGGAATGCAGGCTTAGGTACACCCTAAGGAGAAAAATTAGAAATCTCATACTAGGAGCGGCGACAGATGCGCAAAGGGATCGCGCATCACCGATGCCACCCTCTTTTGGGATGTGCCCGTAGGGTGAATCACGCCTCCCCCTACGGGCTGACTTGAAGCCTGAGGCTGCCGTTTCAGGCCAGCGACTTGTCCAGTACCTGCTCGATCTCGCGCTGGATCATGCCGCCCATGGGCGACAACAGCAGCCCCAGCTTGAGCTCGACACGCACGGTATCCTCACCCACTGCGATGCTGCCATCGGCGCCGCTGCGCTTGAACTCCAGGGTGTCACCGTTCCAGCGGTAACGCACGTCGTACTCGCTGGCCAGGCGCTCGGCCAGACGCTCGGCTTTCTCGCGAGCGCCCTCACGACCAAGGGAATGGGATCGTTCGACACGGATGCGGGACATGACAACTCCTTGAACTGGCAGCGCGCCGCACAACTGCGGCATGAGGTCGCGTCACTCTACCAGCCTCGACCACGGCCGAGCACTAGCGTCTGTTTGCCCTCTCGCTCGAGCCGGAAGGCAAACAGGCCCTGAGCAAGACAAAGACCGCACGCAGCTTTAGAATGGTGCGGTTTTCTACCCGGTGAGAGCGACATGAGCGATCCACGCAAGGCCCAGGAGCAGGAACCCACCACCCACTTCGGTTTCCAGGACGTGCCGGAAAGCCAGAAGGCGGACAAGGTAGCTGAAGTCTTCCATTCGGTGGCGGCCAAGTACGACCTGATGAACGACGTGCTCTCCGGCGGTCTGCATCGCCTGTGGAAGCGTTTTACCATCGAACTGTCCGGCGTGCGCCCAGGCAATCGCGTACTGGATATCGCCGGCGGCACCGGTGACCTGACCCGCAAGTTTTCCAGCATCGTCGGCCCAACCGGCGAAGTGGTGCTGGCCGACATCAACGACTCCATGCTCAAGGTCGGCCGTGATCGCCTGCTGGACAAGGGCGTAGCCGGCAACGTGCAGTTCGTTCAGGCCGATGCCGAGAAACTGCCGTTCCCCGACAACCACTTCGACGTGGTCACCATCGCCTTCGGCCTGCGCAACGTCACCCACAAGGACGAGGCTCTGCGCTCCATGCTGCGCGTGCTCAAGCCCGGCGGCCGCCTGCTGGTGCTGGAGTTTTCCAAACCGGGCAATCCGCTACTGGCCAAGGCTTACGACACCTACTCGTTCAGCTTCATGCCGCTGGCCGGCAAGCTGATTACCAACGACGCCGACAGCTATCGTTACCTTGCCGAATCGATCCGCATGCACCCGGATCAGGAAACCCTCAAGGCGATGATGGTCGATGCCGGCTTCGAGCGCGTCACCTATCACAACATGACCGGCGGCATCGTCGCCCTGCACCGCGGCATCAAACCCTGATGCTGCTGACCGGGCTGCTGGCGGGCGTCGAGACCGGCCTCAACCGCGTGTTGCGCCTCGATGGCACGGCATTGCCACGCCTGCAGGCGCTGGCCGGCAAGGTCATCGCCGTGCAGTGCCAAAGCCCGGCGCTGGAGCTGTTCATCCTGCCCAGCGGTGATGGCCTGCAGCTGGCCGCCCAGTGGTACGCCCCAGCAGACTGCACGCTCACAGCACCGGCGGCCAGCCTCGCACGTCTGGCCTTGAGCCGCGACAAGACCGCCGTACTGCATCGCCCGGAAGTGTCCCTCGATGGCGACAGCGCCGTCCTGCTGCAACTGGCTGGCATACTCCAGGACCTGGAGCTGGACTGGGAATACGAAGTCTCGCGCTGGATCGGTCCTGTGGCCACCACTTTGCTCGCCAGCCACCTGCGCAGCCGGGTGAACCTGGCCAGCAATGGCGCAGTCAGCCTCAAGCAAGATCTGGCCGATTATCTGGCCGAAGAATCACGCACCCTGGTAGGCCAGCGCGAAGCCGATGTGCGCTTCGCCGAGCTGGACCAACTGAAACTCGCCCTCGACCGCCTGGAAGCACGCATCGAGCGCCTCACTTCTGCCCATAAGCCCGACGCATGAAGCTGCTCGCCGTTCGCCGCCTGTTCCGTATCCAGCGTGTCGTCGTCCGTTATCAACTGGACGAAATGCTCCTCGAATTGCCGCTGCCCATCTGGCTGCGTGCATTGTCCTGGCTGCTGCCGTGGCGCTGGCTGCCGCGCAAGACACTGGAGCTTTCCCGTGGCGCGCGTCTGCGCCTGGCACTGGAAGACCTGGGGCCGATCTTCATCAAGTTCGGTCAGTTGCTGTCCACCCGTCGCGACCTGCTGCCGCCGGATATTGCCGATGAGCTGGCACGCCTGCAGGACCAGGTGCCACCCTTCCCCGAAGATCAGGCCATTGCCCTGATCGAGCGTCAGCTCGGTGCCACGGTCAATGAAGTATTCGCCCGTTTCGACAGCCAACCGCTGGCCTCGGCCTCGGTGGCACAGGTGCATGCTGCGCAGTTGAAAAGCGGCGAAGAGGTTGTGGTCAAAGTGGTGCGCCCCGGCCTGAAGCCGGTGATCCGCCAGGATCTGGCCTGGCTGTTCCTGATCGCCCGCATCGCCGAAAAGGCCTCGGCCGATGCGCGTCGCCTACGCCCGGTAGAGGTGGTCAGCGACTACGAGAAAACCATCTACGACGAGCTCGACCTGCTGCGCGAGGCGGCCAACGCCAGCCAGTTGCGGCGTAACTTCGACGGCTCGCCGCTGCTCTACGTACCTCAGGTTTACTGGGAGCTGTGCCGCCACCAGGTACTGGTGATGGAACGCATCTACGGCGTCCCGGTCACCGATCTGGCTACTCTCGCTGACCAGCGCACCGATATGAAGCTGCTGGCCGAGCGCGGTGTGGAGATTTTCTTCACCCAGGTGTTCCGCGACAGCTTCTTCCACGCCGACATGCACCCCGGCAACATCTTCGTCAGCACCCGTACGCCGTGGAGCCCGCAGTACATTGCCATCGACTGCGGCATCGTCGGTAGCCTCACCGATGAGGACCAGGATTACCTGGCGCGCAACCTGCTGGCCTTCTTCAAACGCGACTACCGCAAGGTCGCGCAATTGCACATCGATTCGGGCTGGGTGCCGGCAGAGACCAAGGTCAACGAGTTCGAGGCAGCGATCCGCACCGTTTGCGAGCCGATTTTCGAGAAGCCGCTGAAAGACATCTCCTTCGGCCAGCTGCTGCTGCGTCTGTTCCAGACCGCGCGACGCTTCAATATGGAAGTGCAGCCGCAGCTGGTTCTCTTGCAAAAGACCTTGCTCAATATCGAAGGACTGGGCCGCCAGCTGTATCCGGATCTGGACCTTTGGAGCACAGCGCAGCCCTATCTCGAACGCTGGATGCGCGAGCGCATCAGCCCATTGCATTTGCTGCGCAACCTGCAGCAGCAGGCCGAACAGGTGCCGCACCTGTCGCAGATCGCCCGCGATACACTGGAGCGCCTGCAACAACCGGCAAACACTCAAGCACCTGCCCCGAGCGCGCAATGGCCGCTGCGCCTGCTTGGCGCCGTATTGATCGGCGCAGGCGCCATGCAAGGCCTGGAGCCCCTGCTGGCCACCTGGCCCGCCTGGCTGATGGCCGGCGGCGGCCTCTATCTGGTACTGCGCCGATAGCCAGTTGGCCGCCGCACTGGCACACTTGGCGAACACACGGGCCTAGGCCCGTCAGACTTGGAACACCGATGAACGATTGGCTCGACGAAATCCACTGGAACGAAGACGGCCTGGTGCCGGCTATCGCCCAGGACCACCAGACCGGCCGCATCCTGATGATGGCCTGGATGAACCGCGAATCCCTCGCCCTCACCGTCAGCGAACAACGCGCCATCTACTGGTCGCGCTCGCGCGGCAAGCTGTGGCGCAAGGGCGAGGAGTCCGGCCATGTGCAGAAACTGCATGAGCTACGCCTGGACTGCGATGCCGACGTCATCGTGCTGATGGTCGAGCAACTGGGTGGCATCGCATGCCACACTGGGCGCGAAAGTTGCTTCTATCGCGTCTATGAAAATGGCGGCTGGAAAACCGTCGACGCGGTGCTGAAAGACCCGCACGCCATCTACGCAGGACACAGCCATGAGTGACACCCTGACCCGTCTGGCCGAAGTACTGGAAGCACGCAAGGGCGCAGCCCCTGACAGCTCGTACGTCGCCAGCCTGTATCACAAGGGCCTGAACAAGATTCTGGAAAAGGTCGGCGAGGAGTCGGTGGAAACCATCCTCGCTGCCAAGGACGCCGCAACCAGCGGCGACTGCAAGGACCTCATCTACGAAACAGCCGATCTGTGGTTCCACAGCATGGTCATGCTCGCTGCCCTCGGCCAGCATCCGCAGGCCGTACTGGATGAACTCGATCGCCGTTTCGGCCTGTCCGGGCATGCGGAAAAAGCCGCACGCTCGCCACAATGACCTGACAACTATTACAACGGAGAACACATCATGGGATTCGGTGGAATCAGCATCTGGCAACTTCTGATCGTCCTGCTCATCGTCGTCATGCTGTTCGGCACCAAGCGCCTGAAGAATCTTGGTTCCGACCTCGGCGACGCAATCAAGGGCTTCCGCAAGTCGATGGACAACAACGAGGCCGACAAGCCGGCCGTCGAAGATAACAAGGGCCAGACCATCGACGCCCAGGCACGCAAGGTCGAAGAGCCAGCGAAGAAAGACTAAGCCATGTTCGACATTGGTTTTACCGAGCTTCTGCTGGTCGGTCTGGTCGCACTGGTCGTGCTCGGCCCTGAGCGTTTGCCTGGGGCGGTGCGCACGGCTGGCCTGTGGATAGGTCGAATCAAGCGCAGCTTCAACTCGATCAAGGCCGAGGTCGAGCGCGAAATTGGCGCCGACGAGATCCGTCGCCAGCTGCATAACGAGCGGATTCTCGAACTCGAGCGCGAGATGAAATCGATGAAGCAGGACATTCTCGGCACGGGGAGCAGCACCCCGCCCACCGCCGACACCAGTGCAAAACCGAGCAGCGAAGCCGCTCCGAGCGTTCAGGACAAAAATCCCCAGCCATGAGCAGAAAGCCGGAAGAAGATCAGGAAATGCCCCTGGTCTCGCACCTGACCGAACTACGTACGCGCCTGCTGCGCTGCGTGATCATCATCCTGCTGATCTTCGGTGGCCTGTTCTATTTCGCTCAGGACATCTACGCCCTGGTCGCGGCGCCGTTGCGCGCCTACCTGCCGGCGGGCGCGACGATGATCGCCACCGGTGTCGCCTCGCCGTTTCTGACGCCCTTCAAGCTGACCCTGATGTGCGCGCTGTTTCTCGGTATGCCGGTAATCCTGCACCAGGCATGGGGCTTCATCGCACCGGGGCTGTACACCCATGAGCGGCGTATCGCCGTTCCCCTGCTGATCTCGAGCATCTTCCTGTTCTACGCAGGGATGGCCTTCGCCTACTTCGCGGTATTTCCGATCATGTTCGGCTTCTTCGCCAGCGTGACCCCGGAAGGGGTGGCGATGATGACCGACATCGGCCAATACCTGGACTTCGTCCTCACCCTGTTCTTCGCCTTTGGCGTGGCCTTCGAGATTCCGATCGCCACCTTCCTGGTGATCTGGGTCGGCCTGGTCGACGTTGCCACCCTGCGCAAGAGCCGCCCCTATGTGGTTGTCGGCTGCTTCGTCGTCGGCATGGTGCTGACGCCGCCAGACGTCTTCTCGCAAACCCTGCTGGCCCTGCCCATGTGGTTGCTGTTCGAGAGCGGCCTGCTCGCCGGTGCCCTGGTCAAGCGCAAACGCGAAGAGCAGCCGGCAGAAGACGACAGCCAGCCTGAAGACCAGCCACCCGCGCAACAACCGTGAACCTCCTGTTGCTGGAAGACGCCGACTTCGTCGGCGTCGATCGTGTGTGTCTGAGCGGCAGGCGACTCAAGCACCTGCATGAAGTGCACCGCGCCGAGGCAGGCGACAGCTTGCGCGTCGGGCGCCTCAACGGGTTGATGGGCGAAGGCAGGCTGATCACCTTGGATGCCGAACACGCCGAACTGCAGGTCAGCCTCGACCAGCCGCCACCGGCCAAACTGGCCCTGACTCTGATACTCGCCCTGCCCCGCCCGAAGATGCTCAAGCGGGTGCTGCAGACGGTCAGCGCCATGGGTGTGCCGCGCCTGATTCTGGTCAACAGCTACCGAGTGGAAAAGAGCTTCTGGCAAACCCCGTTTCTCGATGCCGCTGCGATCCGCGAACAGCTGATCCTCGGCCTGGAACAGGCGCGCGACACGGTGCTGCCCGAGGTGGTGATCGAGAAACGCTTCAAACCCTTCGTCGAGGACCGTCTGCCGGCCCTGGCAGCTGGCACATTCGGCCTGGTCGGACACCCAGGCGACTACCCAGCCTGCCCCCGTGCAGTGGAACAGCCAGTGACGCTGGCCATTGGCCCCGAAGGCGGCTGGATACCCTACGAAATCGAGCTGCTGCAACAGGCCGCAGGCCTGCAGCCGGTGCAACTGGGCGAACGCATTTTGCGGGTGGAAACCGCCGTGCCGGTGTTACTGGCCAGGTTGTTCTGATGCACTGGGCTGTACAAGCTTCGCGTTGTCCACCCTGAGCACTGCTGCGTGAGTATGCATAGCGCTGATTTGTTAGTCGCGGCTGAAGCCCCTCCACAGGGTTGTGGCATGCCTGTTTTCTCCAGCGCTCCACGTTCTTGTGGGAGGGGCTTCAGCCGCGACAGCCGTGAAGGTGCGTTGAGGATTGACCGCTCCCTCAACGCCAGGCTCACACCTCCAACAAGAAGGTCACCGGCCCATCGTTGACCAGATGCACCTGCATGTTGGCGCCGAAACGTCCGGTGGCCACCACTCCGTGCTCGCTGCGCGCCCGTTCGACCAATGCATCGAACAAAGCAGCGCCCTGGGCAGGTGGCGCTGCACTGGAGAAGCTGGGGCGCATCCCGCTTTTGGTGTCGGCCGCCAGGGTGAACTGCGAGACCAGCAACAGGCCACCGCCGATGTCCTTCAGCGAAAGGTTCATCTTGCCGGCCTCGTCACTGAACACGCGATAGCCGAGCAGTTTGTGCAGCGCCCTGCCTACGCTGGCCTGGTCATCGTGCGGCTCGATACCGACCAGTGCCAGCAGGCCCTGATCGATGCTGCCGACGACTTCCTCCTCGACCTCTACCCGCGCCTGCGTGACACGCTGGATCAGCAGCTTCATGCATCCTCCGGCGGCAGGTCGAGCAGACGCCGGGCCATGTCTTCTGCGGCACGCACCAGCGCATCGGTGATGCCTGGCTCGGCCGCCGAATGACCGGCATCGCGGATGATCTGCAACTCACTATTGGGCCAGGCCTGATGCAACGCCCAGGCGTTGTCCAATGGGCAAATGGCGTCATAGCGACCATGCACGATGATGCCCGGCAGGTGGGCGATCTTCGGCATGTCGCGCAGCAGTTGGTCAGGCTCGAGAAAAGCGTCGTTGACGAAGTAATGGCATTCGATGCGGGCAATGGACAGCGCCCGGTGCGTATCGCTGAAGCGGTCGACCACCTGCGGGTTCGGGCGCAGGGTCGCGGTGCGCCCCTCCCAGGTCGACCAGGCCTTGGCCGCGTGCATCTGAGCGATCTGATCGGCGCCGGTGAGACGCTTGTAGAACGCCTGCATCAGGTCGCCACGCTCCTCTGCCGGGATCGGTGCGACATAGTCCTCCCAGTAATCCGGGAACAGGCGACTGGCGCCCTCCTGATAGAACCAGCGAAACTCCTGCGGACGGCAGAGAAAGATGCCGCGCAGAATCAGCCCAAGCACCCGCTGCGGATGCGCCTGGGCGTATGCCAGCGCCAAGGTCGAACCCCAGGAGCCGCCGAACAGCACGAACTGGTCTATCCCCAGGTGCTCACGGATCAGCTCGATATCGGCGATCAGCGCCTGCGTGGTGTTGTTCTCCAGGCTCGCATGTGGCGTGGAGCGGCCACAGCCGCGCTGATCGAAGGTAACGATGCGGTAGAGGTTCGGATCGAAATAACGCCGACTGGCAGCATCGCAACCGGCGCCAGGACCACCGTGGATGAACAGCACCGGCAACCCATCAGCCGAACCGCTCTCGTCAACGTAGAGCACGTGCGGTGACTCGACCGCCAGCTCATGGCGGGCGTAGGGTTTGATCTCCGGGTACAAAGTCTGCATCGTTGGGCTCCTTGGAATCCGCTGCGACATATCGAGCTGGAAATGGACGCTGGCGAGACCGATCTGAACCGCTCCGTTCCGGAACCGTTAATCAGCGATCATGATCATTTTCAACGCCATCAGGCGGCAGTACAGCACATCATGAACAGGCACTTGGCTAGCGGGCTGCGACTACCGTATCGCACTCTGCCCGGCATCATAACCATGAAAAGGGAGTTCAGCATGTCAGCAAGATTTTTACTTGCACCGTTAGTGCTTTTTAGCGCGTTAATGCTTGGTGCTTGCGGCGCCAAGGATGATCCGCAGGCGGCACTGGAGGCAGCCGTTCAGGCACTGCAGGAGAATATCGAGGCCAAGCGCACCAACGCTGTACTGGAGCAACTGCACGACGATTTCCAGGCCCGCCAGGAATTCGACCGCGACTGGGCCAAACGCACCATGACCCTGCTGTTCCTGCGCCACAAGAACGTCAAGATCATCGCACTGGGTGAGACCAGCTGGATCGATCAGGCCATCAGCAGCAAGGGCTACACAGAAGCCCAGGTCGGTATGAGCGGCGCCGAAGGTCTGATCCCCGACGCCGCGCGCCACTATTCGGTGAAACTGGAATGGTGGCGCGAAGGCGATGAATGGAAGCTGGCGCGCCTGGAATGGGAGTAACCGCAGCCCGGACGCAATCCGGCTACGCTCGATGGGCCGTCAATCGGCCTGGCGCCAGATCAGATCCCCCGTGACGTAGCCCTGCTCACGGGCAACCGAAAGCAGCTTGTCACGCGTTTCCTGATCGACTTCCGGCGTACGCGACAGCAGCCACAGATACTTGTGCTCCGGGTGGCCCACCAACGCCACTCGGTAGTCCTCATCGTGATAAAGCACCCAGTACTCGCCCTTGATCGGCAGCAACTTGCTGGCCCAGTTGTCGAAGCTGACCCAGAGTTTATCGGTGCGTCCTTCGACTTGCGGCTCGGCCACACCCTTGGCTTCTATCCACTCACCATCCTCATCGATGCAACGGTTGGTCACATCAATGCGGCCATCATCACGCAAGCCGTAATGGGCCTCGGACTGCACGCAATTGCGCTGGAAGAACATCGGCAAGCGGGCCAGCTCGTACCAGGTACCCTGGTAACGCTGCAGGTCGACCTGGACGGTTTCCGGCTCAGGCTTGGAGATGTTGCCAGTGCCTGAGTTGGCACAACCGGCGAGGGCGATAACGGCACTGGCGAGAATGATCGAACGCATGGAGGCTCCTGTCTATTTGAGTCCCTTGCCGGAGAACAGCATGACCTTGTCCCCGGCATACTGGACGCTGATGTAGGCCTTGTCGTCGCCCCAGGTGCAACTGGTCACACCCAGCGCTCCGGCACACTCGCCCGGCGCACCGAGCAGGCTTTCCACCTCGGCCTTGCTCATGCCTGCCTCGAGTTTGGAATAGTTTTCCTGATTGACCTTGCTGCAGGCCGCCAGCATGGCGCAGGCGAACAGGGCGAGGAAACGCATCTTCATGGGGGTGACACTCCTGATGGGAAGATGCCAGCAAGCTTGGCATAGCCGGCGACGACTTGCCCGCTTGGAGTTCAGAAACGCGAGCCGGGTTCCCGTAGAAAAGCCTGTTCCTCGATCGTGGAAGCACGGCCGAGAATGGC
Organism: Pseudomonas pichavaramensis; assembly: GCF_050473265.1. Taxonomy (NCBI): domain Bacteria; kingdom Pseudomonadati; phylum Pseudomonadota; class Gammaproteobacteria; order Pseudomonadales; family Pseudomonadaceae; genus Pseudomonas; species Pseudomonas pichavaramensis. Next base: position 173,376 of record NZ_JBJKFJ010000001.1, on the reverse strand, counting down.
ATTGCGATGGGGAAAGCGGCCAAAGCGGGCAATCACCCGCTGGTGACGTTCGGCGAAATCGAGAAAGCTGGCGAACTGCGCTCTGTCATCCGCTGCGGCCTCGTCCAACAAGCACCGAAACAACTCGACGGCACGCTCCTGCAGCGCCAGATCCTCGGCATGTTCGAAGATCAGGTAGGCGAAAACCCGCTGGATCGGCGTCAATGCACGGTCCAGACCGCGCTCCAGGCCCGCCTGCAGCAGAGGACGGGACAGCGCATCGCCAGCGAAGGCGCGCGGCGTATCGCGAAAGATCATGCGTGGCAGCTGGTCGAGCAGAATCAGCTGCGCCAACCAACCTGGCGCTTCGTCCGCCCACCCCTGCAGCTCACCGGCCAGAGCCTGTTCGACCTGCCCGGCGAAACGCCGCTCGGCCTCGCGGTCCTGACTGTCGCGCTTGCCGAACCACAGGCCATGGCGCACCGCCGAAACGGCACTGGCGCTGGCGGACGCGCCAAGCTCGTCCGCCGCGAACCACCAGTCGAGCAGTGGCTGCCAGGGCTGCATCGATCAGCCGCGGTGGTAGGCGGTGATGCGCAGCACTTCTTCCTTGGAGCCGAGGAACACCGGCACGCGCTGGTGCAGCGAGGTCGGCTGGATTTCGAGGATGCGCTGCTGGCCGTCGGTGGCGACACCGCCCGCCTGCTCGATGATCATCGACATCGGGTTGGCTTCGTACATCAGGCGCAGCTTGCCCGGCTTTTCCGGCTCGCGAGCATCGCGCGGGTACATGAACACACCGCCGCGAGTGAGGATGCGATGCACGTCGGCAACCATCGAGGCGATCCAGCGCATGTTGTAGTTGCGCCCCAGCGGACCGGTCTCGCCGGCCAGCAGTTCGCCGACGTAGCGCTGCACTGGCGCTTCCCAGTGACGCTGGTTGGACATGTTGATGGCGAACTCCTTGGTGGATTCCGGCACCTTGATGTCGTCGTGGGTGAGCACGAAGCTACCCAGCTCGCGATCCAAGGTGAAGCCTTTGACGCCGTTGCCCAGAGTCAGCATGAGCATGGTCTGCGGGCCGTAGATGGCGTAACCGGCACACACCTGCTCGGTGCCCGGCTGGAGGAAGGCGTCTTCGCCCAGGTCACCGGTTTCGCCCTGACGATCCGGGCAACGCAGTACGGAGAAGATGGTGCCGACCGAAACGTTGACGTCGATGTTGCTGGAGCCGTCCAGCGGGTCGAACACCAGCAGGTAGGCGCCCTTCGGGTACTTGCCCGGAATCTGGTAGGCGTTGTCCATTTCCTCGGAAGCCATGCCGGCCAGGTGACCGCCCCACTCGTTGGCCTCCAGCAGGATTTCGTTGGAAATCACGTCGAGTTTCTTCTGCACTTCGCCCTGCACGTTCTCCGAGCCCAGGCTACCGAGCACGCCGCCCAGAGCGCCTTTGGAAACCTGGTGGCTGATTTCCTTGCAGGCCCGGGCCACGACCTCGATGAGGAAACGCAGGTCGGCCGGGGTGTTGTGGCTGCGAGTCTGTTCGATCAGGTAGCGACTGAGGGTGACGCGGGACATGGACGACTCCGGAAAGGGAAAAAATCGCGCGCAGTTTAACCCGAGTCGCCGCGTAATGCTGCCTGCCGGGATGGATGGCGGGCCGCAGCATCCACAGGCAGGCTGCAAACACGGTTTCGCCCACTGCCTTTGGCCTGGTAGAGCGCCGCATCGGCCGCGTGCAGCAACTCGTCGAGCGCCTGCCCTTGCTGAGGCCAGTGCGCCAGGCCGGCGGACAGGGTCACACGCTGATCGCCACCGCGTGTGGCTATCTCGCGGGCAGCCAGTTGCGAACAGATGCTCTGCAGACGACTGCCCGCCTCGTCGGGATCAACCCCCGGCAAGATCAGCAGGAATTCCTCACCGCCGATACGGAAGACGGCATCAGTACTGCGCAGGTTATCCAGCAGATGCTGGGCGACAGCCTTGAGCACGTCGTCGCCAACCAGATGTCCGCACTCGTCGTTGAGGCGCTTGAAATGGTCGAGGTCGATCAATGCCACCGCCAGCGGCAGGTTTTCGCGCTGCACCCTGGCCAGCTCGCGCTCGAAGAATTCATCCAGATAGCGACGGTTGTACAGCCCGGTCAACGGATCGCAGAGGGCCTGTTCACGCAATTGCTCGTGCAGGCAGGAAATGGTGCGCAGGCGTTCTTCACTGAGCGCCAGCGCCTCCGCCAGTTTCAACTCACTCAGGTGCCGCTGGGTCACGTCCCGGACGTAAAGCATATGACCCAGCAACGTCGGGCCATGGCGAGTTGCTCGCTCGATGGCACGCACACGTACTTCGTAGTAGCGGGCGGCACTGGTCAGCGTTAGCGGACGATCATTCTCGCTGGCATGCTCCAGCAGCAGCGCCTGCAGGTCAGCACCGAAGACCGGCCACTGTTTCAGCTCGCGGCCCTGCCAGCCCTGCTGCAGTCCGGCGAGTTTCAGCGCTGCAGGGTTGGCCTCGATCACCCGTCCGCTGGGGTCGACCACCAACACCGGATCGAGCAGGGCTTCAAGCAGCAGATGCCTGGCCACCGGCAGCAGGTCGAACAGGCGCACCCCCACGATCAACCAGGAGAAGGCCACCAGGGTGAAGGCAAAGCTGAACGGCGTCGGGTCGAAGCCGAACAGGGTCCAGCCAAACGCGACATAACCGACGTTGGCCACCCAGGGCACGGCGGTGACCAGCACGAAGGCCAGATAGTGGCGGCGATGCAAACCCTGACTGAGCGCCGCTGCACGCGTCACCACGCCCATGCAGAAGGCCATGAACAGATAGACGTAGACCGCAGTGGCATAGAACAGTGGGCCATGTTCATAGCGCACCGGTGCGCCAAGGCTGTCAGCGATCGGCCCACTGCCGGCGCCGTAAAAAAGCCCATGCCAGGGATTGCTCAGCGCCATGCCCCAGACCACTAGCGGTACGACACTGAGCCCAAGAATGCTCTTGCGCGCCAGAGGTGCGCGCATGCTATTGACGTACTGCCAGAGGAACACGGCCCAGAACGTAGGAGTCGAGACGATGCCGGGCCAGGCCATGCTGGCCCAGAACATCTTGCAGTCGGCAGCGAAAACGCTCATTTCCAGAGCGGCGGCGCCCATCCACCAGAGGCTTGCCAGATGCAACAGGATAAAACTGTCTCGCCCCGGGAAGTCGCGTTGACGCGTGACCCAACGCGCCAGCACGACGACGCCGATGCACACCAGCAACGTCAACAGTACTGGCGGCGAAAGACTCCAACCTGAAGCCACGCAGGCCTGGATCACGCCTCCCTCCCGGTACACGCAGGTACGGTGAGCCAGTCGACTGCTGCAGCATCGACACGAAGCAAGCGGATAAAGACGCAAATCGGAATACGCAAAGGCCTTCCTGACCTCAAATGCTGGATTGGCGCAAGGCAGCTAAGATACTGCAAAAGCCCTACCGCAGCAGCGCTTTGTTCGTCCTCCGCAGCCTGTCAGGCCCTCGGCTGGCCGCGCAGCAGGCTCGCAGCCATGGCTGCAAGCAAGCCAACACCCAGTAGCAGTACAGCCCAGAGCCCCCAGCGCTGCCAGTCGGATCGTGCCGCGACCTGAGCCTCGCCAGCGGCCTGCAGCGGCTCGACAAGCTCCGCCAGGCCGAGACGCTTCAAGCGTTCAGGCTGGTAACCGGGAATCAGCGTATACAGAGGTAGCGCCGCCGGCTGCGCGTCGGCGTTGCCCAGCGCCAGCACATAGGGCGGCTCGCCACGGGCCAGAAACACCAGCTGCGAAGCCCCCAGCGCCACCTGGATGACCACCCTGTCCTGCCCCAGCCCGCCGCCGCGCGGGTCCAGTTGCATGCGCAGCTGACGTAGCGGCCAGCCGGGCAAGCTCAGCTCATCGTTGAGCACCTCTCGGCCGTCCTCGGGGAGCCGATAGAGCGCGCCGCTGGCCAGCCGTCGCCAGCTTTCCTGGTCACTGGCTCGCGCCTCGAAACGCACGGGTGCCAACGTATTACTTTGCTCCAGGTTGACCCGCAGGCGTTCCAGCGGGAGTGCCTGTGGCAGCTGCCATTGGTAATGCTCATCGCTCCCTGCTTGCGCCTGCAGAGGCTCGGACCACACCAATGGCGCGGGCTGCAGATTCTGGAGTCGGCTGCGCAGGGTCACGCTATGCAGCTGAGGCGCTGGCAACGGACTGCGCCAGAGCAGGCGCAGATACCGTGCACGCTGCCCCGGCAACTCAACCTGGCGTTGCTCGATACGCTCGTCAGCGAAGCTCAGACGGGCCAGTTGCCCCTCACCCCAGCTACGCCAATGCTGCAGATCATCGCTAGCCTCAATGCTGAAACGCTGAAATCCGTCCTCGGCACCGCTCCAGTCCAAAGTCAGACGCACCAGCGGCGCATCAAGGGTGCTGGCGTCGAGCAGCCAGCCGCGCAGCTGTTGCCCGGCTTCGGCAGAACCGGAGTCGTTCAACTCGATCAACGTGCCATTGGTATTGCGCTCGACGCGTAGCGCCGGTAGCTCCTGCCCATCGGCGCGCCCACGTAACGGAAACCAGCGCACGCCATGCTCCTGCTCGTGCGCCACGTTCTTACCGCTGGCGGCAATCAATGCGTAGGCCTGTACCTGACCGTTAGCGTCGAATACCCGCAAATCGCGCAGGTCGCTATGCGCGGAGGCAAGATGCACGGCGAACGGCAGTTCCAGGCGGTACCAGGGCCCCTCTCCGGAGAGCTGCAGGCTGGCCGTCTCACGAAAATCCTGCAGTTGCTCGCCTGCCTGGGCAGTGCAGCTCAGGCACAAGGCCAGCGAAAGGCCAAGAAGAACGCCCCTCATGCGACAGGCTCCTGCTCGTTACTGGCCGGCTGCGTACTCTGGCGCGGTGGTAGCGGCGCGAAATAGCCCACCACCAAGAGCAGCACACCGACGCCGATAAACGACACGATACGTTCCAGGCCACCGCGATTGCCCAGCTCGACGAAGAACAGTTTGGCCACTACCAGGGCGATCAGGGCCGCCCCGACCAGCCAAAGCTCGCGACGCGCACGCAGGTGGCCGAACAGCATCAGCGCCAGGGCGATCAGAGTCCAGACGATGGACAGCCCGGCCTGCACCAGCATCGACTCGAACAACGCTGCGCTGTGCCAAGGCACCCCGCCCCAGTGATGCGCGCTGCGCAGCACCAGCATGGTGAACAGGGCAAACAGCGAGGCACCAGCTACCGTCTGCAACAGCAACGTCACCCGCTCGGGTGCCAGGCCGAAGCGCGGCAAGGCGAAGCGGCTCCAGACGAACAGCGCCCCCAGACACAGCAACAGACCAATCTCCAGCGGGTTGAGCAGCGGCAGGTAGGGCAGCGGGTCGCTATCGCCTGCACTATTGGCGTTGGCCAGCCAGAACCAGGCAAGCATCGACGCCGCCAGCGGCGCAGCCGCCCACAGGCGATATTCACGCTCGAAGCTGGCCACCGGCCAGGGCAACTGGCGTGCCCGCGCCATCAACCACAGATAGGCCGTGGGCAGCAGCGCCCAACCCAGCCAGCGCCAGGCATTGTAATGATCGGCCAGGCTCAGCAGCAGGTAGCGCAGCTCCAGTGCCAGCACAGCGATCAGCAACCAGCAGCCGAGCACGTGGGCGATACCAGCGGCCTTACTCGGCAGCAGACCGGCAAGTCGCTTCAGCGCCAGCAAGTGCACCACGAGCACGGCAGCCCAACCCAGCCAGCCGAAATTCGCCATCGGGTGATAGTAAGGGTGCCAGGCGAAAGCCAGGATCGTTCCTGCCACTAGCGCCAGTAGGCTGCACAGGACCGCCAGCTCGGGCCAACGAGCACGCCACGCCAGTAGCATCCAGATCAGCGCCGAACCTGCCGCCAGCACCAGCAGCGCACTGGCCTGCAGCTCCGCCGAGACAAAACGCAGCACCTCCGATGCCACGGCCAGCGCCCACCAGCCGGCGCCCCAGGCCAACAGCAATTGCCCCAGGCGCTGCAGGCTGACGCCATCGATCCCGCTTTGCCGCCCGCTGCGCAGCAGCGCGTGCAGGCGCCAGGCGCCAACCTGTGCGGCCAGACCGAGCGCAGCAGGCGTCCAGAATCCGGTATGCGCCAGCGGCGTCAGGCCTTCGCGGCTGATCCCAGTCAACAGCAGTGGCCCGGCCGCCAGAAAGGCCAGTCCAGCGAACAGCTGCAGCACCAGACTGAACCAGAAAGCCGCGCGCTGCTGCAGTTGCAGCGCCAGCCACATGATCAACAGCCCAGAACTAGCCCACACCGCCGCGGCAGCCACCCAGGGCAGCGCGAACAATACCGCCAGGTTGATGAACACCAAGCCCGCCAGCATCACCCAGGACAGCGCACCCAGCAGTCGACGATTCTCGCGAATCTGTGGATCGCGCGCTGCCAGCAGCATGCCGGCGATCAGGCCGAAGCCGACCATGGAGGCGGCCAGCAGGCCAAACCAGCCAGCGCTGAAACCGCCCCGACCGAACAGCGAGTCCAGCGCCATCTGCCCCAGGAATAGCAAGCCACCGAGCAACTGGATGGCGAAGGCGGCGTAGACGAAGCTTGGCGCAGCGATACGCAGGCCGATCAGCAGCGTCGCCAGCCCTGCCAGCGCCCAGGCGATAGCGGTGCCGGAGGCCGCGAACGTCAGCGGTGCGATCAGATAGAGAAATGCCAGCCCAGCCAGCCCCAACCAGGGCAACAGGCGTACCTCCCAGGCACTGGCCGCCTGCGGCGCCTGGCGCAGCTGCCAATAACTGAACAGCAATGCGCCGCCCAGCATCAGCGCGCCCAGCGGCGAGCCATCGAGCAAACTGGAAAGACCGACCTCCAGGCCACTGACGAACGCCAGCGCCGCCCCCACCTGCAGCAGCAAGGCGAAACCGCGTGCCAGCGGTCGCTGCTGGCGCAGACCCAGCCAGTAAATCCCGGCACCTTCTACCGCCCAGGCGGCGGCCGTCCAGCTGGCGTCGAGGGCCAGCGGAATGGCCAGGCTGGCAAATACCACACCGAGGGCCAGGCAGGTCTCCACCAACAGCAAGGCCCGCCCGCCGGCCCGCGCCTTGAGCACACGCGCCAGCAACAGATAGAACAGCCCCAGGCCAAGCGCGCTGAACGCAGCCGCGAACTCGATGTGCCGGACCAGCGCCACCTGCAGGCCGAAGCCGACCAGTGGCGGGCCGAACAAGGTGGTGGCATCCACATAGTCGCCACGCCGCAGTGACCAGCGCAGCAACTCGTCACGCGCAGCTGGTGCATCCGCCGCGTCACGCAAGGTGCGCCGGGCGAACAGCAAGCCGATGGCCACATACATCAGGAAGAACAACACCAGGAACGGCTCGGTGCTCCACAACAACTCAGGTATGTAAGAACGCAGCCCCCAGGCAAAACCGATGCCGAAGGTACCGACGAAACCGATCAGGTTGAGCAGGCGCCAGGCCTTGAACCAGGCAATCGCGAAGATGCCGGCATTGAGCAGCGCGAAGTAGGCGAACAGGGCGACATGGTTGCCACTGCCGGTCGAGGTGAGAATCGGCGCGGCAAAGCCGCCGAGCGCGGCGACAGCTGCCAGACTCAGCGCATTCTGCTGCACCGCGAGGATGGCCGAAAACAGCGTCACCGCCACCAGCAGGCCCAACGCCATGCCGGGCTCCAGCAGGGGATGCAGACGCATGGCAGCGAACACCGTCAGGTACAACACGGCGATACCAGTGCCCTGCAATACCAAGGCATAACTGCGGTTACGCAGCCGCAGCCACCAGCCCAGGCCCAGCAGCACCAGGGCACTGGCTGCCACGCCCATATAGCGCAGCTCCACCGGTACCTCGACGCCTTCGGTGGCGTAGCGCAGGAGGAAGGCGAGACCGAGGAAAAGCAGCACCACACCGACGCGCAACACGGTATTGCCGCCGAACAGCCAGGCCTTCGCCGCGTCGATACCGCGCTCGATCAGGTTGGGTTCGCGTGGCGCCTGTTCGCGCCAGGGACCTTTTTGTGGAGCCGGAACAGGTTCATTCACGACCGAAGCGGCAGCTGCTACGGGTTGTGGAGAGGGCTGCGGAGTGACGGGTTCTGGCAGCGGATCCAGCGTCCAATCCAGCTCGGGCTCTGGTTCGGGCCGAGGCGCCTGCACCACGATGGGGTCTGGCTCTGGCGCAGGAGGCGCGCTGACAACAGGTTCCGCCGCCACGGGAGCCGGCGCCGGCTCGCCAGCTTCACCCTGCTCGACCTTGACCAGACGCTCGTGCATGGCCCGTGTGCCACGCTCGAAACGCTCGGCGAATTCCTTGAGCTGTGCAGTCAGCTGCACGTTACGTTGCTCGAGCCCCTGCAAGCGCAGCGCCTGGCCGACACTCAGGCCGATCAGTCCGCCCAGTAACGCCCCGGTTAGCGATTCACTGGCGCCCGTGCCGAGCACCAACCCGACCAGCATGAAAATCCATTGCATGCAGCATGTCCCGTTCCGTTGAGAAAGTCGCCTCGCGTCCCGGCAGGCAGCCCGAGGTGCCCGCCAGTATAGAAGTCACGTAGCCCGACACCCAGAGAGACGATTGCCACCTCCATCACAGGCACAAGGAAAATCCGCCGCCGACCGGTGGTTCACAAATTCACCGCGCCCGCTATCATCGCCGCCCCGTGATCGACGCGGCGCAGACCGCCCCCAAGCCAACCATGATCAAGCCCCGCCTGATAGCCGCCGCAGAAATCGACCGCCTGGAAACCTGGGCCAAATACACTGCCGACATGTGCCACAGCTGCATGTCCAGCTGCTGCACCCTCCCCGTGGAAGTGCGCCTGAACGATCTGATCCGCCTGGAACTGGTGGACGAGTTCGAACGCAGCGAACCCGTCAAGAACATCGCCAAGCGCCTGCAGAAGGACGGCACCATCGAGCGTTTCAACCAGAAGTCGGGCATCTTTACCCTGACCCGCATGTCCAACAACGACTGCCTGTTCCTGGACCGCAAGACGCGCCTATGCACCGTCTACGACAAACGCCCGGACACCTGCCGCCACCATCCCAAGGTCGGGCCACGGCCAGGTTATTGCGCGTACAAGCCAAAGTAGCCGGCTCTCGCCTTCGCCGCGGGGCGCGGCGCCTACACGAACCTGAACGCGAAGCGCTTGCTAACGGCGCAGGCCGATGAGCCGTCCGACGCAGGCGGGCTGCGGCAACGGCCGATGCACCGCGGCCAACTCCTGCACCTTGCCAGCCACTTGCTCATCGAAGGGCGCTGCGCGGCCGGCCGCGCTGTCGATGTTCATCAGCATCTGCTCGCTCTCCGCCAGGCTGACGGCCTCTGCCGGGCGATACAGCGCATGGTGGATGTGCAGGCGCTTGGCATCATGAGCCAGCAGCTGGGTGCGCACTTCCACCATTTCACCCTCTTTGACCTCCGCCAGGAAGTTGAGGTGGCACTCCAGGGTGTAGAGCGTGTGACCGGTGCGGGCACGGCCGGCTTCGTCGAGACCCAGTGCATCCATCAGCGCATCGGTGGCATGGCTGAAGATCAGCAGATAGAAGGCATCACGCAGGTGGCCGTTGTAGTCGACCCAGTCGGGGGAGATGGTGGTTTGGTAGGTGGTCAGTGGCTTGTCAGACATTCATGCGGCTCCAGAAACCACACTCGCCCCCAGCCCCCTGGCTTTAGCGTCCTGCATCGGCCTCACGCCTGCATCCTTGCAGGCGTCTCCCGCAAGCGGGAGAGGGAAGCGGTTCGGCATGTTAGGGTGCGCCATGCGCACCGGGAATGACTCGGTTACTCGGCGAATTCGAAACCATGCTTGGCCTTGGTCGTTCGGATCGCCTCCAGCACCGCCAGCAGACAGTCATCGCGGTAGCGTTCCAGTGCATCCAGGCTGCGCTCGCCTTGCTGCGCGGAGGTCCCCTCAACCACTGCGTCGATCAGGTCCTCAGTCAGTTCCGGCGCCTCGAGGTAAGTCCAGGGCAACTTCAGCGCCGGCCCGAACTGGGCCATGAAGTGACGCATGCCAGCCGGGCCACCAGCCAGGGTGTAAGTCAGGAAGCTGCCCATGAACGACCAGCGCAAGCCGGCGCCAAAGCGGATCGCGTCGTCGATCTCGCCAGTGGTGGCGACGCCGTCGTTGACCAGATGCAGCGATTCGCGCCACAACGCTTCGAGCAGGCGGTCGGCGATAAAGCCCGGCACTTCCTTGCGTACGTGCAGCGGGCGCATGCCCAGCGCGGTATAGACCTGGATCGCCGCCTGCACCGCCTCTGGCGCGGTCTTGGCACCGCCGACCACCTCTACCAGCGGCAGCAGGTAGACCGGGTTGAATGGATGGCCGACTACACAACGCTCAGGATTGGTGGCGCCTGTATAGAACTCGCTCGGCAACAGACCTGAAGTACTGGAGCCGATCAGCACGTTCGGGCGCGCGGCGGCGCTGATCTTGGCGTGCAACTCGCACTTGAGTTCGAGCCGCTCGGGCGCGCTTTCCTGAATGAAGTCGGCATCGCGCACGCAGTCGTCGATGCTCTCGACGAAGCGCAGACGCGCCAACGAGGCGCCGGGAGCCAGACCCTTTTTCTCCAGCGCGGGCCAGGCATTGGCCAGACGCGTGCGTAGTGCCGCCTCGGCGCCTGGCGCCGGGTCCCAGGCGATCACGTCGAGGCCGTGGGCCAGGGCGCGGGCGATCCAGCCGGCGCCGATCACGCCGGTGCCGAGGGCGGCGATAGTCTTGATGTCGGTAACGAAGGTCATGGGTGAACTCCGGTGGCCCGGATGCAATCCGGGGAATGGGTGTCAGGGAATGCCCCGGATTGCATCCGGGCTACAGCTGTCGCGGCTAAAGCCTCTCCCACAAGCTTGCTCCAGGTGGGAGGGGCCGGGCGGCGTACCGCTTCAGCCGCGAGCCTTGAGTTTCATCTTCTCGCGTCCCTCGGCCGGGCTCAGGGCGCGGCCGCCGAGGCGTTCGATGATCTCGATGGCGCGCTCGACCAACTGACCGTTGCTGGCGTGTACGCCGCGATCGAGCCAGATGTTGTCCTCCAGCCCCACGCGCACGTGACCGCCCAGCAGCATGGCCTGTGCCACCATGGGCATCTGCATGCGACCGATGCCGAAGCCAGCCCAGGTGATGCCTGGCGGCAGGTTGTCGACCATGGCCTTCATGCTCGTGGTGTCGGCCGGAGCGCCCCAGGGAATGCCCAGGCACAGCTGGATCAACGGGTCTTCCAGCAAGCCCTCCTTGAGCATCTGTTTGGCGAACCACAGATGGCCGGTGTCGAAGATTTCCAGCTCGGCCTTCACGCCCAGCTCGGTGATGCGCTTGGCGCCCGTACGCAGCTGTGCCGGGGTGGAGACGTAGATAAAGTCGCCATCGCCGAAATTCAGGGTGCCGCAGTCCAGGGTGCAGATTTCCGGCAGCAGCGCCTCGACATGCGCCAGGCGCTCGATGGGGCCGACCAGATCGGTGCCAGTGCCGAACTCCAGCGGCTGCTCGCCAGCGCCGATCTCCAGGTCGCCACCCATGCCAGCGGTGAGGTTGATGATCACGTCGGTATCGCTTTCGCGGATGCGCTCGACCACCTCGCGATACAACGCCACGTCACGGCTCGGTTTGCCGGTCGAAGGATCGCGCACATGACAGTGGGCGACAGTGGCGCCGGCCTTGGCCGCCTCGATGGCCGCAGCGGCAATTTCCTTGGGTGTGACCGGTATCGCCGGATGCTTGCCAACGGTGTCGCCGGCGCCGGTCACCGCGCAGGTGACGATAACCTCGTAATTCATCTTCGACTGTCCTTTCCAGGGGCGAACGGAGGCCGACGGCAGAGCCGCAGGCGTTATGCAAAGAGGGGAATCGGCGCCGGCTCGCCCGGCGCCTCTGTGTCAGTTGCCGGCGACCAACGCAGCGTTGGCAGGCTTGCCGTCCAGGGTGGTCACACCCTGAAGCCAGGCATCGACCACCTGCGGATTGGCCTTGATCCAGTCACGCGCGACCTGCTCCGGCGCCTTGCGTTCCATGATCGGCTGCATCAACGCCGCCTCTTGATCACTGGTAAAGCGCAGGCTGGTCAGCAGGCGGTTGGCATTGGGGCAACGCTCGGCGTAGTCCGGGGCGGTTACGGTGGAAACGGTAGCGGCGCCATCGTTGGGCCCGAATACGTCCTCGGTACCGGTGAGGTAGGTAATCTGCATCGACAGGTTCATCGGATGCGGTTTCCAACCGAAGAACACCACCGGCTTTTCATTCTTCACCGCACGACCGACAGCAGCGAGCATGCCCGCTTCGCTGGACTCGACAAGCTTGAAACCGCCAAGGCCGAACTGATTGGAATCGATCATCTTCTGGATCGCCGTGTTGGCGCCGGAACCGGCCTCGATACCGTAGATCTTGCCATCGAGCTCCTCTTTGAACTTGGCCACATCGGCCAGGGTCTTGAGCCCCTTGTCGGCGGTATAACTGGGTACCGCTAGTACAGCCACGGCATCGCTCAGTGACGGCTCGGCAGCGACCTTTACCGCACCGGCGTCAAGGAACGGCTTGATGTTGTCGTCCATAATCGGTTTCCAATAGCCGAGAAAAGCATCGACCTGACCTTTCTGGATGCCGGCGAAAATGATCTGTTGCGAAGCCTGAGTCTGCTTGGTCTCGTAGCCGAGGCCTTGCAACAACTCGCTGGCTACAGCGGTGGTGGCCACCACATCGGTCCAGCCGACGGCGCCGAGGCGAACGTTCTTGCAACTGGCGTCATCGGCCAGCAGGGAGGTACTGAACAGGCTCAGGGTGCAGCACGCGGCCAGCGCGGTAAGACCTTTCATCTGGGTGCTCCTCATCGTGTCACAGCGGTTCTATTTCGTTCTTCTAGAGGCTCGTGGCCCCCACCGTGCTCGGGGATCTCGTCTCCCGATGACACCACCTTACGCCGGCCACTGGCACAACATTCGAACTTATCCGACTATTAATTGACCTGTAGCGACTTTTTTATGCGCCATCTCTGGCAGATTCCTGCCGGAGACACCCGGAGCGATGATGACCCAGACTTTCTGCTTCCTGCTCCTGCCCGGCTTTTCCATGATGGGCCTGATGTCGGCGATCGAGCCGCTGCGCGTGGCCAACCGCTTTCGTGGCGAGTTGTATCGCTGGCACTTGCTCAGCCGTGATGGCAACGCCGTGGCCGCGAGCAATGGCATGTCGCTCAACGTGGACGGCGCGCTGGAGCTGACGGAGGCGAGTGAAGCCCTGTTCGTGGTCGCCGGCTTCGAGCCACTGGCGCACTATGACAACCGCCTGGCTCACTGGCTGCAGCGCTGCGAAACGGAATTCAAGGTGTTGGGCGGCATCGATACCGGCAGCTTCGTGCTGGCCGAGGCCGGACTATTCCAGCATCAGCGCCTGACCCTGCATTGGGAAGCCATCGACGCCTTCCGCGAGCGTTATCCGGTGCTGCAGGTGACCCAGGAGCTGTTCGAGATCGATGGCCGGCGTATCACCAGCGCGGGCGGCACCAGCAGCCTCGACCTGATGCTGGATCTGATCGGTCAGGATCATGGCGAGCCACTGGCGGTGCAGATCTCCGAGCAGTTCGTGGTCAGCCGCATACGCACCCGCCTGGATCACCAACGCATGCAGGTGGCCAGTCGCTACGGCCTGCGCAACCGCAAGCTGATTCGGGTCATCGGCGAGATGGAGAGTCATAGCGAGCAGCCACTGAGCTGCGAGACGCTGGCGGAAAGGATCGGCGTCAGCGTGCGCCAGCTGGAGCGCCTGTTCCGCCACCATCTGCACACCACACCATCGGCGTTCTACCTTGGCCTGCGCCTGGACAAGGCGCGCCAGCTGCTGCGCCAGAGCGACCTCAGCGTACTCGAGGTGAGCCTGGCCTGCGGTTTCGAGTCGTCGAGCTATTTCTCACGCTGCTACAAGGCGCACTTCGGCAGCACGCCGAGCGGGGACAGGCACGAACACCCGCCCCACAGCTGAGCCAGGCAAGTGCCCGGGCTCGGGCACGACTGGGCGCTACACCGAGCGGCCCATCTCGGCGAGGGCGGACTGAACCAGCGGGTGCAGGTTTTCCCCTCGCCGCTCCAGTTGCCAGGCCATCAGCTCGATACGCATCGCTGGCGTCCAGAAGCTCTGAATGTGCTGCTGAACGCCTTTGACCGCCTGCACCTGGTCGGGCTCGGTAGCGAAGAACTGGGCGATCTGGTTGGCCATCTTGACCAGGTTTTCCGCACTCATCGGCGCACCTCGGCTTTCTCTTGTTTGCGGCGCTCGCTGAGCAGGCGCTGCTGTTCGTCACTGAAGGCCTGATAGCGCTTCTGCCACTCCGATGGCTGGTACACGCGAGTGACCTCCACCGCCGTGACCTTGTACTCGGGGCAGTTGGTCGCCCAGTCCGAGTTGTCGGTGGTGATCACGTTGGCGCCCGACTCCGGGAAGTGGAAGGTGGTGTACACCACACCCGGAGCCACGCGCTCGCTGACGCGGGCACGCAGCACGGTCTGCCCGGAGCGGCTGCCCACGCCAACCCAGTCACCGTCGGCAATACCGCGGCTTTCGGCGTCGCTCGGGTGGATTTCCAGACGATCCTCTTCATGCCAGGCGACGTTGTCGGTACGCCGGGTCTGCGCGCCGACGTTGTACTGGCTGAGGATACGGCCGGTGGTGAGCAGCAGCGGGAAGCGGCTGTTGACCCTCTCCTCGGTCGGCACGTAGCCGGTGAGCATGAAGCGTCCCTTGCCGCGCACGAACGCTTCGATGTGCATGGTCGGCGTACCGTCCGGAGCAGCATCGTTGCACGGCCACTGCAGGCTGCCGTGACGATCCAGCTCGGCGTAGCTGACGCGGGTGAAGGTCGGGGTCAGGCTGGCGATCTCGTCCATGATCTGCGACGGATGCTGGTAGTCCATCTTGTAACCCAGCGCATTGGCCAGGGCGATGGTGGCTTCCCAGTCGGACTTGCCGGCCAGCGGCTCCATGACCTTGCGCACGCGCGAGATACGGCGCTCGGCGTTGGTGAAGGTGCCGTCCTTCTCGAGGAAGGAGCTGCCCGGCAGGAACACGTGGGCGAACTTAGCGGTTTCGTTGAGGAAGATGTCCTGCACCACCACGCACTCCATGGCCGACAGGGCGGCGGTCACGTGCTGGGTGTTGGGATCGCTCTGGGCGATGTCCTCACCCTGGCAGTACAGCGCCTTGAAGGTGCCGCCGAGCGCCGCCTCGAACATGTTGGGGATGCGCAGGCCCGGATCCGGCTGCAGGGTCACGCCCCAGGCCTGTTCGAACTGGGCGCGGACTTCGTTGTTGGACACGTGGCGGTAGCCCGGCAGCTCGTGCGGGAAGGAGCCCATGTCGCAGGAACCCTGCACGTTGTTCTGCCCGCGCAGCGGGTTGACGCCCACGCCTTCGCGGCCAATGTTGCCGGTGGCCATGGCCAGGTTGGCGATGCCCATGACCGTGGTACTGCCCTGGCTGTGCTCGGTGACGCCCAGGCCATAGTAGATCGCCGCGTTGCCGCCAGTGGCGTACAGGCGCGCTGCTTCGCGGATCAGGCGGGGTTCGACGCCGCAGATAGGGCCAAGCACTTCCGGCGAGTTCTCCGCCTGGCTGACGAAAGCGCTCCAGCGGGCGAAGTCCGCCGGCTCGCAACGCTCGTCGACGAACGGCTGATTTACTAGCCCTTCTGTGACGATGACGTGGGCCAGGGCGTTGAGCATGGCCACGTTGGTGCCGGGGCGCAGCGCCAGATGGAAGTCGGCGCGGGCATGCGGCGAATCCACCAGATCGATACGACGCGGGTCGATGACGATCAGCCGCGCGCCCTCACGCAGGCGGCGCTTGAGCTGCGAGCCGAATACCGGGTGCGCGTCGGTGGGGTTGGCACCGATGACCAGAATCACGTCGGCCTGCATCACCGAGTCGAAGCTCTGGGTTCCGGCGGATTCACCGAGGGTCTGCTTCAGACCATAACCGGTCGGCGAGTGGCAGACGCGCGCACAGGTGTCGACGTTGTTGTTGCCGAAGCCAGCACGTACCAGCTTCTGCACCAGGTACACCTCTTCGTTGGTGCAACGGCTGGAAGTGATACCGCCGATGGAGTCGCGCCCGTACTTGAGCTGGATGCGGCGGAATTCGCTGGCAGCGTAGGTGACCGCCTCGTCCCAGCTGACTTCCTGCCACGGGTCGTTGATGCTCTTGCGGATCATCGGCTTGGTGATGCGGTCCGGGTGAGTCGCATAACCCCAGGCGAAACGGCCTTTGACACAGGAGTGGCCGTGGTTGGCCTGGCCGTTCTTGTCCGGGACCATGCGCACCAGTTCGTTGCCCTTCATCTCGGCACGGAACGAGCAGCCAACACCGCAGTAGGCGCAAGTGGTGATCACGCTGCGCTCGGGCTGGCCTTTCTCGACCACGCTTTTTTCCATCAGCGTGGCGGTCGGGCAGGCCTGCACGCAGGCGCCGCAGGACACGCACTCGGAGCTGAGGAAGTCGTCGCCACCGGCAGCGGCCACGCGCGACTCGAAACCGCGACCTTCGATGGTCAGGGCGAAGGTGCCCTGGGTTTCCTCACAGGCACGTACGCAACGGTTGCAGACGATGCACTTGCTCGGGTCGTAATCGAAGTAGGGGTTGGAAACGTCTTTGGCTTCGCTCAGGTGATTGGCGCCGTCATAGCCGTAACGCACCTCGCGCAGACCGACCTGGCCGGCGACGGTCTGCAGCTCGCAGTTGCCGTTGGCCGAGCAGGTCAGACAGTCCAGCGGGTGGTCGGAGATGTACAGCTCCATCACGTTGCGGCGCAGGGTCGCCAGCTTGGAGGTCTGCGTGCGCACTACCATGCCCTCGCTGACCGGCGTGGTGCAGGAGGCGGGGTAGCCGCGCATGCCGTCGATCTCGACCAGGCACATGCGGCAGGAGCCGAAGGCTTCCAGGCTGTCGGTGGCGCACAGTTTGGGGATGGTGGTGCCGAGCATGGTGGCCGCGCGCATCACCGAGGTGCCGGCCGGCACACTGATGCTGCGGCCGTCGATGTTGAGGCTGACCTGCACCTCGCTCTCACGAGCGGGGGTGCCGAAGTCGGTATCAATGGCAGGATCGAAGTAATTAATCATTGTTCTATACCTCCGAGGTCTTCAGCCCGAAGTCGCCAGGAAAGTGCTTGAGTGCACTGCTGACAGGGAAAGCGGTCATGCCGCCGAGTGCGCAAAGCGAACCGTGGGTCAGGGTGTCGCACAGGTCCTTGAGGATGATCACCTGCTCGTCACGGGCGGCGTCATCGGTCGCCGCCAGCAAGCGGTCGACCACCTCGACGCCACGGGTCGAGCCGATCCGGCAGGGCGTGCACTTGCCGCAGGACTCCTCGGCGCAGAACTCCAGAGCGAAGCGCGCCATGTGCGCCATATCGAGGCTGTCGTCGGCCAGCACCACACCGCCATGACCGAGCATCGCGCCCATGGCGGCGAAGGCTTCGTAATCCAGCGGGGTGTCGAACTGCGACGGCGGTACCCAGGCGCCCAGCGGGCCGCCGACCTGCGCGGCCTTGATCGGCCGGCCGCTGGCGGTGCCGCCACCGTAGCCTTCCACCAGCTCGCGCAGGGTCAGACCGAAGGCGCGCTCGACCAGGCCGCCCTGACGGATGTTGCCGGCCAGCTGGAACGGCATGGTGCCAAGCGAACGGCCCATGCCGAAGTCGCGATAGAACGCGGCGCCACGGGCGAGAATTACTGGCACCGAGGCCAGGGTCAGCACGTTGTGCACCAGGGTCGGCAGGCCGAACAGGCCTTCCAGCGCCGGCAACGGCGGCTTGGCGCGCACGGTGCCGCGCTTGCCTTCGAGGGATTCCAGCAGCGAGGTTTCCTCGCCGCAGATATAGGCGCCAGCGCCGACACGCACTTCCATGTCGAAGGCGCGACCGCTGCCGGCCACGTTGGCACCGAGCAGACCGGCGGCGCGGGCGGCCTCGATGGCTTCACGCAGTGCCTGCACGGCCTGCGGGTATTCGGAGCGGACGTAGACGTAGCCCATGGTGGCTTCGACCGCGAGGCCGGCAATCGCCATGCCCTCGATCAGCACGAAGGGGTCGCCTTCCATCAGCATGCGGTCGGCGAAGGTGCCGGAGTCGCCTTCGTCGGCGTTGCACACCACGTACTTCTGCGCGGCCTTGGCGCCACGCACGGTGCGCCACTTGATGCCGGCCGGGAAGGCAGCGCCGCCGCGGCCACGCAGGCCGGAGTCGAGTACCTCGGCGACGATGGCGTCACCGTCCATGCCGATGGCACGGGTCAGCCCTTCGAAACCGCCAGTGGCGCGGTAGTCCTCCAGCGCGGTGGGGCGGGTGATGCCGGCGCGGGCGAAGATCAGGCGCTGCTGGCTCTTGATGAACGGCAGCTCCTCGACCAGGCCGACGCCAGTCGGATGTTGACTGCCGCCACTTTCCAGAGCGTCGAGCAGCGCCCCGACCTGATCGACAGCCAGCGGGCCAAAGCCGAGACGGCCCTCGGCGCTGTCGACTTCCAGCAGCGGCTCCAGCCAGTACATGCCACGCGAGCTGGTGCGCTGTATCTCGACCGGCAACTGACGACGTGCGGCCTCATCACTCAATGCAGCAACCAGTTGATCGGCACCAACGGCACGCGCGATCGAATCGCAGGGTACGTAAAGCTTCAGCATGATGCTTTCTCCAGGCAACCGTCGACCAACTGCTGCAGGCGCTCGGGCGTTACCCGCGCGTGCAGTTGACCATCGAGCTCCAGGGCCGGCGAGCAGGCGCAGGCGCCCAGGCAATAGACCGGACGCAGACTGATCTGGCCGTCTTCGCTGGTGCCGTGGTCATTGAGACCGAGGTGCTCACGCACCTGCGCAGCGAGGTCCTTGGCACCGCGGCTCTGGCACGACTCAGCCAGACACAGGCGCAACGTATGCCTGGCCGGCGCGGTGGTACGGAAGTCGTGGTAGAAGCTGATCACGCCGCGCACTTCGGCCTGGGTCAGGTTCAGTGCATGGGCGATTTCGCCGACGGCAACGTCAGGTACGTAGCCGACATCCTCCTGGATGGCGTGGAGAATCGGCAGAAGAGCGCCGGGCGTATCCTTCTCGCGTTCCAGCACACGCTGGATCGATGGCAGGTGAAGCGTCTCATCAGGCATTACAGCGTTCCTCTGTCACAGGCCATGCTTGGGTTTATAAGGGCCTGGAGGTTTCGGCTGTGGCGATCTGGCCTGCCACGGAGCAGGACCGACGCCATCTAAAAAGACCAAAGCCGGGCGTCTGCGCGCACGTGCATGGGCATTAGCGGAGCTTGCCATTCCCGCGCCAGAGAAATTGCACTCCAACGACGCCATGCATACTGAAACCGACGCCGACGACAAACTGTTTCGCTTCCATTCTTTATAGGCGCTAACGACAGGCTTCGCCCAAAGATCACCCCCTGCCCAGCAGCTAAGACGGGCCGCCCGAGCGCCGGCCCAGCAGCGAACGCCAGGTACCGAAGCCCGCTTACCTATCCGCGACCGCTTTGACGTTTTCGGAAATCCCCCAGTCGTTTTTACGCGATAGCGCCAAAAGGCCCAGGGATATGCTCCCCCCAAAGCGCCGACAGCCGATTCGGCGCAGCAGAACCCAAGGGGACAGCCTGATGAGCCCAGCAGAATTGCACGCCGACAGCATCGTCATTGACGGTCTGATCATCGCCAAATGGAACCGCGAACTGTTCGAAGACATGCGCAAGGGCGGCCTGAGCGCGGCCAACTGCACCGTGTCGGTCTGGGAAGGTTTCCAGGCCACCGTCAACAGCATCGCCGCCAGCAGCAAGCTGATTCGCGAGAACAGCGATCTGGTAATGCCGGTGCGTACCACCGCCGACATCCGCAAGGCCAAGGAGCTGGGCAAGACCGGCATCATCTATGGTTTCCAGAACGCCCATGCGTTCGAAGACCAGATCGGCTACGTCGAAGTGTTCAAGCAGCTCGGCGTGGGCATCGTGCAGATGTGCTACAACACCCAGAACCTGATCGGCACCGGCTGCTACGAGCGTGACGGCGGCCTGTCCGGCTTCGGCCGCGAGATCGTCGCCGAGATGAACCGCGTCGGCATCATGTGCGACCTGTCGCACGTCGGCTCGAAAACCTCCGAGGAAGTCATCCTCGAGTCGAAGAAGCCGGTGACCTACTCACACTGCCTGCCTTCCGGCCTGAAAGAGCACCCGCGCAACAAGTCCGACGAAGAACTGAAATTCATCGCCGACCACGGCGGCTTCGTGGGCGTGACCATGTTCGCGCCGTTCCTGGCCAAGGGCATCGACTCGACCATCGACGACTACGCCGAAGCCATCGAGTACGTGATGAACATCGTTGGTGAAGACGCCATCGGTATCGGCACCGACTTCACCCAGGGTCACGGCAAGGAATTCTTCGAATACCTGACTCACGACAAGGGCTACGCCCGTCGCCTGACCAACTTCGGCAAGATCATCAACCCGCTGGGCATCCGTACCGTCGGCGAGTTCCCCAACCTGACCGAAACCCTGCTCAAGCGCGGCCATTCCGAGCGCGTCGTACGCAAGATCATGGGCGAGAACTGGGTACGCGTTCTGGCCGACGTCTGGGGCGAGTGACGCCCAACCCGGGCTGCGTCATACGCAGCCCGCTTCACAGGGTGGACGGCGCCGCCGCTACCCAACCACAGAACTGAATTCGGAGTTGCTCAACATGTCCACTCATGCCCCTGAAATGCCCATCCTGGTAGACGACGAAACCGGCGTATGGACCACCGACGCCCTGCCGATGCTGTACGTTCCGCGTCACTTCTTCGTCAACAACCACATGGGCATCGAGGAAGTGCTCGGCGCCGACAAGTACGCCGAAATCCTCTACAAGGCCGGCTACAAATCCGCCTGGCACTGGTGTGAAAAAGAAGCCGAGTGCCATGGCCTGGAAGGCGCTGCGGTATTCGAGCACTACATGAAGCGTCTGTCGCAGCGTGGCTGGGGCCTGTTCGAAACCCAGAAGCTGGACCTGGAAACCGGCTACGCCGAGGTCAAGCTCAAGCACTCCGCCTTCGTTTACGTCTACGGCAAGTGCGGTCGCAAGGTCGACTACATGTTCACCGGCTGGTTCTCCGGCGCGATCGATCAGATTCTCGCCGCCAAAGGCAGCCCGATCCGTACCGTCACCGTGCAGGAATACGGTGGTTCCGAAGAAGGCCACGACGATGGCCTGTTCGTAACCCGCCCGCTCTGAACAACCAATAACGATGCCGTGTGAAGGGCCCGACTCGTGAGACGAGGACACCTTCCACACCCCTAATACCGTGAGGGTGCCGCAATGGCCTTCGAAGCAATGTTCCAGCCGATCCAGATCGGCAAGCTCACCATCCGTAACCGCGTGCTGTCCACTGCGCACGCCGAGGTCTACGCCACCGACGGCGGCATGACCACCGAACGTTACGTCAAGTATTACGAAGAGAAAGCCAAGGGCGGCATCGGCCTGGCCATCTGCGGTGGTTCCTCCGTTGTAGCCATCGACAGCCCGCAGGAATGGTGGAGCTCGGTCAACCTGTCCACCGACCGCATCATTCCGCACTTCCAGAATCTTGCTGACGCCATGCACAAGCACGGCGCCAAGATCATGATCCAGATTACCCACATGGGCCGCCGCTCGCGTTGGGACGGTTTCAACTGGCCGACCCTGATGTCGCCGTCCGGCATTCGTGAACCCGTACACCGCGCCACCTGCAAAACCATCGAGGTGGAAGAGATCTGGCGCATCATCGGCAACTATGCCCAGGCCGCGCGTCGGGCCAAGGAAGGCGGTCTTGACGGCGTCGAGCTGTCGGCCGTGCACCAGCACCTGATCGACCAGTTCTGGTCGCCGCGGGTGAACAAGCGTACCGACGAATGGGGCGGCACCTTCGAAGGCCGCATGAAGTTCGGCCTGGAAGTACTCAAGGCCGTGCGCGCCGAGGTCGGTGACGACTTCTGCGTGGGCATGCGCATCACCGGTGACGAGTTCCACCCGGACGGTCTGTCGCATGACGACATGAAGCAGATCGCCGCGTACTACGACGCCACCGGCATGCTGGACTTCATCGGCGTGGTCGGCTCGGGTTGCGACACCCACAACACCCTGGCCAACGTTATCCCCAACATGAGCTTCCCGCCGGAGCCCTTCCTGCACCTGGCGGCCGGCATCAAGGAAGTGGTCAAGGTTCCGGTGCTGCACGCGCAGAACATCAAGGACCCGAACCAGGCGACCCGCATCCTCGAAGGCGGTTACGTCGACATGGTCGGCATGACCCGTGCGCACATGGCCGACCCGCACCTGATTGCCAAGATCAAGATGGGTCAGATCGACCAGATCAAGCAGTGCGTGGGCGCCAACTACTGCATCGACCGTCAGTACCAGGGTCTGGACGTACTGTGCATCCAGAACGCCGCGACCTCCCGTGAATACATGGGCGTGCCGCACATCATCGAGAAATCCACCGGGCCGAAGCGCAAGGTGGTGATCGTCGGTGGTGGCCCGGCCGGTATGGAAGCTGCCCGTGTAGCTGCCGAGCGTGGCCACGACGTCACCCTGTTCGAGAAGCAGGATCAGCTGGGTGGTCAGATCACCCTGGCCGCCAAGGCGCCGCAGCGTGACCAGATCGCCGGTATCACCCGCTGGTTCCAGCTGGAACTGGCTCGCCTGGGCGTCGATCTGCGCCTGAGCACCCCGGCTGACGAAGCCAGCATCCTCGACCTGCGTCCGGACATCGTGGTCCTGGCCAACGGCGGTCACTCGTTCCTCGAGCAGGTCGAGCACTGGCATGCCGATGAAGGTCTGGTCGTCAGCAGCTGGGACATCCTCTCGGGCAAGGTTGCTCCGGGCAAGAACGTGCTGGTGTACGACACCATCTGCGAATTCACCGGTATGTCGGTTGCCGACTTCATGGCCGACAAGGGCTCGCAGGTCGAGATCGTCACCGACGACATCAAGCCGGGCGTTGCCATGGGCGGCACCACCTTCCCGACCTACTACCGCAGCATGTACCCGAAAGAAGTCATCATGACCGGTGACATGATGCTGGAGAAGGTCTACCGCGAAGGTGACAAGCTGGTGGCCGTGCTCGAGAACGAGTACACCGGTGGCAAGGAAGAGCGTGTGGTTGACCAGGTAGTCGTAGAGAACGGCGTCCGTCCGGACGAAACCCTCTACTACGCTCTGAAAGACGGTTCGCGCAACAAGGGTCAGATCGACGTCGAAGCGCTGTTCGCCATTGCGCCGCAGCCTTGCCTGTCCGAGAACGGTGACGGCTATCTGCTGTTCCGCATCGGCGACTGCGTCGCTCAACGTAACGTGCATGCCGCGATCTACGACGCACTGCGGTTGTGCAAGGACTTCTGATGCTTGTCTCCCCTCTCCCATTCATGTGAGAGGGGCCGGGGGAGAGGGACCGCTGGGCGGTGACTTGCGGTGTCTGCTCCCCCTCTCCCTAACCCTCTCCCCGCAGGGGCGAGGGGACTGAACCGTGTTGTTTTCCGGTCCCGCGAAGGAGACCACAAGATGTTGAACACCCTGCTCCCTATCCTGCTCTTCGCTGCCCTGGCACTGGCCGTGCTGGGCGCTTTGAAGCGCTTCTTCATGTGGCGTCGCGGCCGGCCGGCCAAGGTCGACTGGATTGGCGGCCTGCTGAAGATGCCGAGCCGCTACTTGGTCGATCTGCACCATGTGGTCGAGCGCGACAAGTACATGTCCAAGACCCACGTGGCCACCGCTGGCGGCTTCGTCCTGGCAGCCGTACTGGCGATCCTCGTGCATGGTTTCGGCCTGCACAACCGCATCCTCGGCTTCGCCCTGCTGGCCGCCACGGTGCTGATGTTCGTCGGTGCCCTGTTCGTCGCCAAACGTCGTCTGGACCCGCCATCGCGCCTGTCGAAAGGCCCGTGGATGCGTCTGCCGAAAAGCCTGCTGATGTTCGCGGTAAGCTTCTTCATCGCCACCTTGCCGGTTGCCGGCATCCTCCCCGAAGGTTTCGGTGGCTGGATTCTGGCCATCATCCTCGCCGTTGGCGTGGCCTGGGGCGTGTCCGAGCTGTTCTTCGGCATGACCTGGGGCGGCCCGATGAAGCACGCCTTCGCCGGCGCCCTGCACCTGGCCTGGCACCGTCGCAGCGAGCGTTTCGGCGGGGGTCGCTCCACCGGCCTGAAAGCGCTGAACCTGGACGATCCCAAAGCGCCGCTGGGCGTGGAAAAACCCACCGATTTCACCTGGAACCAGCTGCTCGGTTTCGACGCCTGCGTGCAGTGCGGCAAGTGCGAGGCCATGTGCCCTGCGTTCGCTGCCGGCCAGCCGCTGAACCCGAAGAAACTGATCCAGGACATGGTCATCGGCCTGGCGGGCGGCAACGACGCCAAGTTCGCCGGTAGCCCATACCCGGGCAAGCCGCTCGGCGAACACAGCGGCGGCCCACACCAGCCGATCGTCTCGCTGCAAGGCAAGGCGCTGGTCGATGCTGAAACCCTGTGGTCGTGCACCACCTGCCGCGCCTGCGTGGAAGAGTGCCCGATGATGATCGAGCACGTTGACGCCATCGTCGACATGCGCCGCCACCTGACCCTGGAAAAGGGCGCCACTCCGAACAAGGGTGCCGAGGTACTGGACAACCTGATCGCCACCGACAACCCCGGCGGTTTCGCTCCCGGCGGTCGTCTGAACTGGGCTGCCGACCTGAACCTGCCGCTGCTGAGCGACAAGCAGGAAGCCGACGTGCTCTTCTGGGTCGGCGACGGTGCCTTCGACATGCGCAACCAGCGTACCCTGCGCGCCTTCGTCAAGATCCTCAAGACCGCTGGCGTCGACTTCGCCGTGCTCGGCCTGGAAGAGCGCGACAGCGGTGACGTGGCCCGTCGTCTGGGTGACGAAGCGACCTTCCAGCTGCTGGCCAAACGCAACATCGCCACCCTGAGCAAGTACCGCTTCAAGCGCATCGTCAGCTGCGACCCGCACAGCTTCCACGTGCTGAAGAACGAGTACGGTGCCCTCGGCGGCGACTACGAAGTGCTGCACCACACCACCTACATCGAACAACTGGTCCGTGACGGCCTGCTGAACCTCGGCCAGAGCAAGGCCGGCAGCGTCACCTACCACGATCCGTGCTATCTGGGCCGTTACAACGGCGAGTACGAAGCCCCGCGCTCGGTACTCAAGGCCATCGGTATCGAAGTCAAGGAAATGGAACGTTCGGGCTTCCGCTCGCGTTGCTGCGGCGGAGGTGGCGGCGCGCCGATCACCGACATCCCCGGCAAGCAGCGTATCCCCGACATGCGTATGGTCGACATCAAGGAAACCGGCGCCGAACTGGTCGCCGTAGGCTGCCCGCAGTGCACCGCGATGCTCGAAGGCGTGGTCGCACCGCGTCCCGAGATCAAGGATATCGCCGAGCTGGTTGCCGAAGTGCTGATCGAACCGACCGACGTGCCGGCCAAGCGGCCGAATAGCAAGCGTGAAGCGGTGGAGGTGCAATCATGAGTGACATCATCCGCCGCGACCCGCGCGCCGAATGGATAGCCCGCAACCGCATGCACCCGCTGCATGCCTCCATGCAGAAGGCCGAGACCAGCTGGATGGGCCCCAACGGCATCATCCGCAAGAACCCGCACGCCATGGCCGCCGGCTTCATCGGCCCGGCCGGCATCAAGCGCATCGACCGCAGCGGCGCCCAGCAGGGCACCAGCGGCAAGCGCCAGAGTGCCAGCGTGGAAGTGCAACTGCCGTTGCACGTGGTCGAGCAACCGGCCTACCACATCGTGGTCGTGCCCGACATGGTCGGTGGCCGCCTGTCCAGCCACGACAAGGACCTGCTCGGCCTGGCCCACAAGCTCGCCGCCGATGGCGGTGCCGTGGTCGCCGTGCTGTTCGGTGAAGACAAGGAAGCCGCCTTCGATACCGCCGGCGTCGATCGCCTGCTGCGCATCGATGGCGAAGCCTTTGCCGGCTATTCGCCGGAAGCCCGCGTACTGGCCCTCAGCGCCGTCGAAGCGCAACTGGCGCCGCGTCACTGGCTGCTGCCTGACAGCCGAACCGGTGGTGGTGAACTGGGCCGTCGTCTGGCCGCCAAGCTGGGCGAGCGTCCGGCGACCCGCGTCTGGCAGGTGGCCAACGAGCAGGCCACCGGCCGTGCCGGTTCCGGCCAGCAGGACATTCAGCGCGCGCTGCCGCGCCTGATCCTGGCCGCTGCCGAGTGCGCCGAGCCGGTCAGCGAAACCCGTCATGAAGCACGTGCACTGGAGCTGACCAGCAAGGTGGCTCAGAGCCTGCCACGCATCGAAGACCTCGGCCCGGTGGCCGTGGACCCGGCGCAGATTCCAATGGCCGAATCCGAGTTCATCCTCTCCGGCGGCAACGGCGTGAAGGACTGGGAGCTGTTCCACCAGGCCGCCGCCGCACTCGGCGCCACCGAAGGCGCGTCGCGCGTGGCGGTGGACGATGGCTTCATGCCGCGTAACCGTCAGGTTGGCGCCACCGGTACCTGGGTCACTGCCCGCGTGTATATCGCCGTGGGCATTTCCGGCGCAATCCAGCACCTGCAGGGCATCGGCGCCTGCGACAAGGTGGTGGCGGTGAACATGGATCCGGGCTGCGACATGATCAAACGTGCAGACCTGTCGGTAATCGGTGATTCGGCCGTGATCCTCCAGGCCCTGATCGAGCGCGTCGCCGCCTGGCGCCAGGAGGCCAAACGTGATGCGGCCTGATCCTCACCAATACGCCCCCGTGGGAGGGGCTTCAGCCGCGACTGATCGCGCGTATGGCCATATCGCGGCTAAAGCCGCTCCCACGGTTCGAGGTTGCCCAAATGACTGATCTGAATATCGTCGCCCTGGTCTCGGTCGGCGCCCACCCGACTTCGGGTCGCCCTCGCCGCGCCGAACAGGACGCCCGCGCCGTGGAGCTCGGCCTGCGCCTGGCCGGGCAGAATCTGCAATTGCTGCATGCTGGCGATCCTCAGGCCGACGCGTTGCGCGGTTACCTGGGCATGGGCCTGGAGCAACTCGATGTACTGGAGCAGCCGGACAGCGCGGATGCCCTGCCGCTGCTGGTCGACTACCTGCAAGGCAGCCGCACCCAACTGGTGCTCACCGGTAGCCAGGCCGAGACTGGCGAAGGCTCGGGCATGCTGCCGTTCCTGTTGGCAGAGCGCCTGGGCTGGCCGATGGTCGTCGGCCTGGCTGAAGTGGAAAAGGTTGAGAACGGTGTGGCGCAAGTACTGCAGGCCCTGCCTCGCGGCCAGCGTCGTCGCCTCAAGGTGCGCCTGCCGTGCGTTGCCAGCGTCGACAACGCCGCACCGGTTGCCCGGCAAAGCGCATTCGGTCCGGCCCGACGCGGCCTGGTCGAAGCCCATGAGGTGGCAGTGGTGGACGACCCGCTCCTCGCCGAAGCCAGCCTGCAACCCGCCAAGCCTCGCCCCAAGCGCCTCAAGGTGATCAAGGCCAAGACCGGTGCGGAGCGGATGAAAGCCGCCACCGCAAAGGCCAGTGGCGGTGGCGGTCAGGTACTCAAGGACGTCTCGCCACAAGACGGCGCCGAAGCTATCTTCAAGCTGTTGCTCGAAGAAGGCGTACTGCGCTGAGGGTTGCTCGAACGACCGCCGGCGTTGTCATGGCAACGCCGGAGAGCAGGGTCACAGTCCCATGTGACGCCGCCCGTTCCTGACCTTTCGCGCTCGTTGCCTCGAGGCGGTAGTAGCGGCTATCACGCATTGCACTGACTGCCTCGCCTACGTGTTTAAATGCCTGCATTGCCACAAGGAGCTACGACCATGATGCATGCCGACCTGATCGACCAGGAAGACTTCCGCGAACGCCTGGTAGCCCTGGGCCTGAGCATTCCACCAGGCGCCTCGCCGGAGCAGGCGTGTGAACTGGCCGTCAGCGGCCTCAGTCAGGAGCGCGCAGTCGCCCTGCGCCGCCTGGTTGAAGAACTCCTCGGCGGTAGCGCCACCCTGCTCCCCAATGTGCGCGAAGCCATCAGTCGCCACTTGCTGCCGGCTCTGGTGCCGAAACCGGTCTGATAGATGATCGCCTATGGCATCTGGCCTGCAGCGATGACCATAGAAACAAAACGGGGCGCCATTGGCGCCCCGTTTTCATTGCAGAGTGATCAGACTCAGATTCGCACGCTGGCAAAGGTGGATTCACCCTGGGCGCGGCTGAGCGCCAGTACCGCACTGGAATTGACCTGCTGATCCGGGATCGGCAACAGCACGACCAGATTGTTGCCCTGCTGGCCGGCGCGCTCGTCACGCGGCGGAATGCCGAAGTACTCGCGGTAGCACTTGGAGAAGTGCGGCGTGGAAACGAAACCACAGACCGATGCCACTTCGATGATCGACATGCTGGTCTGCTTGAGCAGTTGACGGGCACGGATCAGGCGCAGCTTGAGGTAGTAGCGCGATGGCGAGCAGTGCAGGTACTTCTGGAACAGACGTTCCAGCTGACGGCGCGAAATGTCGACGAAGCAGGCCAGCTCGTCGAGATCGATCGGCTCCTCCAGATTCGCTTCCATCAACGCGACGATTTCCTGCAGCTTCGGTTGATTGCTGCCGAGCATGTGCTTGAGCGGCACGCGCTGGTGATCCTGTTCGTTACGAATACGCTCGTAGATGAACATTTCCGAGATGCCGGCAGCCAGTTCGCGACCATGCTGCTGGCCGATCATGTGCAGCATCATGTCCATCGGGGCGGTGCCACCCGAACTGGTGTGACGATTGCGATCGATGGAGAACAGGCGCGTGGTGATGGCCGCACGCGGGAAGGCTTCCTGCATCGAGGCCAGACACTCCCAGTGCACGCTGCAGTCATAGCCGTCGAGCAAACCGGCCTTGGCCAGTGCCCAGCTGCCGGTGCACACCGCACCCAGCTGACGACCTTGGCGCGCCTGCAGCTGCAGCCAGCTGATGTGCTCGCGTTTGACGCTGTGCTGGATGTCCACACCGCCGCATACGATCACTGCGTCCAGTGTCGGCGCGTTCTGCATGGCAGCGTCCGGCGTGATCTGCAAACCATCGCTGGCACTGACCGGTTGGCCGTCGTGAGTCAGGGTGTGCCAGCGAAACAGCTCCTTGCCGGAAAGTTGGTTGGCCATGCGCAGAGGTTCCACAGCCGAGGCCAGGGAAATCAGGGTGAAGTTATCCAGAAGCAGGAAGCCAATGGACTGAGACACACGGTTCTGGGGCTGGCCCCCTTGGCTGAACTGCGACATCGATGAAACCCTCACGCTAAGCACGGTGTGAACCCTGCTCGAGGCAAGGTTCTGTTTTGTTCTGGTCCGGTCACGCCAACCAGATTAGATGGAAATGACTAGGCAAACGCCATGCCTAAATTGATTGCGCATTCAAAAATAAATCGCCATTGACGGATGGCCCGCCAACACCGGCTTTTGCGTCCGCCAAAGGGAGCGAAGCC
The DNA here is from genome assembly GCF_050473265.1 of Pseudomonas pichavaramensis. NCBI lineage: Bacteria > Pseudomonadati > Pseudomonadota > Gammaproteobacteria > Pseudomonadales > Pseudomonadaceae > Pseudomonas > Pseudomonas pichavaramensis. Next base: position 143,973 of record NZ_JBJKFJ010000001.1, on the reverse strand, counting down.
TTCCCCGCAAAGCCCCATGGCTCGGGGGCTTGAGCATTTCGGTAGCACTTGCCGTGCAACGTGCTACGACAGCATGCCCTGGCAGTAACGCACGGGCGGTAACAACCGCGACCGATCAGTCACTAACACTGATAAAGAGGCCCTATTGCGCCGCACCAAAATCTCGCGAAAGAGGATGTCGCGAGCGAACGGTGCACCAGCAAAGGTCAGCGCCCGATTGCTCCAGTTGCCAGCCCTCTGCGCGAGCTCCCAGATACTCGTGATGACCTTTTTGACCCACCTAGAACGTAGCGTTCTAGCCATCTACCCGCACGCGGTTATGCATCATCCCATGACCCCACCTGCGCTCACTGATCAATATCCTGGTAACGACAACGCCGCTCCCAAACAGCTCGGAAGTCTGATGGCCGCACCCAGCACCGACCAAGCGCATGCCCATTAGCGGCCTTAGCCATGGTGCCAGTCAGCCGCGTCTCGTTTCGATATGCCGAGGTCGCTTTTCAGGCGCGCTAACGGCCCACCTCTTGCTACGAAATAACGCGCACGCGCTCCAGAGGATTTTTCAATCAGGTCCTGGCCACCACATACACAGGTAAGCCCATGAAGAGACTGTCCCAACTGCTGTCCGCGATTACCCTCATCTCGTCCACCGCACTACAGGCCGCTGAAGACAGACGCTGCGAGCAGGTCCGTCTGAGCGATGTCGGCTGGACCGACATCACCATGACCACTGCGGTCGCTCGCCTGGTACTGGGCGAGATTGGCTATCGCACGCAGGTCCAGCGCCTGTCGCTGCCCGAGACCTATCGCGGCCTGTCGGAGGGCCAGTTAGACGTATTCCTCGGTAACTGGATGCCGGCGCAAGCGGAACTCGTTCAAGGTCATATCGATAGCGGCAAGATCGAAAAACTGCATACCAACCTGCCGACTGTTCGCTACACCCTTGCGGTGCTTGCTCCTGCTTATGAGGCGGGACTGAAGGACTTCGCCGACATCCACCGTTTCAAGGATGAACTTGGCGGACAGATCTTCGGTATCGAACCTGGTAACGAAGGTAACGAGATGGTCAAAGGCATGATTCGCGACAACACCTTCGGACTGGCCGGTTTCACCCTGGTCGAATCCAGCGAGATCGGCATGCTCAACCACGTCGAACGCGCCCAGAGACTGGATAAATGGGCTGTATTCCTTGGCTGGGAACCCCATCCGATGAACGACCGTCTGAAGATGAACTATCTGGCCGGAGGCGACGATTACTTCGGCCCCAACTACGGCGCGGCGCAGGTCAACACCGTGGCACGCGGCAACTTCAGCCAGCAATGCCCGAACCTGGCGAAGCTATTTCGCAACATGACGTTCACCATTTCTGCGGAGAACCATCTGATGAGCGCGGTACTTGAAGGCAACACCAACCGCCGCCGCGTGGCCAAACAGTGGATCGAGGAAAACCCCGAGGTGATCGCCAGTTGGCTCAACGGCGTGACCCGCTATCAGGGCGCACCCATAACTGCCGCGTTCGGTACTCCCCTGACTTCGAACAACTGAAATCAACTAAAAACCTCGAAAAGCGGAAAAATTGCAGGCATTTAACTGGCTTTCATCGATTTATCACCGGCATCCACAACACCTTGCGCTCCGCGGGAGGATGACGACTGGATGACCCTTTGGTCATGTTCCGCAAGCAGCTGTTTTCGCTCTGCACGCAACGGCTGTTTGCGCGCTTCTGTAAATTTTTTTCAACATCGCCACAGCCCCCAAGGGACGCTGGCTGCGCTCCGTATCAAAAGCCGAAAACCAAGCCCGGCGCGGCCTCCAGCCTTGGCCAAGGGACAAAAAAGTCTGTTAAGGTTTTAAAGGGCTGTTCTTGAAACCCGCTCTAGGCAGACAGCCGAAGCAGATTCGAGACAGTACCGAGCAGTGAAATCAGGAGCCCAGAAAACGTCATGGGGACGGGAATATAAATCGCGTGCAGGGTATGTCGTCGCCCAGCACGTCAGAGTCGCAAACCGACAATTGCATAGGCTTCAAGGCTATATCGTTGAGTCAGCCGATGACGTCGCTGCCGTATCCCGAGGAGGAACGGCAGACTGGGGCCCACCGCCCCGGACCGAAGAACAGAACAAGTGCTGGCTCACCTGCAATCGGGGCCAGACCAACAAGAAATTTCGGATGTACGCATGCGCCAGGACGGCGCATGAAATCCCAAGGGAACGGGCTTCAAAGCACTGCCAGAGGGTTTGGAAAGCGGTTTGCAGCACGGCAAGGCAAGGTCATTCATGAGCATCATGCAACGACGCAGTTGGCAGCTATCGCCATCAACCGCGTGCGCCGCAGTGTGCCCGGATGTCACTCCCCACGCCTGCGGCAAGGCGTTCGCCAGCCTCGAAACCCAGCAAACACCCACACAGGTATCAGAAACCTGACACAGCTGTTCTACGCTTCGATGATGCGTGCCCGGCAGTGCCAGAGTGAGCTGAGTATCGATTGAAGGGGAAACGTCCCATGCAGTCTGGAAAGATCGTGGTCGAACACCTGTACAAGGTTTTCGGCCCAAACCCACAAGAAGCCATCGACCTGCTCAAAGAAGGCTGGAGCAAGGAAAAAATTCTGGCCGAGAAAGGCGCCGTGATTGGCGTGAGTGATGTCTCGTTCAGCGTCGAAGAAGGCGAAATCTTCGTTCTCATGGGCCTCTCTGGCTCCGGTAAATCCACCCTTATCCGCCTCATCAACCGCCTGGTCGAACCCAGTGCCGGGGATGTCTACATCGACGGCCAGAACGTGGCCAAACTGCCGGAAGCGCAGTTGATCGACCTGCGTCGCCGCGACATGAGCATGGTCTTCCAGTCCTTCGCCCTGATGCCCTCGCGCAGCGTGCTGGACAACGCCGCCTTCGGCCTTGAAGTCGCCGGCGTAGGTCGCAAGGAGCGCGAGGCGCGCGCCATGGAAGTGCTCACCCAGGTTGGCCTGGACACCTTCGCCCACAAGTATCCGCACGAGCTGTCCGGTGGTATGCAGCAACGCGTAGGCCTGGCCCGCGCACTGACGGTGAACCCGTCGATGATCATCATGGACGAGGCCTTTTCCGCCCTCGACCCGCTCAAACGCCGCGAGATGCAGGACGTCCTGCTGGAGCTGCAGAAGACCCATCGCCGCACCATCATCTTCGTTTCCCATGACATCGAAGAGGCCATGCGCATCGGCACTCGCATCGGCATCATGGAAGGTGGCAAGCTGATTCAGGTCGGCACGCCGCAGGAGCTGATCGAGAAGCCCGCCAACGAATACGTACGCAACTTCTTCGATACCGTTGACACCAGTCGCTATCTCACCGCGGGCCAGCTCAAGGCCGACAGCGTGCCGACCTACGTTTACAACGGCAAGGCACCGGATGCAGCGAAGATTTGCAAGGAGCTGCAGGCGCTGGACAAGCACTATGCGTTCATCGTCGACGAACAGAACAACTTCCAGGGCTCCATCAGCCTGGAGAAAATCGCCCTGATGGTCGAAGGCGACCAGCCCACACCACTGGACAACGCCGCACTCAAGCAGGTGGTCCCGGTTCCGGAGGATATGCCTCTGGAAGACATCATCACTCGTCTCGTGGACAACGAAGGGCCGATCCCCGTCGTCGACGCCGAAGGCCACTACTGTGGCGCCATCAGCAAGGGTCGTCTGCTGACTCGCCTGCAGGGGGAATCCAATGAGTGACTCAAAACTGGACCTGGGCAGCTGGGTCAATGACGTCGTCCAGCACCTGCTCGACAACTACAGCGGCGCGTTCGACAGCATCGGTAAGGTGGTCAGTGGTTTCTCCGAGGCCATCGAAGCGCTGTTGATGCTGCCACCAGCCTGGTTGCTCATCGCCATCTTCGTTGCACTTGGCCTGTGGCGCATCGGGGCTCGCTTCGCAGTGTTCACTGCGGTGGCCTTCATCCTGATCGTCATGACCGGTTTCTGGGAGCAGACCGTGGTCACCCTCGGCCTGACCTTCTCCTCGACGCTGATCAGTCTGTTGCTGGGCATACCGCTGGGCATCTGGGCTGCCAAGAGCGAGCGGGTAGCAACCATCATCCGGCCGATTCTCGACTTCATGCAGACCATGCCGGCGTTCGTCTATCTGATTCCGGCCGCCATGCTCTTCGGCCTCGGTCGCGTGCCCGGCATCATCGCCACGGTGATCTTCGCCATGCCGCCTGCCGTGCGTCTGACCAGCCTGGGCATCCGCCAGGTGAACAAGGAAATCGTCGAAGCCGGCCAGTCCTTCGGCTGCACCAGCCGCCAACTGCTGTTCAAGGTACAGCTGCCCAACGCCATGCCGTCGATCATGGCCGGGGTAAACCAGACCATCATGATGGCCCTGTCGATGGTAATCATCGCCTCGATGGTCGGTGCCGGTGGTCTGGGTAACGACGTGCTGGCGAGCATCCAGCGCCTGGATATCGGTCTAGGCTTCGAAAGCGGTATGGCCGTGGTGTTGCTGGCGATCATTCTCGACCGCATCACCGAAAGCTTTGGCACCAAGCAAACCGCCAAGCGTGGTGTGTTCGCCTGGTTCAGCGGCAAACTGCAGCGCCAGTAAACACTTTTTCACTTCACAGGGAACCGCAGATGAAATCGTTCAAGACCACCACCGCCATCGGCCTGCTGTCCTGCGCACTGATGCAGGGTGCCATGGCCGCGGAGCCGGCCAGCTGCAAGCAAGTACGTTTTGCCGAGATCGGCTGGGCGGACATCGCCGCGACCACCGGTGTGGCCATGACCCTGGCCGAAGGCCTGGGTTATCAGCCACGCAAGATCATGGCGTCGGTACCCATCGCCTTTACCGGCGTGAAAAGCGGCCAGGTCGACGTCTTCCTCGGCTACTGGGCGCCCTCGATGGACTCGGTGATCGAGCCCTTCCTCAAGGACGATGGCGTCAAGGTACTGCCCAAGGCCAACCTGGAAGGCGCCAAGTACACCCTGGCCGTGCCGACCTATGCAGCCGAGGCCGGCCTGAAGAGCTTCCAGGACATCGCCAAGTTCAAGGATCAGCTGGGTGGCAAGATCTACGGCATCGAGCCGGGTAACGATGGCAACCTGCTGATCGACGGCATGATCAAGAACAACCAGTTCGAGCTCGGCGATTTCCGCATGGTCGAGTCCAGCGAAGCCGGCATGCTGGTACAGGTATCGCGCGCCATCAAGAAGAAGGAGCCGGTGGTGTTCCTCGGCTGGGCACCGCATCCGATGAACACCCAATACGACATCACCTACCTCTCCGGTGGTGACGACGTATTTGGCCCGGACTACGGCGCGGCCAAGGTCTACACCGTGGTACCGCCGGACTACGAAGCGCGCTGCGAGAACGTCGGCAAACTGCTGAACAACCTGCAGTTCACTGTGGAGATGGAAAGCCAGCTGATGGAAAAGGTCCTGGAGAAGGAAAACCCGCAGAACGTTGCCAAGGAGTGGATCAAGGCCAATCCGGCGATCCTCGATCAGTGGCTGAGCGGGGTGACCACCTTCGACGGTCAGGACGGCGTCGCTGCAGTGAAGAAACACGTCGGGCTGTAACAGGCCACGACCCGATTCGGGCTTGAACCTTCGGGTTCAAGCCGGAAGCCTCCTCGTTAGACGCTAGCGACCGAATCCTGGCCGTGATGGGGAGATATTGCCCGCGGACCGAAAAAAAGCTGCGCAAAACGGTTTCGCAAGGCCCGCAATGAGAACGAGCCAGTCAACACTTTTGCAACTGCCACTCAACTGACGGAGCACTAACATATGCGCGTATTCAAGCATCTCTGCCTCGGCGCTGCGGCCCTGGCCATCGGCATGGGCAGCGCCCTCGCTGCCGACAAACCCACCCTCAAGATCGGCTACGTCAACGGTTGGGACGACAGCGTCGCGGTCACCCACGTGGCCGGAGAAATCCTGCAGAGCCGCCTCGGTTACACCGTCGAGCTGAAGCCGGTAGAACCTGCCATCATGTGGCAGGGCGTTGCCCGCGGTGACCTCGACGCTACCCTCTCCGCCTGGCTGCCCGCCACCCATGGCGAGTACTACGAAAAGCTCAAGGACAAGGTCGAGATCCTCGGAACCAACTACTCCGGCGCCAAGATCGGTCTGATCGTGCCTGACTATGTCGAAGCCAAGACCATCGAAGACCTGGAAAAATACGCCAAGGACTTCGACGGCAAGATCACCGGCATCGACGCAGGTGCCGGCGTGATGCGCCGCACCGAAGAAGCCATCAAGGAATACAACCTGGCCAGCATCAAGCTGATGCCGAGCTCCGGTCCGGCCATGGCGACTGCCCTGACCCGTGCCGAGAAATCGCAGAAGCCGATCGTGGTCACTGGCTGGATTCCGCACTGGATGTTCGCCAAGTGGAAACTGCGCTTCCTGGAAGATCCGAAGAAAGTCTACGGCGATGACGAGCACGTCGACACCGTGGTCAATCCGGAATTTAAGGGCAAAGCCGCCGACGCCGCCGCGTTCCTCAGCAAGCTGTCCTGGAGTGGTGAAGAGGTCGGTGCCGTGATGCTGGCCATCCGCGAAGGCGCCAAGCCGGATCAGGCCGCCAAGGACTGGATCGCTGCAAACCCTGAGCGCGTGGACAGCTGGCTGAAGTAACTGCCGGTTGATCACCAACACGAAGCGGGCCAATGGCCCGCTTCGTCATTTCCGTAGGGCGTCGCGGGCCATCTCGGCTGTGCGCACCGAGTTCTATCAGCGATAAGGTGGTGCGTATGGCGCACCCTACGTTCAATCTCACGTGACACGCCGCCGGTAGCGCTCCATGTAATTGATCGTTCGATCAAAATCCGCCTAGACTGCGCCCTCCTGTCTTCATGGAGTTCCCCATGCCCAAGGTCGGCATGCAGCCCATCCGCCGCTCCCAACTGATCGCCGCCACCCTGGAAGCCGTTGACCAGGTCGGTATGGCCGACGCCAGCATCGCTTACATTGCCCGCCTGGCTGGGGTGTCCAACGGCATCATCAGCCATTACTTCAAGGACAAGAACGGCCTGCTCGAGGCGACTATGCGCCACCTGATGCAGGCGCTCAGCGATGCGGTGGGCGAACGCCGCAGGACCTTGGGCGAAGACGGGCCGAGCGCTCACCTCAGGGCGATGATCGATGGCAACTTCGACGACAGTCAGGTCAGTGGTCCGGCGATGAAAACCTGGCTGGCATTCTGGGCCAGCAGCATGCACCACCCCGCCCTGCGCCGCCTGCAACGGGTCAACGACCACCGTCTCTACTCCAACCTCTGCGGCCAGTTCCACCGTGTTCTGCCACAGGATCAGGCACGCCTCGCCGCTCGCGGCCTGGCTTCGCTGATCGACGGTCTGTGGCTGCGCGGCGCGCTTTCCGGCGAAGCCTTCGATACGGAACAGGCACGTCGTATCGCCTATGACTACCTCGAACTGCAGTTGGCCAAGGCTTCGTAGGGTGCGCTATGCGCACCACGTACAACTCCTTTCTCTGATCATTTAGATCGCTCGGTGCGCACAGCGCACCCTACGGACGACCGTTCGCCCACATACATGTCGCGTTTGGCTGCATGCCGTCGTTTTTATTGATTGATCGTTCAATTTAAATAAAATAGGCTGTTCTCCAAGCAAATGACTATGTTCAGAGGACAGCCCATGCCCCGTTTCGCCGAACAGCAGCTCTACATTGGCGGCCAGTATGTCGCCGCCAGCAGTGGAGAAACCTTCGACAGCATCAACCCGGCGACCGGCGAGGTACTGGCCAAGGTGCAGCGCGCCAGCCAGGCCGACGTCGACCGCGCCGTGGCCAGTGCAGCCGAAGGGCAAAAGGTGTGGGCAGCCATGACCGCCATGCAGCGCTCGCGCGTCCTGCGCAGGGCCGTGGACATCCTGCGTGAGCGCAACGATGAGCTGGCCGAGCTGGAAACCCTCGACACCGGCAAGCCGCTCTCCGAAACACGCTACGTCGATATCGTTACCGGCGCCGACGTGCTGGAGTACTACGCCGGCCTGATCCCGGCCGTCGAAGGCGAACAGATTCCGTTGCGCGACACCTCCTTCGTCTACACCCGTCGCGAACCGCTGGGCGTGGTCGCAGGTATCGGCGCCTGGAACTACCCGATCCAGATCGCCCTGTGGAAATCCGCTCCGGCCCTGGCCGCCGGCAACGCAATGATCTTCAAGCCCAGCGAAGTCACCTCTCTGACGACCCTGAAGCTCGCCGAGATCTACACCGAGGCGGGCCTGCCGGATGGCGTATTCAACGTCCTCACCGGCAGCGGCCGTGAAGTCGGCCAGTGGCTGACAGAGCATCCGGGCATCGAAAAGATTTCCTTCACTGGCGGCACCGTCACCGGCAAGAAGGTAATGGCCAGCGCCTCCAGCTCCACCCTGAAAGAAGTGACCATGGAGTTGGGTGGCAAGTCGCCGCTGATCATCTTCGAAGACGCCGATCTGGAGCGCGCAGCAGACATCGCAGTCATGGCCAACTTCTACAGCTCCGGTCAGGTGTGCACCAACGGTACGCGCGTATTCGTGCCGCGTATGCTGCAGGCGCGTTTCGAGGCCAAGGTGCTGGAGCGGGTCAAGCGTATCCGCCTTGGCGACCCACTGAATGACGCCACCAATTTCGGCCCGCTGGTCAGCTACGCGCACATGGAAAGCGTGCTCGGTTACATCGACAAGGGCCGCAGCGAAGGCGCACGTCTGTTGATTGGCGGCTCGCGCGTGACCGAAGGCGAATACGCCAACGGCGCCTACGTTGCCCCGACCGTGTTCACCGACTGCAAGGACGACATGACCATCGTCCGCGAAGAGATCTTCGGCCCGGTGATGAGCATCCTGGTCTACGACAGCGAAGAAGAAGTGATCCGCCGCGCCAACGACACCGACTACGGCCTGGCAGCCGGTGTGGTGACCCGTGATCTGAACCGCGCGCACCGGGTTATTCACAAGCTTGAAGCCGGCATCTGCTGGATCAACACCTGGGGCGAGTCACCGGCCGAGATGCCGGTGGGTGGCTACAAGCAATCCGGTGTCGGCCGCGAGAACGGCCTGGTCACCCTTGGCCACTACACCCGCATCAAGTCGGTGCAGCTGGAAATGGGCGACTACGCCTCGGTGTTCTGACCGCCATCGTCACGCCATGTCGGAGCGGCCGGGCGGCGCACCGTTTCATCCGCGAAAGGCATCGCGGGTGAATCCGCTCCGACAAAAACCGCCGCCCCGCAGCCCGGATGCAGTCCGGAGACATTCACCCGTGCTCCCCCGGATAACCGCCGGGCAACAGGAGGAAACATGACCCAGGAATTCGACTACATCATCATCGGTGCTGGTTCGGCCGGTAACGTCCTGGCCACCCGCCTGAGCGAAGACGCGGACGTCAGTGTGCTGCTGCTGGAGGCCGGTGGCCCGGACTACCGCCTGGACTTCCGTACCCAGATGCCCGCCGCCCTCGCCTACCCGCTGCAGGGCCGGCGCTACAACTGGGCGTATGAGACAGACCCGGAACCGCACATGAACAACCGCCGCATGGAATGTGGTCGCGGCAAGGGCCTCGGCGGCTCGTCGTTGATCAACGGCATGTGCTACATCCGCGGCAATGCGCTGGATTTCGACAACTGGGCCAAGGCCAAGGGCCTGGAAGACTGGACCTACCTCGACTGCCTGCCCTATTTCCGCAAAGCGGAAACCCGTGACATCGGCGCCAACGACTACCATGGCGGCGATGGCCCGGTCAGCGTGACCACACCCAAGGCCGGGAACAACCCGCTGTTCCACGCCATGGTCGAAGCCGGCGTACAGGCCGGTTACCCGCGTACCGATGACCTCAACGGTTATCAGCAGGAAGGCTTCGGTCCGATGGACCGGACAGTGACCCCGGAAGGTCGCCGCGCCAGTACGGCTCGCGGCTATCTGGACCAGGCCCGGGCACGGCCCAACCTGACCATCGTCACTCACGCCACCACCGACCGCATTCTGTTCGATGGCACGCGCGCCAGCGCTGTCAGCTACCTGCTCGGCAACTCGGATGACGCACAAACCGCCCATGCCCGGCGCGAGGTGTTGCTATGCGCCGGCGCTATCGCTTCGCCACAGATCCTGCAGCGCTCCGGCGTTGGCCCGGCAGCACTGCTGAACGAACTGGATATCCCATTGGTGCATGAGCTGCCGGGCGTAGGCCAGAACCTGCAGGACCATCTGGAGATGTATCTGCAATATGCCTGCACCAAACCGGTATCGCTATACCCCGCACTGAAGCTGCTCAACCAGCCGGGTATCGGCGCGCAGTGGTTGTTCAGCGGTAACGGTATCGGCGCCAGCAACCAGTTCGAGGCTGGCGGTTTCATCCGCACGCGTCCCGAGTTCGCCTGGCCCAATATCCAGTTCCACTTTCTGCCGGTGGCGATCAACTACAACGGCAGCAATGCAGTGAACGAGCACGGCTTTCAGGCCCATGTCGGCTCGATGCGCTCGCCGAGTCGCGGACGCGTTCAGCTCAAGTCCAAAGACCCGCGCCAGCACCCGAGCATCCTTTTCAACTACATGAGCCACGAGCAGGACTGGCAGGAGTTTCGCGACGGCATTCGTCTGACCCGCGAAATCATGGCGCAACCGGCGCTCGACCCTTATCGAGGCCGCGAGATCAGCCCTGGCGCCCATGTGCAGAGCGATGACGAGCTCGACGCCTTCATTCGCGAACATGCGGAAACCGCCTTCCACCCCTCGTGCTCCTGCAAGATGGGCGAAGACGATATGGCAGTGGTCGATGGTCAGGGGCGCGTGCATGGCCTTCAGGGCCTGCGGGTAGTGGATGCGTCGATCATGCCGGAGATCATCACCGGCAACCTCAACGCCACCACCATCATGATCGCCGAGAAAATCGCTGATCGGATTCGTGGGCGCCAGCCGTTGCCGCGCAGTAATGCGGCGTACTTCGTGGCGGGCGAGCAGCCTGTACGTGGTGCGGCACTGCGCAGCCCGAGCGACAGGCTAGTCGGGTAATTCCTGCCGGATCATCCAATGCCCCTCTGGCGGCATCAGCCGGCCCAGATCGAAGTGCTCGAGCGAATCGGCATCGAGCATCTCGATCTGCGGACTGATCAACTGCGCCAGCTTCTCACCACGTAAACCGCGCACGGCCATATCCAGGGCGATACGCGCCTGAATCACGGGGGAATCGGTAGGCGCCGCCAGCACCTGCCCCTCGCGAATCTGCTCGAGTACGCGCTCTGTCGCATAGAAGGACAACACCTGTGCAGGGGAGCCATTATTGCGCACCAGTTGTGCAGCGAAGGCTGCGGCCTCGGCATTGCCGATCAGGTAATCGAGATGCGGATGCTGCTTGAAAAGCTCACGGACCAGTTGCGCCTGGCGGCTGCGGTCCACTGGCCCATAACCGCCGTGCACCAGGGTAACGGCGGTGTCAGGCAAAGCCTCGCGCAAACCCCGCTCGGCATCCTGCACCCAGCCGGCATCCGCCGGCCCTGGTAGCCAACCGACCTGAATCGGACGATCACCACTGAGACGCACCAGATAGTCGAGGGTGGCGCGCGTCATATCGGCGAAGTCGACCCGTGAATGCCCTGTCAGCCCCTTACACTCCAGGCGGTTGATCAGATCGATGACCGGGCGTCCGGCACGCAGTTGCACTTTCGCCGCGTCGCACAGGTCGTAGGTGTTGATGCTGGCAACGATGAAGGCATCGGCGCCCTCGGCTACGCAGCGATCGAATTGCTCAAGCTGGACGTCCGCATGCTCGTAACCTCCCGCTTCGTAGATCCCGAGCCTGACGCCGAGCCGGCGCGCCTCCTGATCCAGCCCCCAGGCGACGCCCCACCAGTAGCGGTCCTTGCCATGCGGTAAGAGCGCGCAGATCCGCCAGGGCAGTGACGCCGACTGCAGCGGTTGGTAGTTAAGAGAGCGCCCATCGGCCTGGACCGGATAGGGAAACCAGGGTGCCGCCAGAAGCGGCTGACAAGCCAGGGAGAGCCATAGGGATAACCAGCGCATGGAGCCGTCCTTAGACCGTGACGGGCAATTAGCCACTACATCCAGCGTAGCACCGCCTCCAACCGGCGCCCGCAGCAAGGTAACAAGAGTTTGCCCGAGCACAGCCAGCAGCCTAGAGTGCAGTACGCAACACACGAGAACAGCATGACCACCCCACTCGATCCACGCACCGCCCGCTTGTTGCCCTGGATAGTCGCCATCGCCTTCTTCATGCAGACGCTGGACGGCACCATCCTCAACACGGCCCTTCCCGCCATGGCCCGTGACCTGGCCGAAGACCCGCTACGCATGCAATCGGTGGTGATCGCCTACATGCTCACCGTGGCCCTGCTGATTCCGGCTTCGGGCTGGATCGCAGATCGCTTCGGCACGCGGCGCATCTTCTTCGGTGCCATCGCCCTGTTCAGCCTGGGCTCACTGCTCTGTGCACTGTCTACCTCATTGAGCATGCTGATCGCCGCACGCGTCGTGCAGGGACTGGGCGGTGCCCTGATGATGCCGGTGGGTCGCCTGGTGGTGCTGCGTGCCTACCCGCGCTCGGAACTGGTGCGGATCATGAGTTTCATCACCCTGCCAGGCCTGCTGGGCCCGCTGATCGGCCCCACGCTCGGCGGTTGGCTGGTGGAAGTGGCCAGCTGGCACTGGATCTTCCTGATCAACCTGCCAGTGGGGCTGCTTGGTTGCTGGGCTGCACTGCGCCATATGCCCGATCTGCGCGGGCCGGATCGCAGCCGCTTCGATACGGCTGGCTTCCTGCTATTCGGCGCGGCCATGGTGCTGATCACCGTGGCACTGGAAGGCCTTGGCGAAATGCACCTGCCAACCATGCGCGTGGTACTGCTGTTGCTTGGTGGTATGGCCTGTCTGGCCGCCTACTGGCTGCGTGCCGGACGCATCGAGCATCCGCTGTTTTCTCCGACACTATTCCACACGCGCAGCTTCGCCGTGGGCATCATCGGCAACCTGTTTGCCCGCCTGGGCAGCGGTGCCCTGCCCTTCCTCACGCCCCTGCTGCTGCAACTGGCAATGGGCTATTCGCCAGCCCAGGCCGGTATGAGCCTGATTCCCCTGGCGCTGGCCGCGATGGCAGTCAAGCCACTGGCCAAACCACTGATAGAACGCATCGGCTATCGCAACATTCTCACCAGCAACACCCTGCTGCTCGGCGCGCTGATCTCCAGCCTGGCGTTGGTGGATGGGGACACACCGCTTCTGCAGTTGGTCATCCAGCTGAGCCTGATCGGCGCCTGCAACTCACTACAGTTCACCGCCATGAATACCGTGACCCTGATCGACCTGGACAATCGCGATGCCAGCAGCGGCAACAGCCTGCTGTCGGTGGTGGTGCAACTGGCGATGGGGCTTGGCGTAGCCTCGGCGGCGGCGCTGCTCAGTGGTTTCAGCCAGGAATTTGGCGGCAGCGGGCAAGTGTTGCAGGCCTTCCAGGCCACGTACTTATGCGTCGGTCTGCTGTCGATGCTGGCTGCGGCGATCTTTCTGCAACTGGATGCGAAAGATGGCCGTGGCGGCGGAAACATCGAGGTTTCAACGAGCGACTGACCCAGCCTGCTACACTGCGGCCCTGATTCGCCAGCCCCGAGCCCTCATCGTGACCGCTACCGCCTTTGCCACCCTGCCTCTTTCCGCCGCCATGCAGGCCAATCTTGCCGCTATCGGCTATGCCGAGATGACGCCGATCCAGGCCGCCAGCCTGCCGCTGATTCTCAAGGGACGTGATCTGATCGCTCAGGCCAAGACCGGCAGCGGCAAGACGGCTGCCTTCGGCATCGGCCTGCTGCACCCGCTCAACCCACGTTACTTCGGTTGCCAGGCCCTGGTGCTGTGCCCGACCCGTGAACTGGCGGACCAGGTGGCCAAGGAAATCCGCCGTCTGGCGCGCGCCGCCGACAACATCAAGGTGCTCACCCTGTGCGGCGGCGTGCCCTTCGGTCCGCAGATCGGCTCGCTGGAGCATGGCGCGCACATCATTGTCGGCACACCGGGGCGGATCCAGGAGCATCTGCGCAAGGGCACGCTGAAAGTCGATGGACTCAACACCCTGGTCCTGGACGAAGCCGACCGCATGCTCGACATGGGCTTCGTCGACAGCATCAGCGAGATCATCGAACAGACCCCGGCACGTCGCCAGACCCTGCTGTTCTCCGCCACTTACCCAGCCGGTATCGAGCAACTCGCAGCCCGTTTTCTGCGTACCCCGGAACGCATCGAGGTCGAAGCCCTGCATGACGATGGGCAGATCGAACAGCGTTTCTATGAGATCGCCCCGAACCAGCGCATGGAAGCCGTAAGCACCTTGTTGCGACACTTCCGCAAACAGCCAGTGGTGGCTTTCTGCGCGACCCGTCAGCAATGCGATGAACTGGCCAGCCAACTGGAGGCGGAAAAGATCTCGGCAGCGGCCCTGCACGGTGATCTGGAGCAGCGCGAGCGCGACCAGATACTCGCCCTGTTCGCCAACCGTAGCCTCAGCGTGCTGGTGGCCACCGACGTCGCCGCGCGCGGCCTGGATATCGCCGGCCTGGAGATGGTGATCAACGTCGAGTTGAGCCGTGACGCCGAGGTACACATCCACCGCATCGGTCGCAGTGGCCGGGCCGGTGAGAAGGGTCTGGCCCTGAGCCTGGTGGCACCGGCCGAAGCCGGTCGTGCTCAGGCCATCGAAGCCTTGCAGGGCAAGGAGCTGGCCTGGTACCCGCTGCCTGCGGCCAAAGCGCCAGGTGAGCCACTGTTGCCGCCCATGCATACCCTGTGCATCGCCGCCGGGCGCAAGGACAAACTGCGTCCTGGCGATATCCTCGGCGCACTGACGGGTGATGCCGGGATCAGCGGCGACCAGGTCGGCAAGATCGCCCTGTTCGATTACCAGGCCTACGTCGCCGTTCAACGCGACGTTGCCCGCCAGGCGCTGAAACGCCTCGGGGAAGGCAAGATCAAGGGCCGATCCTTGCGTGTGCGTTTAATCTAAGGCTGATATAAAGCATCAAACGACTGGGACCGGAGTGACCCATGCGCAATATCCTGGTCATCGAAGACAGCCCTCTGGTACTGAAGATTCTCGAGCATTTGTTTCGCCAGGAAACCGATCTGGAGCCTATCTTCTGCGCCTCGCTGGCTGAAGCCGAGGTGATGCTGGAAACCTCGGCCGCGCTCTTTTTCGCCGCGATCGTCGACCTGCACCTGCCCGATGCGCCCAACGGTGAGAGCGTCGACCTGGTGATGCGCTATCACTTGCCGTGCATCGTGCTCAGCGGCAGCTACAACGAACAGCGCCGCGACGAGCTGCTGATGAAGGGTGTGGTCGACTACGTGCTCAAGGAAAGCCAGCACTCCTACGAGTACGCCTTCCGCCTGTTGCACCGGCTCGATCACAACAGCCACATCAAGATTCTCATCGCCGACGACTCCGACGCCCAGCGCCACTACATCCGCCATATTCTCGAACCGCACCACTATCAGATCATCGAGGCGGCAGACGGCAAGGAAACCCTGCGCCAGCTCAACCAGCATGCAGATATCGATCTGCTGGTGCTCGATCATGCGATGCCCGGTGTCAGCGGTTTCGAACTGGT
Organism: Pseudomonas pichavaramensis; assembly: GCF_050473265.1. Lineage (NCBI taxonomy): Bacteria > Pseudomonadati > Pseudomonadota > Gammaproteobacteria > Pseudomonadales > Pseudomonadaceae > Pseudomonas > Pseudomonas pichavaramensis. The sequence goes on along the minus strand of NZ_JBJKFJ010000001.1, from coordinate 128,396 downwards.
CAAGCTGCTGCGGCAGAAGCTGCGGCTGAACGACCTGATCATCATCGGCGTCTCCGCTGACCCCAAGGGCTCGCTCAGCGCCCAGTTCATCAAGCACGGTGCCGACGACTTCCTGCGCAAGCCGTTCTGTCCGGAAGAACTGAACTGTCGGGTGATGTCGACTCTGGAGCGACGCGACCTGCTGCGGGCGTTGAAGAAAGCCGCTCAGTACGATGCCCTGACCGGCCTGAACAATCGCCGCGCCTTCTACGAACAGGGCATGCAGATGCTGCAGCAGGCACAACGCGAGAAGCGTGAGGTGAGCGTGGCTATGCTCGACCTCGATCATTTCAAGCAGATCAACGATGGCTTCGGTCACGCCAGTGGCGACAGCGCCCTGGTGGTCTTCGCCCGCGCCATGAGCACGGCCTTTCCCGATATGCTCCTGGGGCGCCTAGGCGGCGAGGAATTCGCCCTGCTTACCCTGCATGCTCCGGAGCATGTGGCTATGGCACTGGAGAAGCTGCGCAAGCATTGTGCAGGCCTGCACTACGCAGTCGGCGCACCGCCGCTGTCGTTCAGTGCCGGTCTTTATCACGGTGAACCGGATGATCTGGAAAGCCTGCTGCACGAGGCCGATATTCGTCTGTACCGCGCCAAGCAGCAGGGGCGGGCGCGCACGGTGCTGGCCTGATCAGGGGCTGCCGCTCTCCAACGTCGCCGCGTAGCTGCCATCGTTGCGCATGGCCTCGATCGCTGCATCGAAACGCTCGACGATTTCCCGGTGCCGAGGATGGCTGCGGCGCACCAGAATGTGCAGGCCGTTCTCGCTCAAGGGGCGCGGTAGAAACTCCAGCTGATCGCTGATATCGCCAAGGTCGAGGCGCAGATGATAGCGAGCGACCAGTTCGTCCTCCACCGCCAGATCCACTCGCCCGACATGCAGCATGCGAGCAGCACTGACGAAACTGCTGACACCGATCCTGCGCAGGTTGGGGTCGCTGTCGAATGCCTTGGAATAGGCATATCCCCTGACCACGGCGATATCGTGCGCATAGAGATCGGCCAGACTCTCGAAGCGAATATTGCCGCCCTTACGCTGCAGGAGGCGAATGCGGTTGACCAGATAAGGCTGCGAGAAATGCCCGTACTCGGTGCGATCTTCGCTGAACCAGGCATTGATCAGCACGTCGTACTCCCCACGCTGCAGCCCCCGCACCGCACGCTCCCAGGGCACCTCGGCATAGCTGGTCGTATAGCCGGCACGCGCCAACGCCTGTTGCACCAGATCGCCAGCCAAGCCATGGCGCGGTAACTCCTGACCGGTAAACGGTGGCCAGGGGTCGGCCACCAAGCGCAAAGACCCGGCGCAAGCCAGCGCTGGCAACAGCATCAGGAGCAACAACCACGCGCGCAGCGAAGGCATCGACAGCTATCCATCTGGAAAAGGCCAATGTATTGATAGCAGGCCCAAGAGATGTCGTCACCGTCCGACTGGCACTACACAATCATCAGGTCACGCTGAACATGACTGCCAGCGCGACAGCGGATCAACCGTGGTGAGCGGCTTCGGGTAAACTTCGCGGGTTTCGCGCAGCCGGTTCTGCGCCTGCCAGAGGAAGCGTTCGTGTTGCAAACCGAGGTACTGATCATCGGCGCAGGTGCCGCCGGCCTGATGTGTGCGGCCACCGCTGCGGCCCGCGGGCGCAAGGTGCTGGTGCTCGACCACGCCAACAAGGCCGGCAAGAAGATTCTCATGTCCGGTGGTGGGCGCTGCAACTTCACCAACCTGTATTGCGAGCCGGGTAACTTCCTCTCCGGCAACCCGCACTTCTGCAAGTCCGCCCTGGCACGCTTCACCCAGTGGGACTTCATCGGCCTGGTGGCCAAGCACGGCGTGCCTTATCACGAGAAGAAGCTTGGTCAGCTGTTCTGCGATAACAAGTCCAACGACATCCTCGAACTGTTGTTGGCCGAATGCGCCGAGTCCGGTGCAGAAATCCGCCTGAACACCGCTGTGCAGAGCATCGCAAAGACCGAGAGCGGCTTCCTCCTGCACAGCGACCTTGGCGAGGTGGCCTGTCATTCGCTGGTGATTGCAACCGGCGGGCTTTCCATTCCGACACTCGGCGCCACCGGTTTCGGCTATCAGGTGGCCAGACAGTTCGGTCATGAGCTGCTGCCGACGCGTGCCGGGCTGGTGCCCTTCACCATCACCGAGCCGCAGCTCAAGACGCTGTGCACGGAGCTTTCCGGTACCTCGGTGGAGGACTGCCGGGTCAGTTGCAACGGTCAGAGTTTCGTCGAGAACATCCTGTTCACCCACCGCGGCCTGTCCGGTCCGGCGATCCTGCAGATCTCTTCTTACTGGCAGCCAGGCGACGTTCTGCATATCGATCTGCTACCGCATATCGACCTGCCCGAGTGGCTGAGCACGCAGCAGCGCGAACGCGGCAACAGCGAACTGAAAACGCTGCTGGCCGAGCTGTTCACCAAGAAGATGGCGACCCTGCTGGTCGACGCCTGGTTCACCAACAAGCCGCTCAAGCAATACACCCCGGCCGAGCTCAAGGTCATCGCCGAACGCCTGTCCGACTGGCAACTGGTGCCGGCCGGCACCGAGGGTTATCGCACCGCCGAGGTCACGCTGGGCGGCGTCGATACCAACGAGGTGTCGTCGAAAACCCTGGAGTCGCTCAAGGCGCCCGGGCTGTATTTCATCGGCGAAGTGCTCGACGTCACCGGCCATCTCGGCGGTTTCAACTTCCAGTGGGCCTGGGCCTCGGGCTACGCCGCGGCGCAATACGTATAAGGCGCGCTTCGGGAACTGCCGAGACGGCACGGACTCTGCTACAAACAGCAGACGCGAATGCGCGTGCCACAAGGACAGTCCCGCACCATGACGCTCGAACAAGGCCAGATCTTCATCATTCTCGTCGCCAGCATGGGGCTGTTCATCTGGGGCCGCTGGCGGCATGACGTGGTGGCGCTCGGCGCCCTGCTGGCTTGCGTCATCGTCGGCCTGGTCCCCGAGCGCGAGGCTTTTACCGGCTTCGGCCATCCGGCCGTGATTACCGTGGCCTGCGTGCTGGTGCTCAGCCATGGCCTGCAGCGCACCGGTGCGGTCAACCGCCTGGCGCTGCGGCTGCTGCCCAGCGGTGCCGGAGTGATGGTCTCGATCGCAGCCCTGACCGGACTCGGCGCTCTGCTTTCAGCCTTCATGAACAATGTCGGTGCCCTGGCGCTGCTGATGCCCATTGCCCTGCAGATCGCTTCACGCCTGGAGCTACCGCCCGGACGCCTGCTGATGCCGCTGGCCTTCGGCACCATTCTCGGCGGCATGACCACGCTGATCGGCACACCGCCCAACCTGATCGTCTCCAGCTTCCGCGCCCAGCATGGCGACGGCCCCTTCGCCATGTTCGACTTCAGCCCGGTGGGCGTGGCCGTGGCGCTGGCTGGCGTGCTGTTCATCACCCTGTTGGGCTGGCGCCTGGTGCCCAAGCGCGATGTCGGCAATGCCGCCAGCTTCGACACCGGTCACTACCTCACCGAAGCGCGAGTGAAGGAAGGCGGCGTGGCGCAAGGCAAGACGCTACGCGAGATCGAGCAACTGCTCGATGAAGCCGACGCTCAGGTGGTCGCCATGGTGCGCAACAAGTTGCGCCTGACAGCGCCCAATCCCCGTCGTGTGCTGCAGGCCGACGATGTACTGGTGATCGAAGCCGACCCCGAGGAACTGGGCGAGGTACTCAGCAAGCTGGATCTGTTGCTGGAAGCCGAGCGTGAAGCCGAAGAGGCGCAGCAGAGCGAAGAGCAGGACAGCGATGCGGAGAAGAAGGACAGCAACGGCGACGAACGCGCCATGCAGGAATTGCTGGTCAAGCCGGACTCGTCGCTGATCGGACGTTCGGCCAGCAGCACGCGCCTGCGCAGCCGTTATTCCATCAACCTGCTGGCCATCTCGCGACAGAGCCATCGTTCGGTCAAGCGCCTGCGTTCCACCCAGCTGCAAAGCGGCGACGTGCTGCTGATGCAGGGCAGCGCCGAGGACATCGGCGAATTCGCCAACGACTACGGCTGCGTGCCGCTGGCCGAACGCGCAATCAACATTCCCGACACGCGCCAGGCCAACCTGGCGCTCGGTATCATGCTCCTGGCCATTGCCGCCGCGGCCTTCGGCCTGCTCTCGGCGGCGATTGCCTTCGCTGCCGGCGTGCTGGCCTACATGCTGCTGCGCCTGGTGCCATTACGGGCCGTCTACGAGGTCATCGACTGGCCGGTGATCGTGCTGCTCGGCGCCCTGATTCCGGTGGCCGGGGCCATGTCATCCAGCGGCGCAGCCGACCTGCTGGCTCGGCTGTTGATGGAGCATCTGGCACAAGGCAACCCGATCATCATCGTCACCCTGTTGCTGGTGGTGACCATGACCCTGTCGGATTTCATGAACAACGCCGCAACGGCCGCCGTGATGTGCCCGATTGCCCTGAGCGCTGCCAGCCAGCTTGAAGTCAGCCCGGACGCGCTGCTGATGGCGGTCGCCATCGGCGCGTCGTGCTCCTTCCTGACCCCTATCGGCCACCAGAACAACACGCTGATCCTCAGCCCCGGCGGGTTTCGCTTCGGCGACTACTGGCGCCTCGGGTTGCCGCTGGAAATTCTCGTGGTCACCATCAGCGTTCCCCTGCTGCTGTGGGTATGGCCCTTGTAAGCCATGCGGCTAGAGCTGTTCGAGCACACTGGCAGGTGAGTGGAACGGCAGATCATGGGCTTCGGCGACGCTGGCGCAGGTGATCACGCCACGGGCAACGTTGAGCCCGGCCAGCAGATGCGGATCACCCTCCAGCGCTCGCCGCGTGCCCTTCTGTGCCAGCGCCACGACGAAGGGCAAGGTAGCGTTGTTCAGCGCCAGCGTCGACGTCCGCGCCACGGCGCCAGGCATGTTGGCCACGCAATAGTGCACGACATCGTCGACCACATAGATCGGATCGGCATGGGTGGTGGCGCGTGAGGTTTCCGCGCAGCCCCCCTGGTCGATGGCCACGTCCACCAGCACCGCGCCGGCCTTCATCCGTTTGACCATCTCGGCGGTGATCAGCTTGGGCGCGGCCGCACCGGGAATCAGCACGCCACCGATGACCAGATCGGCCGCCAGCACCTGCTCATGCACCGCGGCGCGGGTCGAATAGAGCGTGGTGATGCGATTGCCATACTGGCTGTCGAGGCGGCGCAGCGCATCGACATTGCGGTCCAGCACGGTGACATCCGCTCCCAGCCCCACGGCCATGGCCAGCGCGTGACTGCCAACCACGCCGCCACCGAGGATCACCACCTTGCCGGGCGCCACCCCCGGCACGCCACCGAGCAGCACGCCACGGCCGCCGCGCGCTTTCTCCAGACAGCCGGCGCCGGCCTGGATCGACATGCGCCCGGCTACCTCCGACATGGGCGCCAGCAAGGGCAAACGCCCCTGCGCATCGGTGACCGTCTCGTAGGCGATACAGGTGGCGCCGCCGGCCATCAGCTCTTCGGTCTGCGGCCGATCCGGTGCCAGGTGCAGGTAGGTGAACAGCGTATGCTGCGGGCGCAGCTTGGCGCGCTCCACCGCCAGGGGTTCCTTGACCTTGACGATCAGTTGCCCGTGCTGGAAGACCTCGCCCGAATGACGGGCGATCTGCGCGCCGGCCTCGAGGTAGTCATCGTCGGCAAAGCCGATTGCAGCTCCCGCCTGAGTCTCGATCCACAGCTCATGACCGAGAGCGGTGAGCTCGGCTACCGATTGCGGCGTGAGGCCGACGCGGTACTCGTGGTTCTTGATTTCCTTGGGTACGCCAATTCGCATGACCGTCTCCAACCGTTGCGGGACAACAATTGGAGTCTAGAAAAGCGTGAGCCAGCGCACAGGAAAATCCACGAGAAATTTCGTCTTCCCGCCTACTGCCCGAACAACAGTTTGCGTGCTTCAGCAGTCAGCAACGCCTGCGGATCCGCATTGACCTTCTCCACCAATGCATAGGCACGTTGCACCGCGGGGCGCGCAGCAATGCGCTCGAGCCAGGCAGCCATATTGGGCAAGTCTTCGATCTTCTGCTGCTGCATCTCCCACAGCTTGGCCCAGGGATAGATGGCCATGTCGGCGATGGAGTAATCACCCGCCACGTAATCACGCCCGGCCAGTTGGCGATCCAGCACACCGTACAGGCGCGCGGTTTCCTTCACGTAGCGGTCGATGGCGTAGGGTATCGGCTCCGGCGCGTAGCGTACGAAGTGATGATTCTGCCCGGCCATCGGCCCGACGCCGCCCATCTGCCAGTACAGCCATTGCAGCACCTCGAAGCGCGCCCGCGTCTCACGCGGCAGGAACTGGCCGCTCTTGTCCGCCAGGTATTCGAGAATCGCCCCGGACTCGAACAGGGCGATGGGCTCGCCACCATCGGCCGGGGCGTGGTCGACGATGGCCGGAATACGGTTGTTCGGCGCGATCTTGAGGAACTCGGGAGCAAACTGCTCGCCCTTGCCGATATGTACCGGGCGCACGCTGTATTCCAGCCCTGCTTCCTCGAGCAGAATGCTGACCTTGTGGCCGTTCGGGGTGGTCCAGTAGTAAAGATCGATCATTGGCTGCGCTCCATCTGGATCGGCGCCCGTTTCACCGGGCCGTGATTGCGTTCGTAAGCCTGCACGATGCGCGCGAACCAGGCGCCAAATGCCGAGTCATCGGCCCAGGGCTGCCCAGGCACCAGGCCCAGAACATCAGGCCTGCCAGCAGGTAGTCGCTACCTCCAGCCGAGTGACCATCCAGATACGGCTGGTCCTGCAACCAGTTCTCCAGCGGAGCGATGGCCTCGCGAAACTGGCGCTCGCCAGCCTGAGGATCGGCGAAGGCCTCCAGGCTCATGCCCAGCGCCTTTTCCCGGCTGCTGCGGAAATAGTCGCGGTCTGCCGGATCGATAACCTGCCAGACACGCGGGATGAGCATCTTCAGCAACGGCATGCGCACGGCATGGAAACTCAGTTTCTCCAACAGCCGTGCGCGTTCGCCAGCAAGGCCTTCGCCTAGCAGCGGCTTTTCCGGATAGCGTTGGTCGAGATAGGCGAAGATCGCCAGGCTGTCGTTGATCGTCTCATCGCCATCCTTGAGAACCGGCACCAGCTTCTGCCCGGAAAAGGCGATCAGCTCCTTATCGGTAAAGCGGATGGGCCGACTCTGGTAGTCCAGCCCCTTGTGCGCCAACGCCAGGCGCACACGCCAGCAATAAGGTGAAAACAACAGCTCAGGGTCGGCGCCACACAGCTCGAACAATTCCCGCATATTGCCCTCTTTAAGAACCAGTCAGTCCAAAATTACACGAACGAAGCACCACAGCAGCGCCTTCAGGCGCGGCTCAAACGTGCCATCACCACCGCAACGGTGGCGCGAATCGACTCGGCAGGCAGCCCCGATTTGACCTGAGTGCGCAGCCCGCTCATGACACATTGCAGATAGCCGGCCAGCGCCTGTCGCTCATCGTAAGCGGGCAGTTCCCCACGTGCGACTGCGAGTTCCAGCGCCTGCTCGAAGACCTGACAGACACCTGCCGTGGCTTGCTGCAATACGGGCACCAGCGCCGGATCGGATAACGAGAACTCATTGGCTACGTTGACCAGCATGCAACCGCGCGGCACCCCATCAGGACCATCGTCCTCGAGCACGCTGAGCAGCCGCTGGCGAATGAATTCCAGAGGCGAGTCACTGGCGGCAAGCTGCTCCAGCAACAACGCTCGGCGCTGCGCCACGTACAGATTGAACGCGGCCGCAAACCAGGCCTGCTTGCTTGGGAAGGTCTGGTACAGGCTGCTTCTGGAAAGGCCGGTTACCGCCTGCAGGTCTTGCAGCGATGCGGCTTCGTAGCCGCGCTGCCAGAACAGCTGCATGGCAGCCTCCAGTGCGCGATCCGGGCAGAAGCTTTTGGGGCGTCCACGTGTCGTCATGACGAGGACTTTAGAACCGATCGATCCATAAATCAATCCCGCAGCGAAACGGCGCCCCTGGATATCCAGTGACCGCCGAGTTCCGGTAGGCTGCTCGCATCTCCCCAGACCAAGTCCGCCATGCCCCGTCCCCGCCTTCGCCAATCACTGCGCCGCCTCTGGGCGCTGGACAAGTTCAGCGCCAGTCTGCGGGTGTTCTTAGCCCTCGCCGGTGCGTTGGCCCTGTGCGGATGGCAAGGCTGGACCCACGCACTGATTCCGCTGTTTCTCGGCATCATCGCCAGCGCCCTGACCGAAACCGACGACAGTTGGCAGGGACGCCTGGGCACGGTGCTGGTGACACTGGTCTGTTTCAGCGCAGCGGCCTATGCCGTCGAATGGTTGTTCCCCTACCCCTGGCTATTCGTCATCGCACTGGCGCTGTCGACCTTCTGCCTGACCATGCTGGGCGCACTCGGCGAGCGCTTCGCCACGCTGGGTTCGGGAACGCTGATTCTCGCGGTGTACAGCATGATTGGCGTGGAACAGCGTGGCGGCGTCGCTGGCCTGTGGCTGGAGCCCTTGCTGCTGGTGGCCGGCGCCGCCTGGTATGGTCTGCTGTCGGTGATCTGGCAGGGACTGTTCGCCCATCAGCCGGTACAGCAGAGCCTGGCCCGGCTGTTTCGCGAACTGGGCAAGTACCTGAAGCTCAAGGCCGCATTGTTCGAGCCGCTGCGCCAGCTCGATGTCGAGCAGCGGCGCCTGGCCTTGGCACAGCAGAACGGCCGGGTGGTTTCGGCGCTGAACGCGGCCAAGGAGATCATTCTGCATCGCGTCGGCAACACCCGCCCCGGGCCCAAGGTGAACCGTTACCTGAAGCTGTACTTCCTCGCCCAGGACATTCACGAACGCGCCAGTTCCTCGCACTATCCCTACAACGAACTGGCCGAAGCCTTCTTTCACAGTGATGTGCTGTTCCGCTGCCAACGCCTGCTGCGCCTGCACGGCGAGGCCTGCGAGCGCCTGGCCGGCGCCATCGAACTGCGCCAGCCGTTCGAGTATCGCGAACTGTGCAGCCAGGCACTAGAAGACCTGCACGCCTCGCTCGACCACCTGCACCTGCAAAGCAACCCAGCCTGGCGTCGCCTGCTGCGCTCGCTCGGCGCCCTGGCCGGCAACCTGGCCACACTCGATCAGCTACTCGGCAATGCCAGCAATCCCGACGCCCTGGCAGACGAGCAGGACAGCAGCCTGCTCGACCGCGAACCACACTCATGGCGCGAGGTCGTGGAGCGTGTTGGCCAGCAACTCACGCCCACCTCGCTGTTGTTCCGCCATGCCTTGCGCCTGTCCATCGCCCTGGCCACAGGCTATGGCCTGCTGCACCTGATTCACCCGACGCAGGGCTACTGGATCCTGCTGACCACACTGTTCGTCTGCCAACCGAACTACGGCGCCACGCGCCTCAAGCTGGTGCAGCGGATCGCCGGCACCCTGCTCGGCCTTGGCATCGGCTGGGCGCTGTTCGACCTGTTTCCCGACCCGCGTATCCAGGCGCTGTTCGCCGTGGTGGCCGGGGTGGCGTTCTTCGCCACGCGCAGCACGCGCTATACCCTGGCCACCGCAGCCATCACCCTGCTGGTGCTGTTCTGCTTCAACCAGATCGGCGACGGTCATGGCCTGTTCATGCCACGCCTGATCGACACCCTGTTCGGTAGCCTGATCGCCGGGTTGGCGGTATTTCTGATCCTCCCGGACTGGCAGGGTCGGCGTCTGGGCAACATGCTGGCCAACACCCTGAGCTGCAACAGCGCCTACCTGCGGCAGATCATCGCCCAGTATGCCCGCGGCAAGCGCGACGACCTCGGCTATCGCCTGGCACGCCGCAACGCGCACAACGCCGATGCCGCGCTGTCCACCACCCTCGGCAACATGCTCATGGAGCCGGGTCACTTCCGTAAGGACGCCGATCTGGGCTTTCGTTTCCTGGTGCTGTCGCACACGTTGCTCAGTTATCTCTCGGGGCTGGGCGCGCACCGTGGCGAGCAACTGCCACAAGCGATCCAGGCGCAGTTGCTGGAGCAGGCCGAGAAACTCGCCAGCAGCCTGGACGAGATCGCCGCCGGCCTGCGTGGTGAACGGCCACTGGACGTTCACAGTGACGAGGAGCAGACCCTCGCGCAGAACCTGGAGCAGATTGCCGACGACGCCGACGAAGGCCAGCGCCTGGTACAGACGCAACTGGCGCTGATCTGTCGACAGCTCGCCCCTTTGCGTACCCTTGGCGGGCACTTGTACAAGGATCGCCACTAGCCGTTCCATCGGGCTTTCTGCCACTATCGCAGGACGCCTATCTCCCAGGCCCAACCATGCCAGCCAACCGACACGACACTCCTGCCTTTCTGGCCTCGTTGCCAGGCCTGCTGCTGACGTGCTGCCTGCTGCTGGCCGGCCAGCTCGCCCTTGCCGATACAGCGTTGGATGATGCCAGCGCGCCCCGGGACCTCTATGGCCTGGTCGATTTTCTCGTCGATCCCGAAGGTGCGCTTACGCTGGATGACGTGCGCGCCAGCACTGCCCCCTTTCAATCCTCGCTGCAGCGCCGCGACCTCAGTTTTGGCTATGTGCCGGGGGTGATCTGGTTGCGCCTGCCACTGCGCTCCGATGCCGGTGAAGCCCGTACGTGGCGCCTGGAATTCGGCTATGCATCGCTGGACGAAGTACGCCTGTTCGATGTCGGCGCCGATGACGTACGGCAATCGCGCAGCGGCGACACCGTGCCTTACGCCGAGCGCAGCGTCGGTCATCGCAATCCGGTCTTCGAGATCGTGCTGCAACCGGGCGAGCAGCGCACGCTGTATTGGCGAGTGGACTCACGCGGCAGCATGACCCTCAGTGGCGCGCTGATGTCGCTACGCGACTTCGAGCAGCACAGCCAGAACGGCTATCTGGTGCATGCCATCTATTTCGGCATATTGATCGCGCTGGGTTTGTACAACCTGTTGCTGTTCCTTGCCCTGCGTGAGCGACCGTTCCTCAACTACGTGTTGTTCATGTTCGCCTTCGCTCTCAGCGTCCTTTCTCTCAATGGCCTCGGCGCGCAATACCTGTGGTCGCAAGGCGCGCCCTGGAGCAATCGCATGCTGCCGGTCAGCCTGACCCTGGCGGCACTGCTTTCGGTGGTATTCGCCCGCAGCTTCCTCGACACCCGCCAGTGGCTGCCACGCTGGGATAAAGGGCTCGTGCTGCTGTGCATCGCCATCGCGGCGGCCGTGCTGGCGACCATTCTGCTGCCCGTGCAGCGTGCCCTGCAGCTCATGTCGCTGACCGGCCTGACTGCGACCCTGACGCTGCTGCTGACCAGCTTCGTCTGCGTCGGCTACCGCGTGCCCGGCTCACGCCTGTTCGCCCTGGCCTGGCTGATGCTGTTGAGCGGCGCGGTGTTGCTGGCGCTGCGCAACTTCGCCCTGATCCCATCGAACTTCCTCACCCTCTACTCGATGCAGATCGGCTCGGCACTGGAGATGATTCTGCTGTCCTTCGCCCTGGCCGCCCGCTTCAATGAGCTGAAGCGCCAGCGCGAAGCAGCACTGCAACGGGGCGAGCAGATCCTCGCCAAACGTGTGACGGAACGCACCCAGGCCCTGGAGCTGGCCAACCTGCGTCTCAGCGAGCTGGCCCTGCAGGACCCACTGACCGGCCTGGCCAACCGCACGGCACTGCAACAGCATCTGGAACAAGCCCTGGCGCGCAGCCTGCGACGCAGCGAACTGCTCGCGGTAATGCTGATCGACCTGGACGGCTTCAAACCGGTCAATGATCAGCATGGCCATGGTTTCGGTGATCAGGTACTGGCTGAAATCGCTCAACGTCTGCGCCATTACATCCGCGACGCGGACCTGCCGGCGCGGCTCGGCGGTGACGAATTCGTCGTGGTTTGCGAGAACGTGAAGTCGGCCGAAGACGTGGCGGAGCTGGCCAAGCGCGTGCTCGAGGGCCTGGACACGCCCATCTATATCGAGGATCGCGCAGTACGCGTTGGCGCCAGCATCGGCATCGCCCTGAGCCACGGCAGCGACGATGCCACCTTGCTGATCCGCCAGGCAGATGCTGCGATGTACCGGGCCAAGGCAGAAGGTCGCAACCGTGTGCGACTGGCGCAACAGGCCCTTTGACAGGGCAGCGCCCTGCCTTTTCATCACAGAACAGAAATCGCCCCATGGACAAGAACCTGCTGCTGCAAGCCGTACTCGATCACCTGAGCAAGGATCTCGAACAGGCCAACCTGGCCGCACTCAGCGCCCACGAAACCGCGACCCACGAAGAGAACGTCGCCGAGAACAAGTACGACACCCTGGGCCTGGAAGCGGCCTATCTGGCCAGCGGACAGGCGCGCCGTGTCGAGGAACTGCGCCAGACCCTGATCACCTGGCGCCAACTGCGCCCACGGCCGTTCGATGAAGAGAAAGGCATCGAGCTGGGTGCCTTGATCCAATTGCTCGACGAACAGGGGCAACAGCGCCAGCTGTTCCTCGGGCCACCGGGCGCGAGCATGAAACTGCTGTACGCTGGTGAGCCTGTGCAGATACTCGGCAGTACCACGCCACTGGGACGTGCCCTGCTCGGCAAGGCAGTGGGCGATGACGTACAGCTGCCAGGATCGGGCAAGACGCAGCACTTCGCAGTGCAAGGCGTCGAATGATGGGGAACTATCCGGGCAGGGACTGGTAAAACCTTTAAGTGACGATCACTCAAGGAGCTCAGCATGGAACCGCCTGTTCACGACCTGTCTTCGCTGTTCAAGCAGCTCGGCTTAGCCGATGACCCTGCCAGTATCGACGCCTTCATCAAGACGCACGGGCCGTTGCCCGAGGGGCGCAAACTGGCCGACGCCACGTTCTGGAGCCCGGCGCAGGCCGCATTCCTGCGCGAGGAAATCCTCGAGGATGCAGACTGGGCGGAAGTGGTCGATCAACTCAACGTGCGCCTGCGCGGCTGACGTACCGGTTAGACGGCACTCATCTCGCGCCAAGTGAGGTACATGCGCAGGTCGAACTCGATCTGCGCATAACCGGGCAGCATGTGGTCGCACAGCTTGTAGAAGGCCTTGTTGTGCTCGATTTCCTTCAGATGCGCCAGTTCGTGCACCACGATCATCTGCAGGAAGGCTGGCGCTGCGTCTCTGAACAACAAGGCCACCCGGATTTCCTTCTTCGCCTTGAGCTTGCCGCCCTGCACGCGTGAAATGGCCGTATGCAGCCCCAGAGCGCGATGGGTGAGATCGAGCCGGTTGTCGTAGAGCACCTTGTCGATGGCCGGGGCATTTCGCAGATGCTCCTGCTTGAGCGCCACGACGTAGGCGTACAGCGCCTTGTCACTCTGCACCTCATGCCGACCGGGATAACGCTGCGCCAGGTACCCGGCCAGGCGGTCATCGGCGATCAGTTGGCGGACCTGCTGCTGCAACGCAACCGGATAACCCTGTAGATACTTCAACGATACGGCCCTGCTTGCATTCGGACCGCCAGTGTAGCGGATAACACATCAGTCGCTCGGCAGCACACGCAGCACACGCCCCTGAGGGTTATCGGTCAGCAGGTAGAGTGCGCCATCAGGTCCGCTGCGTACATCACGGATACGCTCGCCGAGCTCCTCGAACAGAACCTCCTCGCCAGCCAGCATGCCGTCACGCAGACGAATGCGCCGCACACTGCGTTCGGCCAGGGTGGAGGCGAACAGGTCACCCTGCCAGTCGGGGAACAACTCGCCGCGATAGCGCGTCAGGCTCGAAGGTGCCACCGAAGGCGTCCACTGCAGCAAGGGCGCAGCCAGCCCCGGCAGTTCGGTGTAGGGGCTGACGCGGGCGCCGGTGTAGTCGACTCCAAAGGTCGCCAAGGGCCAGCCATAATTGGCGCCGGGTTCGATCAGGTTCAGCTCATCGCCGCCGCGCGGACCATGCTCATGGCTGTACAGGCGATCATGCTCGGCGTCAAAGAAAATGCCCTGCACGTTGCGGTGGCCCAGGCTGTAAATCTCCTCTGCCGCGCCCTCTTGCCCATACAGCGGATTGTTCCGCGGCACGCTGCCGTCGCGATTCAGGCGCACGATCTTGCCCAGGTGGTTAGCCGGGTTCTGCGCCTGCTCGCGCCAGTCGAAACCATCACCCAGAGTCAGCACCAGGGTCTTGTCCGCCAGAAAGGCGATACGTCCACCATAGTGCGCCGCACCGGCCTTCAGTGGCTGCGCGGTGAACAGCACCTCCAGGTCCTGCAGCTCGCCATCCACCAGTCGAGCACGCGCCAGGCGGGTGTTGTTGGCCTCTTGCGATCCGTAGGCGTAACTCAGGTAGAGCCAGCGGTTCTGCCGATAGTCGGGGTCCAGCGCGACCTCCATCAGCCCCGCCTGAGCGGCGATGAAGGCTTCGGGCAAGCCGGCCACCGGTTCGGGATCAACACTGCCGTCAGCCTCGACGATACGCAGGCGACCGACACGCTCGGTGACCAGCATGCGCCCGTCCGGCAGAAAGGCCATCGACCAGGGATTCTCCAGCCCTTCGCTGAAGGTCTCGATCCGGTAACCCAGAGCCGATAGCGGCGTGATCACGAGCAATGCGCCAAGCCAGAACGCAGGGAGTTTGGTCAACATGGGGCAATGCCTTGTCACGGAGTTTCGGAAGAGTCTGGGCGCGTCCGATAGCGCACACGCCGCCCAAGCAGGCCGAACAGCAGCGCCCCGACGCTACCGCACGCCATCAGGCCAAGCGTGCCGAATAGGCTGCGATCCGCGGCGATCAACGTGGGCATCGGTGCCACCGTATTGGCCAGCGCTAGCGTCAGCCAGATCGCCGCAGCGCCCGCGAGCACGAATACCAGCCAGCGCAGATTCGGCAGGCGCCGGGCACACCAGACGGCGGCGGGCAAGGCGAATAGGAAGCCCAGGGCGCTCAGCAGGGCGAAGGTCGGCGCAAAGCCGAGCAGATCGAGGCAGGTTGTACCCAGGCGTACATCCACGGGTACGGGCGCACCGAGCGCCTGCAAGGCGGCGAGGTTGGTCTGGGTCTGGAAGATCGAGCCGAGCAGTGCTGCCAGCAGTACGGCAAGAACGAAAGCGAGCAACAGGCGTGGCTTGCTGGGCATGGGCGGCAGTATTCCGGAACGACAGTGCCCGAATTATGGCGCACCCCGCCCACGACTTTGCTCCGGGAGTTTTACAGGGTTTTACCTGCACAGCGAAGCGCCCAGGCAATCGCCAATGCGCGCCCAAAGCGTGCGAGATCATCTGCAGGAAGAAGAGTTCATTTATTGACGCCAATAAAGCGACGAACGGTGCTCAGGCATTGTCGCGTCATGCCGCTATAGAGCGCGCCATGAGCTGCACCCGCACTCATGGCAGGCAGCCCTGCCATCTTCTAGCTCGCGTCACCCGCTGGAACGCCAAGTAAGCCGTTACTGACTCCTGGACGAGATGTGCACCGACTGAAGTTTCCGTCTTTCAGGAACTTTGAACATGATCGAACTCGCTATGTGGAACCTCAGCATTCCAGTCGGCGTCCCCGCTGCCACAATCGAAACGCCCGTGCTGGCCGGCGGTTATCAGGATCACTATTTCCAATCCAGAGATGGCGCCATTTTCTTCTGGTCGCCGGTCAACGGTACGACCACCGAAAGCGCCAAATATCCTCGCAGCGAGCTGCGCGAGACCTATGCCGACGGCAGCCTGCGCAACTGGACCTACCCTGAGGCAGACCATTTCCTGCACGCAGGGCTACAGGTCAGCCAGGTTCCCTCCACCGGCAAGATCGTCATCGGCCAGATCCACGCCTACAAGAGCTCGATGCCATTGCTCAAATTGGAGTATCAGTACAAGGCCTATGCGCAAAGCGGCAATATCGTCGCCAAGGTACGCCTGAGCCCCGAGGCCGAGATTCAGACCGTTACCCTGGCTACTGGCATTGCCCTGAACCAGCGCTTCACCTATGTGGTTCACCTGACACCCAAAGGCACGCTGGTGATCAATCTCAATGCCAGCAAATGGAGCACTCGACTTGACTCGAGCTGGGCGCCGAAGCCGCTGTACTTCAAGGCAGGTGTTTACACACAGGACAACACTGGTTACGAGACCGAGGCGGGCGCAGCCCGCTTCGACAAGCTGCTTATCGAGCACCGCGCCCTGCTCAGCGCGGCCCCCTGAACCCCGAACGCCAGACATGAAAAAGCCGCGATGCTTACGCAGTCGCGGCTTTCTGTCTGAACCAAACGGGCCTTAGCCCGCAGCGGATCAGTTGATCTTGGCGTTCAGCTCGCCGCTGGCGTAGCGCTGGAACATGCCTTCCAGGGAGACCGGTTTGATCTTCGAGGCATTGCCGGCAGTGCCGAAGGCTTCGTAACGGGCGATACAGATGTCACGCATGGCAACGATGGTCTTGGCGAAGAACTTGCGCGGGTCGAACTCGCTCGGATGCTCGGCCATCATGCGGCGAATGGCGCCGGTGGAGGCCAGACGCAGGTCGGTGTCGATGTTGACCTTGCGCACGCCGTGCTTGATACCTTCGACGATTTCCTCGACCGGCACGCCATAGGTTTCCTTGATGTCGCCGCCGAACTCGTTGATCACCTTCAGCCACTCCTGTGGAACGGACGAAGAACCGTGCATCACCAGGTGGGTGTTGGGGATGCGCTTGTGAATTTCCTTGATGCGCTCGATGGAGAGCACGTCACCGGTTGGCGGCTTGGTGAACTTGTAGGCGCCATGGCTGGTGCCGATGGCGATGGCCAGGGCGTCGACCTGAGTCTTCTTGACGAAGTCGGCGGCTTCTTCCGGGTCGGTCAGCAGTTGGCTGTGATCCAGCACCCCTTCGGCGCCAACGCCGTCTTCTTCACCGGCCATGCCGGTTTCCAGGCTACCCAGGCAACCCAGCTCACCTTCCACGGACACACCGCAGGCGTGGGCGAAGGCCACGGTCTGCTGGGTCACACGCACGTTGTAGTCATAGTCGGCCGGGGTCTTGCCGTCTTCTTTCAGCGAGCCGTCCATCATTACCGAGGAAAAGCCCAGCTGGATCGAGCGCTGGCAGACGTCCGGGCTGGTGCCGTGATCCTGGTGCATGCACACCGGGATATGCGGGAATTCTTCGATGGCAGCCAGGATCAGGTGGCGCAGGAACGGCGCACCGGCGTATTTGCGGGCACCAGCGGAAGCCTGGACGATGACCGGCGAATCGGTCTTGTCGGCGGCTTCCATGATGGCGCGCATCTGCTCGAGGTTGTTGACGTTGAAGGCCGGCACGCCGTAGCCGAATTCGGCGGCGTGGTCGAGCATCTGGCGCATGCTGATAAGTGCCATGGTGTTACTGTCTCCCGGTTTGGAGGTCGTTGATCGTGCAAGCCTGCCGCAGGGGCCGGCGTTGTTCAAGTTTCGTCGAGTCTGGGCTAGCCCAACTCTCGTCTCGGCAAAGCCGAGGGTATTACGGAGCCTTGCAGCCGCGGCCGATCAGGTCATCGGTCGCGGTCCAGTAGACCAGGCCTTCCTCGCCCTTGGTGTGGAAGGACAAGCGGCCATCGCTGTACAGCGCGCCGGAAGCTGCCGGCTCCTGAGTCAGGCGATGGACGATATCGTCACCACCCAGGCGTACATCCACCTGATCGAACTTGCCGTTGGCGAAGCGCCACAGCACTTCGGCCTGGCTGTCGCACACCCAGCGATTCCACTGGTCCGGTGCCGTCGGCTGGCTATTGCATGCCGCAAGCAGCAGGCTGACGGCGGCAAGCCACAGCAGTCTGATTCCAATCATCGCCTTCCCTCGTCAGCAACGCTGCTCCACTGCCGGACCAGTTGGCCGGCCACTGTTTTCTTCGATTTGCTGGTCATTCTGAGTGGTCGGTGTCTCGATCTGTGCGGGGCTGAACACCTCGCACGCACTTTCCCGACCACCGCCGGCACAACCAGCGAGCAAAATACCGATGACGCCCAGAGCGGCTAACTTGTCCATGGCATGACTCCTTGTTCGAGGGTACTGCCTTTACAGACCACCCGATCACGCCAGGGTTTTATCCGCCGGGGCAAAGAGTGATTCCCTTCACCCCAGCTCGGACTTACTTGGCGCGCTGCTCCAGGACCTCGACGGCCGGCAGCACCTTGCCCTCGACGAACTCGAGGAAGGCGCCACCACCTGTGGAAATGTAGGAGATTTTCTCAGCCACGCCGTACTTGTCGATGGCCGCCAGGGTATCGCCACCGCCGGCAATGGAGAATGCGGCACTGTCGGCGATGGCCAGGGCCAGGGCCTTGGTGCCGTTGCCGAACTGGTCGAATTCGAACACGCCGACCGGGCCGTTCCACAGGATGGTCTGCGAGGCCTTGAGCATCTCGGCGAACTGCTTGGCCGTCTGCGGGCCGATGTCGAGGATCATGTCGTCTTCGGCCACGTCGGCCACGGCCTTGACGGTGGCTTCGGCGTCTTCGGCGAAGGCCTTGGCCACCACCACATCAACCGGCAGCGGCACGCTGACCTTAGCGGCGATGGCCTTGGCGGTATCGACCAGATCGGCCTCGTACAGTGACTTGCCGACCGGCAGGCCGGCCGCGGCGAGGAAGGTGTTGGCGATGCCGCCACCGACGATCAGCGAGTCGCAGATATCGGCCAGAGAATTGAGCACGTCGAGCTTGGTCGACACCTTGGAGCCGGCGACGATAGCCAGCATCGGGCGAGCAGGCTTGTCCAGGGCCTTGCCCAGCGCGTCCAGCTCCGCAGCCAGCAGCGGGCCAGCGCAGGCAACCTTGGCGAACTTGGCCACACCATGGGTCGAACCCTGAGCGCGGTGAGCGGTGCCGAAGGCGTCCATGACGAACACGTCGCACAGGCCGGCGTACTGCTGCGCCAGCTCGTCGGTGTTCTTCTTCTCGCCCTTGTTGAAGCGCACGTTCTCCAGCAGCACCAGTTCACCGGCGGCGACTTCGACGCCACCCAGGTAATCCTTGACCAGCGGTACGCTGCGGCCCAGCGCCTTGCTCAGGTAGGCCGCCACCGGCTGCAGGCTGTCGGCTTCGCTGTACACGCCCTCTTCCGGGCGACCCAGGTGCGAGCAAACCAGCACCGCCGCGCCTTTTTCCAGCGCCAGCTTGATGGTCGGCAGCGCAGCGAGGATGCGCGCATCGCTCTTGACCACCCCATCCTTTACCGGAACGTTGAGGTCTTCGCGGATCAGCACACGCTTACCGGCGAGGTCGAGGTCGGTCATCTTCAGAACGGTCATAGATCAGTCCTTCACGGGGGCTGGTTACGCCAAACCACAAGCGGCTGCGCGTCGGCGATACTGCGTTAAAAACTGGCTCAGAATGCTCATTTACACCTCGTAAACTGCGCTTCTTCGCCTGTTTTTGCCTTGTCTCGCTCTAGCTCGCTCACTTGTGGATTGGCTTGATTGGCTTGTAGGAGGAAATGTTCGGCGACATCGAGCATGCGGTTGGCAAAGCCCCACTCGTTGTCGAACCAGGCCAGCAGGTTGACCAGACGCGGGCCAGACACACGGGTCTGGCTGCCGTCGACGATGGCCGAATGCGGGTCGTGGTTGAAGTCGCAGCTGGCATGCGGCAGCTCGGTATACGCCAGCAGCCCCTTGAGCGGGCCGCTTTCCGCCGCCTGGCGCAGCACGCGGTTGATTTCCTCGGCGGAGGTGTCGCGCGCGGTCTGCAGGGTGATGTCGAGACAGGACACGTTGACCGTCGGCACGCGAATCGCCTTGGCCTGGATGCGCCCGGACAGCTCCGGCAGCAGACGCTCGATGCCGCGCGCCAGGCCGGTGGACACCGGAATCACCGACTGGAAGGCCGAGCGCGTACGGCGCAGGTCTTCGTGGTGATAGGCATCGATAACGGGCTGGTCGTTCATCGCCGAGTGAATGGTGGTAATGGAGACGTACTCCAGACCCACCACCTCGTTGAGAAGTTTCAACAGCGGCACACCGCAGTTGGTGGTGCAGGACGCATTGGACACCAGGCGCTCACTGCCATCGAGGCAGTCCTGGTTGACCCCGTAGACGATGGTGGCGTCGATATCCGCCTCACCGGTCATCGGTTGCGACAACAGCACACGCGGCGCACCGGCATCGATAAAACGCTGCGCCTCGTTGCGGGTGACGTACTGCCCGGAGCACTCCAGCAGCAAGTCGATATCCAGCGCCGCCCAGTCGATTGCCTCGGGCTCGCTCTGGCGTAACACCTTCACGCAGTCACCGTTGATGTGCAGGCAATCGCCATCAACCTTCACCTCACCGGGAAAACGCCCATGGGTGGAGTCGAAACGCGTCAGGTACTCGATGCTGGCCTGATCCGCCAGATCGTTGAGGGCGACGATTTCCAGGCTCGCCCCGTCCCCACGCTCATGCAGCGCGCGCAGCACGCAGCGGCCGATGCGGCCGTAGCCGTTGAGGGCAACACGATAGGGACGATTGGACATGGAGGGTCTCGATAACGTGGCGACTCCCTCTCCTGTTCATGGGAGAGGGCCGTGGAGAGGGCGGCAGGCAACGCAGCCCTCTCCCCCAGCCCCTCTCCCCCAACGGGAGAGGAGAGTCAGTGGCTCAGGCGTCGAGCAGTTCTTCGGCGGTGCCGACGACGTTGTCGACGGTGAAACCGAACTCTTCGAACAGCGCAGCAGCCGGCGCCGACTCACCGAAGGTGGTCATGCCGATGATGCGACCTTCCAGACCCACGTACTTGTACCAGTAGTCGGCATGCGAGGCTTCGATGGCGATGCGCGCACCAACCTCTACCGGCAGCACGGACTGCTTGTAGGCGGCGTCCTGCTGGTCGAATACGCTGGTCGACGGCATCGACACCACGCGCACCTTGCGACCGTTGCCTTCAAGCTTGGCGGCGGCCTGCATGGCCAGACCGACTTCCGAACCGGTGGCGATGAGGATCAGCTCCGGCTCGCCGACGCTGTCTTTCAGTACGTAGCCACCACGGGCAACGTCAGCCAGCTGCTGGGCATCGCGCGCCTGGTGCGGCAGGTTCTGGCGGCTGAATACCAGGGCGCTGGGGCCGTCAGCGCGCTCGATGGCATGTTTCCAGGCCACCGCGGATTCCACCGCATCGGCTGGGCGCCAGGTGTCGAGGTTCGGCGTGCCACGCAGGCTGGCCAGTTGCTCGATTGGCTGGTGAGTCGGGCCGTCTTCACCGAGGCCGATGGAATCGTGGGTGAACACGTAGAGCACGCGTTTTTTCATCAGCGCGGACATGCGCACGGCGTTGCGCGCATATTCCATGAAGATCAGGAAGGTCGCGCCATAAGGTACGAAGCCGCCGTGCAGGGCAATGCCGTTCATGATCGCGCTCATGCCGAACTCGCGCACACCGTAGAACATGTAGTTGCCGGAAGCGTCTTCGGCCGACACGCCCTTGCAGCCTTTCCACAGAGTCAGGTTGGAGCCGGCCAGGTCGGCGGAACCGCCAAGGAATTCCGGCAGCAGCGGGCCGAAGGCGTTCAGCGTGTTCTGGCTGGCCTTGCGACTGGCAATGGTTTCGCCCTTCTCGGCGACTTCACGCACGTAGGCGGCGGCTTTTTCGGCGAAGTCGGCCGGCAGCTCACCGGCGATGCGGCGCTTGAACTCGGCAGCCAGTTCGGGGAAGGCAGCGGCGTAGGCGGCGAACTTGTCGTTCCAAGCGGCTTCGGCGGCAGCACCGGCGGCCTTGGCGTCCCACTCGGCGTAGATGTCGGCCGGCACTTCGAACGGACCATGGTTCCAGCCAAGCGCAGCGCGGGTCAGGGCGATCTCGTCATTGCCCAGCGGCGCGCCGTGGCACTCTTCCTTGCCCTGCTTGTTCGGCGAACCGAAACCGATGGTGGTCTTGCAGCAGATCAGGGTCGGCTGGTCCGTGCTCTTGCGCGCGGTCTCGATGGCCATCTTGATCTCTTCGGCATCGTGACCGTCGACGTTGCGGATCACCTGCCAGCCGTAGGCCTCGAAGCGCTTCGGCGTGTCATCGGTGAACCAACCTTCGACTTCACCGTCGATGGAGATGCCGTTGTCGTCGTAGAAGGCAACCAGTTTGCCCAGGCCGAGGGTGCCGGCCAGCGAGCAGACTTCGTGGGAAATGCCTTCCATCATGCAGCCGTCGCCGAGGAACACATAGGTGTTGTGATCGACGATGTTGTGGCCGTCACGGTTGAACTGCGCGCCCAGCACCTTCTCGGCGATGGCGAAACCGACGGCGTTGGCAATGCCCTGGCCGAGCGGGCCAGTGGTGGTCTCCACGCCCGGGGTGTAACCGTATTCCGGGTGGCCCGGGGTGCGGCTGTGCAACTGACGGAAGTTCTGCAGATCTTCGATCGACAGGTCGTAGCCGGTCAGGTGCAGCAGCGAGTAGATCAGCATCGAACCATGGCCGTTGGACAGCACGAAGCGGTCACGATCGGCGAAGTTCGGGTTCTGCGGGTTGTGCTTCAGAAAGTCGCGCCACAGCACTTCGGCGATATCCGCCATGCCCATTGGGGCACCGGGGTGGCCGCTGTTGGCTTTCTGCACGGCATCCATGCTGAGGGCACGAATGGCATTGGCTCGCTCACGACGGCTGGGCATCGCTGAATCTCCTGCGGGGGCTGATCACGGAAAAAGGCGGCTATTTTCGCCCAGCCGCACCCCGCGGGGCAATGACAGATGGTCGTAGATCCCGCGACTCAACCAACGCGTTCACTCAGAACCCCTACGGCAGGGCTGCCCGGCCCACCCAGGCAGGGGGCCTGAAACAGCTCGCCACGCCAGACGCCAGCCAGGGTTCGACTCAACACCAGGCTCCAGACAGCAGCCAACTGCAGGGCCAGCAACGCGCCGGCGAAGCTGAAAAAAGACAGCCCTGTCAGCGCCTGCAGCTCAAATGTTGCGAGGGCGAACACGCCCAGCGGGAAGGTGAACCCCCACCAACCGAGATTGAATGGCATGTTGTCGCGCATGTAGTGACGGGTGAACAGCGTGGCGATCACCAGCCACCAGAGCCCGGCACCCCACAGTGCCAGGCCGCCGATCAGGCCCAGATCACGCGCCAGCTCGGCGGCGCTGGCCAGCGGCGTGCCGGCAAACGCCAGCGGCGCCGCCTGGCCCATGCTGAGCAGGCCCAGACAACCGGTGGCCAACGGCCCCAGTGGCAACCAGCTGGTGGCCGCAAAATCGGTGTCCGGCAACTTGTGCAGCGCCAGGCGCAGCAGCACCAGGGTAATCAGCGAGAAGGCCAGCGACAGCGACATGCCCCACAGCACGAACCCGGCCACCAATAGCTGCTGTGCGGAGGCGACCGATAGATGGGGAGCCAGGGCACCGGCCGCACTGGCGGCCACCTCGGGTGCGACGATAGGTAGCAGCCAAACCGCCGTGAGTTTCTCCAGCGCATGATGCTGACGGGTGAACATCAGATAGGGCACCAACAGAGCACCAAGCAACGCCAACGCCGCATCCAGCCACCACAGCATATGAGCAATGGCATAGATGCCCTCACCCCAACGCGGCACACCGAATAACAGCAAACCCTTGATCAGCACCGCCAAACCCATAGGGATGGCGCCGAGAAACATCGACTGCACCGGATGCATAAGCATCGGCCAGAGGGTGTCGCGAAACAGCGCCAGACGCAGTATGAACAACAGACAGAAGAGTACGAACAAGCCTACCGCGAAGAACCACAACCCCTCTGCCAGCATGACCAACCCCGGCATACGCCAGGGCAGATGAGCAATGACCAACGCCAGCACACCAGTGCCCATGGTCATGGCGAACCAGTTGGGCGTGAAGTGACGAATGAAAGCGAGCGGCTCGGGTAAACGGCTGAAAGGGCGTGGCATGAATCGGGCGGTCCCGTGGCATGAATGACGGGAGCAAGGTTAAGAATTGACTTGCCATATTAAAAATACATATTCAGCATCCTTTGCATGCTTTCAATGCATGGATAAGCAATGAACCTCCATCATCTCAAGGTCTTTCTCGCTGTAGCCGAGGCCGGCAGCATCAGTGCTGGTGCCGAACGCCTGCATATCAGCCAGCCGGCTGTTACCCGCGAAATACGCGACCTCGAAGCCAGCCTCGACCTGCGCCTGTTCGACCGCCAGCCGAGGGGCGTACAACTGACCGAGGGCGGCGTGCGACTGCTCGACTACGCTCGCCGTATTTTCACCCTGGAACACGCGGCCGAACGTGATCTGCGCGACTTCGCCCAGCTCGGCCAGGGCGAGTTGAATCTGGGCGCCAGCGCCACGCTGGGCTCCTATCTGCTACCACCGCTGATCAGTCGCTTTCGCGCTCTGCATCCACAGATATTCGTCAGCCTCGAGGTGAGCAACACCGATGTGGTGACCCGCCAACTGGACGAGGGGCGCATCAGCCTGGGTTTCGTCGAAGGCCCGTTCGCCCGTGGCGACTACGCCCATCGCCTGCTGGCGCGCGATGCTCTGCTACCAGTAGTCGCGCCCCATCACCCACTGGCCAGTAGCGGTCCACTGACCGCCAGAACACTGCAGAATTTCCCGCTGTACATGCGCGAGCCCGGCTCCGGCGCCCGCGTCAGCATCGAACAGGCCTATCGCGCGCACGACCTGGAACCCGAAGCCAGCATGGCCATCGGCAGCACCGAAGCCCTGAAACGCCTGCTCGCCGATGGCCAGGGCATCGCCTGGTTGTCGCAACGCATCGTCGAACGCGAGCTGGCCAGCGGCGAATTGCGCCACCTGCAGGTGCAGGACCTGCAGATCGAGCGCGAGCTGCATGTGCTATGGCGCCTGGGCGCCAGCCTGAGCCCGGCACCGGCGGCTTTCCTGACCCTGAGCGAGACGATCAACTAGCACAACAGCAATATCAAAATATTTTGATATTGCTGTTGCTGTATGAAAATTGACCGCTTAGACTGCGCCGCATGACTTTGCGCGCACCCGAGCTGCACTTCGACCCCTGTGACGAACTCGCCGCCCTGTGCAAGGCCGGCGGTGATTCGCTGCGCCTGAACGTGCTGCGCGCCCTGAGCAACGACTCGTTTGGCGTACTGGAACTGGCGCAGATCTTCGCCATCGGCCAATCAGGCATGAGCCACCACCTCAAGGTGCTGGCCCAGGCCGGCCTGGTGGCCACGCGCCGCGAAGGCAATGCGATCTTCTATCGCCGCGCACTGCCCACGGGCCGCCTGCATGCCGCCCTGCTGGACGACATCGACGAGCTGCCGGTAGCGGCTGACATGCAGGCACGCATCGCTGCCGTGCATCAGCAACGCGCCACTGTCAGCCGCGAGTTCTTCGCGCGCATGGCGAGCAACTTCCAGGCTCAGCAGGACCTGATCGCCGGCCTGCCGCAGTATCGCGACAGCCTGCTCACCCTGCTCGACAGCCTGGGTTTCGCCACCACTGCCACAGCCATGGAAATCGGCCCCGGTGATGGCGCGTTCCTGCCCGAGCTGGCCAAGCGTTTCGCCCAGGTCACCGCGCTGGATAACAGCGAGGCGATGCTCGAGCTGGCACATCAGCGCTGCACTGCCGAAGGCCTTGGCAATGTCGAGCTGCGCCTGGCCGACGCCCTCGACGTCAGCGAGCCCAGCCGCGCCGACTGCGTGGTGCTGAACATGGTGCTACACCACTTCGCCACCCCGGCCGAGGCCTTCCGCCAGCTGGCACGGCAGGTAAAACCCGGCGGCAGCTTGCTGATCAGCGAGCTGTGCAGCCACGACCAGAGTTGGGCCCGCGAGGCCTGCGGCGATCTTTGGCTAGGCTTCGAGCAGGACGACCTGTCGCGCTGGGCCAGTGCCGCCGGCCTGATTCCCAGCGAAAGTCTCTACATCGGTCTGAAGAACGGCTTTCAGATCCAGTTACGCCACTTCGCCCAACCACTTGAGCGAACGGCCTTCAGTTACGGCACACAAGGAACCCACCCATGAGCGAATATTCCCTGTTCACCTCCGAATCCGTGTCCGAAGGGCATCCGGACAAGATCGCCGACCAGATTTCCGATGCCGTGCTCGACGCCATCATCACCCAGGACAAACATGCCCGCGTGGCCGTGGAAACCCTGGTCAAGACCGGTGTGGCCATCGTCGCCGGTGAAGTCACCACCAGCGCCTGGGTCGACCTGGAGCAGATCGTCCGCGACGTCATCTGCGATATCGGCTACACCAGCAGCGACGTCGGCTTCGACGGTGCCACCTGCGGCGTGATGAACATCATCGGCAAGCAGTCCCCCGACATCAACCAGGGCGTCGACCGCGCCAAGCCGGAAGATCAGGGCGCTGGCGACCAGGGCCTGATGTTCGGTTACGCCAGCAACGAGACCGACGTGCTGATGCCGGCACCGATCTGCTTCTCCCACCGCCTGGTCGAGCGTCAGGCCGAAGCGCGCAAGTCCGGCCTGCTGCCGTGGCTGCGTCCGGATGCCAAGTCGCAGGTCACCTGCCAGTACGAGAACGGCAAGGTAGTCGGTATCGACGCCGTGGTGCTGTCCACCCAGCACAACCCGGACATCTCCCTGAGCGACCTGCGCGAAGCGGTGATGGAGCTGATCATCAAGCACACCCTGCCGGCCGAACTGCTGCACGCCGGTACCCAGTTCCACATCAACCCGACCGGCAACTTCGTCATCGGCGGCCCGGTGGGTGACTGCGGCCTGACCGGTCGCAAGATCATCGTCGACAGCTACGGCGGCATGGCCCGTCACGGCGGCGGCGCCTTCTCCGGCAAGGACCCGTCCAAGGTCGACCGTTCGGCGGCCTACGCCGGTCGCTACGTGGCCAAGAACATCGTTGCCGCTGGCCTCGCCGACCGCTGCGAGATCCAGGTGTCCTACGCCATCGGCGTGGCCCAGCCGACCTCCATCTCGATCAACACCTTCGGCACCCACAAGATCGCCGAAGACAAGATCATCCAGCTGGTGCGCGAAGTGTTCGACCTGCGTCCGTACGCCATCACCAAGATGCTCGACCTGCTCCACCCGATGTATCGCGACACCGCGGCCTATGGCCACTTCGGCCGCACCCCGGAGCAGAAGACCGTCGGCGACGACAGCTTCACCACCTTCACCTGGGAGCGCACCGACAAGGTCGACGCCCTGCGCGCGGCTGCCGGCCTATAATCGCTACCCGCGCTACAACGAAGGCCCCGCGTCATGCGGGGCCTTCGTGTTTTTGCGCAATGACTCGCACGAACCTCCGTCAGCGACTAGCCTGAAACCCAGCCCACCAAGCAAGGATGCTGGTCATGAAGCGCTGGATCGCCCTTCTCCTTCCCCTGGCCGCCCAGGCCGAACCCTGCCCCGACTGGCCCGCTACACGGGCGAGCAGTGAAATCGACGCGCTGTCCCGGCAAGTTGCCGCCTGGGACGATGCCTATCACAACCACGGCCACAGCCCGGTGGCAGATGAGCTCTACGATCAGGCGCGCGCTCGCCTGGAGAATTGGCACGACTGCTTCGCCAGCGCCGAAAGGGTCTTGCCCTCGCCACTGCAAGGGAGCGCAGGCAAAGTCCCTCATCCCGTAGCGCAGACCGGCCTGCGCAAGCTGCCTGACAGCCAGGCAGTTGCACAATGGATGCAGGCGCGAGACGACCTGTGGATTCAGCCCAAGGTCGACGGAGTAGCGGTCACCCTGGTCTATCGCCAGGGCCACCTGACTCAGGCCATCAGCCGCGGCGATGGTCTGCACGGCCAGGACTGGACGCACAGGGCGCGGCAACTGCCGGCTATCGCGCAAAAACTGCCCGAGCCGCTCGATGCGATACTGCAGGGCGAGCTGTACTGGCGCCTGCCAGACCACGTGCAAGCGAGTAGCGGCGGCCTGGGAGCACGCGGCAAGGTCGCCGGACTGATGGCCAGACAACACGTGCTGGACAACGAGGCCCAGGCGGTTGGACTGGCCGGATGGACCGAGCGACATGCGCGAGCGGCTGACCAGGTTGAGCGAGCTGGGTTTCGCTGATACCGAACAGTACAGCCAACCACTGGCCAACCTGGAACAGGCGCAACACTGGCGTCAGCACTGGTATCGAAACGCCCTGCCCTTCGCCAGCGATGGCGTGGTTCTGCGACAGGGCACGCGCCCCGAAGGCGCGCGTTGGCGGGCCGACGCGCCACATTGGGCAGCGGCCTGGAAGTACCCGCCCGAACAGGCACTGGTGGTCGTGCAAGGGATCGAATTCAGCATAGGTCGCACCGGGCGAATAACCCCGATACTCAACCTGCAGCCAATCGAGATGGACAATCGCCGCATCAGTCGCGTCGCACTGGGCTCGCTGCAGCACTGGCACAAGCTGGATATACGCCCCGGCGACCAGGTTGCCATCCGCCTGGCGGGGCTGACCATCCCCCGCCTCGAGCAAGTGATCTGGCGCAGCCCGCAGCGGGCGGCCGTCGAGGCCCCCAGCAGCGAGCATTAACATGCGCTGAGCTGCTGGCGCAGCAGCCCTTCATGCCAGCAACAGTTTCAAGCCCGCCTGGCCTGGCTAAGCGGCAAACAGGGGCTGGCGATGGCCGGCGTTGGCCCCGGCACCTGGAGCAACCTGCAGCTGCAGGGGCTGCTCGACTGGCTGGAGCTCGACACGAGTCAACTGCAAGCGCTGCCAGGCATCGGCTCAAGGCGTGCGACGCAGTTGCAGCAGACGTTTGCGCGCACCCGGCACAAACCACTGCGGCAATGGTTGCGCGCACTTGGCGCCCCACCCGGTTTCGACGCCGGCGAACCCGCCGACTGGCAAGAGCTGATCGCCCGGGAGCGCAGCGAATGGCTGAGGCTGCCGGGCATCGGCGAAAAGAGCGCGGACCGCTTGCTGGCGTTCTTCGCCCATCCCGAGGTCCGGCGCCTGGGAGCACAGCTGCAACAGGCCGGCGTCGCCAGCTTCCAGAACCAGGCAGTGACGGCTCGCGACGAAGATCGCTGACCAGATCGCTCACACCGGGCGAACCTCGCGCGCCGACCAGGGTCACTTCAACATAGCCCTCATAAGGAGAGACCATGATGCGTCAAATCACCTTGCTCGGCCTGCTGCTGGCCGCCGGGCTCAGCGCGACCCCAGTCCTGGCTGCCGAGCCCGACAGTGGCTGTGCGACCAAGCGCCAGGTTCTGCAGGAAAAGATCGACACCGCCGAACAAAGCGGCAATGAGCGCGAGTTGCAAGGGCTGCGCAAGGCTTTGGGCAACATCGACGCCCATTGCGATGATGCCTCGCTGCAAGAGGATCGCTTGGCCAGCATCGAGGAAGCACGCCAGGAGGTAGAGGAGCGCGAAATGGATCTGCGCGAAGCCATGGGCAAGGGCGATCAGGAAAAGATCGCCAAGCGTCGAGCCAAACTGGCCGAAGCCCGCGCAGATCTGGAGCAGGCCGAAGCCGAGGCGCGAGCGGAT
Source organism: Pseudomonas pichavaramensis (assembly GCF_050473265.1). NCBI lineage: Bacteria > Pseudomonadati > Pseudomonadota > Gammaproteobacteria > Pseudomonadales > Pseudomonadaceae > Pseudomonas > Pseudomonas pichavaramensis. The sequence goes on along the minus strand of NZ_JBJKFJ010000001.1, from coordinate 99,112 downwards.
CAGTAAGCGCGAAAGGCCTTGTGGCAGGCTTCGCAGCTGTCTTCGATCTGCTTGACCGCCGGCTCCAGCCGCGCGCGGCTCAGCGGTGGCGAGGTGGTGTTCTGCACCAGCTCGGCCGTCGCCTGCTCAAGGTCCCGAGCCATTTTCTGGAACTGCTCCTGACGCTCCCAGACTTCAGGATTGGCCTTGCTCCGCTCATCGTCACGGACCTGCGGAAAGTGCTGCCAGGGCTCCCGTGACAGACGGTCCAGCTCGGCCGCTCCATTGATGAAGGCGGTTTCTTCGTAGGGGATACGCCCGCGCAGCATGCCGCCGAGATCCTCGCTGACCTTGAGCATCTCCTTGAACAGTGCCTGGCGCTTACCCAACGGCGAATCGGGATCGACGCCACCACAGGCGCTCAGGGTCAGGCCGATGCAGGCGAGCAGCAGGAGTTTGTTCAGGTTCATCGGCACGACTTCCGGGCGACAAGGGGGCGCTAAGTATCGCGGCTTGGCCTGCCCCGGCCAAGCGACCTCTTGTCACAACTGCCGTCCTTCGCGCAACGGTCAGCCGAGGTTCAGCAACGCAAGCATGCAGCCGAACGCCCGCCCCCTGCCACTCAGGCAGCCACGACGAACAGCGCAACGATCAGCGCCATACCCGCAAACCAGACAAGCGAACGCAGCGCCCCCCAGTCCGCCAGATAGCATACGAAATACAGCACGCGACTGGCGACGAATCCCATCGCCAAGTGATCCAGCGACGACTGTTCTGCGCCGCCGGCCTGATGCGCGATGATCACTGCCGCCGCGAATGCCGGTGTGACCTCGAAGCCATTGAGCTGGGCGTTGTGGGCCCGCTTGCGCCAGCCCTCCAGCGTACCCAGGAACGCACGCGGGTCCTGATTGGCCCGCGGGCCATAGCCGGGGCCGAGGAATTTGGCGGTAGCGGTACCTAAGTAGGGCAGCACGATGGCGACGAGGACGCACCAGTAGGCGAGGGTCATGACATGGTTTCACTGCTGAGAATGGAGCGCCAAGCCTGAACCAGCACCTGCTCCGCGTCCATGACCGCTCACGCCCATGATGCTGGCGCTTCGGCCAAGTCAGACGCCAGCGTGGCTCAGCCCGGGAAGCGATCCCTGGCGTAGGTGATTTCGGTCTTGCCATGGGGCGCCGGCAGGCCATCCTCGCCAAGATTGACGAATACCAGCTTGTCGATGGTCAGAATGCTCTTGCGCGTGACCTTGTTGCGCACCTCACAACGCAGTGTGATGGAGGTGCGGCCGAACTCGGTGGCCGTGATACCCAACTCGATGATGTCGCTCTGCCGCGCCGAACTGACGAAGTTGATCTCGGAGATGAATTTGGTGACCACACGCTGATTGTCGAGCTGGACGATGGCGTAGATCGCCGCCTCCTCATCGATCCACTTCAACAGGCTGCCGCCGAACAAGGTGCCGTTGGGGTTGAGATCTTCAGGCTTGATCCACTTGCGGGTGTGGAAGTTCATACACTGTCCTCCTTGTCATGTTGGGCCGTCATGATGCGCCTGCGCCGCCGGGCTTGTCGCCACAGCTGCGCCTATGACAGCGATAGCCAGGCAATTGCGACAGAAAGCCTTGGGCTGTAACGCACGGGCGGCTATAATTTGCCGGTTTAACGCGACCGGCACCGCTCCGGTCGCTCCCGCCACCCGGCCGAGGGGCGCTGCAGCAGGGTTGCCCCCTGTCAGGCTCGTCCGGGGCGTTAACCAAACGCATCAACGGCGCCCATTCGCAGACAACGAATGGAGTGCTATTGCATGGCTTTCAACGATTTCAAAGTCGCTGACATTTCCCTGGCCGAGTGGGGCCGCAAAGAGCTGATCATCGCCGAATCCGAAATGCCGGCACTGATGGGCCTGCGTCGCAAGTACGCCGCCAGCCAACCGCTGAAAGGCGCGAAGATTCTCGGCTGTATCCACATGACCATCCAGACCGGTGTGCTGATCGAGACGCTCACAGCGCTGGGCGCCGAAGTGCGCTGGTCTTCGTGCAACATCTTCTCCACTCAGGATCAGGCCGCTGCCGCCATCGCCGCCGCCGGCATCCCGGTGTTCGCCTGGAAGGGCGAGACCGAAGAAGAGTACGAGTGGTGCATCGAGCAGACCATCCTCAAAGATGGCCAGCCATGGGACGCCAACATGGTGCTGGACGACGGCGGTGACCTGACCGAAATCCTGCACAAGAAATACCCGCAGATGCTCGAGCGCATCCACGGCGTCACCGAAGAGACCACCACCGGTGTGCACCGCCTGCTCGACATGCTCAAGGCCGGCACCCTGAAAGTCCCGGCGATCAACGTCAACGACGCGGTCACCAAGAGCAAGAACGACAACAAGTACGGCTGCCGTCACAGCCTCAACGACGCCATCAAGCGCGGCACCGACCACCTGCTGTCGGGCAAGCAGGCGCTGGTCATCGGCTACGGTGACGTGGGCAAGGGCTCGGCCCAGTCGCTGCGTCAGGAAGGCATGATCGTCAAGGTTTCCGAGGTCGATCCGATCTGCGCCATGCAGGCCTGCATGGACGGTTTCGAGCTGGTCTCGCCGTACAAGAACGGCATCAACGACGGCACCGAAGCCAGCGTCGACGCTGCGCTGCTGGGCAAGATCGACCTGATCGTCACCACCACCGGCAACGTCAACGTGTGTGACGCCGGCATGCTCAAGGCGCTGAAGAAGCGCGCCGTGGTGTGCAACATCGGCCACTTCGACAACGAGATCGACACCGCTTTCATGCGCAAGAACTGGGCGTGGGAAGAGGTCAAGCCGCAGGTGCACAAGATTCACCGCACCGGCGCTGGCAAATTCGACGCGGCCAACGATGACTACCTGATCCTGCTGGCCGAAGGCCGCCTGGTGAACCTGGGCAACGCCACCGGCCACCCGAGCCGCATCATGGACGGTTCCTTCGCCAACCAGGTGCTGGCGCAGATCTTCCTGTTCGAGCAAAAGTTCGCCGACATGCTGCCTGCGCACAAGGCCGAGCGCCTGACCGTGGAAGTGCTGCCGAAGAAACTCGACGAAGAAGTGGCCCTGGAAATGGTCAAGGGCTTCGGCGGCGTGGTCACTCAGCTGACCCAGCAGCAGGCCGACTACATCGGCGTCACCGTAGAAGGTCCGTTCAAGCCGGACGCCTACCGCTACTAACCCGCAGCTGTAAGCACAAGCCTCAAGCGGCATGAGATGGATGACATCTACTTGCTGCTTGAGGCTTGCGGTTTGCAGCTGAGAAGAGAACCTTCACCATGACCCAGAAAAAAATCCCTGTCAGCTTCGAGTTCTTCCCGACCAAGACCGAAGCCGGCCAGGAAAAACTGCTGACCGTGGCCCGCGAACTGGCCGCTCACAGCCCCGACTTCTTCTCCTGCACCTACGGCGCTGGCGGCTCCACCCGTGACCGCACCCTGAGCACCGTGCTGCAACTCGACGGTGAAGTACAGGTACCCACTGCGCCGCACCTGTCCTGCGTTGGCGACACCAAGGCCGAGCTGGTCGAACTGCTCAAGCTTTACCAGAGCAAAGGCATCAAGCGCATCGTCGCCCTGCGTGGCGACCTGCCCTCGGGCATGGGCCTGGCCAGCGGCGAGCTGCGTTATGCCAATGACCTGGTCGAACTGATCCGCAGCGAAACCGGCGATCACTTCCATATCGAAGTGGCTGCCTACCCGGAGATGCATCCGCAGGCGCGCAACTTCGAAGATGACATCGCCAACTTCGTGCGCAAGGCCAAAGCCGGCGCCGACAGTGCCATCACCCAGTACTTCTTCAACGCCGACAGTTATTTCTACTTCGTCGAGCGCGTGCGCAAGCAAGGTGTCGAGATCCCGATCCTGCCTGGCATCATGCCGGTGACCAACTACAGCAAGTTGGCCCGCTTCTCCGACGCCTGCGGCGCAGAAATGCCACGCTGGATGCGCAAACAGCTGGAGGCCTACAGCGACGACAGCGCCAGCATCCAGGCCTTTGGTGAAGAAGTGATCACCCGTCTGTGCGAACGCCTGCTGCAGGGTGGCGCCCCAGGCCTGCACTTCTATACCCTGAACCAGTCCGCGCCGAGCCTGGCCATCTGGAACAACCTCCAGCTGCCTCGCTAAGGCCGCCCACCCGCAGGCTGCCCGCCGGGTAGCCTGCTCGCGTCACCCCCCGCTTTGCCGCCGAAGGATCGCCTGCCATGCTCAAACGCTCCACGATCAACGCCTCCGTCAGCCCCAAGGGCAGCCTGGAAACGCTCTCGCAGCGTGAAGTCCAGCAACTGCGCGAAACCGGTTCGGGCAGCGTCTACCGCCTGTTCCGGCAGTGTGCGCTGGCGATCCTCAACACCGGCTCGCACAGCGACAACGCCAAGACCATTCTCGAGGCCTACCCGGATTTCGAGGTAAAGATTCATCAGCAGGATCGCGGCATCCGCCTGGAGCTGCTCAACGCCCCCGCCGACGCTTTCGTCGACGGCGAGATGATCGCCAGTACCCGTGAAATGCTGTTCAGCGCCTTGCGCGACATCGTCTACACGCAGAGCGAACTGGAAAACAAGCGCATCGATCTGGACAGCTCCGAGGGCATCACCGACTACGTTTTCCACTTGCTGCGCAACGCTCACACCCTGCGCAGCGGCGTCGAGCCGAAGATGGTGGTGTGCTGGGGCGGCCATTCGATCAGCACCGAGGAATACAAGTACACCAAGAAGGTCGGCCACGAGCTGGGCCTGCGCGGCCTGGACATCTGCACCGGCTGTGGCCCGGGCGTGATGAAGGGGCCGATGAAGGGCGCCACCATCAGCCACGCCAAGCAGCGCAATCTGACCGGTCGCTACCTGGGTCTGACAGAACCGGGCATCATCGCCGCCGAAGCGCCGAACCCGATCGTCAACGAGCTGGTCATCCTGCCGGATATCGAGAAGCGCCTGGAAGCATTCGTGCGTGTCGGCCACGGCATCATCATCTTCCCCGGTGGCGCCGGCACGGCCGAAGAGTTTCTCTACCTGCTGGGCATCCTCACCCACCCGGACAATCAGGATCTGCCCTTCCCGGTCATCCTCACCGGGCCGAAGAGCGCCAGCACCTACTTGCAGCAGTTGCATGACTTCATCGGTGCGACCCTGGGTGAGGCGGCGCAACAGCGCTATCGCATGATCGTCAACGATCCGGCCGAAGTCGCCCGCGAGATGGCCGTCGGCATCAAGGCCGTGCGCCAGTTCCGCCGCGAGCGCAATGACGCCTTCCATTTCAACTGGCTGCTGAAGATCGACGAAAGCTTCCAGCACCCGTTCGAGCCGACCCACGAAGCCATGGCCAGCCTCAACCTCACGCGCGAGCAACCCTTGCACCATCTGGCCGCCAATCTACGCCGCGCCTTCTCCGGCATCGTCGCCGGCAACGTCAAGGAGAATGGCATCCGCCTGATCGAGGAGAACGGTCCTTACGAGATTCGCGGCGAGAAAAGCATCATGCGCCCACTGGACCGTCTGCTGCAGTCCTTCGTCGAGCAACATCGCATGAAATTGCCAGGCGGCAGCGCCTATGAACCCTGCTATCGCGTGACCGACTGAAGGCATGCCGGTCACACTTTCACGGCACAGGTAAAATCGCTAATCTGGCGCAATGCCATTATTCAAGCGCCAGATTATTGCCACGATACTGCTCTGCTGCCTCGCATCTGCGGCGCGAGGCGAAACGCTGCGCCTGGTCACGGATGCGTGGGCACCCTACGTCTATCAGGAAAACGGCCAACCGGCCGGCTTCGATTACGAGGTCAGTCGCGAAGTATTGCGCCGCCTGGGCATCGAACTGGAGCTGCAGTTCATGCCCTGGAAGCGCTGCCTGCTGGCGCTGGACCAGGGGCACGCCGACGGCATTCTCGATATCTTTTATCGGCAAGAGCGCGAGACGCACATGGTCTTCGTCGAAGAGCCGCTCAGCGATGTCGAGTTGGTGCTGTTCTTCGATCGCAGTCGCCCCTATCCCTATCGAGCACTGGAAGATCTTCGTGATCTGACGATAGGTATTTCCCCCGGCTATTGGTACAGCGATGAAAGCTTCCGCACCTCACAACTGTTCAATCGCGAGGAGGCGCCAACACACGAGGCCAATCTGGGCAAGCTGGTACGCCAGCGTGTCGACCTGGTGGTCAACGACCGGCGCGCCGGCCTCTATCTGAGCGAACAGATGGGCCTGCGACAGCGAGTCGGTTACAACCGCAAAGCGGTTGGCCACGATCGTTTGTTTCTGGCACTGCAGCGTACGCCGGCGATGCAGCGCCTGGCGGATGAATTCGCGCGCGAGCTGCGTCGTTTCAAACGCGAGCCTGCCTACACCCTGCTGCTCGAGCACTACGCCAGCGCCGAAAAAACCAGTCCGTGAACCAACCGACAGGCTGATAGCTGCGCAAGGCTCCAGCTCTGTTATACTCGGGACTTCCCGCCAGGCTTGCGCCCGGATGCTGGTTCTCGGAAGCCAGCAGTACCGGACGGGATCATGCGCCCCACGCGTGATTCAAGCCAGGCAATATCACCCCATAGGGCCACGCCCTCACTACGTACAGGATTGCCCATGTCCTTTGCTTCCCTCGGTCTCTCCGAGGCTCTAGTCCGTGCGATCGAATCCGCCGGCTATACCCAGCCCACTCCGGTGCAACAGCGGGCGATTCCCGCCGTGTTGCAAGGTCGCGATCTGATGGTGGCGGCCCAGACGGGCACGGGCAAAACCGCAGGCTTCGCCCTGCCGATTCTCGAGCGCCTGTTCCCCGCCGGCCATCCGGACCGCGAACAGCGCCATGGCCCGAAACAACCGCGCGTACTGGTGCTGACCCCCACCCGCGAGCTGGCCGCCCAGGTGCACGACAGCTTCAAGATCTATGCCCGTGACCTGAAATTCGTCAGCGCCTGCATCTTCGGTGGTGTCGGCATGAATCCGCAGGTGCAGGCTCTGGCCAAGGGCGTGGACGTACTCGTCGCCTGCCCCGGCCGCCTGCTCGACCTCGCCGGTCAGGGCAGCGTGGATCTCTCCCACGTGGAAATCCTGGTGCTGGACGAAGCCGACCGCATGCTCGACATGGGTTTCATCCATGACGTGAAGAAGGTACTCGCGCGGCTGCCCGCTCAACGTCAGAATCTGCTGTTCTCGGCGACCTTCTCCAAGGACATCACCGACCTGGCCGGCAAGCTGCTGCAAGACCCGGAGCGCATCGAAGTCACCCCGCCGAACACCACCGTCGAGCGTATCGAACAGCGCGTGTTCCGCCTGGCTGCCAGCCACAAGCGCGCCTTGCTGGCGCACCTGATCACTCAGGGTGCCTGGGAACAGGTGCTGGTGTTCACCCGCACCAAACACGGCGCCAACCGCCTCGCCGAATACCTCGACAAGCACGGCCTGCCGGCTGCCGCGATTCACGGCAACAAGAGCCAGAACGCGCGCACCAAGGCCCTGGCCGACTTCAAGGCAAACAAGGTACGCATCCTCGTCGCCACCGATATCGCCGCCCGCGGCCTGGACATCGACCAGCTGCCGCATGTGGTCAACTTCGAGTTGCCCAACGTCGAGGAAGACTACGTGCACCGCATCGGCCGTACCGGCCGCGCCGGGCGTAGCGGCGAGGCCATCTCGCTGGTTGCCCCGGACGAGGAGAAGCTGCTCAAGAGCATCGAGCGCATGACCAAGCAGAAGATCCCGGACGGCGATCTGATGGGCTTCGACGCCAATGCAGTGGAAGCCGAGCGCCCGGAAGTGCGCGAGCCGCGCCAGCCGCGTAACGCCGGTCAGAAGAAGCAGAAAGCCGAAGGTGGCGACAAGCCCAAGGGCGAGCACCAGAACGGTGGCCGTAAGGATAAGGGCAAGGACGGCGGCAAGGACCAGAAAGCCAAGCCTCAGGGCCAGAAACGCCGTCGCGGACAACGTAACAGCAACGGCCAGAATCAGCCGGCAGCGGCGGCTCCCGCCCTGCCGCCAGATCGTGATCCGGAAGAGTTCCTAGACGACGATATCGACAACTTCGGCAACCGCGTCGACTACGTCAGCCCTACCCAGAACAAGCAGCAGGGGCGTGGCCGTCGCTCGAGCGGCAACCCCAGCAACGGTACCCAGCAGGGTCAAGGCCAGCGCCAAAGCAACAAGGGCCCGCGCAACAACAATGGCGGTGGCGCTGGCAATGGCGCCAACAAGAACCGCCGCCAGGGCAACGGCCAGGGTGGCCAGGGTCAGGGGCGCAACGGCGGTAACCGTGGCCGCGGGCGCGCTGCCCATGACGGTCGCGTGACGTCGCTCGACCGCGACGAGCTGCCGCGCGCAGAGGCCGCTGTGCGCAGTCCACGCGACAAGCAGCCGATCATCATGCACAAAAGTTCGCGCCTGGATCGTTTCCCCACGGCCGAGCAACTTGATGAGCTGAGCAGCAACAATCGCCCGCGCGGCGAGAAACCAGCCCTACTCACGCGCAATCGCGACGAGTAAGAGGCAAAACCAACAAAAACGCCGCCCATCGGGCGGCGTTTTTGTTGGTGCCAGGGTTTAACTGCGCGTAAATCGTTGAAACCGGTGCGCGCGGCGCACCCTAGGGTGAAGCCTGCGCTCAGCACGTAGTGTGTGCACCATGCGCACCGATGGCCCTAGCGGCCGCTTTCTTTACTGACGAATGCCTTCGACCGAAATGATCAGCTCGACGGTTTCCGACGCCGGGCCGAGATCCATGGCGATATCGAAGTCTTTCAGCTTCAGCGTGGTAGTACCTTCGAAACCGGCGCGGTAGCCGCCCCACGGGTCCTTGCCTTCACCGATGAATTTGGCCGCGATGACGACCGGCTTGGTCACGCCATTGAGGGTCAGGTTACCGGTTACGTCGGCAGTGCCTTCGCCAGTGGACTTGACCGAAGTGGACTCGAAGGTCGCGGTATCGTGTTTGCTGGCGTTGAGGAAATCAGCGCTGCGGATGTGCTTGTCACGCTCGGCGTGGTTGGTGTCGACGCTGGCGGTCTTCAGCGTCACGCTGACCTTGCTGGCTTCAGGGCTGGCAGCATCGAAGCTGAACTTGCCGTCGAAGTCCTTGAAGGTGCCGTACAGCCAGCTGTAACCCAGGTGGCTGATCTTGAAATTGACGAAGGCGTGCTGGCCTTGCTTGTCGATGACGTAGTCAGCCGCCATGGCCTGACCACCAATCAGAGCAGAACCCAGAACCAGTGCAGCGAGGGCATTCTTCAACATGGGGTGTTCTCCTTGCTAGGTTGTCGATCTAGATGGGCCTAGGCCCGATTGTTAAATGCTTCAGCGCCCGAACATCCGCAGCAGGGTGCTGTCGCGGTCGATGAAATGGTGCTTGAGTGCTGCCAGGCCGTGTACCACGGCGAAAATAACCAGGCCCCAAGCCAGGTACTCGTGAATGTCACCGGCGATGTCTTCCTGATGTTCGATGCCGGTCAGGGTCGCGGGCACGCTGAACAGGCCGAAAACCTCGATACCGCGACCGTCGGCGGTGGAAATCAGGTAACCGGAAATCATCACGCCGAACAGCCCCAGATAGAGCACACCGTGGCCCAGCTTGGAAGCCAGGCGGGTGAACGCACCATGGCTATCCAGAGCGGCCGGCGCCGGGTTGAACGAACGCCACAGCACGCGCAGCAGCATCACCGCGAACAGCACGATGCCGATGCTCTTGTGCACATCCGGTGCGGTCTGCCGCCAGGGGTCGTAGTAGCTAAGCCCCACCATCCAGAAGCCGAGGGCAAAGAGGCTGAATACGGCCAGTGCCACCAGCCAGTGCAGCAGCACACTGACCAGACCGTAACGAGCAGAGGTATTGCGCCATTGCATGGGGGCTTCCTAATTCAATTTCCGAGCAAGACTAACGGCAAATATATCGACTTAAAGCGGAAAATTTCGCTATGAAACATCGGGAAATGCGATATTTCCTTTTAATCATCTCAAGCCAGTTGGTTTGGTGCGCTGCCGCCAGAACAAAGTTCTCAGCCATGACCTGAACGTACGAATACGCCGGACCAGCGGCATGCCCATACCCGCCGGCAGCTTCTGGTAGGCTGTGCCGCCGAACAGCGGGAGATTTCTCATGAGCCAGAACGACCTTTGGATACAGCGCGACCTCGACGTGTTGTGGCACCCCTGCACACAGATGAAGGATCACCAGCGCCTGCCGCTGATCCCCATTCGCCGCGGTGACGGCGTGTGGCTGGAAGACTTCGACGGCAAGCGCTATCTCGACGCGGTCAGTTCCTGGTGGGTCAACGTCTTCGGCCACGGCAACCCGCGCATCAACACGCGCATCCGCGAGCAGCTCGACAGCCTCGAACACGTGATGCTTGCCGGCTTCACCCACGCCCCGGTGGTGGAACTCTCCGAGCGTCTGGTGCAGATCACCCCGGCCGGCCTGAACAAGGTCTTCTACGCCGATAATGGTTCGTCCGGCATCGAAGTCGCGCTGAAAATGAGCTTCCACTACTGGCTCAACAGCGGCTCTCCTAACAAGAAGCGCTTCATCACCCTGAGCAACAGCTACCACGGCGAAACCGTGGCGGCGATGTCGGTGGGCGATGTCTCGCTGTTCACCGACACCTATAAGGCGCTGCTGCTCGACACCCTCAAGGTGCCCAGCCCGGACTGCTACCTGCGCCCTGAAGGCGTGAGTTGGGAAGCGCACTCACGCGCAATGTTCGCGCACATGGAACAAACCCTCGCCGAACATCACCACGAAGTTGCCGCAGTGATCGTCGAGCCGCTGATCCAGGGCGCCGGCGGCATGCGCATGTACCACCCGGTGTACCTCCAGCTGCTGCGCGAGGCCTGCGACCGCTACGGCGTGCACCTGATCCACGACGAGATCGCCGTCGGCTTCGGCCGCACCGGGACGATGTTCGCCTGCGAACAGGCCGGCATCACCCCGGACTTCCTGGTGCTGTCCAAGGCGCTCACCGGCGGCTACCTACCGATGGCCGCGGTGCTGACCACCGATGACGTGTACGCGGCGTTCTACGACGACTATGCCACCCTGCGCGCCTTCCTCCATTCGCACACCTACACCGGCAACCCGCTGGCCTGTGCCGCCGCGCTGGCGACCCTGGACATCTTCGAACAGGACAACGTCATCGAAGCCAACAAGGCCCTGGCTGCGCGCATGGCCAGCGCAACGGCGCACCTGGCCGACCACCCGCATGTCGCCGAAGTGCGCCAGACCGGCATGGCCCTGGCCACCGAAATGGTCGCCGACAAGCCCAGCAAGACCGCCTACCCCTGGCAGGAACGTCGCGGCCTGCGCGTCTATCAGCACGCGCTGCAACGTGGCGCCCTGCTACGCCCGCTGGGCAGCGTGGTGTATTTCCTGCCGCCTTACGTGATCAGCCCTGAGCAGATCGACTTCCTCGCCGAAGTGGCCAGCGAAGGGATCGATATCGCCACGCGTGAGTCGGTGAGCGTCGCGGTGGACAATCGCTTCCCCGATCATCGCGATCCGGGCTGAGTAGGCACAAGCGAAACCCGCTGCGCACCCTACGGAAAAGCAGCGTACTTGCCGTAGGGTGCGCAGCGCTCAGCAGCGCTTTAAACTGGCCGCTTCGAACTTGCCGCCTGCAGCTGCCCACATGCGCCTATCCCGTTTCTTCATCGATGCCCCGCTCTCCCTCGGCCAGCACGAGCTGCCCGAAGCTCAGGCCCACTACATCGGCCGCGTACTGCGTCATGCCGCGGGCGATGCCGTACAACTGTTCGACGGCAGCGGCCGCGAGTACCTGGGCGAGCTGATCGAGGTGGGCAAGAAAAGCGTGCGCGTAGAGCTGCGCGAGGCCCTCGATGGCCTGGCCGAGTCCGCGCTGCGCATTCACCTGGGGCAAGGCCTGTCGCGCGGCGAACGCATGGACTGGGCGATCCAGAAAGCCACCGAGATGGGCGCGACGGAAATCACGCCAATCGTCTCGACGCGCTGCGAAGTGCGCCTGAAGGACGAGCGGGCCGACAAGCGCATGGCTCACTGGCGCCAGGTGGCGATCAGCGCCTGCGAGCAGTGCGGCCGCTCGGTGTTGCCCGTGATCCACCCGCCACTGGAGCTCGGCGCCTGGCTGCAGCAGACCGATGCCGACCTGAAGCTGGTGCTGCACCCGGTTGCCGCCCCCCTGCAAAGCCATGACCGGCCTCAAAGTCTGGCCTTCCTGATCGGACCGGAAGGCGGTTTGAGCGATGCAGAAGTGGAGCAAGCGAAGCAATCCGGTTTTCATGCAGCCCGTCTAGGACCACGCGTTCTGCGCACAGAAACGGCTCCGGTGGTGGCGCTGAGCATCGCCCAGCAGCTGTGGGGCGACCTCCAGGCGTAAAATGTCGCCTTGGCGTAACAAAATGTGACCTCAAGAGATTGCAAGACGGGCAGTCTTTGTCATGCTCTGCGCGCCGCATGCGCGACCCGCTCACCAGCAACCCGCGCCCGGCGGAGGCCGGCGCCTTGCAGCGTTGTACCTCTTCCAATAACAAATCAACGGGTTTCGGCCCTGCCCAAAAGGCGGCCGCATGCCCAGGAGCATTGCATGAACGAACTGGTCTCGACCCTCAACGGTCTGGTCTGGAGCCCGGCGCTGATCTATCTATGTCTCGGCGTTGGTCTCTACTTCTCCCTGCGCGGCCGCTTCCTCCAGGTCCGCCACTTCAAAGAAATGATTCGCCTGATGTTCACCGGCAAGACCGATGAACACGGCATTTCCTCCTTCCAAGCTCTGACCATGACCCTCGCTGGTCGCGTCGGTACCGGCAACATCGCGGGTGTGGCCACCGCCATCACCTTCGGCGGCCCGGGCGCGATTTTCTGGATGTGGATGGTGGCCTTCCTCGGCGCCAGCTCGGCTTTCGTCGAGTCCACCCTCGGCCAGGTGTACAAGGAAAAGCTCAACGGTGAATACCGTGGTGGCCCGGCCTTCTACATCGAGAAAGGCCTGGGTCTGAAGTGGTACGCCTGGCTGTTCGCCGTGGTTACCGTGTTCGCCTGCGGCCTGCTGCTGCCGGGCGTACAGGCCAACTCGATCGCCTCCAGTGCGCAAACCGCATTCGGCATCGAGCCGACCGTCACCGCCGCGCTGCTGGCCATTCTGATCGGCCTGATCATCTTCGGCGGCGTGAAGCGTATCGCTCACTTCACCCAGGTAGTGGTGCCGTTCATGGCGCTGGGCTACATCCTGGTCGCCCTGGTGATCATCCTGCTGAACATCGAAAAGCTGCCGGAAGTGATCGCACTGATCTTCCGTAGCGCCTTCGGCCTCGAGGCCGGTTTCGGTGCCATCATCGGCATGGCCATCCAGTGGGGCGTGAAGCGTGGCGTCTACTCCAACGAAGCAGGCCAGGGCACCGGCCCGCACGCCTCCTCCGCGGCAGCCGTCAGCCACCCGGCCAAGCAGGGCCTGGTACAGGGCTTCTCGGTCTACATCGACACCCTGTTCGTCTGCTCGGCGACTGCCTTCATGCTGCTGATCACCGGTCAGTACAACGTGCAGGCTCCCGATGGCAGCGCGCTGTTCACCGGTATCGCTGGCGTCGCCGCCGGCCCGGGTTACGTGCAGACCGCGATGGAGAACATGATGCCCGGCTTCGGTAACGCCTTCGTTGCCATCGCCCTGTTCTTCTTCGCCTTCACCACCATCCTGGCCTACTACTACATCGCTGAAACCAACATCGCCTACATCAACCGCAAGGTGAAGCGTCCTATCCTCACCCTGCTGCTGAAGTTCGGCATCATCGCCGCGACCGTTTACGGCACCGTGCGTAGCGCCACCGTAGCCTGGGATCTGGGTGACCTCGGTGTAGGCCTGATGGCCTGGCTGAACATCATCGCCATCCTGCTCATGCACAAAATCGCCTACAAGTGCCTGAAGGACTACGAGCAGCAGCAGGACGAAGGCAAGGACCCGGTATTCCATCCAGAGAAGCTCGGCATCAAGAACGCCGACTACTGGGGTAGCCATACCTCGGAAGACAATCTGGTAGAAGAAAAGAAAAACGAAGCTGCAGAGCCTGATGCGCAACGCTAACTGCGTTCGCTAGCGGCATAAAGAAAAGCCCCGGCCATGTGCCGGGGCTTTTCATTGGAGCGTTGTGCGCCGGGCGGTGCGACTCAGATCAGGCCGGCATCGGCGAGCATCTGCTCCAGGGCCATCAGGTCAGGGATACGCACCACATCCTCAGCGACGCGCGCCGCGCCCAACTCCAGCGCAGCCAACTCGACATCAGCCGCCGCCAGATCGCTACCCACCTTCAATGAGCGCGGAATCCCCTGCACCAGCAAGGCGATGAACTTGACCTTGGGTCGGCCACCCAGTGCGTTGATCACAGCAACCCGCGCGCCGTTGGCAATCTGCGCCTGACCACCACTGGCAGCCTCGAACGATAGCAGCGGCAAACGCAGGTCACGCCAGGCGATCTGGCCCAGGAACCAGGCCGGCGCCCCCTCGATGACTTGCGGAGCGCGATAGGGAATCAGCTCAGCCACTGCCACGTTGGGCAGCAGCAGGGTGCGGTCGGCCAGCGGCACGAGCAGCCCCGTCAGGTTAGCTGCAGTGTTCTGGGTGGCGACGGCTTGACTCATGAATACGTCCTATACGGGGACAACCCCGATCAACTGCAATGTTCAGCAAGGTGATTGACCAGCGCCACGGCCAACTCACGCGGATCGGCACTGAAGCTGCTGTAGCCGCCCTCGCGCAGGCTGTCGGGCATGCTCGGGCAGGCGCAACTGTCGCCTCGCTGGGTCCAGATAACCCCGCCCTGGCGTTTGACGTACGCGGCGGCAGCACTGCCGTCACTGCCCATACCACTGAAGGCGATGACGCCACACTGGGCACCGAACTGTTGCGCCAGATTGAGCATCATCTGATCGATGGACGGACTGTACGGCTCGGGCCAACCTCGCTCGGCGATCTGCATCGCTCCGTCTTCGGCGAAGCCCAATTCATGGGCGATAGGCACCACAACGACCTCGCCGCAACGTACCGAGTCGCCCTGGCGCGCCGAATTCACATGCCACTGGCTGTGACGACCTACGGCCTGTGGCAAGGCAGCCTCGAAGCTGGCATCGATATGCTGGGCATAGATGAACCCGATGGGCAGCCCGCCGGGCAGTGCATCGAGGAACGCCTTGACCGCAGCCGGCCCCCCCAGAGAGGCTGCCAGCAGCCAGACCTGGCGCGCCGGTTCACCGGCTTTCAGTGGCGTATCGGCCAAGGCCTGCGGCAACTCCAGACGACTGGGTCGCTGCGCTTCATCCAAAAGGGCCTGCAGACTGGGCCCAACTGCCTGTGCGGGATCGCCGACCAGACGCTTGAGCTTGCCGAACAGGCTGCGCTCCCAACGCGGATAATTCTCCGAGTGTCGCTCCGGTGCATGCCCCTCACCGAACAGCACTGGTGCACTGGCGCGCTCCAGCAGGCTGTCGACCAGAGGCGAATCTTCCGACTGAGCCAGGTCGACCAACCACAGGTCGGTCTCACAGGCGGCCAACGCCTCCTCGTCGAGGCGCGCCGGGTCGCTGTTGAGCACGACCTGATAACCGCCACCAGCCAACGCCTGCTGCAGCACATGGCGCTGCAGCGAAGTGTCGGCGATTACTGCGATGCGCGCTGCGGATTTGTCTGTCATGTCCGTTTGACCCGATGGCTGTCCACCAACTGAGCGATGGTCTCAAGCAGCAAGGACTCCTGATAGGGCTTGCCGAGGTACTCATTGACGCCGATGGACATGGCCCGCTCGCGGTGCTTCTCACCGGTACGCGAGGTGATCATGATGATCGGCAGATCCTTGAGACGCTCGTCATGGCGCACCAGGGTGGCGACCTCGAAACCGTCCATGCGCGGCATCTCGATATCCAGCAGCATGATGTCCGGCTTGTGCTCCTGCAGCTGGGCGATGGCATCCACCCCGTCCTTGGCGGTGACCACATTCATGCCGTTACGCTCGAGCAGACGGCTGGTGACCTTGCGCACGGTGACCGAGTCGTCCACCACCATGACCTGGGTCGGACGATCGACTTCGGTCTCTTCGCTGGCCGCCACCTGACGCGTGGCCAGTCGTGGAGTCAACTGAGTCAGCAAGTGCGCATGCAGCACACGGATGGTCGCCAGCAGATCGAGAATGACCACGACACGACCGTCACCAAGGATGGTCGCACCGGAGATACCGTGCACCCCGGCAAATTGCGGGCCGAGGCTCTTCACCACGATCTCGCGCGAGCCGGCCAGGCTGTCCACCTGTACCGCCACCGCGTGCTCGCTGGAACGCACCAGAATCACCGGTAGCGGCAGGCTCTGCCCCACCAGCTTGGGATGCTGACCATTGTTCAGCAGGTCGCCCAGGTACTTCAGTTCGTAGGCCTGACCGGCGTACTCGAAGCGCGGCGCGTCCGGCGCGTAGTAGGCCTCCAGCTCGTAGGGCGACACACGCACGATGCCTTCAATGGTGTTCAGCGGAATCGCATACAGGTCTTCGCCGGAGTAGACCATCAGCGCGCGGTTGACCGACACGGTGAACGGCAGACGGATGGTGAAGCGCGTGCCCAGCCCCAGAGTCGAGTCGATGCTCATCGAGCCACCGAGCTGCTTGACCTCGGAGTGCACCACATCCATACCGACGCCACGCCCGGAAATCTGCGTGACCTTCTCGGCGGTGGAGAAACCGGCCTCGAGAATGAACTGAAGAATCTCGTGGTCGCTCAGGTCGCTGTTGGCATTCATCAGGCCACGTTCGATGGCCTTGCGCCGCACGGCTTCCAGACGGATACCACCGCCGTCGTCATCCAGCGTGAGGACGATATCGCCGCCCTCGCGACCGAGATTGAGGCGAATGGTACCGGTATCGGATTTGCCGGCAGCGCGACGCACATCGGCCATTTCGATACCGTGGTCGACGGCGTTGCGCAGCATGTGCTCCAGCGGCGCGACGATGCGCTCGAGCACGGTACGGTCCATTTCCCCTTCGGCGTTACCGACGACGAACTCGACCTGCTTGCCCAGCTCCCCCGCCACCTGCCGCACGATACGACGCAAACGCGGCACCAGGCGGTCGAACGGCACCATGCGCGTGCGCATCAGCCCTTCCTGCAGCTCGGTGTTGACCCGTGCCTGCTGCAGCAAAAGCGTCTCGGCGTCGCGGTTCTTCGCCGCCAGGGTTTCCTTCAGATCCAGCAAGTCGGACGCGGACTCGAACAGCGCCCGCGAGAGCTGCTGCAGTTGCGAGTGACGGTCCATTTCCAGTGGGTCGAAGTCTTCGTAACCGGCACGCTCGGCCTCGGCCTGATAGCGGCTGAGAATCTGCGCCTGGGTCTCGGTGTCGAGACGACGCAACTGATCACGTACGCGGTCGATGGTCGCTTCCATCTCGCTGAGGGTGAAGCTGACGTCACTCACCTGCTGCTCGACGCGACCACGGAAGATCGAGGTCTCACCCGCCAGGTTGACCAGGCCTTCAAGCAGCTCGGCCGGTACCTTCACCAGTTCCTGCGGCGCACGGCGTGAGGCTGCTTCGGCAGCGGCCTCTTCGGCACGGCGCACGAACGGCAGCACTTTGGGCGCCTGCAGTTGCGTCGGGGCGTCGCTGGCCGCGACTATCGATGCGTCTGTCAGCACCGGCAGCTTGCTGACCTCAGGCGGGTCAGATTGCTCGGTAGCTTGTGCAGCCGGCTCATCGGCCAGACTGGCACTGAGGCGCTGACGCAGTAGATCGAGTTCCTGCTGCAGACCTTCGAAACCGGACTGTACGTCGAGGAACAGACTTTCCGGCCAAGGCGCGCCCTGCTGCAACGCCTCGCCCAGATGCTGTTCGAGGTCGTGACTCATATCGCCCAGGCGCTTCTGCCCGGCCAGGCGTGCACCGCCCTTGAGGGTGTGCAGGATGCGCAGCATTTCGTCGATCGAGGCACTGTCGTCGCGTTGCTCTTCCCAACGCCCGATAGCCGCTTCCATCGTCTCGAGCAGGTCATCGGCCTCTTCGAGGAAAATATCGAGGATGTCGCTATCAGCCTCATCCGCCGCATCGCTCTCGACCACCGCCTTGAGCTGAACGGCCGATGGCATGCTCAACTGTTCATCGGGGTTGGCGCGGAAACGCTTGATCGTCTCGATCAGGTCCTCACCCGAAGGCACTGCACGCTGGCCCCGCACCGCTTCGAGCATTTCTGCCAGGCGGTCATGACAGCTTTGCAGCAGGGTGAACAGCTCGGGACTGGCGCGCAGGCGACCGCCGCCAAGCCCCTCGTAGAGGAACTCCAGCTCATGAGCCAGGTCGCCGATCTCGCGAATCTCGGCCATGCGCGCGCCACCCTTGAGGGTGTGCAGATCACGCTGCAGGGCCTCCAGCTCCAGGCTGTTGTCGACGTCGCCCATCCAGCGCTGCAGAGCAGCACCGGCGCTTTCGATGATGTCGAAACCTTCCTCAAGGAAGATTTCCACCAGCTCGGGATCACGTTCTTCATGCCAGTTGGACAAGGCCTGCGGCTCGGGCTCGGGCTCGGGCTCGGGCTCGGGCTCGGGCTCGGGCTCGGGCTCGGCAACAGTCTCGACCAGCGGCGGCAATTGCTCTACTGGCAGCTCCGGCTCCACTTCATCGACGACAGGCAGGCGCTCTTCGAGCGGTACCTCCATGACATCGTCGAGAACGACTTCGTCCTCGACCAGGGCCAGAGGCGGAATGTCATCGTTATCGAAGTCGAGTTCGGCCGTTTCGTCAGCTGCGTTGAACGGCTGCTCGTCGGGCATCGGCGCCTCGACCTGGGTTACCGCTGCCGACAGGCTCTGTGCCGGACCGCCCTGGCGGAACTGGCGGATTGCCTGAATCAGGTCGTCCCCCGAAACCAGCGGCTGACGCGCCTGCAACTGGTCGAGCATCTGCGCCAGTCGGTCATGGCTCTGTTGCAGCAGGCTGCCGAGCGCCGGTGAGTAGTTGTAACGGCGGTCGACCAGACCTTCATACAGGGATTCGAGCTCATGCCCCAGATCGCCAATCGGGCGAATCGAGGCCATGCGCGCACCACCCTTGAGGGTGTGTAGATCGCGCTGCAGCGATGACAGCGGCATGGTGTTGTCCGGCTCGCTCAGCCAGCGTTCCAGCGCCTGTCCTGCGCTTTCCAGAATATCGACGGCCTCTTCGAGGAAGATTTCGACCATTTCCTCGTCGAGGTCGGCCTCGACCGGGCTGAAACTCGGCTCGGTTTCGAACACGGGCTCGGGCTCGAACACTTCCTCCGCCAACTCCGGCTCGCTGGGCGTATCGCTCGCAGCTGGCTGCTCATTCTGTTCGGCCTGCTCAAGTTCGGCAGTGGCCTGATCTAGCTCGACAACTTCCAGACCTTGGGCATCGGGCGACAGCAAAGCCAGGGTATTCGGGTCGATGGCCTCGGCCAGCAGCTGACGCAGCGCCTCTACGCGTTCAGGCTGAGCGCTGACCTGCAGCGCCGCGGCCACCTGATCCATCATGCCGATCAGTGCTTCGTGGGCTTTCTCCGCCTCATCGAAGAACCGCTCGCTGACCGCCAGGCTGCCTTCCTCGACGGCGCCATAGATGTCCAGCAGGGCTTCGCACAGCTCGTCGATTTGCGGCAGTTCGGCCATTTCCGCGCCACGGCCAAGCGTCGTCAGCTCTTCCAGCAGCTCTGACAGCTCTTGTCGCTCGGACGGATGCTCACGCCACTTGCGCAGCAGATCCTCGGCATCCAGCAGGATGTCCATGCCTTCGGCCAGGAAGATGCTGATCAGTTGCGGATCACGGCTCTCGCCACTTTCCCCACTGCGCTCCTCCTCGGCGCTGGCAAGGCGCTCCTGGTGCAGCGCCTGAACACGGGCGAGGAAGGCTTCGGCACCAGGAATCGCCGCCAGCGGTTGGCTTTCCAGATTGTCCAAACCGATACGGAACAGGCCTTCAGCACTGCTCAGCAACTCGGCGGCGGCAAGATCGACCTGAATCAGGTTGGTCTTGAACTCTTTGACCAGCTTTTCCAGCGGTGCGGCGATTTCCGCTACCGGCAGGATGCCTGCCATGTATGCGCTGCCCTTGAGCGTGTGCAGGGCCCGTTGCAGGTCGTCGGTCACTGGTTGCGGCAGTTCCTGCGCGCAATCGGCAAGGAAGCCGACCAGGGTGTCCAGATGCGTCTCGGCCTCGTTGCGGAAGATCTCCAGCAACTGCGGGTCAAGGGGCTCGCCATCGAGATCGTGCTCATCGATGGGGGCGGTAGCTTCGATTACGCCCTCGGGCTCGGCTACCTGCGGGGCGGCCGGGGCGTCAGATTTTGGGGGCGTCTGCCCCTTGGCCAGCGCATGCGCCGTGGCCGCCAGCAGATCGACATCGTCACGCTGACGCTGGGCCTTGGCGGCGAACTCGTCGACCAGCGCCGGCATCAGGGCGACGACGTCGAGCACAACCTGCTGCACCGGCGCATTCGGTTCGATGCTGCGATCCAGCACACGGTTGAGCAGGTTCTCGATGGACCAGGCCAGCTCACCGATGACCAGCGCACGCACCATGCGCCCACTGCCCTTGAGGGTATGGAAGGCACGTCGCACTTCAACCAGCGCATCCTTGTTGTCGGTATCGGCCTGCCACTGCGGCAGGTACTCGGCGATGGTTTCCAGTACCTCACCGGCTTCTTCGATGAAGACTTCCAGCAGCTCCTCATCCACCGGCTCTTCGTCGGCAGGTGGCGGCAGCAGGCTGGGCGGAACGTCGGCGGCTGGCGGGTTGATCGCCTGTACCGGTGCCGCCATGACGTCGGCCATGGACAGCGGCTTGTCTGCATCCGCTTCAACGGCTTGTGGCGGAACCTCAGGGGCACTGGGTAGCTCGACTTCCGGCAGTTCCAGCTCGGCCAGTTCCAGCTCATCCCACTGCGGCACCTCGGCCAGCTGCTCGAGACTCAGCTCTTCGGGCTCAGGTTCGAGTTCGACCAGGGCGGCGGGGGCAAGCTCGTCATCCTGCAGCGATGGCAGCTCATCGAGCTCTGCCAGTTCGAAGGTAAAACCGTCGCCAGAGTCGCTGACGGCCGGCAGCTCCGCCTCGCTATCCGGCAATTCCAGAGCGGCAGGCTGAACGTCGAGATCATCGACCTGGGGCGCGATCTCGGCCAGTGGCTCTTCCAGCAGTTCATCTTCGGCGCCCAGCAGCTCGATTTCCTGCAACGGATCGGCCAACGGCGCCAGCGTTTCTTCCTCCGGCTCGACGCGGTCAAGAATCGAAGGCTTTTCCTTGAGGGGATAACCCAGGGTTTCCAGACTTTCTTCGGCAACGTCGAGAATCAGATCGCCCTGGGTGCCATGGTCTTCGGCCAGACGCTCGAGGTAGTACTCGACGCTGGTGATGGCATCGGCCAGGGTGTCCAGGCTCTGCCAGTTGGGCACTGCCTTGCGCGCCAGCAGCTGCTCCTGGATATAGCGGTTGCAGGCGTTGAGCAGATCGGCAGCGCGTTGCAGCGGAATCATCGCCAGGCCACCACGGACCTGGGTCAGCAGCTCAGGCACACGGGCCAGATGCTCGTGGTTCCACTGCGAGGCGATGAATTCGATGATCGCGTCCTTGGCCTGCTCGAGACCATTGCGCGCTTCCTTGATGACCAACTGATGGATCTGCGCCACGTCGGTGGTCGGCAGGTGGCTCTGCTCGTTCTGGCCGTCATCGCTTGGGCCGACCATACCGGCCAGCGTCGCCTCGACGTAAAGCAATGCACCGGCCACATCCATCAGCACCGCATCATTCGGTTCACGCTGACCGAGGGACAGACCATGGATCACGTCGATCTGATCGAGAATCACCTTGCGCGGCTGACCAAAGCCAAGCACCGCCAGGGTGTCGGCGATCTGCTTGAGCGGCGCCAGCAGGGCATCCAGGTCACCTGGGTGGCTGCGATCGCTGCGTACGAACAGATCGAGGCTGTCCTTGACCCGCACCAGCTCCTCGCACAGGGCGGCCACCACCGAGCGCATGGCATCTCGATCAGGGCCGGCCAGGCGGGCACGTTCCTCGTCCACCACTTCGGTGTCGGGCAGGGCCTCGTCGAGTCGGTATTGTTCTTTCAGGGTGCGGATACGCGGCGACTGCGCCGGCGCCTTGGCCACATAGAACAGCAGGTTCTTGGTCAGCTCATCGGGAGCGGACTGATTGATTCCGTCGGCGCCCTGCTCGACCAGGCGCTTGAGCTCCTTGTCGACCTGACGCAGCAATGTACGCACCGAGGTGCCATTGACCACACTGCCATTGGCCAGGCCTTCGATCAGGCCGGAAGCGATCTGCCACAGGCCACCCAGCGGAGCGTCCTTGCACAGGTTTTCCAGGCGGGCGAATACCCGCGCCATGTAACCCAGATTGGTGGCCAAATCCTGGTTACGGATTACGCCGACCAGGGCCATCTGCAACATTTGCCGCAGCTTGCGCAGCAGTACCGGCAACTCGGCGGTGCGCAGACGGGCCAGGCCGCCTTCTGGCAGTGCCGGCAGGCGCACGGACATGTCCGGGGAGAACAGGCTGGTTTCCGACAGCAGTTTCTCGCCACGGGCGGCACGCAGGTCATTGAGCAGTGGCAACACGACCATCGGCAGATCGCGGCGTGCGGTCTGGATGCGGTCGAGGTATACCGGCAGTTGCAGAATGGCCTGCATCAGCACTTCCAGGGCCTCGCCCTGGTTAGCGACGCGACCTTCCATCAGCGCCTTGGCCAACTGCTCCATCTCTTCGGCGAGCAGCGCAGCGCCGTAGAACTCGACCATCTGCAAGGTGCCGTGAACCTGGTGCACGTAGGTCAGGCAGAAGCGCATGCGCGTGGGGTCCTGCGGGTTCTCGACGAACGCCTCCAGGGCCTGCCGCGCCTGCTTCAGGGTTTCCCCGATCTCGCCTTTTACCCACTCCAGGGCGACATAATCATGCCGATCACCCATAGCCACTCCACTCATAAACTTGGCCTTATCCCTTGCGGGTAAACGCCAGAACTCGCTCGTCGGCCACCGGCACCAATTGCGGGTGCTGCCAACCGGCTACCTCGCCTACGCCTACGACCAGCAGGCCACCCGGCACCAGGCTCTCGGCCAGGCGGTTGAGGATGTCGCGGCGACGCCAGCGGCGGAAATAGATCAGCAAGTTCTGACAAAAAATCACATCCATGCCGGACATTGGCGCCTTGGCCAGTTCCAGCACATTGAGCTTGGCGCAACAAACACGAGCGGCCAGGCTCGGTACCACCTTGAAACGTCCGTCTGCCTGCGCAAGAAAATAGCGCTCGCACAGCTCATCACTCACCTGCTCCAGGCGCCGCGCCGAATAACAGGCCTCACGCGCCCGGCTCAACGCCCCCTGGCTGATATCGGTGCCGGTGACCGCGAAATGCTCGGGCAACTCACTGCCCTGCAGTGTCTCGGCAGCCTGAATCGCCAACGAGTAGGGTTCCTCACCACTGGAGCAACCCACACTCCATAACTCCCAGGGTTTGCTCAGCCCCGCAGCCAAACGCTCCTGCAGGTACTGTGACAGCACTTCGAACGATGGCTGATGGCGGAAGAAGCGGGTTTCCTGCACGGTCAGACGATCCAGCAGGGTCGACCACTCCACCGCGCCACGCGGGCCATCAGTAACCTGTTGGTAGTAGCTGGCGTAGTCCGTGACGCCCAGTTCACGCATCCGCGAGCTCAGATTGGTCTGCAGAAAGGCACGTCTCTGCTCGCTGATCACCACACCGGTGCGCGCCTCGAGCAGCGCCTGCCAGTCATGGAAATCGGCTTGCGACATATCGGTCACTGGGCGCAATGCCCATACGCCCGCTGACTGCATACCTTCGCCCTGAGTCATGGCCATGTCGCGGAAGCTGACGCCAGCCTCCGCACTCCTTTATCAGGCGTCCGGGAGGGTGAAGCCGGACACCGACTTGCGCATCTCACTGGCCATCTTGGCCAGGTTACCAATGCTCTTCGCGGTAGCGGTGGTACCCGAGGACGTCTGCGAGGTGATTTCCTGAATCACGTTCATGGTGTTGGAAATGTGGCCGGCCGAAGAGGCCTGCTGACGTGCAGCGTTGGAGATGTTCTGGATGAGGGCCGCGAGGGTCTTCGATACCTTCTCGATCTCTTCCAGTGCCACACCGGCGTCCTGCGCCAGGCGGGCCCCGCGCACCACTTCGGAGGTCGTCTGCTCCATGGAGATAACGGCTTCGTTGGTGTCGGTCTGAATGGTTTTTACCAGCGCCTCGATCTGCTTGGTCGCTGCCGAGGAACGTTCTGCGAGGCGTTGTACCTCGTCCGCTACCACGGCGAAGCCGCGGCCCGCATCACCGGCCATGGAGGCCTGGATCGCGGCGTTCAGTGCGAGGATGTTGGTCTGGTCAGCAATGTCGTTAATCAGGCTAACGATGTCACCGATCTCCTGGGACGATTCACCGAGGCGTTTGATCCGCTTCGAGGTGTCCTGGATCTGTTCACGGATGTTATCCATGCCGGTGATGGTGTTGTGCACCACCTCGTTACCCTTGTTGGCGATCGCTACCGAACGTTCCGCTACCGCGGACGATTCGCTGGCGTTCGCCGATACCTGGTCAATCGACACGGCCATTTCGTTGATCGCCGCGGAAGCGCCGGCAATTTCCTGCGCCTGGTGCTCGGAAGCCTCGGCCAGGTGCATCGCCGTGGCCTGGGTTTCCTGGGCAGCACCGGCTACCTGAACGGCGGTCAGGTTGATGGTCGCTACCAGGTCACGCAGCTGGTCGATGGAGTAGTTGATGGAGTCGGCGATGGCACCGGTGAAGTCCTCGGTTACCGTCGCAGCCACGGTCAGGTCACCGTCGGCGAGGTCGGCGATTTCATCGAGCAGACGCAGAATCGCCGCCTGGTTACGCTCGTTCTTCTCGGCGGTTTCGGCCAGACGACGGTTGGTTGCACGCACCATCACCAGACCGATGAGAATGATCGAGCCCAGCGCCAGGGCGCCCAGCACATAACCAAACAGGGTATTGATGGCACGACCGTCGGCCAGATCTTCGAAACCGCCAGCCAGCTCGGACGCCTTGTCCAGCAGGGTCTGCGACACGGTGAAGATGGAGTTCGCCGACTCACGCACCTGGAACAGTTCCGGCGAGGTTTCAAGGATCTCATCCACCGAACCGGATACGAATTCGAACAGCTCGGAAATCTCGGCCAGACGTTCGAGCGCTTCCTCGTCGGTCACCTGAGTGATTTCCATCGCCGCGTTGCCTTCGAGCATCGCAGCCAGTACACGACCGAACAGACTGGCGTCGCGGCCGAACATGTCGGCGGCCTGTACCGAATCCTCGTCACCGGCCAGCACCTTGTTCACCGAACCCAGGATACGTTCCGCCAGCAGCGACTGACGCTGGGCCACGGAAACCTGAGCCGCCGGCGCACCACTTTCCAGCAGGATGTCGACCACTTCCTCGTACTCGACCTGCAGCTGCGGAATGGTCTCCGCCAGGGTTGCCGCTACCTGGTGCAGCGACAATACGGTCTGCTCGCTGGCCAGAATGGCGTCGGTGTTCTGTCGCAGGCTATCCCAGTCCTGCTGCACTGCGGTCATCTGCGCCTGCACGGACTCCGGCGCTGGGGGCAGGCCGCTGCTCGCATCACCGTCGGTCAGGTAACCCCAGCGTTGCTGGAAGTCGTTACGCGCGTCACGCAGCAGCCCGAATGCTTCAGCAGTACCTGCCGCGGCCTCGGTGGCGTTCTTGGCGATACGCTGGGAGAGTACGCGCAGCTCACTGGAGTGGCCAATGTACTCGGTATCGTAGTTGGATTGCGTGTTGATGTAGGCGAAGTTCGCGAACAACAGCACGATGGATACGATGAGCACGACGAACAGCGCCGCAATTAGCGTGCTACTACGTGCCCCGGCCAACAAATTGCCTGCATTGAGTTTCTTCATTATCTGGCCCCCGCCTGGACCGACCGCACTACGGTTCCCATGTAACGCCAAAGAGCCGGAAGAACCGGCCCAACCGAAAATCTTTTAAAAGGCAACATCGAGAAACCCCGGGTCAGCCGCCAACGCATGAGGGCTGAATACCAACCAGGGTTGTTCTCGCTGGAAAACACCGTGGATAAACGGCGCAATGCTCGCCTCGAGAGGCGGCAACTGTTCTGAAAATGCATCCACGGGGAAATGTTGCATACCGAAAACCTCGTCGACCGTCAGGCCAGCGAAGATCTCCTGGTGGTCGACCACCAGCACCCGCCGCAGCTTGCGCAGCGGCGAAAGTTCATTGCCGAAGAAACCGCACAGGTCCATCACCGGCAACAGGCGGCCACGCACGTTGGCCACCCCTTTGACCCAGCCTTTCACACCCGGCAGCAGGGTGTGGCGTGGCTCGTGCAATACCTCGCCTACCTCCCCCATCGGCGCAACGAAAAACCGCTCGCCCATGCGAAAGCCGATACCGCTCCAGGTTTGCACTGCGGCCTGCTGCGACGGCAGACCGGCCGCCAGGGCCCGGCAACGCTGGTCGATTTCGAGGAGAATCTGGAAAGGTGTCTGCACGTGCGCCATGCCGGCCTTGGCCTTTTTTTATCTGCTTCGCGAACTGCCCGGCCTCAGCCGGCCAGCACCGCATTGAGGGTTTTCAGCAAGGTATCCTCGTCAACCGGCTTGGTCAGGTAGTCCTTGGCGCCTTGGCGCTTACCCCAGACCTTGTCGGTTTCCTGATCCTTGGTGGTAACGATGATCACCGGAATGTGGCTGGTCTCGGCATCCTTGGTCAGCTGGCGAGTAGCCTGAAAACCATTGAGACCGGGCATGACGATGTCCATCAGCACCGCATCCGGCTTTTCCTGGCGCGCCAGGGCAACGCCATCGGCGCCGTTCTCCGCCTTCAACACCTGATGGCCATGCTTTTCCAGCATAGCCGTCAGCTTGTACATCTCGGTCGGGGAGTCATCAACAATCAGAATTCGAGCCATGGTGTTTCCCAATACAGAAGAGGCATACAGGCCCTGCAGGCCGGTACGTCAGGAGGCTTGTTCCACCGGGGTGAAGTCCGGCACGTGGGCTTTGATCGCTCCGAGCAGCTCTTCCTTGCTGAAAGGCTTGGTCAGATATTGATCGGAACCAACGATCCGCCCCTTGGCCTTGTCGAACAGACCGTCCTTGGAGGACAGCATGATCACCGGAGTGGACTTGAAAGCACTGTTGTTCTTGATCAGGGCACAGGTCTGATACCCATCGAGACGCGGCATCATGATGTCGACAAAGATGATGCTCGGGTGAGTGTCGGCAATCTTGGCCAGGGCATCGAAGCCATCGACCGCAGTGATGACATCACAACCCACTTTTTTCAGCAGAGTTTCCGCGGTGCGACGAATCGTTTTCGAATCGTCGATCACCATCACTTTCAAACCCTCGGAATGCTGTTCCATGTTCGCCCTACCATCGCCTCGGTGAGTCGTTATATTCGCTTAATCAGTATGCCTGAGGCCCAGTCGCCGATTGGCCTTGAGCCAATCGTCGGGCCTTTTTAGCACACTCTCCAGATGCAATCTATAAGCCCGCCAGGGCAGTACCAACCCTTGACCAAGCCCCCGGCCAACGCCACCCTGACAGCCATTGTTCGGTAGGCCAACCCGGCCCTCACTCTTTATCTCGCGGAGATTTCCCCCATGAGCCTTCGTCTCGGAATCGTCATGGATCCGATTGCCAGCATCTCCTTCAAGAAGGACAGTTCGCTGGCCATGCTACTGGCCGCTCAAGCACGCGGCTGGTCGCTGTTCTACATGGAACAGCAGGATCTCTACCAGGCTCAAGGCCAGGCCAGAGCCCGCCTGCGACCGCTGAACGTGTTCAACGATCCGCAAAAATGGTTCAGTCTCGATACAGAGCAGGACATGCCGCTCGCAGAACTGGACGTGATCCTGATGCGCAAGGACCCGCCCTTCGATAATGAGTTCGTCTACTCCACCTACTTGCTCGAGCAGGCCGAACGCGACGGCGTGCTGGTGGTTAACCGTCCTCAGAGCCTGCGCGACTGCAACGAAAAATTCTTCGCCACTCTGTTTCCCCAATACACGCCGCCGACTCTCGTAAGTCGACGCCCCGATATTCTGCGCGAGTTTGCAATACAGCACCGTGACATCATTCTCAAACCCCTGGATGGCATGGGCGGATCACAGATCTTTCGCCATCGCGAGGGCGACCCCAACCTCTCGGTGATTCTGGAAACTCTGACTCAGCATGGCCAACAGCAGATCATGGCGCAAGGCTACCTGCCAGCAATCAAGGACGGCGACAAGCGCATCCTGATGATCGACGGCGAGCCGGTACCGTACTGCCTGGCGCGCATCCCTGCGGCCGGCGAAACCCGTGGTAACCTCGCTGCCGGCGGCCGTGGCGAGGCCCGCCCGCTGACCGAGCGCGACCGCGAGATCGCTGCAGCCGTCGGCCCGACCCTGCGCGAGAAGGGGCTGATTTTCGTCGGCCTCGATGTGATCGGCGAGCATCTGACGGAAATCAACGTGACCAGCCCGACCTGCATTCGCGAAATCGACGCGGCCTTCGACACCCGCATCGGCGAGCGACTGATGGACTGCATTGCGAGCAAACGCAGCTTAAAAGGTTGACGCAGGTGGCAGCCTGGCGCCTGCAGCTTGCAGGCGCACACCCCGACCCGGCAGACTGCGCGACATTCGAAAACAGACCCGATACGCGATGAACGCAGCAGCCACCCCACCCGCCACTTCCTCCGCCACCGTTCGCCCGGTGGACCGCCTGGGGTTCACCCTGTTTCTCGCCGCTGCGCTGCACGTGGCCGTGATTCTCGGCGTTGGTTTCAGCCTGGAGTCGCCGCCGGACATCAGCAAGACGCTGGAAATCACCCTGTCCACCTTCAAGAGCGAAGAAGCGCCCAAAGAGGCCGACTTCCTCGCCCAGGACAACCAGCAGGGCAGCGGCACGCTGGAGCATGCCGCCGCCCCCAAGACCACGGAGCAAGCGCCGTTCCAGGACAGCGAAGTGCGCAAGGTCACGCCACCGGCGACACCACAGCAACCCACCACTCGCCAGGAAGCACCCAAGGCAGCAGTGGCGACGCGCGCACCGCAGCAGCAGAAGACCCCGGTCAAGCGCGAAGAAGCCAAGCCTGTGCCGGAAACACGCCCCGCGCCGGTCTTCGACTCTGCCCAACTGTCGGCGGAGATCGCCAGTCTCGAGGCCGAACTGGCCCAGGAAGTCCAGCAGTACGCGAAACGACCGAAGATCCACCGCCTCAACGCCGCCTCGACCATGCGTGACAAGGGCGCCTGGTACAAGGACGAATGGCGCAAGAAGGTCGAGCGTATCGGCAACCTCAACTACCCCGACGAGGCACGCCGCAAGCGTATCTACGGCAGCCTGCGCCTGCTGGTGTCGATCAACCGCGACGGCAGCCTCTACGAGGTGCAGATTCTGGAGTCTTCGGGCCACGCGGAGCTCGACCAGGCCGCACAACGCATCGTACGCCTGGCCGCGCCATACGCGCCGTTCACCGGTGACCTGGCCGACATCGACCGCCTGGAGATCATCCGCACCTGGCGCTTCGAGCGTGGCGATCGCTTGTCGAGCAACTAGCTGCACGGCGCACCCTACGTCGCTGTTTTATGCGTTGCCCGGATGAAATCCGGGCATTTCACCACCGCCCCGCCGAATTTCACCCGAGCCACTTGCTGCTTGTCGCTTGCCGCCGGCCGTTCCAAACTAGGCGCCATGAACAAATCAGCCCCGACCTCGCTCAAGCACCATTTCCTGATCGCCATGCCGCACATGGCCGATCCGAATTTCGCGCAGACCGTGACCTACCTGGTCGAACACAACGACCAGGGCGCGATGGGCCTGGTGATCAACAAGCCCAATGGCCTGAATCTCGCCGACGTACTGGAGCAATTGCGCCCGGACGAAGAGCCTGCTGCGCTGTGCCATAGCCTGCCGATCTTCGCCGGCGGCCCGGTGCAGACCGATCGCGGCTTCGTCCTCCACCCCGCTGGGCCACTGTTCCAGGCAACCCTGGAACTGGGCGAGCTGGGCCTCTCTACCTCGCAGGACGTGCTGTTCGCCATCGCCGACGGCAGCGGCCCGGACAAGTACCTGATCACCCTCGGCTATGCCGGCTGGGACGCAGGACAGCTGGAGGCCGAACTGGCCGACAACGCCTGGCTGACCTGTCCGGCCGACAGCAGCATTCTCTTCGACCTGCCCTACGACCAGCGCCTGAATGCCGCGGCCGCACGCCTGGGCGTCAATCTCAGCCTGCTCACCTCGCAGGCAGGACACGCCTGATGAGCGAAAAACCACTGCGCCTGCTACTGGGCTTCGACTATGGCAGCAAGCAGATCGGTGTCGCCGTCGGCCAGGTGATCACCGGCCAGGCGCGCGAGCTGTGCGTACTCAAGGCACAGAACGGCGTCCCCGACTGGAGCCGTGTCGAAGCGCTGATCAAGGAATGGCAACCGGATGCCGTGGTCGTTGGCCTGCCGCTGAACATGGATGGCACACCCAGCGAAATGAGCGCACGTGCGGAGAAGTTCGCCCGCCGCCTCAACGGCCGCTTCAACCTGCCCGCCTACACCCACGACGAGCGCCTGACCACCTTCGAGGCCAAGGGCCAGCGCCTGCGCGAAGGCCAGAGCGGTGGTTACCGCGAACGTCCCGTCGACGCCATTGCTGCCGCCCTGTTATTGCAGGGCTGGCTAGAGGAAAACTGCACGGGCTGATCGAGTCGGCTCGCATCAAGGAGTTTCGCCATGCTACCCAACCCCAATGAACTGCTGCCGGCAATGGCCAGCGCTCTGACCCAGCACCTGAACCAGCGACAGATCAGCGAGCCGCGCTTCATCGGCATTCGTACTGGCGGTGTCTGGGTCGCCCAGGCACTGCTGCAGGCGCTGGGTCGCGAGGACGCACTGGGCATTCTCGATGTCTCCTTCTACCGCGATGACTTCACCCAGAACGGCCTGCACCCGCAGGTGCAACCCTCGGAGTTGCCGTTCGAGATCGAAGGCCAGCACCTGGTGCTGATCGACGACGTACTGATGAGCGGCCGCACCATCCGCGCCGCCCTCAACGAACTGTTCGACTACGGCCGCCCGGCCAGCGTGACCCTGGTCAGCCTGCTCGACCTCAATGCCCGCGAGTTGCCGATTCGCCCCGATGTGGTCGGTGCCACCCTGTCACTGGCAGCCAACGAGCGGGTAAAATTGTCCGGCCCCACGCCCCTGACCCTCGAACTCCAGACGCTCGCCAACTGAGACCCCCGCGATGACGCCACTCGCCGCCAAGCGCCCGCTGCAGCTCAATGACCAAGGCCAGCTGTGCCATTTTCTCTCGCTCGACGGCTTACCCCGTGAGCTGCTGACCGAAATCCTCGACACCGCCGACTCCTTCCTCGAAGTTGGCGCCCGCGCGGTGAAGAAGGTACCGCTGCTGCGCGGCAAGACCGTGTGCAATGTGTTCTTCGAAAACTCCACACGCACCCGTACCACCTTCGAGCTGGCCGCCCAGCGCCTGTCGGCTGACGTCATCAGCCTCAACGTGTCGACCAGCTCCACCAGCAAGGGCGAGACCCTGTTCGACACCCTGCGCAACCTCGAAGCCATGGCCGCCGACATCTTCGTCGTGCGCCACAGCGACTCTGGCGCCGCGCACTTCATCGCCGAGCACGTGTGCCCGAACCTGGCCATCATCAACGGCGGTGACGGCCGCCACGCGCACCCGACTCAGGGCATGCTCGACATGCTCACCATCCGCCGCCACAAGGGCAGCTTCGAGAACCTCTCGGTGGCGATCGTCGGCGACATCCTGCACTCGCGTGTGGCCCGCTCCAACATGCTCGCGCTGAAGACCCTCGGCTGCCCGGACATTCGCGTGATCGCACCGAAGACCTTGCTGCCAATCGGCCTGGAACAGGCTTACGGCGTGCGCGTGTTCAGCGATGCCGACGAAGGTCTGAAGGATGTTGACGTAGTGATCATGCTGCGCCTGCAACGTGAGCGCATGCAGGGCGGCCTGCTGCCCAGCGAAGGCGAGTTCTACCGCCTGTTCGGCCTGACCGAGCAGCGCCTGGCCAAGGCCAAGCCGGACGCCCTGGTGATGCACCCGGGGCCAATCAACCGCGGCGTGGAGATCGAATCGGCAGTGGCCGACGGCCCGCAGTCGGTGATTCTCAACCAGGTCACCTACGGCATCGCCATCCGCATGGCCGTACTGTCGATGGCCATGAGCGGGCAGAACGCCCAACGTCAACTCAACGCCGAGGAGGCCAACTGATGCGTACCGCAATCCTCGGCGCCCGTGTAATCGACCCGGACAGCGGCCTGGACCAGATCACCGACCTGTATATCGACAGCGGCAAGCTGGCCGCCATCGGCCAGGCGCCCGCCGGTTTCGACGCGGATCAAACTATCGACGCCCAGGGCTTGATCGCTGCCCCCGGTCTGGTCGATCTCTCGGTGGCACTGCGCGAACCGGGCTACAGCCGCAAGGGCAGCATCGCCACGGAAACCTTGGCCGCTGCAGCAGGCGGCGTCACCAGCCTGTGCTGCCCACCGATCACCAAGCCAGTACTGGACACGCCGGCCGTGGCCGAGCTGATCCTCGACCGCGCCCGCGAGGCCGGGCATACCAAGGTGTTCCCCATCGGCGCGCTGAGCAAGAACCTCGCCGGCGAACAGCTGGCAGAACTGGTCGCCCTACGCGACACCGGCTGTGTGGCCTTCGGCAACGGCCTGGACAACTTCCGCAACAGCCGCACCCTGCGTCGCGCACTGGAGTACGCCGCCACCTTCGACCTGCAGGTGATCTTCCACTCGCAGGACGCCGACCTGGCCGAAGGCGGTCTGGCTCACGAAGGGCCGACCGCCAGCTTCCTGGGTCTGGCCGGCATTCCGGAAACCGCCGAGACCGTGGCCCTGGCCCGCGACCTGCTGCTGGTGGAACAGAGCGGTGTACGCGCGCACTTCAGCCAGATAACCAGCGCCCGTGGCGCCGAGCTGATCGCCAATGCCCAGGCGCGCGGCCTGCCGGTTACCGCCGATGTCGCGCTGTACCAGCTGATCCTCACCGACGAAGCGCTGATCGACTTTTCCAGCCTCTACCACGTGCAACCGCCGCTACGCTCGCAGGCTGATCGCGACGGCCTGCGCGCGGCAGTCAAGGCCGGCGTGATCGGCGCCATCGCCAGCCACCACCAGCCGCACGAGCGCGATGCCAAGCTGGCGCCGTTCGCTGCCACCGAGCCGGGCATCAGCAGCGTGCAACTGCAACTGCCGCTGGCCATGACCCTGGTGCAGGACGGCCTGCTCGACCTGCCGACTCTGCTCGCGCGCCTGTCCAGCGGGCCTGCCAAAGCGCTGCGCCTGCCTGCCGGGCAACTGGCCGTGGGTGCAGCGGCGGATATCGTGCTGTTCGATCCACAAGCCTCGACACTGGCCGGTGAGCGCTGGTACTCCAAGGGCCGCAACTGCCCCTTTATCGACCACTGCCTGCCAGGTGCGGTGCGCTACACACTGGTCGACGGTCATATCAGCTACCAGGGCTGATAGCTTCCAGCCCGCCTTCTGGCGGGCCCGCCAGCAAGGTGCACCGGACTATTAAGGTGCACCTTGCAGCATCGCCATACGCCTCTCCCGATCACCTGTTCCGTACGCGGCACGCATTTCGCTCGTCACGACATTGGACGAATGAGTGACTTGATGGTCATGATCCACGTC
Source organism: Pseudomonas pichavaramensis (assembly GCF_050473265.1). Classification (NCBI taxonomy): domain Bacteria; kingdom Pseudomonadati; phylum Pseudomonadota; class Gammaproteobacteria; order Pseudomonadales; family Pseudomonadaceae; genus Pseudomonas; species Pseudomonas pichavaramensis. Next base: position 65,430 of record NZ_JBJKFJ010000001.1, on the reverse strand, counting down.
AGGTTAGGCAGCCGAAATTTTCCAAACGCCACCGCCCTATGACCCCTGCCCGCGCCCAAGGCGCCGGCCTGGCGTCGCGCTGGCCTTGTTCAGGAGCTTTTGAGTTATGTCGCGCTTACCTGTGATCGTGGGTTTTGGGGGTTACAACGCAGCCGGGCGCAGCTCCTTCCACCATGGTTTCCGTCGCACCGTACAGGAGTCACTGCAGCCCGAAGCACGCCAGGAGACGCTGGCCGGTCTGGCGCAGATGATGAAGCTGGTGCGCGCAGTCGATGGCCAGTACCTGGATCAGGACGGCCAGCCGCTGAGCCTGGCAGACATCGAAAGCCGCTACGCCGAGCAGATCCTCGCCGGCACTCTGGTGCGCCGCATCGAGAAACAGCACCTCGACCCGGATGCTGCCCACTGGCACAAGAACATCGGCGTTGCCCCCGACAACGGCGCAAAGCTCAGCTTCGTGACCCTGCGCAAACAGCTACCCGAGCCATTGCCAGCCAATTGGTCGGTCGATGAGCTCGACGGTAACGAAGTACGCGTGACCCTGCACGACAGCTGCGAATTCAAGGTCGACAGCTACCGCCCGCTGGCAGTGAAATCCGCCGGGCAACTGCCTAGCGGCTTCGAGCCGAGTGAGCTGTACAACTCACGCTTCCATCCGCGCGGCCTGGCCATGACCGTGGTCGGTGTCACCGATGCCCTGCGTTCGGTAGGCATCGACTGGCAGCGCATCGTCCAGCACGTCGCACCGGACGAAATCGCCGTGTTCGCCAGTTGCATCATGAGCCAGCTCGATGAAAACGGCTTCGGCGGCATGATGCAGTCGCGCCTGAAAGGCGGGCGCGTCACCGCCAAGCAGCTGGCCCTGGGCCTGAACACCATGCCGGCCGACTTCATCAATGCCTACGTGCTCGGCAGCGTCGGCACCACCGGCAGCATCACCGGCGCCTGCGCCACCTTCCTCTACAACCTGCAGAAAGGCATCGAACAGATCGCCAGCGGCAGGGCTCGCGTGGTGATCGTCGGCAGCAGCGAGGCACCGATCAATCAGGAGTGCATCGAAGGCTACGGCGCCATGGGCGCACTGGCCACCGAGGATGGCCTGCGCCAGCTCGAGGGCCAGGACAACGTCGACTTCCGCCGCGCCAGCCGCCCGTTCGGCGCCAACTGCGGCTTCACCCTGGCCGAAGCCTGCCAGTTCGTGGTGCTGATGGACGACGAGCTGGCCCTGGAGCTGGGTGCCGAGATTCACGGTGCGGTGCCGGACGTGTTCATCAATGCCGATGGTTTCAAGAAGTCGATTTCCGCCCCGGGCCCGGGCAACTACCTGACCGTCGCCAAGGCCGTAGCCAGCGCCGTGCAACTGCTTGGCCTGGATGCCGTGCGCAGCCGCAGTTTCGTCCACGCCCATGGTTCCAGCACGCCGGCCAATCGCGTGACCGAGTCGGAGATCCTTGACCGTGTCGCCGAGGCCTTCGGCATCGAGCAATGGCCGATCACGGCCGTGAAAGCCTTCGTCGGCCACTCCCTGGCCACGGCCAGCGGCGACCAGGTGATCGCCGCGCTCGGCGCCTTCAAGTACGGCATCGTGCCCGGCATCAAGACCATCGACGCGGTGGCCGGTGACGTGCACCAGCAACGCCTGAGCCTGTCCACCGCAGACCGCAGGGTCGGCGAGCAGGCGCTGGACGTGGCCTTCATCAACTCCAAAGGCTTCGGCGGCAACAACGCCAGCGCCCTGGTACTGGCCCCGCACGTGACCGAGCGCATGCTGCGCAAGCGCCACGGCCAAGCCGCCTTCGATGCCTATCTGGCCCGTCGCGAGGGCACGCGCACAGCCGCCGCTGCTTATGACCAGCAGGCACTGCAGGGCAAACTGGACATCATCTACAACTTCGGCAACGACATGATCGACGACCAGGCGATCTCGATCACCCGCGACGAAGTGAAGGTGCCCGGTTTCGACCAGCCGCTGGTGTTCAAGAAGGACGAGCGCTACAGCGACATGCTCGATTGAGGTCTAGGCAAAACCCGTAGGTGCGCTGTGCCGGGTGGCTCTCGGTGCGCACAGCGCACCCTACAGGCCGCTGGCCAACTCGATCAGCTCGCCACGCCATTCGGCCGCAGCCGGCAAGGCCAGGAACGAGGGGTTGAGGAAGGTCTCGCGCGCTTCATAGGTCAGCGGCGCACCGTCCAGATTCAGCACCTCACCGCCCGCCCCTTCCAGCACGCCCTGCGCTGCGGCGGTGTCCCACTGCGAGGTGGGCGCCAGACGCGGGTAGCAATCGGCGTTGCCCTCGGCCAGCAGGCAGAACTTCAGCGAGCTGCCGATGTTGGCCAGCGCCGGCTCACCGAAACGGGCAGACAAATCCGCAAGCAGGGTTTCCTGCGCCGGGCTTGAATGACGCTTGCTGGCCACCAGGGTAAAGCCCCGTGCCGGCGCCAGGCGCACGCTGATGGCCTGCTCGTCACCTGCCACCTCGCTGCACCAGGCTCCGAGGCCAGCGCCGCCGTAATAGCAGCGTCCCGTGGCGGGAATGCCGACCACACCGAACAGCACGCGCCCCTGCTCGATCAACGCTACGTTGACGGTGAATTCCTCAGACCCGGCGATGAACTCCTTGGTGCCATCCAGCGGGTCGACCAACCACCAGCGCGTCCAGGCCAAGCGCTCGCTCTGGGGAATGTCCGCCGCCTCTTCCGATAGCACCGGAATCTCCGGCGCCAAGGCCTGCAAGCCATCGAGCAGAATATGGTGCGCGGCCAGGTCGGCGGCGGTTACCGGCGAAGCATCGGCCTTCTCGATCACCGCGACGTCGCTGCGCCAGTAAGGCAGGATCGCCGCGCCAGCGGCGCGCACCAGCTCGATCACGCGTGGAATATGCGGATGACTCACTGGCTGTACTCCCCACGCGCAGTCAGCAGGTCGCGCACCAGGTACAACGCGGCCAGTGCCCGCCCTTCACTGAATTGCTCATGCTGGGCCAGGCTCGACAGCTCACGCAGGCTGATGCGATCGACGCGCATCGGCTCCGGCTCGTCGCCAGGCAGGCGCTCCTCATAGAGGTTGCGCGCCAGTACCACCTGGATCTTCTGACTCATGTAGCCGGGGGAAAGACTCAGCTCGGTGATGTATTCCAGATCGTGCGCACCAAAGCCCGCTTCCTCCTTGAGCTCGCGATTGGCCGCCACCAGCACATCCTCACCCGGCTCGATCAACCCCTTGGGCAGCGACAACTGATAGTCGTCGGTGCCGCCACAATATTCCTCGACCAGCACCGCGTGCTCGGCATCGAGCATCGCCACCACCATCACCGCACCGTAGCCCGAACCCTTGCCGACCAGACGCTCGTAGGTACGCTCCGTGCCGTTGGAGAAGCGCAACTGCACCTCCTCGACACGAAACAGACGACTGCTGGCGACTATTTCACGGGCGAGCACCGTGGGCTTCTGACGCATGGGGCAACTCCTTGGCGTGACCTGGCGGGGTATCATACCCCGGCTTTTACGATTATCTCCGGCGCAGATTGCATGATCGCGACGTGCGACCGGTAGATTCACGACCTCTTCATTAGGCATGCCAATGGCTCCACTACCCTGGCACCAGATCGATACCGTCCTGCTGGATATGGACGGCACCCTGCTCGATCTGCATTTCGACAATCACTTCTGGCTCACTCACCTGCCGCAGCGTTACGCCGAACATCATGGCATCAGCCTGGCCCTGGCGCAGGCGGAGCTACTGCCGCTGTTTCGCCAGCATGCCGGCACGCTGAACTGGTACTGCACCGATTTCTGGAGCCGCGAGCTGAGGCTTTCGATCCGCGAGCTCAAGCGCGAAGTCGCCCACCTGATCGCCTTGCGTCCGGATGCCGAACTGTTCCTGCGCGCCCTGCGCGACGCCGGCAAGCGCGTGGTACTGATCACCAACGCACACCGCGATTCGCTGTCGCTGAAGATGGAGCGCGTCGAGCTGGCGCCCTGGTTCGAACGCCTGATCAGCTCCCATGACTACGGCTTTCCCAAGGAAGACCAGCAGTTCTGGTTCGCCCTGCACCAGGATGTCGACTTCGATCCGGCGCGCAGCCTGTTCATCGACGACAGCCTGCCCATCCTGCGCAGCGCCGGGCGCTTCGGTATCGCCCAACTCCTCGCCGTACGCCAACCGGACAGCCAGGCAGGCCCCAAGGAAACCGAGGAGTTCGCAGCAGTGGAGGATTACCGGGAGCTGTTGCACAACCTTTAGCCCGGCTGCATTGCGGGACGCACGCCCCCCGCATTGCAACCGGGCCAAGGCCTATTCAGGGATACGCAGCACCTGGCCCGGATAGATCTTGTCCGGGTGACTGAGCATCGGCTTGTTGGCTTCGAAGATCTTCATGTAAGCGTTGCCGTTGCCATATTCACTCTTAGCGATGGCACTCAGCGTGTCGCCTTTCTTCACGGTGACGAAACGTGCCGCAGGCGCAGGCGTGGTGACGCTGATCCGGTCCTCGACCTCACCGACACCGGCGACATTGCCCAGGGCGAGCAGGATCTTTTCCTTCTCTTCCTGGCTGGTCACCTCGCCGCTGGCGATGACCTTTTCGCCCTCCACGCTGACGTCGATGTTCGGGCTACCGAGACCGATCTTGGCGACATGCTCCTTGAGCGATTCGGCGGCCTGCGCCTCTTGGCCCACCAGCGATTCCCAGAGCTTGACCCCGGCATCTTTGACAAAGGCAAACAGACTCATGGTGATTCCTCTCGTTCCTTGTGCAGACCGGACCATCCGTCCGGCGACCAAAGTCTAGTTCACGAAGCGCCCCGGATCGCCGTTCGCGCATTAGAATCCGGCCAGACCAGGAGCTCCCATGGATATCAAGCAACTGAAATTTCTCGTCGCCCTCGACGAAACCCGCCACTTCGGCCAGGCGGCTGCGCGCTGCCACGTGACCCAGCCGACGCTGTCCATGCGCCTGCGCCAACTGGAAGAGGAACTGGGCCTGGAACTGGTGCGCCGTGGCCAGCGCTTCGAAGGTTTCAGCGCCGAGGGCGAGCGCATCCTGGCCTGGGCGCGTAGCCTGCTGGCCGCCCAGGATGGCCTGCTGGCCGAGGCCGCAGCCTGTCGCGGACATCTGGTAGGCACCCTGCGTCTGGGCGTGGTGCCGCTGGCCAGCTTCGATCCGACACGCCTGATCAGCCTGTTCGCCGCCCGCCATCCGGGGCTGCGTTTCCAGCTGCAGGCACTGAGCAGCGAACAGATTCTCGAGCAACTGGCACGCAACCAGCTCGATCTCGGCCTTTCCTACCTGGACCGCCTGGATCGCGAACACTTCGCCAGCCTGGAACTGGCCGAGGCCTGCATGGGCCTGCTCTACGACCAACGTCATTTCCATTTCGCCAGCAGCAGCCTGCGCTGGGAGCAACTAGCCGGCCTGCCGCTGGGTCTGCTGTCGACTGGCATGCACTTCCGCCAATCCATCGACCACAGCTTCCGCGCCCGCGGCCTAAGCCCCCAGGTGCGCGTGGAGGCCGACGCCGTGCATCACCTGACCCAGGCGGTCAGTGCCGGACTGTGCTGCTGCATCATGCCGCTGCCGGGAGATGGCGCGCCCGCTGAAGGCCATCTGCGCCTGCTGCCCATCGAGGACGCCCATACCCTGGCGCCACAGGGCCTGATCATGCGCCGCAGCGCCCCCGGCTCACCACTGGCACAAGCCTGCTTCGAAGAAGCCAGAGAGTGGCTGGCAAGCACCCGATAGACAGCATTGATCGTCGTATCAAAGCCAACGATTAGATTGTCAGCGCTCAGAAGCCTAGACTTGCCTGTGTCAATCTGTCACAGAGCACCACCTCGATGGCCAAGCCAGACGCCTCGCCACAGGTTGCCAGTGCCTACTCCTACGCCGAACTGGGTGACGGCCGTGCACAACAGGCTGCCCTAGCTGAAGAATGTGCCCTGGCAATCAGCTACAACGACCTGAACCAAGCAGTGATGATGGTTTCGCCGCATCACCTGGAAGATTTTGCTGTAGGTTTCAGCCTCGGCAACGGTCTGATTTCGTCAATCGACGAAATCTATGACATCCAGCTCCGCGGTCTCGGCGACAGCCGCGAGGCCCGCCTGGAAGTCAGCAGCCGAGCCTTCTGGGCCATCAAGCAGCAGCGCCGGCAAATGGCCGGTAGCAGCGGTTGCGGCCTGTGTGGCGTGGACGCGCTGGAACAAGCCCTGCCTGCCCTGACGGCGCTCCCCGGTGCATCTCTACCGCCGCTGGCACACCTGAGCGGGCTGCGCGAGCGTATTGGCGAACAACAACAACTGGCCCGTCACAGCGGAGCGCTGCACGCCGCCCTGTTCATCGACGCAGCGGGCGATATCCGCCTGTGCCGCGAAGACATCGGCCGCCACAACGCCCTCGACAAACTGATTGGCGCATTGGCTCGCGAGCGTATCGACACGCGCGACGGCTTCGCCCTGGTGACCAGCCGCTGCAGCCTGGAACTGCTGCACAAGGCCGTTCGCGCCGGCATTGGCACCCTGGTAAGCCTCTCCGCCCCCACGGCACTGACCGTGGAATGGGCGCGACGCCATCGCCTCAACCTTATCCACTTGCCTCATCACAGCACGCCGCGTGTCTACAGCCCGGCGCCTGACGAAGAAGACCGACCATGAGCTTGCAAACCGTCAATCCTCGCTACAAACCCTATAAAGGCCCCGCTGCGGGCTGGGGCGCTCTGAACGCCGTCACCCGTTTCTGGCTGGACAGCAAACAGCCGTTCAAGAACCTGCGCGCCCTGCTCAAGACCAATCAGAATGGTGGTTTCGACTGCCCCGGCTGCGCCTGGGGCGACTCGCCCGAAGATGGCCGCATCAAGTTCTGCGAGAACGGCGCCAAGGCCGTCAACTGGGAAGCCACCAAACGCCGCGTGGACCCAGCCTTCTTCGAACGCTACAGCGTTAGCCAGTTGCGCGAGCAGAGTGACTACTGGCTCGAATATCAGGGCCGCCTGACTCACCCGATGCGTTACGACGCCGCTAGCGATCGCTATGTGCAGACCAGCTGGGACGACGCCTTCGCCCTGGTCGCGCAGCACCTCAAGGCGCTGCCGAGCCCGAATCACGCCGAGTTCTATACATCAGGCCGGGCCAGCAACGAAGCCGCGTTCCTTTACCAATTGTTCGTGCGCGCCTATGGCACCAACAACTTCCCCGACTGCTCGAACATGTGCCACGAGGCCAGCGGCGTGGCGCTGATCCAGAGTGTGGGCATCGGCAAAGGCAGCGTGACCTTCGACGATTTCGAGCACGCCGACGCCATCTTCGTCCTCGGTCAGAACCCCGGCACCAACCACCCGCGTATGCTCGAGCCGCTGCGTGAAGCGGTCAAACGTGGCGCTCAGGTGGTCTGCTTCAACCCGCTCAAGGAGCGTGGCCTGGAGCGCTTCCAGCATCCGCAGAATGCCCTGGAGATGCTCACCAACGGCTCCGAGCCGCTGAATACTGCGTTCTTCCGCCCGGCGCTGGGCGGTGACATGGCCGCCATTCGCGGCATCGCCAAGTTCCTCCTGCAGTGGGAGCGCGAGGCGCAGGACAAGGGCGAGCCAGCGCTGTTCGACCATGCCTTCATCGCCGAGCACACCGACGGCGTCGACGCCTACCTGGCGCTGCTCGACGACACCAGCTGGGAGGCCATCGAGAAGCAATCGGGGATGAGCCTGCGCGATATCGAACAGGCCGCACGCATGTACCGTCGCGCCGAGCGGGTAATCATGTGCTGGGCCATGGGCATCACCCAGCACCACCATTCGGTAGCCACCATCCAGGAAATCGTCAACCTGCAACTGCTGCGCGGCAACCTTGGCCGCCCGGGCGCCGGCCTGTGCCCGGTGCGTGGCCACAGCAACGTGCAGGGCGACCGCACCATGGGCATCAACGACCGCCCGCCGGTAGCCTTGCTCGATGCCATCGAAAAGCGCTTCCAGTTCAAGGTGCCGCGTGAAGACGGCCACAACACCGTGGAAGCGATCAACGCCATGATCGACGGCCAGGCCAAGGTCTTCATCGGCCTCGGCGGCAACTTTGCCCAGGCCACACCAGACAGCCCGCGCACCCACCAGGCGCTGCAGAACTGCAACCTGACCGTGCAGATCAGCACCAAGCTCAACCGCAGCCACCTGACTGTCGGCAAGGATGCCCTGATCCTGCCATGCCTCGGCCGTACCGACATCGACCGTCAGGCCGACGGCCCACAGGCGGTCACGGTGGAAGACTCGTTCAGCATGATCCACGCCTCCTACGGGCAGCTGGAACCCCTCTCCCGCAGCGAGATGCGTTCCGAGCCGGCGATCATCGCCGGTATCGCCAAGGCGACGCTGGGCAACCACCCGGTAGACTGGGATGCACTGATCGCCAATTACGACCGCATCCGCGACCTGATCGCCGACACCATTGCCGGCTTCCAGGACTTCAACCAGCGTGTCGCCAACCCTGGCGGCTTCTACCTTGGTAATTCGGCCAGTGAGCGGCAATGGACCACCGCATCGGGCAAGGCCAACTTCAAGGCCAACGCCCTGCTCGACGACCTGCTGCCGCCGCAGGTCCGCGAAAGCGGCGAAACACCGGACCTGATTCTGCAGACCCTGCGTTCGCACGATCAGTACAACACCACGGTCTACGGTCTCGACGATCGCTACCGCGGCGTACGGGGCCAGCGCGACGTACTGTTCGCCAACGAGGCGGATATCTTGCGCATGGGCTTCAAACCCGGGCAAAAAGTGAACATCCGCTCGCTGTGGAACGACGGTGTCGAACGCTGCGTCAGCGGCTTCACTCTGCTGGCCTTCGACATTCCCGCCGGCCAGGCAGCTGCCTACTTCCCTGAAGCCAACCCGCTGGTGCCGCTGGAAAGCGCAGGTGTCGGCAGCAGCACGCCGACCTCCAAGTTCGTCGCCATCTGCCTGCAGGCAGCAGAAAGTAACAATCTGCTGGGTAGCAGCGCAGCGGCCTGACGGGCGGCCAGGAACCTCGTACGGAAATCACCGGTCAATGGCGTATCCCCCGCCATTCGGCGGTTTCCGTACTCGAGGTGTCCATGAAGTCTCTGCAACTCTTCTTCCTCTCCCTTGGCCTGAGCAGCGGCGGCTATGCCTTTGCCGGCAGCACCGAAGCCGGCCTGGGTGGCGCGCTGGGCGGTGCAGTGGGGGCGATGGTGGGCCAGCAGGTCGGTGGCAACACCGGCGCAGCGGTTGGCGCGGGCCTGGGCGGTGCAGCCGGCAGCGCGGTCGGTGCTGATCGGCGCAGCCGTACCGAGGCGGCCATCGGTGGCGCACTTGGCGCAGCAGGCGGCAACGTCGTCGGCCAGCAGGTCGGCGGCAACACCGGTGGCCTGGTCGGCGCTGCCGTGGGAGGCGGCGCAGGTGGTGCGCTGGGCAACTACATGGGTAATGCCAGTTACGACGACGACCGTCGCGGCAAACATCGCCATTACAACGGCAAGAAACACAAGAAACACCACAAACACTGGCGCCGTCGCTAAGCCCAGCTCGGCCCTGCAACTTGTTACAACGGCCAGCGCTCTGACGCTTGGCCGTTCTATGCCAGCAAACGCGCCAGCGCCGAGCGCAGCGGCTCGGCAATGGCCACCGGGCGATTACTCGCACGGTCAACGAAGACATGGACGAAGCGGCCGGCCGCACAGGCCTGCTCCTCCCCCGCCTTGAATATTGCCAGCTCGTATTGCACCGAGCTGTTGCCCAGCTTGCCGACACGTAACCCAACCTCGATAGCATCGGGAAACGCGATGGAGGCGAAGTAGTCGCAACTGGAGCTGACCACAAACCCCACCACCTCGCCGTCGTGAATATCCAGACCGCCCTCGGCAATCAGATAGGTATTCACCGCACTATCGAAGTAGCTGTAGTAGGTCACGTTGTTGACGTGACCGTAGATGTCGTTGTCATGCCAGCGCGTGGTGATCGGCTGAAAATGGCGGTATTCGCCACGCAGGTGTTGGAGTTGGTTCATGATGATCCCTGGGTTGGTATCGCGGCTAAAGCCCCCTCCCACAAAGCTCGCGGATCTGTGGGAGGGGCTTTAGCCGCGACCTGAATCAGTAGGCAGCCTGGTAAATGGCCAGCGCCTGTTGCTCGTTCATCTCGCGCGGATTGTTTACCAGCAGGCGCTGCTGCAGCATGGCGTCCGCCGCCAGCGTGGGCAACATGGCCTCGCTCACTCCGGCATCGCGCAACCGCGTCGGCAGGCCGCTGCGCTGACTGAAGCCGGCCAATGCCTCGATCAGTTGCTCGGTCTGCGTGCTAGCAGTGCCGGCCCGCAACTGCTCGCCCAATACCAGTGGCGCCAGCTCGGCATACAGAGGCGCTGCGACCGGCGCATTGAAGGTCAGCACCTGCGGCAGCACCAGGGCGTTGGACAGCCCGTGAGGAATGTGAAAGTGCCCGCCCAATGGATAGGCCAGCGCATGCACCGCAGCCACAGGAGCATTGGCGAACGCCTGACCGGCCAGGCAGGCGCCGAGCAACATCGCCTGCCGGGCCTGACGATTGCTGCCGTTGCTCACCACCTCGTCAAGATTGCCTGCCAGCAGGCGCAACGCTTCGCGGGCCAGCAGGTCGGAGAGCGGATTCTTCTTCAGCGCGCTGGTGTAGGCCTCGATGGCATGCACCATGGCGTCGATGCCGGTGGCCGCGGTGACCGCCGCAGGCAGGCCGAGGGTCAGGTCGGCATCGAGCAAAGCCAGATCCGGCAGTAGCAGCGGCGAAACCACGCCCATCTTGGTCGTTTCACCCGTGGTGACGATGGCAATGGGAGTGACCTCGGAGCCCGTGCCGGCAGTGGTCGGCACCTGGATCAGCGGTAGACGCCGGCCGCGGGCATTGCCCACACCGTAGATTTCGTCCAGCCTCTGACTGCAATCGGGATGCGCCAGCAAGGCCACCAGCTTGGCCACGTCCATCGAGCTGCCACCGCCGAAGCCAACCACCAGATCCGCCTGGAGTTCGCGCGCCTGAGCCACGGCCGCCAAAACCACGGCCTCGGGCGGGTCGGCCAGCACCTGATCGAATACCTGTACGTCCATCTCCGCCTGCGCAAAACCCGGCAGCAGCGGCTTCAGCAAGCCGAGCCGGGTAATGCCGGTATCGGTGACGATCAACACGCGACGTGCGCCGCGTTCGCGACAAAGCTCGGCCAACCGCAAGCTGGCGCCGGACTCGCAGAGGATCTGCGCAGTGGTGGCGAAGCTGAATGGGTGCATGGAGTTGCTCCTCTTGTTGTAGCGCGGATGAAATCCGCGGCCGGTCATGCAAATTTTCCCGGATTGCATCCGGGCTACGCCCGTAGGAGCCGGCTTGCCGGCAAGCCGGCGCCTACGGACATCTGCGCTAAAAGGCGAAACTGCCCTCGCCCATGACCATCAGGCACTGCGCGCCACCCAAAAGGGCTTCACGGTGAGCGCTGGCGCGCGGCAGCACACGCCGCAGATAGAACTCGGTACTGTGCAGCTTGGCCTGGTAGAACGCCGCCTCGCTGCCGCCCGCCTCCAGCGCATCCTGCGCCCGTGCCGCAGCCAGCAACCAAAGGCCGGCGAGCAGCACGTAGGCCGAGTACTGGAGAAAGTCTACCGAGGTGGCACCGATCTCCTGCGGGTCGCGCTGACAGGCGGCAAGCACCTCCGCGCTCAGCTCGCGCCATTCATCCAGACGCGCCTGCACCACGCCGGCTATCTGTGCCAGCGCCGGACGCGAAATCTGCTCTTCACACAGCGCGCTGAACTCCGCCTGCAGCGCGGTCAATTCGGCGCCGCCATCGCCCAGCAGCTTGCGACGAATGTAGTCCAGTGCCTGGATGCCATTGGTGCCTTCGTAGAGCTGGGTGATGCGGCTATCGCGCATCAGTTGCTCCATGCCCCACTCGCGGATGAAACCGTGACCGCCGTAGACCTGTACGGCATGACTGGCCACCTCCTGCCCCATATCGGTGAAGAACGCCTTGACGATGGGAATCAGCAGGGCCGCGCGCTTGCCAGCCGCCTTGCGGTTTTCCGCTGTGTCGGCGCCATGCTCCAGATCCAACTGACGTGCCGTGTAGGCAGCGAGCATGCGACTGCCTTCGACCAGCGTCTTTTGGGTAAGCAGCATGCGCCGCACATCAGGATGAACGATGATCGGGTCGGCCGCCTTGTCCGGCGCCTGTACGCCAGCCAGGCCACGTGACTGCAAACGCTCACGGGCGTAGCACAGTGCTCCCTGGAAAGCCGACTCGCCGATCCCCAGCCCCTGCAGGCCGACCTGAAAGCGCGCATCGTTCATCATGGTGAACATGCAGGCCAGGCCCTGGTTGGCCTCGCCCACCAGCCAAGCCGTGGCGCCATCGAAATTCATCACGCAGGTGGACGCACCCTTGATCCCCATCTTGTGCTCGATGGCGCCACAACTCAGGGCGTTACGCTCACCCGGCGTGCCGTCTGCCGCAGCGACGAACTTCGGCACCAGCAACAGGCTGATGCCCTTCACTCCGGCAGGCGCATCCGGCAGACGCGCCAGCACCAGGTGGACGATGTTCTCTGACAGATCCTGCTCGCCGCCGCTGATGAAGATCTTGTTGCCGGTCACCCGGTAGCTGCCATCGGCCTGCGGTTCGGCACGCGTGCGCAGCAATGCCAGGTCGGTGCCAGCCTGCGGCTCGGTCAGACACATGGTGCCGGTCCACTGACCGCTGACCAGCTTCTCCAGGTACTGCTGCTTCAGCGCTTCGCTGCCGTGTTTGTACAGTGCCAGTACCGCGCCCTCGGTCAACCCGGAGTAAACGCGGAAGGACAGCGAGGCGCCCATCAGCATCTCGTGGAAGGCGAAGGCCACCAGTTGCGGGAATCCCTGGCCACCATATTCCACCGGCCCGGTCATGCTCGCCCAACCGTTGTCTACATACTGCCGGTATGCCTCGGCGAAGCCCTTGGGCGTAGTGACCTGGCCGTTCTCCAGGTGGCACCCCTCTTCATCGCTGTTGCGATTGAGTGGAGCGATTTCACCCGCTGCGAAAGCAGCGGCTTCTTCCAGCACGCCGTCGATCAGCTCACGATCCAGGGCATTGCCCAGGCGTTCACAGTGAGCGGCGGCATCGAACAGTTCGTGCAGCACGAAGCGCATGTCGCGCAATGGCGCCTGATAGCTCATACCCGGCCCTCCTGTACATCACTGAAACGCTTGTTCTCGGCAAACAGACGCTCGATCAGCGCCGCGGGCTGCCAGTGGGCGCCAAAGCGCTCGGTCAACGCCAGCAGGCGTTGGCGAATGGCCGCGACACCTTCGCCGTCGGCCCAGCTCATCGGGCCCCCACGCTCGGCGGGAAAACCGTAGCCGTTGAGGTACACCAGATCGATATCCCGACTGTTGGCGGCGATGTTCTCCTCGAGAATCTTGGCCCCCTCATTGACCAGAGCCAGCAGGCAGCGCTCGACGATTTCCTCGGCACCGATATCGCGCCGGACGAAACCCAGACGCTCCGACTGCATCTGTACCAGGCCGTCGACCGCTGGGTCGTGCTCGGCCTGACGACTGCCAGGCGCATAGGTGTAATAGCCTTTACCGCTCTTCTGGCCGAAGCGCCCCAGTTCACACAGACGGTTATCCACCTGGACCACCGGGTCGTCCTGCCCTTGTCCGGACAGCTCGCGGGCACGCCACTCCAGGTCGATACCGACCACGTCGTACATGCGAAACGGGCCCATGGCGAAGCCAAAGCCCTGCAACGCGGCGTCTACCTGGTGCGGCCATGCCCCCTCGAGCAGCAGCATGCGCGCCTCGCGCACATAGGTGTGCAGCATGCGATTGCCAATGAAACCGTGGCAGTTACCGGCCACCACCGCCACCTTGCCCATGCGCGCGCCCAGCTCTTGAGCAGCGTCCAGCACGGCTGGCGTGGTCTTGGCGCCCCGCACGATCTCGAGCAGTTTCATGATGTGCGCCGGGCTGAAGAAATGCAGGCCGAGCACCGCCTCTGGCCGTGAGGTGACGTCTGCGATGGCATCGATATCCAGCGCCGAGGTGTTGCTGGCGAGAATGGCGCCGGGCTTCATCACCGCGTCCAACTCACGGAAGATCTGCTGCTTGAGCTCGAGGTTCTCGTACACCGCCTCGATCACCAGATCGGTATCGGCCAGGGCAGCGTAGCTGTCCACCGCCTCGATACGTGCACGCCGCGCCGACGCCTCCGCGGTATCGATACGCCCCTTGGCAACGTTATGTGCCCAGGTTTGCTCGGCCATCTGCAGGCCGGCCTCGACCATCTGCGGATTGTTATCCAGCCACAGCACGCGCAGGCCGGCATTGGCCAGGCTGATGACGATGCCGCGGCCCATGGTGCCGGCACCGATCACGGCAGCACAGCGAAGCGGCGAGACGATGTTGTTCATTGTTAGTCCTCTCGAAAAACGCGCAAAAGCTTGGGTGACGATAAGCAAGCCGCTACTATTTTTGAAATTTAGTCTTGTGATACGACGTATTCAGCAGATGAATTTCATCAACTTCGACCTCAACCTGCTGCGCGTGCTCGACGCCCTGCTGCGCGAGCAGAACGTCTCGCGGGCAGCCGAGCGCCTGGCACTGAGCCAGCCGGCCGTGAGCAATGCTCTTAATCGCCTGCGCGAATTGCTCGACGACCCGTTGCTGGTGCGCGTGGGCCGGCGTATGCAACCCACACCCAGGGCGCTGGCCCTGGAAGCACCGATCCGCAGCGCGCTGCATCAACTGGAGCAGAGCCTGAATGCCGGCGAGGCCTTCGACCCCAGCGAAAGTCGCCAGCGCTTTCGCATCGCCGTCACCGACTATGTCGAACTGGTGTGCATGCCGCGTCTGCTCGACCGCCTCAGCCGCCACGCCCCCGGCATCGGCATCGACATTCGCCACCTCAGCCCCAGCCTGCCGATGGAGGCGCTGGAGAAGGGCGAACTGGATCTGGTACTGGGCCGCTTCGATGAGATTCCCGCACGCTTCGCCCGCCGCCACTGGATGAGCGAAACGCTCAAGCTGGCGGCACGCAGCGATCATCCGCTGCTGCAGGGACAGCCAGACCTGACCACCTTCCTGCGCTTGCGCCATCTGTGGGTACATGGCGGACAGACCCGAGGCATGGTCGACCAGTGGCTGGGGGAGCAGGGCCTGTCGCGGCAGATTCTCTACACCACGCCCAACTACCTGCAGGCAGCGCACATCGTCGCGGGCAGCGAGCTGACAGCGGTGCTGCCCACTGCCCTGGCCCGCCATTTCGCCAGGCTGCTGCCGCTGCAACTGTTCGACCTGCCCTTCACCCTCGGGCCCTTTCATCTGGAAGTGGTGAGCCTGGCGCAACGTCAGCGCGACGCGGCGCTGCAATGGCTGATAGAGGAAATCATCGCGGTAGCGGAATGACCGTGCAGCGACGTCGTACTAGGTGTCGGCCTGCCTGTCGGCGCGACCACCCAGATACCAGCCGAGTGCCCCCCACAGGGCAGCGCAGAACGCACCGACCACAGCCACCAGCCAGGCGCCATGACCGAGCATGTCCAGGCCGGCCTTGGCCCAGCCACTGAGGGCATCACCACCGCGGTAAACCACGGTATCGATGAAGTTCTTCGTCTTGTACTTGCTCTCGGCGTCCAACGGGGCGAAGAGCATCTCGCGCCCCGGTCGGACGAAGGCGTACTCGCCGATACGTCGCACGATCATCAGCCCCGCAAGCATGGCGAAGGTCGGCGCCAGGGCCAGACCGATGAAGCCCAGGCAGACCAGCACCGGCACGGCGGACAGCAGTACCCGTACCCCCAGCTTCTGCGCCACGCGGCCGGTAATGAACAGCTGAGCCGTCAGCGCGCCAGCCTGCACGATGAAATCGATCACCCCGAACACCCTGACCTGCCCGTCGCGATCCGGAAACAGCTCAGCGACCAATCGCGCCTGCTCGAAGTAGAGAAAGGTACTGACCGAGGTCAGCAGCAGAATGAACGCGCCGATACCCAGCAGGTAGCGCGAGCCCAACATGCGCGTCAGGCCACTGAAGGGATTGCCCGGCACCGGCCTGCGCGGGTTCTCGCTCGGTACCGCGCCCGGCCGTCCAGCTCCCTGGCGTTCGCGCCAGCTCATCAGATAGCGCTTGAGCGCCATCGCCGCAGCGAGCAGCACGGCGGCCATCAGCATCAGTCCGGACTCGCCGACCACAGCGATCAGAGCAGCACTCAGCAGCGGCCCGCACAACCCGCCAACACTGGCACCGGCCGCGATGAACGCAAATAGCCGGCGCGCCTGAGCGCCGTCGAAGACATCGGCCATCAGGCTCCAGGCCACCGAAACGACGAACAGGTTGTAGACCGAAATCCACACGTAGAACACCCGCGCCAGCCAGACGCTGTCGTGTTCGACGCGAAATAGCAGAACGAAAACGAGCAGGTTGAGGCAGAAGAAGCCATACACCCAGTCGATGAAATGAATGCGCGGGACTTTCGAGTTGAGCCAGGCGAACAGCGGCACGGCCAGCAACATGACGACGAAGGTGGCGGTGAACAGCCATTGCAGGTTGCTCACTCCGCCGGTGATGCCCATCGCCTCGCGGATCGGCCGCAGCATGAAGTAACCGGCGAACAGGCAGAAGAACAGGGCGAAGCCAGCCAGTACCGCATGCAGCTCCGCGCTTTCGGCATTGATCGCCCGCGCCAGGCGCTGCATGAGCGCCTGCATCTCAGGCGAACAGCTCGATGATGCGTTGACGCTGCGCAGCGTCAGGCAGTTTGCCCTGCCCGGCCATGATGTTGTCGGCCATGTAACGCGGCGTGGAGGTCGCCGGAATCACCGCCGTTACCGCCGGGTTGGCGAGGATAAACTTGAGCATCAGTTGCGCCCAGGAGGTGGCGCCCAGCTCTACCGCCACCCAGTCAGGCAGGCTCTTGCCACGCACCCGGTCGAACAGCGCGGCGCGCTGGAAAGGACGGTTAATCAACACGGCGATGCCCTTGTCGGCACAGAACGGCAACAACTCACGCTCGGCATTGCGCTCGCCGATGGAATAGTTGAACTGGACGAAATCCACCGGCTCCTGGCGCAGCACCTCGAGCAGGCGCTCATGGGCGGAATCCAGATAATGGGTCACACCTATGTAGCGCACCCGGCCCTGCTCCTTCAGTTCACGCAGCAGCGCGAGTTGGGTGCTGGTGTCCTGCAGGTTGTGTACCTGCATCAGATCGATGGTGTCGGTACGCAATGCCGCGAAACTGGCCTCGACCTGGCGCTCACCGGCTGCGCGCCCGGAGGAGGACACCTTGCTAGCCAGGAACAGTTTCTTGCGCATGTCGTCTTCCGCGGCCAAGGCGCCACACACGGCCTCGGCTCGACCGTAACTGGGCGCGGTATCCACCAGACTGGCGCCACCATTGACCAGCGCCTGCAGCACCTCGCGCAGGGGCTGTAGCGCCTCATCGGTCATCGCCACATCGTGTGTACGCGAGGTACCCAGACCGATCACCGGCAGCAGCTCACCCGTACTGGGAATGGCCCGACTCAGCAAAGTGCCGGAGGCAAAGGCGGATGACGGCAACCAGGGCATCAGGGCGGCGAGCGCAGCAAGACTGGCGCTGCCGTGAAGGAATCGACGACGGCTGGGCATGGCGTGGTTCCTCTAACGGTGACCGGTTCGTTATAGGCACTGACCGCGCTCAGACCAAGACGTTACATCGAGACGAAGCCAAGCAGCCGCCGTGACGAGGCGACCGGAGAATGCTCACAGCCCGCACATGACGGGATTCAGGGGCCGTTGAGGAGGCAATTGGCTACGCAATATCCGGTAACCAAAAACGCCGCTGCGCCAAGAAGGGATAGCGGCGCAGCGGTCGGGAAAAAGCGATCAGGCGACGTGCGAAGCAGACTCGCTGATGAGCATGCCGTGGGAAACCAGATAACAACGCCGCCCATTTTGCAGGGTCAAAGGCGTGCGGCTGGCAATGATCCAACCCTTGCTCAGCAATTGCTCGATATGCGCACGCAGTGCGGGCAAATGGCGCTGTTCCTTCATGGCCGACCTCTCATTGAATGGGTGCCTGACACCCTCTGGCTCATCCGTGACACAGATCGCAAAATAGTAGTGGCTCATCGCCAGAATAAGAAGCGGCGCGATTGTGCAACTTTTTGTAGGACATTCGCTATAGACAAATCACATCAAGGCTCTGTGGCAAGGGCTTCCGCTCTTCCCCGCGCACTGGAAAAGATCAGGTAGTCGTCCGCCAGCTTGCCGTAACGCAGTTGCAGCAGATCCAGCAGGTAATTCTGGTGCAGCTTCCATGGCACCCGATCCCCTTGTACCGGCAGCAGGTGCGAAGCACGTTCGATATAACCCGACTGCAAGTCGAGAAACGGCTGTGCACGTACCTTTCCATCGCTGTCGCAGGGCGTCACCTGACGCATGCCAATGGCATCCATATGGCGGATCAGTCGGCAGAAATACTCGCTGGAAAGGTCGGCCTTGAGCGTCCAGCTGGCGTTGGTGTAACCCATCACCACTGCCAGGTTGGGCAGATCGCGCAGCATGATGCCGCGATAGCCCATGCTCTTCGGCGCCTCGAAGGGCACACCTTCGATACTCACGGCTATGCCGCCGAAAATCTGCAACTGCAGGCCGGTCGCACTGACGATCACGTCGGCGTTGAGTTCTTCACCGTTCTTCAGGCGTACGCCCCGTGGGCTGAGACGCTCGATCTCGGCGGTCACCACTTGCGCCTTGCCTTCACGCAACACCCGCAGCAGGTCGCCATCCGGCACTGCGCACACACGCTGATCCCAGGGTTTGTAGGTGGGACTGAAGTGGCGCATATCGACGTTGCCCAGCTGACGTCGCACCTGACTCAGCAGCACACGCCGCACCATGCCGGGAAAGCGCTTGGCCAGCCTGTAGAACAGCAGTTGCAGCGCCACATTGCGTCCGCGCGCCAGGCGGTACACCCAGTTTTCCGGCAGTACCCGGCGCAGGGCATTGGACAACGCATCGCGCGAAGGCAGGTTGATCACGTAACTGGGGGAGCGCTGCAGCATGGTGACCTGCGCCGCACGCTCGGCCAATGCCGGCACCAGGGTCACGGCGGTAGCGCCACTGCCGATCACCAGTACGCGCTTGCCACTGCAGTCGAAGCCCTCCGGCCAGGCCTGCGGATGAATGAATGTGCCCTGATAATCTTCGCGCCCGGCGAAGTCCGGCGTGTACCCGGCCTCGTAGCGGTAGTAACCGGTGCACATCATCAGGAACTGGCAACTCATGCGCAGCGGCTCGCCCTCATCGCCACGCTGTACCAGCAGTTGCCAGGTGGCACTGGCACTGCACCAGTTCGCTTCGAGCACCTTGTGCCGATAACGGATCAGCCCGTCGAGCTGGTGCTCACGGGCGGTCTCTTCGATGTAGCGGCGAATCGACGGGCCGTCGGCAATGGCCTTCGGCTCGCTCCAGGGCTTGAAGTTGTAGCCGAGGGTGTACATGTCCGAGTCGGAGCGAATGCCCGGATAACGAAACAGATCCCAGGTGCCCCCCATGGCTCCGCGCCCTTCGAGAATGGCGAAGCTCTTGTCCGCACAAAGACGCCGGAGGTGACAGGCTGCACCGATACCGGAAAGGCCGGCGCCAATGATCAGAACATCCAGATGCTCCACGGACATGGCCCTCACTTGTGAGCAGACAGGCATCGGTAAGCATTCACCATAGTTCACCGCTGTTTGATTGGTATGTCGCAGCGCAGCATTCGTCAGCACTGGCCTGACGCCCATGAGCGGCGCTAAGCTGTCGCGATGACCACGCCTTACCTGACCCCGCTTAGGACCAGCAGCACGGACGCCGCCACGAACCTGCGGATCGGTGGCGACTGGACGCTGGCCCACTACAGCCAACTGGAACCGCAGGTTCTGACCCTGCGCGAGCAGCTGCAGGGACAGGAGTCGGTCGATCTCGGCGAACTCGCAGCACTGGATACCGCCGGCGCCGCGCTGCTGGTCGACCTGCTCGGCTGCGAGCGCCTGCGCCAACTGACCCAGCAGAGCGCGCTGAGCAATGAGCGCCGTGACCTGCTGCTGGCCGTTGCCAATGCCATGGCGGACAGCAGGCAGGCGCCACCCCACGCCGAACCATCGGTCGTGCGCGAAGTGCTTGGGCACATCGGTGAGGTGGTCGAAGGCATGTGGCACCAGGGCCGGGCTCTGCTCGGTTTCATGGGCCTGGCCCTGAGTGGCATGCTGAGCATCTTCGTACGCCCGCACCGCTGGCGCCTGACCTCCCTGGCCGCCCACCTGGAACAGTGCGGCCTCAACGCCGTCCCCATCGTTGCCCTGCTGACTTTCCTGGTCGGTGCGGTCGTGGCCTTTCTCGGCGCCACGGTACTGGCCGACTTCGGCGCCAGCATCTACACCGTCAACCTGGTCGCCTACTCCTTCCTGCGCGAGTTCGGCGTATTGCTTACCGCGATCCTCATGGCAGGTCGCACGGCCAGCGCCTTCACCGCGCAGATCGGCTCGATGAAGGCCAACGAGGAAATCGACGCCATCCGCACGCTGGGGCTGAACCCCATCGAGCTGCTGGTGCTGCCGCGCCTGTTCGCCATGCTCATCGCCCTGCCGATCCTCACCTTCATCGCCATGCTCAGCGGCCTGCTCGGCGGCGCAGTGGTGTGCGTCCTGGCGCTGGACATCCCCACACCGATGTACCTGTCGATCCTGCAGGACAGCGACCTGATGCGGCACTTCCTGGTCGGCCTGTGCAAGGCCCCCCTATTTGCCTTCCTGATCGCCCTGATCGGCTGCCTGGAAGGCTTCAAGGTCAGCGGCAGCGCGCAATCGGTGGGCGAACACACCACATCGGCAGTGGTGCAGTCGATCTTCGTGGTGATCCTGCTCGATGCGCTGGCTGCCTTGTTTCTGATGGAGATGGGCTGGTGAGCCGCGACAGCGTCATTGAGGTTCGCGACCTGTGCAATCGCTTTGGCAGCCAGGTGGTGCACGAACATCTGGACTTCGATCTGTATCGCGGCGAGATCCTCGGCGTGGTCGGTGGCTCCGGCACCGGCAAGTCGGTGCTGCTGCGCAGCATCGTCGGCCTGCGTCAGCCCAACGCCGGCACCGTACGGGTGTTCGGTGAACAATTGCTGAGTCTGCCAGCGGAAAAGCGCTCGCAGCTGGAGCGACGCTTCGGTGTGCTCTACCAACGTGGCGCGCTGTTCTCCTCGCTGACCGTCAGCGAGAACATTGCCCTGCCGCTGATCGAACACGCCGGCCTGTCGCGTGCCGCCGCCGAACGCCTGGCACGGGTCAAGATCGCGCTGGCCGGCCTGCCGCAGGACGCCGCCGACAAATACCCCAGTTCGCTGTCCGGCGGCATGGTCAAACGTGCAGCCCTGGCCCGCGCGCTGGCGCTTGATCCGGACATCCTGTTCCTCGACGAGCCCACTGCAGGCCTCGATCCGATTGGTGCGGCGGCCTTCGACCAGTTGATCCGCACCCTCAGCGACAGCCTGGGGCTGAGCGTATTTCTGGTGACCCATGACCTCGACACGCTCTACAGCATCTGCGACCGGGTTGCCGTGCTGGCCCAGAAGAAGGTGCTGGTAGCCGACCGCCTGGAGGTGGTGGCTGCCACTGACGACGCCTGGATTCAGGAGTATTTTCACGGCCCGCGCGGACGCGCAGCCGCACAGGCCGCAACGGCGGCAGGGAGTCAATGAATGGAACCCAGAGCCCATCACGTTCTGATCGGCCTGTTCACCGTGATCGCAGTGGGCGCCGCCCTGCTGTTCGGTCTTTGGCTGAACAAGGCCGGGGCTGATCGTGCCTTTACCGACTACGAGGTGATCTTCAATGAGGCGGTCACCGGCCTGTCGCAGGGCAGCGCCGTCCAGTACAGCGGTATCAAGGTGGGCGACGTGATCAGCCTGGGGCTCGACCCGGACGATCCGCGCACCGTACGTGCGCGCATCCGTATCGTCGGCCAGACACCGATCAAACAGGACACCCGCGCGCGTCTGGCGATCACCGGCATCACCGGCCTGGCGGTGATCCAGCTGCACGGCGGCACGCCGGAAAGCCCGGCACTGGAGAGCAAGAGCGACGCCCCCGGCATCATCATCGCCGACCGCTCGCCACTGTCGCGGCTGATGGCTAACAGCGAGGATCTGCTGGTCAACATTACCCGCCTGCTCAACCGTGCCAACCGCATGCTCTCACGGGAGAACGCCGAGCGCGTCTCACGCACCCTGGAGAATATCGAACAGACCACCGCCGGGCTCGCCAGCCAACGCGAAGACCTCACCGCGGCCTTGCAACAGGTGGGCGCCGCCACCCGCGAAGCCACAGCACTGATGCACACCGCCAACCGTCTGCTCGACGGCCAGGGCACACAGGTCATGCAGAACGCCGAACGCCTGATGGCCTCGCTGGAACGCAGCAGCCGCAATATCGAGGAGCTGCTGGCGAACAACCGCGATGCACTGGATAACGGCATGCAGGGCCTCAGCGAACTCGGCCCGGCAATCGGCGAGTTGCACGACACCCTCAGCGCCCTGCGCGGCTTCTCTCGTCGCCTGGAGCAGGACCCGACCGGCTACCTGCTGCGTAACGACAGCATCAAGGAGTTCCAACCATGAAGCGTCTGTTTCCGTTGCTGATCGCCGGCCTGCTCAGCGCCTGCTCGATCCTGCCGCAGAGCGAGCCGCTGGATATCTACCTGCTGCCCGGCGCGACGCTACCGGCACAAGCGCAGCCGGTCGACTGGTCACTGCGGGTCAGCAGCCCGAGCAGCGGCCAGTTACTCGATGGCACACGTATCGTGGTGCTGCCGGAGCCTGGCCGGGTCAATACCTATCAGGGCGCGCGCTGGAGCGAACGCACCCCGCAACTGCTGCGCAACCGCCTGCTCGATGCCTTCCACGAGGACGGCCGGATAAAAGCGCTGAGCAATGAAGAACAACGTTTGCAGGCTGACCTGGAACTGGTCAGCGATCTGCGCAGCTTCCACAGCCAGTACCGTGACGGCCGCCCGGAAGCAATCATTCAGCTCGACGTGCGCCTGGTCAATCCTCGCGACCAACGCATCCTTGCCAGCCGCCGTTTCACTGTCAGCCAGGCGGCCAGCGACACCTCGATCACCGCCGTGGTGGCCGCCTTCGGCCAGGCCGGCGACCGCCTGTCCCGCGAGCTGGTGGACTGGACCCTGGCCGAAGGGCAAAACAGCCGCTGATCCGTGTCGCGGGGTCGTACATGCTGCGCGCATCGGACGGCACACGCATGATCATCGGTGCGCGCGGCGCACCCTACGCGATAGGCGCTACTGCCCGTAGGGTGCGCTGCGCGCACCAATCCTTATCCGCCCCCTACACAGCCAGCCAGTCGCGCACTTCGCCGTAGGGATAATCCTCCAGCGCAGCGAAACCGGCCAGCTGACGCGCCTTGAGCTTGGTGAACAGCGGCGTGGTCACGCCACAGAGAAAACGCGTCAGGCTTTCCACGCTCGGGCGCTGGCCAGTGTGCTGCTGGTGCTTCTCGACGAAAGCCGCGCACAACGCCTGCCCATCACGCCCCGCCAGCGGCGGTAACGCTGGCGGCGCTGGCAGCGTCGCGACACGCCCCTGACACACCGAACAATGGCCACAGCGCTCGGGCGCCTGCTCATCGCCGAAGTACAGCGCCAGGCGCCGGCTCAGGCACTCGCGACTCTCGAACAAGCCCAGCATGGCCTGGATACGGGCGATCTCGCTGGCCTCATGCGCGCGGAAATGCCCGTGCAGGTCCGCCGCCAGTGCCTCGGGATCGAAGGTGCCATCGAGCACGGCGTAGACCTCGGTCATCTGTTTGCTCTCCAGCTCCAGCCAACCCTTCTCCTGGAAATAATCCAGCGCCTTGACCACCCGTGCGCGTTCGGCGCCGTGCTCCTGGTACAGCATGTCGAAATCCAGGGTGTTCCAGGTACGCGCCCGACGTGAGCAGGCGAGAATCGCCTCGACGAACTGCCTCCGCTCGCCCTCGAAACGCGCCAGCAGCGCCTGATCATCGAGGAGCAACTTGAAGCGATATTCGGCGAAATAGGCGTAACGCGGGGCAATGACCCCACGCAGCTCGAGTTGCACCAGCAAGGTCTTGAGCGGCAGCGCGCGGATATTGCTCAGATCCGCCAGCTGCCCGAGCATCAGTTCCCATTGCCCATCCGTGCCCGCTGCGCGCAGATCGTCGAGCACTGCGCGGATGCCGCTGAGTTCCGGTGTATCACCGTAAACGAAGTTCTCCAGCACGCAGAGGCCGTCACGACTGGCCAGCACCAGGCAGTCCGAAGGCTGGCCATCGCGCCCGGCGCGGCCGATTTCCTGGCTGTAGTTTTCCACCGACTTGGGCAGGTCGTAGTGCACCACGTTGCGGATATCACGTTTGTCGATGCCCATGCCGAAGGCGATAGTGGCAACGATGCACTCCAGCTCACCCGCCATGAAGCGGCGCTGAATCGCCTCACGCGCCTCATGGCCCATGCCGGCGTGATAGGCACTGACAGCCAGCCCCTGCCCTTGCAGGCGCTCGGCGACCTGCTCGGCGGTCTTCTGCTGGGTGACGTAGACGATGCTCGCCTGTCCCCGGCGCGGCGCCAGCCATTGCTGCAGGCGCTGCTGCTTGGCCGCAGCGGGCAGCGGCTCGACCAGCAGGTTGAGATTGGAGCGGTAGAAGCCGGTGGTGACCACATCCGCCTCGGCGATGGCGAATTTCTCGCGCATGTCGACGATCACTTTCGGCGTGGCCGTGGCAGTCAGCAGCAGCACCTGGGCAATACCGAACTGGCGCTGATAGTCGGGCAGCTTGAGGTAGTCGGGGCGAAAGTTGTGGCCCCACTCGGAGATGCAGTGCGCCTCGTCGACCACCAGCAGGGAGATCGGTACCTGGGCAATGAAATTGCGAAAGCGTTCGTTCTTCAGGCGCTCCACCGAAATCATCAGGATCTTCAGCTCGCCGCTGCGCGCGCGGTTCATCACCGCCATGGCCTGCTCGCGGCTTTGCGCCGAATCGATGCTGGCGGCGGCGATACCGTGAGCATGCAGGAACGCCAGTTGATCCTGCATCAGCGCCAGCAGCGGCGAAATCACCAGGGTCAGATGCGGCAGGTGCAGTGCGGGCAGCTGGTAGCACAGCGACTTGCCCGAACCGGTGGGAAAGATCGCCGCCGCTGAGCGACCGGCGAGCACGGCGCTGATCACCGTTTCCTGGCCGGGACGCAGCTTATCGAAACCGAAAACGCGTTTGAGGGTGGACATGCGCTGTCACTCCATTGACCGCTGAATGGCCCATGACCATAACGCGGTTGCGTAGGGTGCGTCATGCGCACCGACAGAATCCCGTGGAGAACCTGTGCGCACGGCGCACCCTACCTCGGACACGCCACCACGCCCATAAATGACAAAGCCGCCCGAAGGCGGCCTTGTCTGAAGCGGGCGCGAGCTTACAGCTGCGGGCCCGCTTCCTTGATCGCTTCACTGACATCGAACTTGGTGAAGTTGTCGATGAACAGTTTGGCCAGGCCCTTGGCGGCTTCGTCGTAGGCATTCTTGTCAGCCCAGGTGTTGCGCGGGTTGAGCAGGTTGGTCTCGACGCCCGGAACCGACTTCGGCACATCCAGGTTGATGATCGGCAGGTGCTCGGTCTCGGCACCGATCAGCGCGCCGCTCTGAATCGCCGCGATCACACCACGAGTGGTGGGGATGTTGAAGCGCTTGCCGACGCCGTAGCCGCCGCCAGTCCAGCCGGTGTTGACCAGATAGACCTTGGAGCCGAAGGCGTTGATGCGCTTGATCAGCAGCTCGGCGTAGACGCCGGCCGGACGCGGGAAGAACGGCGCGCCGAAGCAGGTGGAGAAGGTCGACTTGATGCCGCCGCCCGAACCCATTTCGGTGGAACCGACCAGCGCGGTGTAGCCGGACAGGAAGTGGTAGGCCGCCTGCTCGTTGTTGAGGATCGACACCGGCGGCAGTACGCCGGTCAGGTCGCAGGTGAGGAAGATCACCGCATTCGGCTCGCCGCCGAGGTTTTTCTCGCTGCGCTTCTCGACGTACTCCAGCGGGTAGGCGGCGCGGCTGTTCTGGGTCAGGCTGTCGTCGGCGTAGTCCGGGGTGCGCTGCTCGTCGAGGACGACGTTTTCCAGCACGGTGCCGAACTGGATGGCTTTCCAGATCACCGGCTCGTTCTTCTCGGACAGGTCGATGCACTTGGCGTAGCAGCCGCCTTCGACGTTGAACACCACGCCCTCGCCCCAGCCGTGCTCGTCGTCACCGATCAGGTAACGGCTCTCGTCGGCGGACAGGGTGGTCTTGCCGGTACCGGACAAACCGAAGAACAGGGTGACGTCGCCTTCTTCGCCGATGTTCGCGGCGCAGTGCATCGGCAGCACGTCTTTTTCCGGCAGCAGGAAGTTCTGCACGGAGAACATGGCCTTCTTCATTTCACCGGCGTAACGCATGCCAGCGATCAGCACTTTCTTGGCGGCGAAGTTGATGATCACGCAGCCGTCGGAGTTGGTGCCGTCACGCTCAGGTACGCACTCGAAGTTGGCGACGTTGAGGATCTGCCACTCGGCCTTGGCGCCCGGGTTGTAGGTCTCGGGGTTGATGAACAGCTGACGGCCGAACAGGTTCTGCCAGGCGGTCGCGGTGGTCATCTTGACCGGCAGGTAGTGCGCTTCGGCAGAACCTACGTGAACGTAGGAGACGAAATGCTCCTGGGCGTTATTGAAGGCCTCGACGCGATCCCACAGGGCATCGAACTTGTCGGCCGGAAACGGGCGGTTGATGGCACCCCAGGCGATCTGCGCCTCGGTGCTCGGCTCCTGAACGATGAAGCGGTCAGCCGGCGAGCGGCCAGTGCGATGGCCGGTACGTACGACCAGAGCGCCATTGGCGGCCAGTTCCCCTTCACCACGGCGAATGGCTTCTTCGACCAGTTGCGCGGCGCTGATGTCGGTGTAAACGGCGTTGTTGGCTTGCGTCATGTGGGTCCCCGTCGGCCGCTGGGCCGAGTCTTCCGAACGTTGTGTAGTCCATGGGCAACTGAACTACACGGTAAAAAAGTCGCGGGAGTATGCCAGAAAAGCGAACTGCTTGGCAGCTCCCGGTCCGATAGAGAACTTCTATAAGATGGAAAAGTTCATCAATGCCGGGTCTGTGACGGCGCCTCGCTACCGGCACCGGCGAACAGCTGGGCAATATCCGCAGCATCGAACAGATAGCGCTCGTTGCAGAACTGGCAATCGATCTCGATCTGCCCGCCCTGCTCGGCCAGCAGCAGCTCGGCATCGGCCTGCCCGAGGCTGACCAGGGCACTGGCGGAACGCTCGCGCGAGCAGTTGCAGCGGAACTGCAACGGCTGCTCGTCGAACAGGCGCACGTTGTCTTCGTGGTAAAGACGGTGCAGCAGCGTCGGATTGTCCAGGCCCAACAGCTCTTCAGCGGTCAGGGTATCGGCCAGGGTCAGCACATGGTTCCAGCTCTCGGCACGCTCCTCGGGCTCGGTCTGGTGATGCACCGGCAACTGTTGCAGCAGCAGACCGCGAGCGCGCTGGCCATCGGCCTTGAGCCAGAAACGCGTCGGCAGTTGTTCGGAGCTGGCGAAGTAGTTGCTCAGGCACTCGGCCAGGTCGACGCCGTCGAGATCGACGATGCCCTGATAGCGCTGCCCCTTGGTCGGATCGATGGTGATCGCCAGCATACCGTTGGGCATCAGGCTGCGCAGGTCGGCGTCGGCACCGATCTGCTCGGCTTCGTAGCGGGCAATACCGCGCAGATCACGTGCACTGGAGCACTCGACCATAAGCAGCGAAAGAGGGCCTTCCGAGCGTGCCTGCAGCACCAGCAAGCCGTCGAACTTGAGGGTGCCGACCAACAACGCGGCGGCGGCCATCATCTCGCCGAGCAACTGCGCCACCGGCTGCGGATAGGCATGCTTGGCCAGCACATGGGCGTAACTCTCGCGCAGCGCGACCATCTCACCACGCACGTCGGTGTCGTCGAACAGGAAACGTTGGCTGAAGTCGTTCATAGCGGCTGGCTCAGGGTCTGCAAAAAAGGCTGGCGATTTTATGCACAAATGCCAGCACAACCAAGGACAAAGAGCCGAGCGTCACATTTACCAGGCGGCCATTAAGGTCTGAACCCGACCTGAACCGAGCATCGAGTCACATTGCATGTTGCCCATAAGGGTCTACCATGCGCGCGCTCGGGTAGTGCTGTCATATTTCTGCAAAGGGACTTCTCATGTCGACCGTCTTTCTCAATACACAGTGGCGCATCAAGCCTCTGCTGGCCTGCCATGTCGTCAGCCTGGTACTGCTCGCCAGCTGGCTGTGGCTGCCGACACGCCAACTGTGGGATGCGTTCGACCTGTGGCTGTTCCATCTGCTCAACGACCCGGTGCATGCCGGCGGCCTGTGGGCGCACATCTGGGCCATCGGCAGCATGCGCCCGGTCGATGCCGGCGTCGGCGTGGTGATGCTGGCGGTGATGCTCAAGGCCGGGCTGGTATTCGAGGGCCCGCAGGTACGCCGTGCACTCTACGCCTTCCTGGTGATGCTGATCGTGATGCTGCTGATCCGCGTGCTGTTTTCCGACCTCGTCGAGGACATGGGCTGGCAACGCCAGAGCGCCTCGCTGGCCGTCGAAGGCAGTGCCCGCCTGACCGAGATGTTCCCGGCCTGGGAAGAGCGCTGGGACCTGAAGGACAGCGCCAGCCGCAGCTTCCCGGGCGACCACGCCTCGGTGCTGATGATCTGGGCCTTCTTCCTCAGTTTCTTCGCCCGCGGCTGGCGCCTGGCGCTGGTCTGGGCCATCGCCGTGATCGGCATCCTGCCGCGCCTGGTCGCCGGCGCGCACTGGGGCTCGGATGCCTTCGTCGGCGGCGTGCTGCTGAGCCTGACCGGCATGGCCTGGGGCTGCTACACGCCGCTGGGCTATCGCGCCAGCGAGTGGCTGGAGAAAATCACCCTGCCGATCACCTCGCGCCTGGCCAAGCTGCCGTTGCTGGGCCAGCTGAGCATCGTCAGCGGGCGCTGATCGAGGTGGCCTGCATGCAAGATTGCATGCGGGCTGCGCACTAGTCCTCGTCCGCCCAGGGGTGGCGCAAGCCGCCACCCTGCTGCTCGTTGAACTGCTGAATCTGCCGCCTCTGCTTCTTGCTCGGCCGACCATCGGTCTGCACGCCTACGGCGCCGGCCTTGCGCATCGCCGCCGCCTGCTCGCGGCGGGCGATGCTCTCGTCGGTTTCGCGGTAGAGTAACTGCGCCTCGGGCGCGCCACGGCGCACCGTGGAAAGCGCCAGCACCTGCACCGTGCGCTCGTCGAACCCCGTGCGCAGCACAAACTCGTCACCCACCTTGGGTTCCTTGCCCGGTTTGCAGCGCTCGCCGCGGTGATGCACCTTGCCACCTTCTATTG
This sequence comes from Pseudomonas pichavaramensis, assembly GCF_050473265.1. Lineage (NCBI taxonomy): Bacteria > Pseudomonadati > Pseudomonadota > Gammaproteobacteria > Pseudomonadales > Pseudomonadaceae > Pseudomonas > Pseudomonas pichavaramensis. Next base: position 35,992 of record NZ_JBJKFJ010000001.1, on the reverse strand, counting down.
CGGCCTTGGCCAGGGCGCGGGTCTTGTAAAAGCGGGCAGCCCACAGCCATTTGTCCAGGCGGACCTTGTCGTCGTCTTTTTCGCTCATCTCACTCTCTGAAGGGATTTCACATTCGCCAATGCGCGGCAGATGCAGTTGTCACACCACACAACTAGAATGCGCGGAATCATAGGCGCTGTCGCCTCAGGGGAATACCACTGCCTTGAAGACTTTCGACCAGCTAAGCGTGATCGGCCTACGCGAGTGGATCAATCTGCCCGAACTCGGCATCGTCGGTTTGCGCGCCAAGATCGATACCGGCGCCAGCACCTCGAGCCTGCACGCCAGCGATATCCAGCCCTTTCAGCGCGACGGCGAGGACTGGGTGCGCTTCACCGCCTACCTCGGCACCCAGGTACAGCGCCGCCATCGCTGCGAGGCGCAACTGGTCTCGGTCAAACGCATCAAGAGTTCCAACGGTCAGGCACAGAGCCGTTACGTCATTCGTACTCAGCTGGCCCTGGGCGATCTGCTGTGGCCAGTGGAGTTCACCCTGGCCTGCCGCAAGACCATGCGCTATCGCGTACTGCTCGGTTCCAAGGCGCTGATCACCGGCCAACTGGTGGTCAACCCTGCACTCAGCTACGTGCAGGACAAACCCTCACTTTCCTCGTCCCTTCCAGGTGCCCAATGAAGATCGCCGTGCTGTCGCGTAACCCGCGTCTGTATTCCACCCGCCGTCTGGTGGAGGCCGGCCAGCAGCGTGGCCACGAAATGGTGGTGATCGATACCCTGCGCGCCTACATGAACATCGCCAGCCACAAGCCGCAGATTCACTACCGCGGCCAGGCGCTGGAAGGCTTCGATGCGGTGATCCCGCGGATCGGCGCCTCGGTGACCTTCTATGGCTGCGCGGTGCTGCGCCAGTTCGAGATGATGGGCGTCTACCCGCTCAACGAGTCGGTGGCCATCAGCCGCTCTCGGGACAAGCTGCGTGCTCTGCAATTGCTGTCGCGCAAGGGCATCGGCCTGCCGGTGACCGGCTTCGCCCACTCGCCGGACGATATCCCCGACCTGATCCAGATGGTCGGCGGCGCCCCACTGGTGATCAAGGTGCTGGAAGGCACCCAGGGCATGGGCGTGGTCCTGGCCGAGACGCACAAGGCTGCCGAGTCGGTGATCGAGGCCTTCCTCGGCCTCAAGCAGGACATCATGGTGCAGGAATACATCCAGGAGGCGGGCGGTGCCGACATCCGCTGCTTCGTGGTCGGCGACAAGGTGATCGCGGCGATGAAGCGCCAGGCCAAGGCCGGCGAGTTCCGCTCCAACCTGCACCGTGGCGGCAGCGCGAGCCTGATCAAGATCACCCCGGAAGAACGCATGACCGCCGTGCGCGCCGCGCGGGTGATGGGCCTGAACGTCGCCGGGGTGGATATCCTGCGCTCCAACCACGGCCCGCTGGTGATGGAGGTGAACTCCTCGCCAGGCCTGGAAGGCATCGAGACCACCACCAGCAAGGATGTGGCCGGCATGATCATCCAGTACCTGGAAAAGAACGCCGAACCCGGCCAGACCCGCACCAAGGGGCGTGGATGAACCCGGTGTTCGCCGGCCGCCTGGCGCTGATCGCCCCGGCAGCAGCTATTGCCGAAGACGTACTCGAAGCGACCCTGGCGCAGCTCGAGGTGCTTGGCGTGCGTTATCACCTGGGCCGACACGTGCGTGCTCGTCACCGCTATCTGGCCGGCACGCCGGAGCAGCGCCTGGAGGACCTGCACCAGGCCTTCAGCCTGCCCGATATCGATGCCGTCTGGTGCCTGCGTGGCGGCTACGGCTGCGCGCAGCTGGTAACCGATATCGACTGGGCCTTGCTGCAACAGGCCAGCCCGCGCCCGCTGATCGGCTTCTCCGATCTGTCGATCCTGCTCGACGCCTTACGCCAGCACGGCCTGCCAGCGATTCATGGCCCGGTGGCCAGCGCACTCGGACACCAGGTGCTCGCGGCGCCCAACGGCCAGCGCGAGCGCCTGGCGTCGATGCAGGCACTCTGGGATCTGCTCAATGGAAAGATCCGCCAGTTGCCTGTACGCCATATCAGCGGCCCCACGCACCGTATCGAAGGGCAGTTGCAGGGCGGCAATCTCACTGCGCTGGCCAGTGCCTGCGGCACAGCGGCACAGCTGCAACTGGCGGACGACGCGATCCTGATTCTGGAAGATGTCGGCGAACCCTACTACCGCCTGGAGCGCAGTCTCTGGCAATTGCTACAGAGCTTTGCCGGCAAGCGGCCCCGCGCGGTTTGCCTCGGCGGTTTCACCGACTGCCCGAGGCGCGGTGTCCATCACAGCCTGGAGCAGATCTTCAGCGATTACCTGGCACCGCTGGGTATCCCGCTCTATGGCGAGTTGCCCAGTGGCCATGGCGACAGCAACTTTGCCTGGCCCTGCGGACAGCAGGCGCGCCTGAGCGGCACCCACCTCAGTTGGTAAGCCGGCTCTGCATCCACGCCAGGAACTCGGCCTCGGCCATGGGCCGGCCGAACAGATAACCCTGGCCCAGGGTGCACTCTTGCTCACGCAGCAGCGCCAGCTGGCTGTCGCGCTCGATGCCCTCGGCCACGCATTCCAGCCCCAGGTTACGCGCGATCATCAGGATGGTCTGCACCAGCATGCGCCCGCTGGTATCGCTATCGAGGTCGGCGACGAAACTGCGGTCGATCTTCAGACGATCCAGCGGCAGGCGCTTGAGGTAGGTCAGCGACGAGTAGCCAGTGCCGAAATCATCGATGGCGAAGCGCACACCCTGCTGCTTGAGCCGCTGCATGTTGCCGATGCAGCGCTCGACGTCCTCGACCAGCACACCCTCGGTGATTTCCAGCTCCAGCGCCTGCGCCGGCACGCCGTGGCGCCGCAGGCACTCTTCGACACGCTCGACGCATTCAACCTGACGTAGCTCGCGCGGACTGAGATTGACCGCCAGCACCAGCTGCGGCCACTGCGCCTGCCAGCGTGCCAGGGCCGCGCAGGCCTGCTCCAGCACCCACTCGCCGATTTCCTGGATCAGCCCGGTTTCTTCGGCAAGAGGAATGAACTGATCCGGCCCGATCTCGCCCCGCTCGGGGTGCAGCCAGCGCAGCAACACCTCGGCACCGGCGACGGAGTCGTCGGCCAGCAGCAACTGCGGCTGGAATACCAGCTGCAACTGCTGACGAGCGAGCGCCTGCCGCAGCTCGCTCTGCAGCTGCAGGCGTTGGTCGATGGCCGCCTGCATCTCCGGTGCGAAGAAATGCAGGGCATTGCGTCCGGCATGCTTGGCCCGGTACATCGCCGTGTCGGCCTGTTTGAGAATATCCGCAGCATGCTGCAAGCCCATCGGGTGCAGGGCGATACCGATACTGGCGCTGATGGCCAGCTCATGCCCGTCGATCAGACAGCTGCCCTGCAGGCAGCGCAGCAGCTTTTCACCGACCGCCGCGGCATGTTCACCAACTGCCTTGGGCTCCTGGCCCAACGCCTCGAGCAGCACGACGAACTCGTCGCCGCCAAGACGCGCCAGGGTGTCCTCGGTACGCAGCTCGGCCGCCAGACGGGTGGTGACCTCACGCAACAGCGCGTCGCCGACCAGATGACCCAGGCTGTCATTGACGGTCTTGAAATGGTCAAGATCGATGAACAGCAAGGCGCCCATACTGCCCTCGCGATTCTCGCGATCCATGGCGTGCTGCAGCCGGTCGAGCAACAGGCGACGATTGGGCAGGCCGGTCAGCTCGTCGCTGTAGGCCAGACGCTCGATCTCGCGCTGGTAGCGCTGCCGTTCAGAGATATCGGTGACGCTGGCACGGATCAGCAACGCCTCGCCAGGCATGCGCACCAGGCGTACCTCACAGGGCAACTGGCGGCCAGCACTATCACGGTGAGTCCACTCGAATACCGGTGCCTCGCCAGCGATAGCCTGGCGCAGGAATTCCTTGCCGGAGCGCGAAGACAAGCGCCCATCGGCCTGGCGCGCCGGGCTGATGTCCTGAATCGACTTGCCGAGCAGGCCGTCGCGACGATGGCGGAACAAGCGCAGCGCATTCTCGTTGCATTCGACGATGCCGCCCTCCGGGCTGAACAACAGGATGGCCTCGGGCGCATGCTCGACTAAGGTGCGATAACGCGCTTCGGCCTCGCGCCGGGCACTGATGTCCTCGACCAGCAACAGGAACAATGTCTGCCTGACGCCTGCGCCACGAACGGCGCGCAGGCTGACCCGAGTGAATACCTCCTGACCGTCAGCACGTAGGAAGCGCTTGTCCATCTCGAAACCGTCACTCTCGCCCTGCAACACAGGCTCCAGCTTGGCCTGCTCGGTGGCGAGATCCTCGGCATGCGACAACTGCTCCCAGCGACAGGCCAGCAGCTCCTCGCGACTGCGCCCCAGGATGCTGCAGAGCTTCTGATTGACCTCCTCCCAACCGAAGCTCTGTGTCGTCAGGGCCATACCGATCAGCGGCGCCTCGAAGAACAGACGCAGGCGCTCGTCACGTTCACGCAGCTGCGATTCGGTACGCTTACGTTCACTGATGTCCTGCACCACGCCATAGATACGCATCAGGCTGCCATCGCCATCACGCTCGGTCATACCGCGCAAGCGGATCAGGCGCCCGCCCAGATGACTGACCAGACGCACCTCGATATCCAGATCATCCAGACCGTTGAGCGCCGCCTGTAGCGTCTGCATGATCAGCGCCTGGCTGGGCGTGTCGTAATAGGCCAGCGTCTGCTGCAGATCGGGTTGCCCCTGCTGAATATCGCGATTGACGATGCGATAACAGCCATCGCTCCAGAACATGCTGTAATCGCTGACTTCCAGCACCCAGCCACCGAGACTGGCAATGTCTTCGATCTGGCTGAACAGGTGACTCTGGCGCAGCAACTGCGTGCGCTGCTGCTCGACCTTGGCAGCCAGTTCGACACGCTCGGTGACATCGTGCTGCAGGCCGACGAAGTGGCTGATGCCCCGATCGTCGCGCATCGGCGCCAGCACCACTTCGTTCCAGAATGGCCGCCCATCCTTGCGATAGTTGCGTACTACCGCATGGCCACTGCGACCTTCACGCAGGGCACTACGCAGCGGTTGCGCGGCGCTCTGGCCAGGCTCGGTCCCAAGCAGGAAGCGGCAATTTCGGCCCAGTACCTCCTGGGCGCTGTAACCGGTTATCTGACTGAAGGCTTCGTTGCAATAAACCAGTGGCAGATCATCCTGACGCGCATCGGCAATGGTCACGCCCAGAGGGCTGGCATCCATCGCCAGGTTGGCGCGCGCCAGTTGTTGCTGCATCTGCGCGCTGCGGGCCAGTGACTGGCGCAAATCGCCGAGCGCGCGCCCGACCAGCAGCGTTGAGCCCATCAGCAACAGCGCCGTGAACTGCAACTGCAGCCGTTGCAGATCCAGCTCGGTAAAGCTGGAGCTACTGTGTAGCAGCGCAACCGGCAGGGTCGCAGCGAACACCAGCAGCACGCCATACAGGGCTCCGGCAAAGGCATGTCGCAGCGCCAATACCAGCATGCTGAGGCCCAACAGCGGTAAGGCGAGCTGGGCCGGCAGGCTCATACTGAGTGCCAACAGCGCCAGGAAAATCACGATCGCCAATAACCAACCAGGCAGAGAGCGGCTGATGAGCAACGCTGGCGCACTGGTCACGGAGCGCTCTGTCAACCAACCGCGAGCGCGCAGCAGAGGGCTGACAAATGCCAGCAGCGGAGTGGCCAAGGCGATCAGGTTGATGCTGTCGCTCAACCACAGTGCCAGGCTGGCCTGGGCCCAATGCTCACCCAGCTGATAACCGGTCAGCCACAGGTTGGTCTGCAAACCGAGCCCCAGCAGGGTCGCCGGCATCAACACGCCAAAGGCGAGAAACCGCAGCAAGTCGCCCAGGCGCCCCAGGGCTGGATCGAAGGTTCGCCGTTGCAGCAACCACCAGCCCAGGGCAACGGCCGCCGTTTCCGGCAGGGCGTAGAGCGCTGCCCACTGCCATGGCAGCCCCCATAGCGGCACGCTCAAAAAGGCGTTCAGGTAGAGCGCCGGCAAGACTCGCGGCCCCCACCAGAGACACAGCAGCAGACCGAGCACCAGAGGCAGATAGCACAGCGCCACACCGTCACTCAGACGAGTCGACAGGGATATCCAGGTTCCCAGATGGAAAATCGGCAGCGGCAGCCACCAGGTCCATTTGGGCAAGCGGTCAGGGAGGACAGCGGGCATGCAAGCCTCGAATCGATGCGCTGGCACAGCATAGCCAAGGCGCCAGAGCGCTTGGCAGCATATCGCCAGCACCCTAACACCGCACAGATCGCTCGGCTAGACCGCGTCGCGAGGCAGCAACAGACCAAGCGGCAGGCGCACTCGCGCCTCGAGACCACCGCCACTGCGGTTGCGTAGTTCGACACTGCCGCCATGCAGCGCCGCAATGCGCTTGACGATGGCCAGGCCGAGACCGGTTCCACGCCCGCCACGGGCACGGTCACCGCGGATGAAGGGGTTGAAGATGCTGTCCAGTTCGGTCGGGTCGATGCCGTTGCCCCGGTCCAACACGCTGAGCACCACGTAGGGCGCATTGTGGTCACCGGCCAAACTGGCAACCACTTCCACGGCATCGCCGCCGCCATGATTGAGGGCGTTTTCCACCAGGTTGGTGAGCAGCCGCTTGATCGATACCCGGCGCAGCGGGAAGGGCGGGATAGACTCCAGGCACAGGCGCACACGCTCACTGCCCTGGTTGTAGGGAGCCAGGGTTTCGCGCACCAACTCTGGGAAGTTCGCCTCCTCCACCGGCTCGTCGCGGCCGTCGCGGATAAAGGCGAGGAACTGATCGAGAATGGCGTCCATGTCCTCGATATCGCGCACCATGTCCTCGGCCAGTTCGGAATCGTTTTCCATGAATTCCAGTGCCAGGCGCAGGCGCGTCAGCGGGGTGCGCAGGTCATGGGAAACACCTGCCAGCATCAGCTCGCGCTCACGCCCGGCCTGCTCGACATCCTCGGCCATCTGGTTGAACGCGCGATAAACCTCGGTCATCTCGCTCGGCGTGTCACTGATCGGCAAGCGCACGCTACGTCCCTGCCCCAGCTGGCGGGCCGCATAGACCAGACGCTTGAGCGGGGCGCTGAGCTGACGTACGAAGATCCAGGCAGCGGCGGTGGACAGCAGACCGATGCCAAGGAACCAGCCCAGTACGCTCCAGATCCGCTGGCCGCGCAGCGGGTGCGGGTACATGGGAACACGTACCCAACCATCACCCAGACTCGGTGCCCGCACCCACAGCGCCGGTGGCGTGGTGGCGCGCACGCGCGTTTCGGTATCCGGGCCGAGCTCGGTCTGCATCTGCCGCTGGAAGATCTCGCTGTACGGCCAGTGCTGCTCGCTGGCCGGTACCTTGTCGCGCGGAATGCGCTTGAGCCCGGCGGCCTGAGCGATATGGTCGCGGTCGTCCGGATTGGCGGCCCAGTAAGCCCGCAGGGTCAGCGCCGCGCCGTGACTGTACTGGCGATCGACCAGCACATCCTCGTTCATCATCAGGTAAACCAGCGTCAGCGCCTTGGAGAACAGCACGACCACCAGCACCAGCCAGAGGGTGCGAGCGAAGAAGCTTTGCGGGAACCAGAGCGGGGTTTTCATGGGGGAGTTGAAGATCCGTGCAGCCCCGCAAAAAAGGGGATTAATTGTTGTGCAGTACAGTGCTTGATGGTTCCCACACTCTGCGTGGGAACCCAACGGCATGGTGCTCTGCGCCATCGCCCGCCCCCTGGACGCCGAGCGCCCGGGATGGGTATAGCTGCGCTCAGCCCATCCTACGTGGCGGTGCTTTGTGGGAGCGGCTTTAGCCGCGAATGGGCACGCTTACTTGTTGCCGTCCGGCACGAACACGTAACCCACGCCCCAGACGGTCTGGATATAGCGCGGTTTCGATGGGTCCGGCTCGATCAGGCGGCGCAGACGCGAAATCTGCACGTCGATGGAACGCTCCAGCGCATCCCACTCGCGACCACGCGCCAGGTTCATCAGTTTGTCGCGGGTCAGCGGCTCGCGCGCATGCTGTACCAGCGCCTTGAGCACAGCGAACTCACCGGTGGTGAGCATGTGCACTTCCTCACCCTTTCTCAGCTCGCGGGTGGCCAGCGACAACTCATAGTCACCGAAGCTGACGCTCTCATCCTCGGAACCTGGCGCGCCTGGTACCACAGGCGCCTGACGGCGCAACACCGCCTTGATCCGCGCCAACAGTTCGCGCGGGTTGAAGGGCTTGGCCAGATAATCGTCGGCGCCCAGTTCCAGGCCCTGGATACGGCTGGACTCGTCACCCTTGGCGGTGAGCATGATGATCGGAATCTGGTTGTTCGACTCACGCAGGCGGCGGCAGGCGGAAAGCCCGTCCTCGCCCGGCAGCATCAGGTCGAGCACCACCAGGTTGAACAGTTCGCGGGCCAGCAGACGGTCCATCTGCTCGACGTTTTCCACGGCGCGTACCCGGTAGCCCTGCTCATCGAAAAAGCGCTCGAGCAGTCGGCGCAGACGGGCGTCGTCATCGACGATGAGGATCTTCTCGCCTTCAGTGGCGGGGGCGGACTGGGTCATGGCGTCTCCTAGTACAGCCGTACGATGGACGGCGAGTGGCGGCATTATCGCTCAGGCGCCTACGTGGGCGCTCTAGCCATTGTTAGCAGATTTTTCCCCGAACGGTTCTCAGCGACGGTGGATGCGGTGTTTATAATGCGCCGCTTTCGTAGTCGGCCGCTCTAATGCGGCCGCCCTGTCGTACCAGCGTGGGTAGCTTTATATGGACAGCATCAACAAGCGCATCGCCGAAGAACTGGGCGTGCGCCCGCAACAGGTCGAAGCCGCCGTGGGCCTGCTCGATGAAGGCTCTACCGTGCCCTTCATCGCCCGTTACCGCAAGGAAGTCACCGGTAGCCTCGACGACACCCAACTGCGCCATCTTGAAGAGCGCCTGCGCTACCTGCGCGAGCTGGACGAGCGTCGCGGCGCGATCCTCGCCAGCATCGAAGAGCAGGGCAAGCTGACCCCGGAGCTCAAGCGCGAGATCGACCTGGCCGACACCAAGACCCGCCTCGAAGACCTCTACCTGCCATACAAGCAGAAGCGCCGCACCAAGGGCCAGATCGCCCTGGAAGCCGGCCTCGGCGAGCTGGCCGACGCGCTGTTCAACGACCCGAACCTGACGCCCGAGCAGGAAGCCGAGCGCTTTATCGACGCCGAAAAAGGCTTCGCCGATAGCAAGGCCGTGCTCGAAGGCGCCAAGTACATCCTCATGGAGCGCTTCGCCGAAGACGCCAGCCTGCTCGACAAGCTGCGCAGCTTCCTCAAGGACAACGCCACCCTCAGCGCCCGCCTGGTGCCAGGCAAGGAAAGCGAAGGGGCCAAGTTCAGCGACTACTTCGAGCACGATGAAGCGCTCAAGGGCGTGCCGTCGCACCGTGCGCTGGCGATCTTCCGCGGGCGTAACGAAGGCGTGCTCAGCTCCAGCCTGAAAGTCGGCGAAGAGCTGCCGGGCACCCTGCACCCGTGCGAGCTGATGATCGGCGAGCGCTTCGGCCTGGAAAACAAGGGCCGCGCCGCCGACAAGTGGCTGGCCGAGGTGGTGCGCTGGACCTGGAAGGTCAAGCTGTACAACCACCTGGAAACCGACCTGCTCGGCGAACTGCGCGAGAAGGCCGAGGACGAGGCGATCAGCGTGTTCGCCCGTAACCTGCACGACCTGCTGCTGGCCGCCCCGGCCGGCCCGCGCGCCACCCTGGCGCTGGACCCGGGCCTGCGTACCGGCTGCAAGGTGGCGGTGGTCGATGCCACCGGCAAGGTGCTGGAAACCGCCACCGTTTACCCGCACGCGCCGCGCAATGACTGGGACGGCACCCTGGCGATCCTCGCCAAACTGTGCGCCAAGCATGGCGTCGACCTGATCTCCATCGGCAACGGCACCGCCAGCCGCGAGACCGACAAGCTGGCCGCCGAACTGATCAAGAAGGTGCCGGGCCTGAAGCTGACCAAGGTGATGGTCTCCGAGGCCGGCGCCTCGGTGTACTCGGCCTCGGAACTGGCCGCGCGCGAATTCCCCGATCTCGACGTGTCGTTGCGTGGCGCGGTGAGCATCGCCCGCCGCCTGCAGGACCCGCTGGCCGAGCTGGTGAAGATCGACCCGAAATCCATCGGCGTCGGCCAGTACCAGCACGACGTGTCGCAGCTGAAGCTGGCGCGCTCGCTGGATGCGGTGGTCGAGGACTGCGTGAACGCCGTCGGCGTGGATGTGAACACCGCTTCCGCCGCCCTGCTGGCGCGCATCTCCGGGCTCAACGCGACACTGGCGCAGAACATCGTGCAGTACCGCGACGCCAACGGCGCCTTCGCCTCGCGCGCGGCACTGAAGAAGGTGCCGCGCCTCGGCGAGAAGACCTTCGAACAAGCTGCCGGCTTCCTCCGTGTGATGAACGGCGACAACCCGCTGGACGCCTCGGCGGTGCACCCGGAAACCTACCCGCTGGTGCAGCGCATCGCCGCCGATACCTCGCGTGACATCCGCTCGCTGATCGGCGACTCGGGCTTCCTCAAGCGCCTGGATCCGGCCAAGTTCACCGACGAGCGCTTCGGCCTGGTCACCGTCGGCGACATCCTCAAGGAACTGGACAAACCCGGCCGCGACCCGCGCCCGGAGTTCAAGACCGCCGAGTTCCAGGAAGGCGTGGAAACGCTGAACGACCTCAAGCTGGGCATGGTGCTCGAAGGCGTGGTGACCAACGTCACCAACTTCGGTGCTTTCGTCGACATCGGCGTGCACCAGGACGGCCTGGTACACATCAGCGCGCTGTCGGAGAAGTTCATCAAAGACCCGCACGAGGCGGTCAAGGCCGGCGACGTGGTCAAGGTCAAGGTGATGGAAGTGGACATCCCACGTAACCGTATCGCCCTGTCCATGCGCATGGGCGATACCCCCGGCGAGAAGATCGAAGGCAACCGCGGCGGCCAACGTGGCGGTGGCAACCGGGGCGGCAACACCCCGCGCAGCGAACGCTACTCCAGCCAGGACAAGCCGGCGCCGGCCACTGGCGGCATGGCCGCGCTGTTCGCCAACGCCAAGCAGCTGAAGAAATGAGCGGCGCAGAAGAAGTCGGTTCGAGCAGCGCCTTCTCACGCCTGCTCGGCCTGGAGATCCTGCAAGCCGGTGGCGGTGAGGCGCGCGTGCGCCTGACCCTCACCGAGGAGCTGCGTAACCTGCATGGCAAGCTGCATGGCGGCGCGCTGTTCTCGCTGATCGACACCGCCATGGGCCAGGCCAGCCACAGCCTGGGCGATGGCGGGCCGAGCAGCGTGACCCTGGAGTGCAAGATCAACTACATCCGTCCGGTGTCCGAAGGCAGCGTGCTGTGCCATGCCAAGGTGCTGCACGCCGGCCGCCGCACCCAGGTGGTGGAGGCCGAAGTGCTGCAGGGCGACAAGCTGGTCGCCAAGGCACAAGGCACCTTCGCCTGCGTGTAATAGCCCGGGCTCGATCTCGTCTAACGTGAGAGCATCGTCGCCCCTTGCAGAGTGCAGGGGCGATCCCCATATTGTGGCGACTGCCCAGTTAGGAATTGCATCTTGAGCGACCTTCTCTCACGCCGCCTGGCCCAGCTCGGCGAGCCGGCCAACCTGTCCCTGCTGGGTGAATGCCTGCATGGTATCGAGCGCGAATGCCTGCGCGTCGACCGCGATGGCCAACTGGCTCTGACCCCGCACCCGCAAGCGCTGGGTTCAGCGCTGACCCATGCGCAGATCACCACCGACTACTCCGAATCGCTGCTAGAGTTCATCACCGGCACGGCGACCGACCCGGCGCAGACGCTGGGCGAACTGGAGAACATCCACCGCTTCGCCTGTGACAAGCTCGGCGACGAGCTGCTGTGGAGCCCGTCGATGCCCTGCGCCCTGCCGGACGAGGAAACCATTCCCATCGCCCGTTACGGCAGCTCCAACATCGGTCGCCTGAAGTACGTCTATCGCAAAGGCCTGGCCCTGCGTTACGGCAAGACCATGCAGTGCATCGCCGGCATTCACTACAACTTCTCGCTGCCCGAACGTCTGTGGCAGCTGCAACAGCAGAGCGAAGGCGACACGCTGAGCGCACGCGACTACCAGTCGGCGCGCTATATCGCGCTGATCCGCAACTTCCGCCGCTACAGCTGGTTGCTGATGTACCTGTTCGGCGCCTCACCGGCACTGGACAAGGGCTTCATGCGCGGTCGTCCGCACCAGTTGCAGGAGCTGGACACCAGCACCCTGTACCTGCCCTACGCCACCAGCCTGCGCATGAGCGATCTGGGCTACCAGAGCAGCGCGCAGTCGGGCCTGACGCCCTGCTACAACGACCTGGCTAGCTACACCGACAGCCTGCGCCTGGCGGTCGGCACGCCCTATCCGGCCTATGTCGAAGCCGGCACCAAACGTGACGGCGAGTGGCTGCAGCTCAATACCAACATCCTGCAGATCGAGAACGAGTACTACTCGAGCATCCGCCCGAAGCGCGTCACTCACAGCGGCGAGCGGCCGATCCAGGCCCTGACCAGCCGCGGCGTGCAGTACGTCGAAGTGCGCTGCCTGGACATCAACCCCTTCCTGCCGCTGGGTATCGACTTGGCGCAGGCACGCTTCATCGATGCCTTCCTCTTGTTCTGTGCGCTGGAAGACAGCCCACAGCTGGAGAATGGCGAGTGCAGCAACTGCACCAACAACTTCCTCAAGGTGGTCAAGGAAGGGCGTCGTCCCGGCCTGCATCTGCAGAAGGGCAGCCAGCAGGTGGAGCTCAAGGTCTGGGCCAGCGAATTGCTCGAGCGCATCCTGCCACTGAGCGAGCTGCTCGACCGCAGTCAGGGCGGCAAGGCCCACATCGAAGCCCTGGCCCAGCAGCAGGCCAAGGTTGCCGATGTCGAGATGACGCCATCGGCTCAGGTACTGGCCATTCTGAGTCAGGGCAAGAGCTTCACCGAGTTCGCCCTGCAACAGAGCCTGCAGCACGCCGAATACTTCCGCGCCCAGCCTCTCAGCGCCGAGCTGCAAGCAGGCCTCGAGCAGGCAGCGCAGCGCTCCCTGGCCGAACAGGCTGAACTGGAAGCACAACCCGGCGGCGACTTCGACGCCTTCGTCGCGGCCTATCAGGCGAGCATCCTGGCTTTGGCCGTGTAACAGGCCGTTGAAAAACCACCTACGGTTTGCAACGGCCTGGTAGGGTGCGCCGTGCGCACCGCATATATCCCGGGTCGCCTTGGTGCGCGCGGCGCACCCTCCCCCTGCCAATGGCCGAGCCGATATTCGTCGACTGCGTCACAAAGCCAACCAGCGGAGTAAAAGCCGGGATGGGCGGCCACACCCGAGGCCGCCTGGCCAGCTAGCATTGCCGGGTATAAGGACGAAAGACGAGCAGCGCCCATGGCCGACGAAGCCACGCCGCAATGGAGCCTGGAAAGCCTGACCAAGGCCTACCAGCAAGGCTATATGACCGGCCTTACCGGCCAGAGCAGAAGCCGCCAGCCCTACCCTGACGAAATTCCCGCGGCCGCCTGGGAGGCAGGCTGGGATGACGGCCATGAACAGATGCGCCTGCAGCAGCACAGCGCCTGACGTTCGCGACGCCGCACATGCCGTGGGAGGGGCTTTAGCCGCGAAACAGCCCGATCGTCGAGCCAGGTGGCGGCTAAAGCCCCTCCCACAAACCACGCCTCTACAACGCCTTCTCGAATACCTTGGAATTACGCTGGTAGTTATACAGCGATGCCCTGGCGGTCGGCATACGCTCGACGCTGCTCGGCTGAAAACCGCGCTCGCGGAACCAGTGGGCGGTGCGAGTGGTGAGCACGAACAGGGTCTTGATCCCCTGCGCCCGCGCCCTGGCCTCGATACGCTCGAGCAGCTCGTCGCCACGGCCGCCATGGCGATACTCGGGGTTAACCGCCAGGCAGGCCAGCTCGCCACAGTCGGAATCGGCAATCGGGTACAGCGCCGCGCAGGCAATGATCAGCCCTTCGCGCTCGACGATGCTGAATTGCTCGATCTCGCGCTCCAGCACCTCGCGTGAGCGGCGCACCAGAATGCCCTGTTCCTCCAGCGGGCTGATCAGCTCGATCAGGCCACCAACATCCTCGATGCTCGCCTCGCGCAGGGATTCGAACTGCTCCTGGGCCACCAGGGTGCCGTTCCCAGCACGAGTGAACAGCTCACTGAGCAGGGCACCATCGGTGGCATAACTGACGATGTGGCTGCGCTTTACGCCGCCACGGCAGGCCTGGGCAGCGGCATCGAGCAGTTCGCCCTGGTAGTTGCCTCCCAGGCGCGCCAGGTGTGTGGGAACCTGTTGCGGACGCAGTTCGCGCACCAACCTGCCCGACTCGTCGAGCAAGCCGTCCTCGGCGCCGAACAGCAGCAGCTTGTCCGCAGCCAGGTCGATGGCGGCGCGAGTGGCGACATCCTCACAGGCCAGGTTGAAGATTTCCCCGGTAGGCGAATAGCCCAGTGGCGACAGCAGCACGATGCTGCGCTCGTCGAGCTGACGGTTGATGCCCTTGCGATCGATGCGGCGCACTTCGCCGGTGTGGTGATAGTCGATGCCGTCGACCACACCGATTGGCCGCGCCGTAACGAAGTTGCCGCTGGTCAGGCGCAAACGCGCGCCCTGCATCGGTGAGGCGGCCATATCCATCGACAGGCGCGCCTCGATGGCGATGCGCAACTGGCCTACTGCGTCGATCACGCATTCCAGGGTCGGCGAATCGGTAATACGCAGATCGCGGTGATAGTGCGGGGTCAGGCCGCGAGCGGTCAGGCGCGTCTCGATCTGCGGACGCGAGCCGTGCACCAGCACCAGACGCACGCCGAGGCTGTGCAGCAGCACCAAGTCGTGGACGATGTTGGCGAAGTTCGGGTGGGCGACGCCCTCACCCGGCAGCATGACCACGAAGGTGCAGTCACGGTGAGCATTGATATAGGGCGAAGCGTGGCGTAGCCAGTTGACGTAGTCGTGCATGAATAATCCGTTAGCGTCGAGACGTAGGGCGGAAATCGACCGCCATGTTCGGTTCGAGAGGTCCTCTCATCGTCGCTGCACGTCTTCACTCCGGGTCAGGCAGTAATGTTGGATCAGCTGGCGCAGCAGCGTCACGGTAGGTTCGATACGAGAGAGCTCCAGGTGTTCCCCTGGCTGATGCGCGCAGTCGATATCACCAGGGCCGAGCACCAGCGTCTCGCAGCCAAGGCGTTGAAGATAAGACGCCTCGGTGGCAAATGCCACCGCTTGCGCCGTATGCCCGGTCAAACGCTCGGCCACCCGCACCAGCTCGGCATCCGCGCTCTGTTCGAAGGGCGGCACGACAGGGAATAGCGGTGCATAGTCGATCCGCACCTGATGCTTGAGCGCCAGCGGTTGCAGCTTGCCGCGAATCGCTTCGCGCAGCACATCCGGGTCCATCCCCGGCAACGGGCGCAGATCGAACTCCAGCGCACACTGTCCACAGATGCGGTTGGGGTTGTCGCCGCCGTGAATGCAGCCCAGGTTGAGCGTCGGTTGCGGCACGCTGAACTGCGGGTTGTTGAACTCGCGCTGCCACTGCGCGCGCAGGCCACGCAGTTCACCCATCACGTCCTGCATCGCCTCCAGCGCACTGTGGCCAAGCGACGGGTCGGAAGAGTGACCGCTCTGCCCGAGGATGTCGATGCGCTCCATCATTATCCCCTTGTGCAGGCGGATGGGCTTCAAGCCGGTCGGCTCACCGATCACCGCTGCCCGCCCCAACGGACGGCCAGCATCGGCCAGCGCGCGAGCGCCGGCCATGGAGCTTTCTTCGTCACAGGTAGCGAGAATCAGCAGCGGCTGCTGGAAAGTCTGATCGAGCAGCGGACGCAGCGCCTCGATGGCCAGGGCGAAAAAGCCCTTCATGTCGCAACTGCCGAGGCCGACCCAACGGTCGCCGACTTCGGTCAGCTTGAGTGGATCGCTCTGCCACAGCGCAGCATCGAACGGCACGGTGTCGCTGTGCCCGGCCAGCACCAGGCCGCCAGGGCCGCTGCCGTAACTGGCGAGCAGGTTGAATTTGCCGGGGGCGACCTGCTGGGTCTCACAGCTGAAGCCAAGATCGCTCAGCCAGGCGGCGAGCAGGTCGATCACGGGCGCGTTGGTCTGGTCCCAGTTGGGCTGGGTACAGCTCACCGAGGGCGCTGCAATCAACGCGGCGAACTGCTCTTGAAAGGACGGCAAGGGCATCGGCGCTCTCCTGAGGCAATGCCCCCATCATAGGGGCATCGCCTTGTCGGTGGAACCGCCCTTACCGAATCAGACGCCGCCGAACAGCCCGCGCAGGATGAAGAAGAAGAAGATCGACAGCGCAGCGCCGACCGGCAGGGTGATCAGCCAGGACATGAAGATCTTGCCGATCACGCCCAGGTTCAGCGCGCCGATACCGCGGGCGATGCCCACCCCAAGCACGGCACCGACCAAGGTGTGCGTGGTGGAAACCGGCAGGCCGATGGCCGAGGCGCCGACCACGGTGGTCGCGGTCGCCAGTTCGGCAGCAAAGCCGCGGCTGGGAGTCAGCTCGGTGATTTCCTTGCCGATGGTGGCGATCACCTTGTAGCCATAGGTGGCCAGACCGACGACGATGCCGACCGCACCCAGCAGCAGTACCCAGGCCGGCAATGCGGCCTTGGCACCGACCATCTCGCCACCGCTCTGGATCACCCCGACGATGGCCGCCAGCGGGCCGACGGCGTTGGCCACATCGTTGGAACCGTGGGCGAAAGCCATGGAACAGGCGGTGAAGATCATCAGGACAGCGAAGACCTTCTCGACGCTGGCGAAGTGGAAGCTCTTGTCGGCCTCCACGTCCACCTTGATGCGGCTGAGCAGAGCGATGCCGATCAGCATCACCACGACGCCGATGCCCACGGCGAGCATGAAGCCTTCGAAGGCGGAGAGGTGCAGGCCGATATGTTTGAGGCCCTTGGTCAGGGTCATCACCGAAACCATGAAACCGGTCAGGAACATATAGATCGGCACGAAACGCTTGGCGTTGGCGAAGGGACTGTCGGTATCGATGATCAGCTTCTGCACGCTCATGAACACGCCAAAGGCGACCACGCCGGACAGCACCGGCGAGACGACCCAGCTGGCGACGATCGGCCCGACGCCGCCCCAGTGCACGGCATCGACCGAGACACCGACAGCGGCGAAACCGATCACCGCACCGACGATGGAGTGCGTAGTGGAAACCGGCCAGCCCTTGGTCGAGGCGACCAATAGCCAGGTGCCCGCCGCCAGCAGCGCGGACATCATCCCCAGCACCATCAGGTTGGGGCTGATCAGGCTGGCATCGACGATGCCGCTCTTGATCGTCTCGGTCACCTGCCCGCCGGCCAGGTAGGCGCCGGCGAACTCGAAAACCATGGCGATGATGATCGCCTGCTTGATGGTCAGCGCGCGCGAGCCGACCGAAGTACCCATTGCATTGGCGACGTCATTGGCGCCGACGCCCCAGGCCATGAAAAAACCGAAAAGGCAGGCAAGTACGAGCAGAACCAGCCCGTAGTCCGCAATCAGAGACATAATGAATTATCCGTAGATCCCAGAAAGGACACTGGCGCTTAGCGCGCCAGCAGTTGTTCCAGTCGGTTGCCCACTCGTTGGGCACGGTCGGCGACATCGCCGATCCAGTCGATGATCTGATAGAGGAACATCACATCGACCGGGGGAAGGTCCTTCTCCAGCTTGAACAGGCTGCGACGAACCTCGATCTGCAGGCGATCGGTATCGTTTTCGATATTGCCGAGCTCCTCGATCAGGGTTTCCACCAGTTCGGCTTCTCGGCCGGCAAAGCCGGTTTCGAGCAGCTCATCCAGCTCGTTCATCGCCTTCAGCGCCTGGGCGCTGGCATCGACGCTACGCTGCACGTAGGTGCCCATCAGCGGCTGCAGTGCCTGCGGAATGGTCATCTGGCGGCCGAGCATCAGGCCCGCGATGTCCTTGGCACGGTTGGCGACTTTGTCCTGTACACTGAGCAGCTCCAGCAGGTCCGAGCGCGGCACCGGCAGAAACAGACTCTTGGGCAGATGCAGGCGTACGCTTTTCTTCAGCTTGTCCGCCTCGTGCTCCAGCCGGGACATCTCCTGTTGTACCTGCTCAACCCTGGTCCAGTCTTCGGCCATTACGGCCTCGAAAAAGGGCACCAGGTTCGCCGCGCACTCGTGGGCCTTGGCGATATGCTGCTGCATGGGGCCGATGGGTGAACGGCCGAACAGGCTGACAAAGGGATTGATAGGCATAGGGTAAGCCCCCGTTTTGAGAAGGCCGCAAGTATAGGGACCGGTTTCGTCATCCGCCAGCGCGCGTCATCGGTCTGTCACATTTTCATAAAAGGCTATCTAGCTCCCCACCATGGTCAAAGAAACCGAAATCAAACTGCGCGCCAGCCGCACCACCCTGGCCGCGCTACGTGAACACCCGCTGCTGAAGAAACGCAACAAGAGCGGCTGGCAACGCGTCGAACTGTTCAACCAGTACTACGACACACCGGCCCGCGACCTGGCGGGAGCCAAGGTCGCACTGCGCCTGCGCCGCGATGGCGAACAGTTCATTCAGACTTTGAAGTCGCGCGGGCAGAGCGTTGCCGGCCTGTCCGAGCGCAACGAGTGGGACTGGTACCTGAGCAAGGCCAAGCTGGACTTGAAAAAACTCGACGACAGCTGCTGGCCCGCCAGCCTGGCCGAGCTGGACAAGAAAGCCCTGCAGCCGCTGTTCACCACCGATTTCGTGCGCGAGAAGGCCGAAATCGCCTGGGGCCGGGGCAAGGCCAAGGTGGTCATCGAAGCGGCGCTGGACCTGGGCAAGGTGCTGGCCGGCGAAGGCGAAGAGGAAATCTGCGAGCTGGAACTGGAGCTGCGCCAGGGTGAGCCGGCTGCACTGCTGGAGCTGGCCTGCGAGCTGGCCGCCGACCTGCCGCTGATGCCCTGCGATATCAGCAAGGCCGAACGCGGCTACCGCCTGTTCGACTCGGGCAGTTACAGCCTGAGCCTACCTGCACCAGCGCTGAACGCCGAAATGAGCCTTGATGATGCCTTCGCCGCCCTCGCCTGGCATCTGCTCGGCGCCAGCCAGCGTCTGGCCGAGCAGTATCGCTTCAATGGTCACTGGAGCTTGCTGCAGCAGTGGCTGGAGCAACTGGTCGACCTGCGCGCTCTGCTCGCCAGCCTCGGCCAGGCCGCCCCACGCGCCAGCTCACGGGAACTGCGCGAAGCACTCGATGCCCTGCTGAGCGATTGGCGCCCACGCCTGGCAGCAGGACAAAGCGATGACAGCATGCGCCGCAACGCGCCTGCCCTGTTCGCCGCGGAGCTGGATGGCTGCCGCTGGGGCCTGCTGTCACTGAAACTGTCGTACTGGCTGCTGCAACGCAGCTGGACTGAGGCGCGTAACGCGCGTGGCGACCGCCAGGGGCATGCCGCTCTGGGCAACTGGCTGCCGACCCTGCTCGGTGAGGAAGGCACGGCGCTGCAACTGCGCCGCTACCAGCAGCAACCGGAAGACCTGGCCGAGCAGATGCCGCGCCTGGAGCGTCTGCTGGTCTGGCTGCGCCTGGCGCGTGGCGTGCTCGAAGTACCGGAGGTCGACCGCCTCTATGGCGAGCTGAGCAAGCTGCAGACACTGGCCCAACAACCACTGGACGACGAGCAACGCCAGCTGCGCATGACCCAGACGCAGGTTGTGCAGAGCCTCAAGGCCTGGAAGGCGCTGGTCAAATAATCGGTACACAGCCATGGGAGGGGCTTTAGCGGCGAGCGTGGACGTCGCGGCTAAAGCCCCTCCCACACACCCATGAAAAACGGGCCCCGCGGGGCCCGTTTTGGTTTTCAGCCTGCGCTCAGTGGGCGCTGCTTTCTGTCTGCCAGGACGGCTTGGCGGTCTCGTCCATGGCCTGCTGCAGCGCCTTCTTACGCTTTTCCTCGGCGCGCTGGCTGAAGAACCAGGCCAGGAAGGTGGCGAAGGACACCGCCAGCAGGATCAGGCTCGCGACTGCGTTGATCTCGGGTTTTACCCCCAGACGCACGGCGGAGAAGATCTCCATCGGCAGCGTGGTCGAACCAGGGCCGGAAACGAAGCTGGCCAGCACCAGGTCGTCCAGCGACAGGGCGAAGGACATCATCGCCCCCGCCGCCAGCGATGGCGCGATCATCGGCACGGTGATCAGGAAGAACACCTTCCACGGCTTGGCACCGAGGTCCATGGCCGCTTCTTCGATGGACATGTCCAACTCACGCAGACGCGACGACACCACCACCGCTACATAGGCGGAACAGAAGGTGGTGTGGGCGATCCAGATGGTGGTCATACCCCGCTGCATCGGCCAGCCGATCAACTGCGCCATCAGCACGAACAGCAGCAGCAACGACAGACCGGTGATCACCTCGGGCATCACCAGCGGCGCGGTGACCAAACCACCGAACAGGGTACGTCCCTTGAAGTGGGTGATCCGGGTCAGCACGAAGGCCGCCAACGTGCCCAGCGCCACCGCCGCGATGGCGGTGTACAGGGCGATTTCCAGCGAGCGCATCACCGAGTTCATCAACTGGGTGTTGTCGAGCAAGCCGACGTACCACTTCACCGACCAGCCACCCCAAACGGTGACCAGACGCGAGGCGTTGAACGAGTAGATGACCAGGATGACCATCGGCAGGTAGATGAATACCAGCCCCGCCCAGAGCATCAGACTGGAGAAACTGAAACGCTTCATGGGCGGCCCTCCAGTTCTTTGGCCACGCTTCTGATTAAAAAGCCGGTTGAACAGAATGACGGGCTCTTTGCGATTAGCTCAGTCATGGCCGGCCCTCCAGCTCTTTAGCCACGCTTCTGGTTAAAAAGCCGGTTGAACAGAACGACGGGCTCTTTGCGATTAGCTCAGTCATGGCCGGCCCTCCAGCTCTTTAGCCTGGTTACGGTTGAACAGAATGATGGGCACGATCAGGATCGCCAGCATCACCACCGCCAGGGCGGACGCCACCGGCCAGTCGCGGTTGTTGAAGAACTCCTGCCACAGCACCTTGCCGATCATCAGTGTCTCCGGGCCGCCAAGCAGCTCTGGGATGACGAACTCACCGACCACCGGGATGAACACCAGCATGGAGCCGGCGATGATGCCGTTCTTCGACAGCGGCACGGTGATACGCCAGAAGTTGTTGAAGTTGCTCGAACCCAGGTCGGATGCAGCCTCCAGCAGGCTGGAATCATGCTTCACCAAGTTGGCGTAGAGCGGCAGGATCATGAACGGCAAGTACGAATACACCACGCCGATATATACGGCCGTGTTGGTGTTGAGTATCTGCAGCGGCGAGTCGATCAAACCGATGCCCATCAACAGGCTGTTGAGCAGGCCGTTGTTGCCGAGGATGCCCATCCAGGCATAGACGCGGATCAGGATCGCGGTCCAGGTCGGCATCATGATCAGCAGCAGCAACACGGTCTGTTGCGACTTCGGCGCACGGGCGATGGCATAAGCCATCGGGTAGCCGATCAGCAGACACAGCAGGGTGCTGAACAGTGCGACTTTAAGCGAGCCGAGGTATGCCGACAGGTACAGGGCATCCTCGGTGAGGAAGATGTAGTTGCCGAAGTTCAGCAGCAGCGTGAGCTTGCCATCCGCCCACTCGTAGATTTCCGTATAGGGCGGGATCGCCACGTCGGCCTCGGCGAAGCTGATCTTCAGCACGATGACGAACGGCAGCAGGAAGAACAGGAACAGCCACAGGAAGGGTATGCCGATCACGGCATGCCGCCCACTGGGCAGATAGCGCGCCAGTTTGCTCATTTTCATGATTGCAGTACCACGCCGCTGTCGTCTTCCCAGTAGACCACCACCGGGTCGTCCCAGGTCGGACGCTTGCCGCGGCGCTCAGCGTTGGCAATGAAGCACTGCACGACCTGCCCGGAGGTGAGCTTGACGTAGTAGACCGAATGACCGCCGAGGTAGGCGATGTCATGCACGTGACCATGGCTCCAGTTGTAATTGGGATGCTCGTGATCATCCGGCAGAGCGGTGGCCATCAGCAGCTTTTCCGGGCGCAGGGCGTAGCTGACCTTCTTGTCCTCGGCGCGGGTGCTGACGCCGTGACCGATGTAGATCGGCTTGTCCAGTTGCGGGCAGTCGATGATCGCGTGGTCGGCCTCGTCGGTGGTGATCTGACCATCGAACAGGTTGACGTTGCCGATGAACTCGCAAACCAGCCGGCTGGTCGGCGTCTCGTAGATGTCGATCGGGCTGCCGGTCTGGGCGATCCAGCCCAGGTGCATGATGGCGATGCGCTGGGCCATGGTCATGGCCTCTTCCTGGTCATGGGTGACCATCACGCAGGTCACGCCAACGCGCTCGATGATCTCCACCAGTTCCAGCTGCATCTGCGAACGCAGCTTCTTGTCCAGCGCCCCCATGGGCTCATCGAGCAGCAGCAGTTTCGGCCGCTTGGCCAGCGAACGGGCCAGGGCCACACGCTGACGCTGACCGCCGGAGAGCTGGTGCGGCTTGCGCTTGGCGTACTGGGTCATGTGCACCAGTTTGAGCATCTCGGCCACGCGCTCGTCGATCTCGGCCTTGGGCAGCTTGTCCTGCTGCAGACCGAAGGCGATGTTCTGCGCCACGGTCATGTGCGGGAACAGTGCATAGGACTGGAACATCATGTTGATCGGCCGCTGGTACGGCGGCATGTCGGTGATGTCCACACCGTCGAGAATGATGCGCCCCTCGGTGGGCCGTTCGAAGCCCGCAAGCATGCGCAGCAACGTGGACTTGCCCGAACCCGAGCCACCCAGCAGGGCGAAGATCTCTCCCTTGTTGATGGTCAGCGATACATCGTCGACTGCGACTGTCTCGTCGAACTTCTTGGTCACCCGATCGATTTTGACCAGCACCTCTTTCGGTGTCTGATCCCCTTCGAGGGCTTTTTTGTAGGCGCTGGAGGCAACAGCCATTATTGGAAAACTCCCGGAAGATTGTGCCCGGCCCCTGCGGCCGGGCTGGAAACGATTACTGCCCCGACTTGACCTTGGTCCAGGTGCGGGTCATCAGGCGCTGCACCTTCACTGGCAATTCAGCGGAGATGTACAGCTTGTCCAGTACGGCCTGCGGCGGATACACGGACGGGTCGTTGCGAACCTCCTGATCCATGAGCTCGTCCGCCTTGATGTTGGGGTTGGCGTAACCGACGTAATCGCTGACTTCGGCGATCACTTCAGGCTCGAGGAGGAAATTGATGAATGCGTGGGCCTGCTCGACATTCGCGGCGTCGGCCGGAATGGCCATCATGTCGAACCAGAGATTGGCGCCTTCCTTGGGAATGCTGTAGGCGATCTCGATACCCTTGCCGGCTTCCTCGGCACGATCGGCAGCCTGCAGGATGTCACCGGAGAAACCTGCTGCAACGCAGATGTTGCCGTTGGCCAGGTCGCCGATGTACTTGGAGCTGTGGAAGTAGGTGACATAAGGACGCACTTCGAGCAGCTTGGCTTCGGCCTTGGCGTAATCCTCGGCCTTGGTGCTGTTGGGATCGAGGCCCAGGTAGTTGAGCATGGCCGGAATCATTTCATCGCCGGAATCGAGGAAGGCGACGCCGCACTCGCTCAGCTTCTTGATGTTCTCCGGCTCGAACAGCACGGCCCAAGAGTCGATTTCGTCGATGCCCAGCGTGGCCTTGACCTTCTCGACGTTATAGCCGATGCCGTTGGTGCCCCACAGGTAGGGCACGGAATACTGGTTGCCCGGATCGTTGGTTTCGAGCTGCTTGAGCAGCGCCGGATCGAGGTTGTCCCAGTTGCTCAGCTTGCTGCGATCGAGCGGCTGGAAGGCGCCCGCGCGGATCTGCTTGCCGAGGAAGTGATTGGAGGGCACCACCACGTCGTAGCCACTACGGCCGGCCAGCAGTTTGCCTTCGAGGGTTTCATTGGAGTCGAAGACATCGTAGACCGGTTTGATCCCGGTTTTCGCCTCGAACTTGGCCAGGGTCTCTTCGCCGATGTAATCGCTCCAGTTGTAGATGTGCACCGTAGGTTGAGCCAGGGTGGCACCACAGAAGGCGGAAGCCGCAAGGGCGATCAGAGACTTGGGCAGGGTAACTCGCACAGTTTCATCCTCGTTTTTGTGTGCCGCCCGGAAAAGGCGCGGCACTTTATAGGAAAATCTTCCGACGATCAGCGACCGCTCTTGATTCGTGTCCAGTCGCGGGTCAACCAACGCTGTACTTCACGCGAGCGTTCTTCGGCGACATAGAGTTTGGCCATGACTTGCGCGCTGGGATAAACGCCCGGGTTGTTCCGTACGTCCTCGTCGACCAGTTCGGTGGCCTTGCTGTTGGGGTTGGCGTAGGCCACGTAATCACTGATCTTGGCGATCACGTCGGGACGCAGCAGGTAGTTGATGAACGCGTGTGCCTCTTCGACGTTCTTCGAATCCTTCGGGATTGCCAGCAGGTCGGCCCACATGGCGGTGCCTTCCTTGGGAATGATGTAGGCGATCTCGTCGGTGCGACCGGCCTCTTCGGCGCGATCGGCCGCCTGCAGTACATCGCCGGAATAACCGAACGCGGCGCAGATGTTGCCGTTGGCCAGGTCGGAGATGAACTTGGAACTATGGAAATAGGTGATGTAAGGGCGCACCTTCATCATCTGCTCGTAGGCTTTCTCGTAGTCTTCACGCTTCTTGGTATGCGGCGACATGCCCAGGTAGTTGACCATCTGCGGCAGTACCTCATCGCCCGAGTCGAGCAGGGCGATACCACAGGAGGCGAGTTTCTCGGCGTACTTCGGATCGAACAGCAGCTCCCAGGAATCCAGCGGGGCGTCTTCGCCGAGCACGGCACGCGCCTTGGTCACGTTCAGGCCGATGCCATTGGTACCCCAGAGATAGGGCACCGAATATTCGTTGCCGGGATCACCCGCGGCCAGGTTCTTCATGATGGTCGGATCGAGATTGACCAGGTTGGGCAGCTTGGACTTGTCCAGCTTCATGTAGGTGCCGGCACGCACCTGCTTGGCCAGGAAGTGGTTGGTCGGCACCACCACATCGTAGCCACTCTGGCCGGTGGCCAGCTTGCCGTCGAGGGTTTCGTTGGAATCGAAAACGTCATACACCACCTTGATACCGGTTTCCTTCTCGAACTCGGCGATGGTGTCTGGCGCGATGTAGTCAGACCAGTTGTAGACTTTGACCACGCGATCGGCTGCCTGAGCTGCGGACATACCGATGACGGCGGCGATCAGGCCAGCCAGCAGGGTAGAACGACGCATAACGTTTCCTCTTCGTGCTTGTGGAGTGCCTGGCGGACGAACCCGCCAGGCGGCGTTGCTTCGTTGCTTAACGACCGGACTTGATCTTGGTCCAGCTGCGGGTCATGGTGCGCTGCACGGCAGGCGCCAGGTCCGGGAAGGTGTAGATCTTCTTCAGTACCTCAGGGGTCGGATAGACGCCCGGGTCGTTGCGCAGCGCTTCGTCCACCAGCGGCGTGGCAGCGGCGTTGCCATTGGGGAACTGCACGTAGTTGGTGATGTTGGCCATCACCGCCGGCTCCATCAGGTAGTTGAGGAAGGTGTGCGCAGCCTCGACGTTCTTGGCATCAGCCGGCACGGCCAACATGTCGAAGAAGGAACCCGCGCCCTCTTTCGGAATGTTGTAGCCAACCTCAACACCGTTCTTGGCTTCTTCGGCGCGCGCCTTGCTCTGGTAGATATCACCCGAGTAACCGATAGCGACGCAGATGTTGCCGTTGGCCAGGTCGGAGATGTACTTGGAGCTGTGGAAGTACGCCACCGAAGGACGGATGGACATAAACAGGTCTTCAGCCTTCTTCAGCTCGTCCTTGTTGCTGCTGTCCGGGGCATAGCCCAGGTAGTGCAGCGCGGCCGGCAGGATCTCGGTCGGCGAGTCGAGGAAGGAAACGCCGCAGGACTTCAGCTTTTCCATGTTCTCCGGCTTGAACACCAGGTCCCAGGAGTCGACCGGTGCGTCTTCGCCCAGCGCAGCCTTGACCTTCTCGACGTTGTAGCCGATGCCGATGGTGCCCCACATATAAGGGACCGAGTACTGGTTACCCGGATCGCTGGGCTCCAGTGCCTTGAGCAAGTCCTTGTCCAGGTTGGACCAGTTCGGCAGCTTGGACTTGTCCAGCTTCTGGAATACGCCGGCCTTGATCTGCTTGGCCAGGAAGGGGTTCGACGGCACTACGATGTCATAGCCGGAGCTGCCGGCCAGCAACTTGGCTTCCAGCACTTCGTTGCTGTCGAAGACGTCGTAGACGACCTTGATGCCGGTTTCCTTCTCGAAATTGGCCAGGGTGTCTTCGGCGATGTAATCGCTCCAGTTGTAGACATGCAGCACCTTGTCGTCAGCCTGAGCAGCGCCGGCCACGGCCGCGGTCAGGGACAACGCGAGAAGGGTCTTGCCGAATGTTTTCATGCGTACAGCTCCTGTTGTTGTGTCGGTATTCCAGAGGTCGCGCAAGCCGTTCGAATCAGGCTGGCTCACGTACTCTGGCGCAGTCTGGCAAGGTCATGGCACCGCTGACAACTTTCCGTGACTGCGGCTTTTTCAGACCGACAGATCACGCAAAGTCAGATCCAGGCACTTGCGTGCTTTTTCCACCAGTTCGTCCACTTCCACCTGGCTGATCACCAGCGGCGGCGCGATGATCATGGTGTCGCCCACAGCGCGCATGATCAGACCGTTATTAAAGCAGTGGCCGCGGCAGATCATGCCCGCCGCCTTGTCACCCGGGTAACGTTGGCGCGTCGCCTTGTCCTGCACCAATTCGATGGCCCCGAGCATGCCGAGACCGCGCACTTCGCCCACCAGCGGGTGATCCGCCAGCTCACGCAGACGTTTCTGCAAATACGGTGCCGTTTCTGCCTTGACCCGCTCGACGACGCCTTCTTCCTTGAGAATGCGCAGGTTCTCCAGGCCCACCGCCGCCGCCACCGGATGCCCGGAATAGGTGAAGCCGTGGTTGAAGTCGCCATGCGCCTCGATGGCCTCGAGCACCTTGTCGCTGACGATCAGCCCGCCCATCGGCACGTAGCCGCTGGTCAGCCCTTTGGCGATGGTCATCAGATCCGGCTTGAGGCCGTAGTACTGGCTGCCGAACCACTCGCCGGTGCGGCCGAAGCCGCAGATCACTTCGTCAGCAACGAAGAGGATGTCGTACTTGGCGAGGATTTCCTTGATCCGCGGCCAGTAGCTATCCGGCGGAATGATCACACCACCGGCGCCCTGCACCGGCTCGGCAATGAACGCGGCGACCTTGTCTTCACCCAGTTCGAGAATCTTCTTCTCAAGCTGGTCGGCGGCCCAGATACCGAACGCTTCCGGCGACTGCTCGCCACCCTCGCCGAACCAATATGGCTGCGGGATATGGGCAATGCCGGGGATCGGCAGGTCACCCTGCTCGTGCATGAATTTCATGCCGCCGAGGCTGGCGCCGGCCACGGTGGAGCCGTGATAGCCATTCTCGCGGCCGATGATGATCTTCTTCGCAGGCTGTCCCTTGCATGCCCAGTAGTGGCGCACCAGGCGCAGCATGGTGTCGTTGCCCTCGGAACCCGAACCGGTGAAGAACACGTGATTCATGCCGGCCGGCGCCAGCTGGGAAATGGCATGCGCAAGCTCCAGCACCGGCGGGTGGGCGGTCTGGAAGAAAGTGTTGTAGAACGGCAGCTGACGCATCTGCGCAGCGGCAGCTTCGACCAACTCCTCACGGCCATAACCGACCGCCACGCACCACAGCCCGGCCATGCCATCGAGAATCTTGTGTCCCTCACTGTCCCACAGGTGCACACCCTTGCCCTCGGTGATGATGCGCGGGCCATTCTCGGCCAGCTGCTTGTAGTCACTGAACGGCGCCAGATGGTGGGCCTGGCTCAGGGCCTGCCACTGAGCGGTCTTGGGGTTCTTGGCTTGCTGGTTCATCACAACACCTTCTTTGTGCGGGCCGCTCGGGCGGCCTGCGGAAATCCGTTGAATCGTGGCAGGCGCCGTCGCGAACGGGACGCCTGCCACCGAGCCATCAGCGGCTCTGCATCGTCACACCGACAGCAACAGGAACTCGCGCTCCCAGGAACTGATCACACGCTTGAAGTTCTCGTGCTCGGCGCGCTTGACCGCGACGTAGCCGCGGATGAACTTCTCGCCGAGGAATTTCTCGGCGTCCTTGCACGCTTCCATACGCTCCAGCGCACTCTCGATGGTCACCGGCAGACGCAGGTTGCGCCGCTCGTAACCACGACCTTTTACCGGCGCGCCGGGATTCACACCGCCCACCATGCCCATGTAACCGCACAGCAGGGTGGCCGCCAGCACCAGATAGGGGTTGGCGTCGGCGCCAGCCAGACGGTTCTCCACACGGCGATTCTGCGGGCTGGCCTCTGGTACGCGCAGGCCCACGGTACGGTTCTCCTCGCCCCACTCCACGTTCACCGGCGCCGAGGTATCGGGCAGGAAGCGGCGGAACGAGTTGACGTTAGGGGCGAACAGCGGCAGCAGTTCGGGGATGTATTTCTGCAAACCGCCGATGTGGTGCAGGAACAGCTCGCTCATCGTCCCGTCTTCATTGGAGAAGATGTTCTTGCCGGTCTTGATGTCCACCACGCTTTGGTGGATGTGCATGGCGCTGCCCGGCTCGTCGGTGATCGGCTTGGCCATGAAGGTTGCGGCCACATCGTGCTTGAGCGCCGCCTCACGCATGGTGCGTTTGAACACCAGAATCTGGTCGGCCAGGTGCAGGGCATCGCCGTGACGGAAGTTGATTTCCATCTGCGCCGGCCCTTCCTCGTGGATCAGAGTGTCCAGGTCCAGGCCCTGCAGCTCGCACCAGTCGTACATGTCTTCGAACAGCGGATCGAACTCGTTCGCCGCGTCGATAGAGAAGCTCTGACGCCCGGTTTCCGGGCGGCCGGAGCGACCAACCGGCGCCTCCAGCGGGAAGTCCGGGTCGCTGCTGCGCTTGGTCAGGTAGAACTCCATTTCCGGCGCAACGATGGGCTTCCAGCCTTTGCCTTCGTACATCTGCAACACCTTCTTGAGGATGTTGCGCGGCGACAGCTCGATGGGGTTGCCCTGCTTGTCGAAGGTGTCGTGGATCACCATCGCGGTGGGCTCGATGGCCCAGGGCACGACGAAGACCGCATTCGGGTCGGGACGGCAGAACATGTCGATGTCCGCCTCGTCCAGCAGGTCGTAGTAGATATCGTCCTCGACGTAGTCGCCGGTCACGGTCTGCAGCAGCACGCTCTCGGGGAGGCGCATGCCCTTCTCGTCAAGGAACTTGTTGGTCGGCGAGATCTTGCCGCGGGCAATGCCGGTCAGGTCACTGATCAGGCATTCGACTTCGGTGATTTTGCGTTCTTTCAGCCAGCTCGTGAGCTGGTCTAACTTGGTACTCATAGAGACCTCAGGGTTGTAGAACCAACCAGGTTTATAGTCGGTCCAGCGTTGCCCCGCCCTCTCCCTGCAAGCCTCACCAAAGGCCTGAAAGAAGGCGAGATATTCGTGTGGATGCTACTAGGGGTACCGCACCTCCGGCATCTGGCTTTTCGCTTTGGCGCAAGAAAACAATGTGCCCTTATCAAGTGACGCTGATGCGTCTATCTCGCGGCGAATCGCAAGATGACCGGCAGACACGAAGCACTTGAACGCTGCAGAACACGGGCCAAAGAGGACGCGGTGCAGCGATATGCCACATGCTGCGCTATGGTGCCGGGTATGAAGAGTGCGATACGCCTGACGGCGTAGAGCTGCTGACGCTGGAATTGAAGAGAAGGGACGCTGAAGCGTCTCACGGCCAACCCAAACGAAGAGAAGGGTTGCCCCGAACTGAAGGAAAGTGACCGTCGCGTGGACGATGGCTCTGAGAAAAGCGCTGACGCCGATAGCCGGCAGGCGGAACATGGGACACCCGTATTATTGCTGTTATGGGTTTCAACCGAGCTTAGCCTTGTTCATTTTTTTACACAATAGGCCTGTAAAAAATTGAACACACCCCACTGAGCACCCTGAAAGATCGGCGTTCCAGCCACCCATAACGGCCTTGAAATGCCCCAAAAATGGCCATCACGCCCCAGAAGAGAGCATGACTGGGCCAGCTTGACAGTAAAGTGCGTTTCGGATTGACTCACACCCATGCAGTTGCATGATTGATATTTTTAACAAAAAGGTGTTGCATCATGTCGGTACCCCCGCGTGCCGTTCAGCTTAACGAAGCGAACGCGTTCCTTAAGGAACATCCTGAGGTCCAGTTCGTCGACCTTCTTATTGCAGATATGAACGGTGTGGTGCGCGGCAAGCGCATCGACCGTAACGCCCTCCATAAGGTGTACGAGAAAGGCATCAACCTGCCGGCCTCGCTCTTCGCTCTCGACATCAATGGCGCCACCGTCGAAAGCACCGGCCTCGGCCTGGACATCGGCGATGCCGACCGTATCTGCTTCCCCATCCCCAATACCCTGTGCAACGAGCCCTGGCAGAAGCGCCCTACCGCGCAACTGCTGATGACCATGCACGAGCTGGACGGCACGCCTTTCTTCGCCGACCCGCGCGAGGTATTGCGCCAGGTGGTACAGAAGTTCGACGAACTGGGCCTGCGTATCTGCGCAGCCTTCGAACTGGAGTTCTACCTGATCGACCAGGAGAACGTGAACGGTCGCCCGCAGCCGCCGCGCTCACCGATCTCCGGCAAGCGCCCGCATTCCACCCAGGTCTACCTGATCGACGACCTCGACGAATACGTCGACTGCCTGCAGGACATGCTCGAAGCCGCCAAGGAGCAGGACCTGCCCGCTGACGCCATCGTCAAGGAA
Organism: Pseudomonas pichavaramensis; assembly: GCF_050473265.1. Taxonomy (NCBI): domain Bacteria; kingdom Pseudomonadati; phylum Pseudomonadota; class Gammaproteobacteria; order Pseudomonadales; family Pseudomonadaceae; genus Pseudomonas; species Pseudomonas pichavaramensis. The sequence continues at coordinate 5,120 of NZ_JBJKFJ010000001.1, read as the reverse complement.
AGTGCGCCAGCGCAGTTCGAGGTCAACCTGCACCACGTCGAGGACGCCATCAAGGCGTGCGACTACGCATTGCTGCTCAAGCGCCTGATCAAGAACATCGCCTATGACCATGAGATGGACTCCACCTTCATGGCCAAGCCCTATCCGGGCCAGGCGGGCAACGGCCTGCACGTGCACATCTCGCTGCTGGACAAGAAGACCGGGCAAAACATCTTCGCCGCGGACAACCCGCTGGAGAACACCTCGCTGCGCCACGCTGTCGGCGGCATTCTCGACACCATGGCCGCATCGATGGCCTTCCTGTGCCCCAACGTCAACTCCTACCGCCGCTTCGGCGCGCAGTTCTACGTACCCAACGCACCGAGCTGGGCACTGGACAATCGCACCGTGGCCGTGCGCGTACCGACCGGCAGCGCCGATGCGGTACGCATCGAACACCGCGTGGCCGGCGCCGACGCCAACCCCTACCTGATGCTGGCCTCGATTCTCGCCGGTATTCACCACGGCCTGACCAACCAGATCGAGCCGGGCGAGCCGATCGAAGGCAACGCCTACGATCAGCTCGAACCCAGCCTGCCGAACAACCTGCGCGATGCCCTGCGCGAGCTGGACGACAGCGAAGTGTTGAACAAGTACATCGACCCGAAGTACATCGACATCTTCGTCGCCTGCAAGGAAGCCGAGCTGCAGGAGTTCGAGACCACCATTTCCGATCTCGAGTACAACTGGTACCTGCATACCGTGTAACACCCCGGAAAGCCGGCCACAGAGCCGGCTTCTGTTTGCCTGCTGACTGCCTGCTCCGACGCGTCGCGTCGGGGCCAGCGGTTCGCCACTGGGCGACTCCGCTGACATGAATCAACCGCCGCCGGCCATCGCCGCCGGATACTGTTGCCTTCATCCATCAGGGAGCTACTCATGCAACGCGCACTTGCCGCCGTCCTGCTTGGCCTCGTTTCAGGCCTGGCGCAGGCCGCCGACAGCATCCGTGTCTACAACTGGAACGATTACATCGCACCGCAGGTGCTGGAAAACTTCACCCGCGACACCGGCATCGAAGTGGAGTACCACACCTTCGCCAGTGCCGAAGAGCTGAATGCCGCTCTGGATAGCGGCCAGCCCATCGACATTGCGGTTCCCTCGCACAATGAACTGCCTGCGCTGATTGCCAGCGGTCGTATCCAGCCACTGAATTTCAACCTGCTTCCCAACCGCAGCCATCTGGACAAACAACTGCTCAGCAAGCTGGCTGCAGTCGATCCGCAAAACCGGCACGCGGTGCCCTATCTCTGGGGCGCGGTCGGCCTGGCGATCAATACGCCGCAGGCCGAGGCTGCCTATGGCGGGCCATTACCGGATAGCTGGAGCCTGCTGTTCGACACCGAGAAAAGCGCACGCCTGGCCAGTTGCGGCATCAGCGTGCTCGACGCGGCGGATGAGACGCTGTCGCTGCTGCTCAACTACCAGGGACGCAGCCTCGCACGCAGCGCGCCCAGCCGGGTCGAACGCGCCGGCGGCGTGCTCGAAGCCTTGCGCCCGAACTTGCGCTACGTCGACAGCGAGCGCTATATCGACGACCTCAACAGCGGCCAGCTGTGCCTGGCCATGGCCTGGGTCGGCGACGCCCTGGCAGCGGCTCAGGCCGGCCAGCCCGTCCGTTTCGTGGTGCCGGACGAAGGCTCGGTGCTGTTCATCGACAACCTGGTGATCCCCGCCAGCGCCAGTCACCCGGAGCTGGCCCATCGCTTCATCGACTACCTGATGCAACCGCAGGTGATTGCCCAGATCACCGCCGAAACTCTCTACCCCAACGGCAATGAGGATTCGGCGCAGTTCATCGATAACGCCCTGCTCGAGCAACCAGGTCTTTATCCGGACCAGAACACCAAACGTCGCCTGTATCCGCTGGAGGTGCTTTCCGACAAGCATGCGCAGGCTCGCGACCAGGTCTGGCAGCGTTTTCGCACAGGTACCTGAACAGGCGCTTGCCTCATCGGCGCCGGCTGACGTCCAATAGCGCCTCGTCCACCGAGGAGCCCGTCATGTCGCGCCCCGCCAGCACCCGCAAGCCGCGCGCCAGCAGCCAGGCACGCATCGCCGGCATCCTCGCCTCGGCCCGCGAGTTGCTGGCCGAACACGGCATGGCCAATCTGTCGATCTACACGGTGGCCGAGCACGCGGGAATCCCCCCCTCGTCGGTCTACCATTTCTTCGCCAGTGTGCCAGCGCTGCTCGAGGGCCTGACCACCGACGTGCATGCGGCGTTTCGCGCCTGCCTGCTGGAGCCAGTCGAGCATGCTGCGCTCAACGGCTGGCATGACCTGTCGCGCATCGTCGAACAGCGCATGCTGGCCATCTACGCCCGCGACGCGGCGGCACGCCAGTTGATCCTCGCCCAACATGGTCTGGCCGAAGTGACCCAGGCGGATCACCAGCACGACATCGAACTGGGGCGCCTGATGCAGACCCTGTTCGACCGTCACTTCCCCTTGCCCCAATTGCCGACGGATATCGACGTATTCGCCCTGGCTATGGAGCTTGGCGACCGCGTCTATGCCCGCTCGGTGCAGTTGCATGGCGCAATCACACCGCGCCTGGCCGAGGAAGGCATGCGCGTGTTCGATGCCTACCTAGGCCTTTATCTGCCAGCCGCCCTGCCGAAACGAGCGACCCCGCTCGACTGACCCGAATCGCCGCGCGCAGCCGCCTGCCGAAGTGCCGGCCTGAGGCTGGCCGCTCGATATCAATCGATAAAAATCGAAAAATATCCACTCGGATTAACTCCTCGACCTTCTAATATCGATATTTATCGGATATAAATCGATCGTCAGCCTTGGTCGATCTCTCGCCATGGCACTCCGCAGAAGACTGACCGCCCGGCCACGCCGGATCACAAGAGGTGCTTCATGTCCCGTATCGTTACCGTCGCCGCGACCCAGATGGCCTGCTCCTGGGATACCAGCGCGAACATCGCCAACGCCGAAAAGCTGGTACGCCAGGCGGCCGCTCAAGGTGCGCAGATCATCCTGATTCAGGAGCTGTTCGAGACGCCCTACTTCTGCCAGAAGCCCAATGCCGACTACACCCAGCTAGCCACCACAGTGGACGAGAACCCGGCCATCGCGCATTTCAGCAAGGTCGCGGCAGAGCTCAAGGTGGTGCTACCGATCAGCTTCTTCGAGCGCGCCGGGCGAGCGCGTTTCAACAGCATCGCCATCATCGATGCCGACGGCAGCAATCTCGGGATTTATCGGAAAAGCCATATCCCGGATGGCCCCGGCTATCACGAGAAGTACTACTTCAACCCCGGCGACAGCGGTTTCAAGGTCTGGAACACCGCCTACGCCCGTATCGGCGTCGGTATCTGCTGGGATCAGTGGTTTCCCGAATGCGCGCGCAGCATGGCGCTGATGGGCGCCGAGATTCTGTTTTACCCCACGGCCATTGGCAGTGAACCGCATGACCCGAACATCAGCTCGCGCGACCACTGGCAGCGTGTTCAGCAGGGCCATGCCGGTGCCAACCTGATGCCACTGGTGGCCAGCAACCGCATCGGCCGCGAAGAGCAGGACGGCTACGACATCACCTTCTACGGCAGTTCGTTCATCGCCGACCAGCACGGCAAGAAAGTCGAAGAACTGAATCAGAGCGAGGAAGGCATCCTGCTGCACAGCTTCGACCTGGACGAACTGGAGAAAGTGCGCACGGCCTGGGGTGTGTTCCGCGACCGCCGGCCGAACCTATACTGGCCGCTATCCACGCTCGACGGTGAAACACCCTCGATCCCGTAGGGTGCGCTGTGCGCACCTAGCCCTCCAAACACTTTGCCGGTGCGCATGGCGCACCCTACGGAAGCGAAATATGACCACCCTGACCACCACTCCACGCGCCGATGGCTTTCGCATGCCGGCAGAATGGGAAGACCACAGCCAGACCTGGATGGTCTGGCCCGAGCGCCCGGACAACTGGCGTAACGGCGGCAAGCCGGCGCAGGCAGCCTTCACCGCTGTGGCCAAGGCCATTGCCCAATTCGAGCCGGTGACCGTCTGCGTGTCTGCGGCGCAGTATGAGAACGCCCGCGCGCGCCTGGACGACGCCAACATCCGTGTGGTGGAAATCACCACCGACGACGCCTGGGTGCGCGACACCGGTCCGACCTTCGTCACCAGCGCCAGCGGCGAAGTGCGCGGCGTGGACTGGGGCTTCAATGCCTGGGGCGGTTTCGACGGTGGCCTGTACTGGCCGTGGCAGCGTGACGACCAGGTCGCGCGCAAGATTCTCGAGATCGAAGGCTGCAAACGCTACCGCACCGAGGGTTTCGTGCTGGAAGGCGGTTCCATCCACGTCGATGGCGAAGGTACCCTGGTCACCACCGAAGAGTGCCTGCTGAACAGGAATCGCAACCCGCACCTGTCACGCGAAGAGATCGAAAACGTATTGCGCGATCACCTGGCCATCGACAAAGTGATCTGGTTACCGGACGGTCTGTACAACGACGAGACCGACGGCCACGTCGACAATTTCTGCTGCTACGTGCGCCCGGGCGAGGTACTGCTGGCCTGGACCGACGATGAGAACGACCCCAACTACCCGCGCTGCCAGGCCGCCATGCGCGTGCTGGAAGGCGCACGCGATGCCAAGGGCCGTCAGCTGATCGTGCACAAGATGCCGATTCCCGGGCCACTGCACGCCACCGAAGAAGAGTGCGCTGGCGTCGACATGGCCGATGGCAGCCAGGAGCGTGATCCGTCGATCCGCCTGGCCGGCTCCTACGTCAACTTCCTCATCGTCAATGGCGGCATCGTCGCGCCGAGTTTCGACGACGCCAAGGACGAGGAAGCCCGCGCCATCCTGCAACGCATCTTCCCCGAGCACCGGGTGGTGATGGTCCCGGGACGCGAGATTCTCCTGGGCGGCGGCAACATCCACTGCATCACCCAGCAACAGCCGAAAGGCTGAGCAGCGCAAGGCGCACAACGCGAAGCTCGTCCACCAAAGGTGGGTACCTAGCTTCCGGCAATGGCGGATGAAAACAGCGTTATCCACCCCACACACGAAAACGCCCGGCACAGGCCGTAATGCTGTTCACATAAGAAGTGGTCGGACGCGATTAGTCCCCT